>NZ_LOYN01000033.1:0-111716 GCF_001526325.1 Burkholderia sp. MSMB1826
ACTACCTGTCGCCAGCAGAGTTTGCTGCGAAACACCGAGCAACAGCGGATGCTCCCGCCGCTTTCCAGGAGCTGGTTTAAAGGGACTTTGCTAGAAGCCCATCGGCCCTATTGAAGGGGGCAGGTCAGCTAAGACTGGGACGGAAATTGGGCTAGCCTCACGGCTCGGAGCAATCGACGAACTTCGCTAGCATGCACTGAGATTCGCCATCAGCAGACACAGCGATGACTATCTACTCCAAAATGAGAGGTGGTTATTTATTCAACTTTCAAGGAAAAAGCAATGTCGGGTCGCGGGGTCGGCAGACATTGTGCGTTGCCGTTCGTCGATAGGACAGCACGTGACAGCACTTAGTTGAGATGCTACTGGTGCTTTTTTATTGTTGGTCGTTAACTTGTTGGCATATCCGGACCGGGTCGTTTTATCGGCATGCAACCGTCACATGCCACGCTTGCCCGGAAACCAGCGCCGACCGCGAATGAGATTTCAAAGGAACCGATTTTCCATGAAGATTGATCGGCCAGAGCCGGCTACACCGGCGAACGCGCATTCGAGCGACGAGCACGCCCCCGTTGCCAACATCGCGGAGCGGCGATTGCTTCCGAGCAGCCCGGAGTTGGGGTCCCTTACAAAACGATCGACAAAGGATATTACATCGCCGCACTCGGGATCGAAGGCCCTGCATGGTGCAGACGGAAATCGCGAGCACGCGACGGCGAATTCGCCATCGGCCGAGGCGCCGCGTCTCTTGTATAGGAGATGGGCATCCTTCATCCAATGCCCATCGGGCCGCTTGAAGCCGCTTGCGCTGGAAGATCCCTCCGAACCCGCGAGCCCCGTCGAAATGCTCAAAAACGAGCGGAAGCACAGACGACAACGCAGCACCGACCTCTCGCCCGACACTTTGAGTCTCAACTTGGTGGCACATATGGGCAAGACGCGCATCCCCGATGCCATAGCTGCTGGGCTCGCGGCCCTAAAACCGGGTGCTGCGGAAGCCCAGGCCGGGTTCCGGTCCGTGAAACTGGCGTGCTCGTTGGCGCCAGGCGACCAAGGGTTACCTCTAAAAAAAGAGCTGGCCGCGGGCGCGTTCGGAACTGTCTATGCGGTGACGCTGGCGGAAAATTTAATAAAGAACGGCAAAGACTACGGCACGGAGTTTGCCTTCAAGGCATTGCTTCGCACGGACCCGCACGCGCCCGACCCCGCGGCAATCGAAGCGCGAAAGCAAAGTATCATTCAAGAGTTTCAGATCAGCGCGGCATTGACGAAAACGTCGCGCGTTATGCAAGTTTATGAGCTGGCTCAAATAGAAAATGAATTTGGGATGCTGTGTGAAAAAATAAATGGGGAGAGCGCTGGCGATATTATGCGCATATCAAAAGACGCGTTAAAATACGGTTTTATTGACACGAACGATTACCTGCAGATGGTAAAGCGGGTTATCTCGGATGTGCTTGTCGCCGTTGCGCGATGCGCCGACGAGGGCGTGGTCCACGCAGATATCTCCCCCAATAATGTCATGTACGACAGGGAAGAGAAAATCTTCAGGCTGATCGACTTTGGCCACGGACGTGAACCGGGGCAACCGAGGCCGCCTGGCACGTGGGGATACTTCAATTTTCCGTTGATCGCCGACCAGACTAACGACGTCTACAGCGCCGGGCAACTGCTTGCGAATTTCATCAGAGATCCGGAATGGCGCATCGAAGGATTCAACGGCGTTCCACCGTCACTATTGACCGTCGATAGTTTCAATTTCGCGGAAAAATTGAGGGACATTCCGCTGGGACAGAGGGAGATGATGCTTTCAGCGATCCTGCGGATGATTAGGCCGCGCGCTTCGGCGGCGCAATCCTTGCGCGATGACTTCTTTGAGGGCGTTCCTTCCCGCGATGAAACCCACGACTGCTATGAAAGGCTTGAACTTTGGCAGAATGTGAAACCAGTGTATCTTCGCGGCTATCAATGCTTCGAGGAGATCGAAGATCAGTTTTATCGAGACAAGATTTATGAATGTTTGTTCGATCTTAATGACGCTTTGTGCGATGATCGCCGGGACGATATACTGCAAATCCTGGACCGATTGAACGAAATATTATCGGAGGTAGAGCAGAGGCAGATTCGTGAGGCGACTTAGCGTGACCACCAAGGGTACTGGATGGTTCAGGAGAGACACATCGACCCGCATGCCGTTCCAGTACGCCGTGTCGCCCACCCAGGCGTTGCCCCTGCCTCGTTTTCACGTACAGCAACTCATGCGGCGATCAAGCTGGCCTCGTAGTCGACGAGGGGTAAGGAAGTCGATTGAGGTATGCAGGCGTTGTCGATTGTAATAGCCCTCGATCTCCAATCGACGATATCCAGGCGGCCGTGAGCACGCGTTTCGTAGTGAGTCTGGTATATTCTTTCGACCTTCAGCGTCTTGAAGAAACTCTCCATCGGTGCGTTATCCCAGACGTTGGCACGACGGCTCATTGAAACGTTTATCTTGAACGCGGCGGTCAATTTCTGGTACGCGCGACTGGCGTATTGGGCGCCGCGATCGGAGTTCAGCGGCAATCCCGGCGGCGGTTTGCGTTGCCAGCACGCGCTGCGCAACGCGTGGCAGACCAGACCAGCGTTGATCCGTTCGGACAGCGACCAGCCGACGATGCGCCGGCTCGCCAGATCCAGGATCGCCGCCAGATACAACCAGCCCTCGCCGGTCCTGATGAACGTGATGTCGCTTACCCAGGCTTGATTGGGCCGCCAGCCGTCGAAACGCCGATCCAACAGATTCGGCGCCATGCGTCGAATCCGTCGTCACCCGATACCCTTTCGTACGCTCAAGCCGATGTCGCCTGCGTTGCAATCGCTCGACTATAGCGTGTACTTTTCAAAAAGCTCAGTCTCCGCTTTTCGCTGACGCTGCTCGAGGTCCTTGAATGCAGCAGCATACGCTGCCTGCTCTGCCACGTGTTCATCGCCATCGGGGGGAATAGGGAGATTGTACGTTTCGTCGCTATCGAACATCATTTGAAGTGCGGCGAACTCCTTTGCGTGAAGCAGCCGAATCCCCGCTTTCCAATTATCGTTGCTAAGCAGGTACTTGCCCATGATTGCGGGATCAGCTTCCTGCTGCCGGACAGCGTCGCAAATCCGCTGCAGGTCGTTCGGTGACAAAGAGCTCGACCCGCGGTACAGCATCGTCTCGGGCACGCTGTCCGGCAAGCGCAATGTTGCGCGCAGCGCAACTTCGGCGTGAAGCATGGTTTCAAGCGGTTCGCCAACCAGCGCTCTTCTACGGCTATCCAGATCATGGTGCGACCGCAGCAATTGATGAAGGGTCTCGAGCCGATTCCGATGTTGCGCTTGCGTCCCAAGATTCGCCAGCTCGGCGTCGACTGTGGCCCGTGTAGCTTCGATTTGCTGGAAAATCGCAGCCCGCTCTTCATCAGGCAAACCAGGGTCACCCATACGACGTGCAAGATCGCCCATTTCAGGAGATATTTTCTCCAAAGCGGCATGATTTTCCATCAGCGACCGATCGCATTCGGCAAGCGAGCGTGAGAGGAACTTGTGGACTTCGGAGCGGAGCGCTCCTAATCGGAATTGCTTTCCGACCCACTCCCTCAATTCCGGTTCTTTCACGTTCCCATTCCTGATGTTCTCGGCCATCTCGTGATTGCGTACCGCACTCACCATTTCCGCGAATCCTGCGACCACATTATCCGAACAGGATCCCAAGGCGTTCACGGCAATCGCGAACACGAATTGACGAAGCTCGCCGTCTTTCTCGACCGCACGTATAACGTCAACGCCATCCCGAATTGTCGGATGAGCAAGCGGGCGAGCTACACCCGCTCGCTTCGCGTCCTCACAACATCGTGCCAAAACACGGGCAAACGCGTTGGCGCCCTCTTCATCATTGAAGCGACTGGCGTGCGGCATAGACGCGACGCCCGCAAACTGCAGAAAACGCTCAATCTCCTCGCCCAACGGCTGTCGCTGCTCCGCCAAGTCGGCCGATAGGGAGCCGATATACGTACCCGTGCTCATCAGCGGGTTTGCCACCGCTCGATACGCTCGGCCAGCAAGTCCGGCCGCCCCTTCCCGGCGCAGCAAATATCTTTCCGCCGGAGCAATCGTGCCCTCCCGGCCGGCGTGATAGGCCAGGCGGGACGCCGCCTCGTTGCGCAACCCTTCGCTCACCGAGGTGTCTCCGATCATGGTCATGAAGTTGTTGAAAGCGGTGGCATATTCGGGCCGGTCGGCGTCCGCATAATACACGTTACGTCGAAGATACAACTGCGGAAAGATAAACGGGGTACCGACGATCGTGGCCATAAACGCGGCCACGGTCCCGTACTGATCTGCTTCGTACTGCAGTCTCTGCGGGAGCGTATGGGTCCTCAGGCGCGCTTGCTGAACCGACAGCCACATCGTCATTGCTGCGTGTGCCTCGTCTGCCGATCCTGTTCGCACCATATCGGCGAGTGCGCGCTCCAACTCGCCGCGCTGCCCCGGCGTCAGACTTTTCGCATACAGATATTGTTCGGATGCCGACTTTTTCAAGAAGCGTTTGACTCGCTGATCCGACAGATTCGACATGTGATCGATTGCCGACCGCACACTCCAAGCCTCCCGAGCCTCGGTCCCAGTCGTAGCCGCCTGCGAGGACGTCGAGCTATTCGCGCGCACGTGCAATAGCGCACCACTGCGACGGCCCGTTTCGCCTGCTGCGGCCGGCCGCGCTCGTCGAAACCCGGGCAGCCCGCTCAAGATGCCAGTCGCGCTGCGCCGGCCACCGGACGGGCCGGACTCGGCGGATGCCGGCGTTTGGGCTGCAACGGTACGGCCGGAAGAAACCGGCGAAGCCGCAAGTGTAGAATTTCTATTTCTCGAAACGCTAAATGGAGGCATGGTCGCAATATCGCCTTAATCAAGATCGAGGGCCGAATGTATAAAGTCATGGCGGCACCTCGAAGCACGAGCCTTCTCGATACCGGACAGTCGCAGTTTTCACGACACGAAGCGGTCAGCCGGGCACAACGACGAAATTCCATATCGTCATCCGAAAAAAATCATGCCTGCCTGATCAGACGTGTCAACGCGGAAACGTCAACGATGTCAAATCCAAACCGCTCCGCTTCTTCCATGATCCGACCGAGGTCGAAATGCGCGATAACGAAATGGATCGTCATACACCCTACTGTGATCGCGTCGAACCCCACGACAGATAGTTCGAACGACATCGGTTTAACTGTCTGGTAAAGGTAGCGAAGTGTCGCCCAATGAATCCACCACTCCTATCAACGTCCCTCGATCAGGTACGACAAGACCGCGTGTTGAGCAGCGCAGCAAGCCGCTCGATCCGGCGCAGCCTCGCGTCGAAGTCCGACACGAGCTGCCCGAATCGGAGCGCGTCTGCCCGCACGACGGACAGGCTCTGATCGAGATCGGCGTGGAGGTGAGCGAGTAGTTGGACATCGTTCGGGCGCGGCCCTGATGACGGACGACTACGCGCCGTATGACGACATTGCCAACCGTTACGAACTCGTGCACCTTGGGTGCTGGGCGCATGCCCGACGCTACTTGATCGATGCTGAAGAAGCGCTGCCAAAGGACAAGCGCGCCGAGCATCCCGCGGCCGGGTTCATCGAGCGCATCGGCAGGCTGTTCGCCGTCGAGACCCAGACCAACGACATGACAACACAGCAGCGGCAGCAGGTCCGTGCCGAGCGAAGTCGACCGGTGCTGGACGAGCTTGAGGTGCTGTTTCTGCAACACCTGCACACCGTGCTGCCGCAAAGCCTGTTCGGCAAAGCCTTGCACTACATGCACGGCCAGTGGCCCAAATTGCCCCGTTACGTCGAGAACGGCGCCTGGCCGATCTCGAACAACCCGTGCGAGAACGCCATACGGCCGTTCGTCGTCGGGCGCCGCAACTGGCCGTTCTGCGATACCGAGGCCGGCGCCAATGCCTCGGCCAACCTGAACTCGCTGGTGGAGACAGTCAAGGCCAACAGGGTCGATCCGTACCGGTATCTGGTTGCTGCGCTTAAGCTTCTGCCAAAAGCGCAAACTGCTGACGATTACGAGGCGTCGCTGCCTTGGATACTCAAGCCGTCACCCGCGAGCTAGTCGATCTTGGCGTTGGCTGTAACAGACATTCTTACCACCAAGTTCGCTGAGATTTTCAACAAGTTTCGCGATGCGCTACTTGTCTTCGTGTATGAGGAGGCGGCGCTCGGGTGTGCTGCATAGCCTGTAGGTTCTTTTTTTGGAGGTCCAAACCATGGGCGGATGCGTTTCAAAGACAGGTGGTGCGAGTCCAACGCACTATTCTTACGAACACGCTGCAACAAATCAGGAGCAGCCTTCGACATCACGAGGCCGGCGAGCACGCTCCAACACGTCGCCAGAGCTTCAATCTCTTGCCAAACAGGTCTACCGCGACACGGTACTATGGCATGGTACTTCGCAAGCAAGCAAAGTAAATATCCGGGCCTCCGGTTTCGACACGCGCAATAAGCGTCCAGGTGCCACTCAAGGTATGGAAAATCGGTATGAGGTTGATCCGGCATTCAAGGAACGGGCATCCGGATACCACTACTTTACATCTTATCGCGAGATCGCCAAGAAGTATGCTCGTACTGCATCACCTGATAGCCCAGCTCTTGTAAGAACAATCGGGATCCGTTCCGGATTTGGCTTGGAGCTCGATTCCGATTCTATGGCCGATGGACAGGTGTCGCAATTTACAGCTCGGACACCCAGTCGCATCCCAAGCAACCATGTCTTGGGCTCCAAGAGGGATAGTGCAGGCCCTAACGCACGAATATTTCAGCAAGAGCTCGGGGACGCTGGTGTCGAAGTTTCTACAACGATGGCTGGCGAGCTTCTGAAGTATGCGCAGACCGACTCGGAAGATGATTTTGGGGGCAGTGACGATGACGGGGCGCACTACTAGAGGGAGTTGACCGCTCCGTGGAAAAGTGTGCGCATGTTGCTCGTCACTTGCAGGGCGGACTTTGTTGTATAAATCAGCCCGCGTTCCGTTGCACTAGTCAAAATCTGTCGGAGGGTCAACGACGGTTGATCGCTTGGCCCCGGTTGCGGTCACAACCAAGGCAAGTCGTAGGGGGGCGCGCCTAGCCGGACGTCGCCCCTTTCAGATTTTATAAGCAACCCCAAGGCGCCCATTTTCGAGCGCTTACTCAGCGGGGCTAGGTGTGAGCCTGAACCGCACCGGGAATCGTGGAGGCTGGTTGGTTTAAGTTAATGCGGACACGTCAGCGGCATTTCTGAGTTGTCTGTAGTAGTTTGCCTCAGCTTCAGCGGGCGGGATATAGCCGAGCGGTTCCATCAGCCGATGATGGTTATACCAGGCGACCCATTCCAGCGTTGCCAGTTCGACGGATTCCCTCGTTTTCCAAGGGGCGCGCCGATGAATCAGTTCTGTCTTGTACAGGCCGTTGATCGTTTCGGCCAGTGCATTGTCGTAGCTGTCGCCCCGGCTGCCGACCGACGGCTCGACGCCGGCCTCGGCCAGCCGTTCGCTGTAGCGAGTGCTGACGTATTGGGAGGCATCTGTACGCTCACGACCGGCCACCGCCCTACCCGGTTCTCTCGTCGAACTCGCTGGGGTGCGCTTGCCTGAACTTGGTCGTTATCTTGGTTTTCCCGATGTTCGAGTCGCTGTGCAGCAGAAGACACGGCATGCGCTCACATCTCGGCGAGTCATAGAGCCGCTGCAATAGCTGCAAGGCTTCAGTCGCTCGGGGATAGTCGATCCACCGGTCACGTAGCAGACCCTTTATGCGATCCTCTTCCAGTCCTGGCTGTCGCTGCACGAGTCGGCCGCCACGCAACGCGCTTATCGTAAAGAAGCCGAACGGCTGATCTTGTGGGCGATCGTCGAGCTCGGCAGCGTATGCGCTGAACGTCTTGTCGGCGCTGTTTCGCTGGCTGGTGGA
This sequence comes from Burkholderia sp. MSMB1826, assembly GCF_001526325.1. Taxonomy (NCBI): domain Bacteria; kingdom Pseudomonadati; phylum Pseudomonadota; class Betaproteobacteria; order Burkholderiales; family Burkholderiaceae; genus Burkholderia; species Burkholderia sp. MSMB1826. The sequence continues at coordinate 7,962 of NZ_LOYN01000033.1, forward strand.
GCAGCGCTACGTGCTCGCGAACCCGTTCGCCGGCGTTAAAATCAAGAGCCACGCCCAACGCTCCTGACTGGACGTGTCGCGGGGATTCTCCGAGGCCGAATGGATGCTGATCCGGACGATTGCCGACGGCCTCGAATGGTCGTACGGCTCGAGCGTGCCGCCCGCGCAACGCCTGCGCGTCCTGCTGGACTTCGGCTACGCGACCGGCCTGCGAGCGAGCTGGTCGGCGCGATGCTGCGCGATATCCGGCGAGACGAGCATGGTGATCACTGGCTGCACGTGATCGGCAAAGGGGGAAAGTTCGGCAAGGTCGCCTTGCCGTCGCTCGCTCGGACCGCGCTGGATCAGTATCTCGTGCAGCGCGGGCTTACCGGTCACGCCGACACGCTGGAGCCCGGCGACGCCGCTCGTTGCAAGTCTCGACGAGGACGGCGCGGGCATTGAACCCAGACGCCTGTGGCGCGTGCTACGACGGTTCTTCGAACTGGTGGCCGACACAATCCAGGATGAGCGACCAGCGGCCGCCGAGAAGCTGCGGCGCGTAAGCCCGCACTGGATGCGGCACACGCACGCGTCGCACGCGCTCGCGGGTAGCGCCGAGCTGCTCATTGTGCGCGACAACCTGCGGCACTCATCCATCTCGACGACGTCGACCCGCATCAATTCCACTGGCGGTGGCCATCGCAGTCACGCGATGTACGACCCTCGCGTTTGAACAGGCGATCGTTGATCTCGCGTGCAACTTCCAGATCTGCGCCCTATCCCCGCTGACGTTCGTAATAGCGTCGCGTCAATGCCTTGCGGTACGGAGATTTCAACCTATGACATCCTGAGCTTTTTTCGCCGCGAAGCAGAATTAGTCGCCTTCACACTTTGCGTGTGCCATCCCGGCCGCCCCATAGGAGGATTCACACCTGAAGCACGGGGAAGATTTTCAACCAGCGTGTCTATCGCTAGTCGCAAACGCAGAGCCATATGGTCCGTTGCCGGCCAGATCGCATGGCAGTCCATGGAGGCAGAGGGCCTCTCTTCCCACAATACGGCCAATAGACCTGCCTCGATGCGATTGCGCACGAGCCAACGCGGCAACCAGGCAATGCCCATGCCGGCGACGGCCGCGTCGGCGGTAACTTCTAGATCGTCAAATCGTAGTCGCGAGGCAAGTCTGACCTCCGTCAGACGTCCATCCGCGTCCGGCAACAGCCACGGATATGGGTGGCCGGTGCGCCAGTGAATTAATACATCGTGATTGGCCAAAGCTTCGATCGTGTCCGGTTCGCCGCGCCCTTTTAGATACGCAGGAGCCGCACAAAGCACTTTAGGTTGCGTCGCCAGAGGGCGTGCGCATAAGCCAGTGGCTTCGCCCAGCGCCCCATTTCGAATGCCCAAATCGAAACCTTCGGCGATTAGATCGACCGGCCTGTCGCTAAAACTCAATTCGAGCTCTAGGCCCGTGTGCTGACGCGCGAAGTCCAGCAGAATCGGCGCAATACAGCAGCGGCCAAAAAGTACCGGCAAGGTGATTCTGAGCCGCCCGGCTACTTCCAGCTTTCCGGATTCGAGCAGCGATTCGGCTGCGCGTAATTCTTCAAGCGCCCGCAAGCAACGTTCGTAATAGATTTGCCCTTCCTCAGTCAAATTCTGATTGCGAGTGGTGCGATGGAAAAGGCGAACGCCGAGACGGATTTCCAATCGCGCAATTGCTTTGCCGACGGCGGACCGCGTGAGTGCGAGCCTTTCGCCAGCGCGTGCAAAGCCCCCAGCTTCCACGGCTTCGACGAATACTGCTATACAGTCCAATCGGCCTTGCATGTCTGATTTCATCGATACATTCCTCTGAGGGAAAGTGCCCGTGCCGTTGCAGCGCGCGCGTTTTAATAATTGACCGTTATGTTGCGCTTAAATTTCAACTATTCCATGGTTTTCGACTAAACGTCATGACATATGGAGTACTACTGGCCATGAAAGTGCACGGTACTTTCCCTTTTCCTGTAAACACGATGTCCAGAAGGACGACCCCGCCTAACGAGCAGATGCTTTATCGTCTGATCGATAATTAATGTGCGCTTCTGACTTCTGTGGGGCACATCCGAATACACGTCGACCAACTCCACCTCGCATTGAATCGACACGATATCCATGTACTAAATGTGTGTCAGATCGCGCACATTGAATTCTCGTGTTTATGATTGGCAAACCTGTCCATCGAGACTTACCATCGTGAATACCTGGCGGTAGAACCAGAATAGGCTCACAGACTTCACCGTGTCGGTCACGCGATTTGCGAGCGCCATAAAATTCAGTTCTCCCAAATATGCAGAACGATGAATCGCTAATCCACCGAGAACACAAAGTGGCGCAGAACGAAGCATTGTCGAAGACGGAAGCAAGTTTCTTCGCGACGTAGTACTGACACTGTCAGGAAGACCGAACGTCGTGCATAGGACGCCGATGCGGACGCTACTTCTCAAACAGCCGCAGCAATCAAACTGATCGAGCGAAGCTCGTACAACTTATTGTCTGGTAGATTCGTCAGCCCGTCGATCGAGAAAGTAGTACGGGAGCACTCGGCCGTACCGCGAGTCGCCTCCTGATCTCCGCCGAACCCAAGGTTCCGCATAGTTCGATAACTTCGAGGTCAAGTTCAAACCGCCCGGGGTGCAATAGTCACCGCTCCCATTGCGTTTTTGTGGCGCAAACAGGCTCCCTGTCCACCAGCTTATCCTTTGTCCAATAAGATTCTTCGGGCAGGCCGTCTGCAACCTCTGGGAGTTCACGCTGCAACCGCGCTTTAAGGTCCGGAATCAGATCAATTCTCCCGTGCGAGCTTTCATATCGACGCTTGAACTTGCCGAACTCGCGCTGAAGGCGACCGAAGCAATCGTCCGAAAGGACTGAAGTCGGCACATTAATCTCCGACCTAATTTGGCGAGCCAGTTCGCAGGCGACTAAACCATACAGTAACGCACGCTGACCATCTAGTCGGTACGCATCATCCACATCGAGCCACTCCTCTTTGGAGACTTCACGAACCCATGCGTCGCTTTCACTAAGCGCCAATTTTAGATCATGGCACGCCGATACAATCTCGATCGGTACCGTTGATCGATCTTTGATGAACGACACGTCGAACACCAGCGGCGGCCATGAACGTTGCTTCGCCTGCGTATCTCCGTCGAGTTCCGCAATCCAGTCAGCAATTCGCACCTCGCAGCTGTCGAGATACCCGGCAGCCTGTTTCGCGAAAGCCTCAAGCGTCAGAGCCGCGTCAAGCTTAGCGCGAGCGCGTTGTTCGGCAAGATTTGCGCGCTCGTGGGCACGGTGCTCGGCGCGCTCCTCATTGTCTTGCAGCCAAGTAAGGTAACGGCTCAGCATCAACACTGCGGCCGCGATTATGGCGCCAGCTAAAGCTCCGAGCATTACGGGAATAAACCAAGTCATGGGTCAGTAATCGATGAACAAAAACGGACCGGTCACTTCGGCGACGCTCTCGCCGGAATTCCCGTATATAACGAGATAACTCATTACGAGATTGTATTACTGCGACTGGAATGGTCAGTTTTTCGATCCAATCCAGATCATGCAGTGCTCAACGGTGAGGAAGACCATCGTGATGCGGAAGAACAGCCTTTCGTCACATCCGTGCCCCCCCAAAAATCGGGAGATCTGTAGCAATCTTTCTCCAAGATTGACAGGCTAACATCTGCTGCGCCAAGTCTTCTATTGCCTCTTTAAGCCTCGCACTGATGGTTCCGTTATAGGTGTCCGAATCGAAGGTGACCACGTCACTTCAACTTAGCTCTTCGAAGTACCGCCGCCTACACCGAGCGTGAGGTCTAGGCGATCGGTGAACGCCGTTAGCGACCGCTTTCGCCTGAGTGGTAGTTTGGTTTCTTCCGCTGTCATAGATGGCAGTAATGGTTATGAAAGCATTGCGCTGTTCGGGTTGAGCGTCATATCCACGATTGTCACCACCTTCACTGATGACGAGAAGCCATGAACTGGTTGAACCACCCTCAACTAAAAGTTTAGAATTGTCCTACTCAACTATAAGACGCAAGACTGTCGTCATGGAGGGCCGTGTGGATTCTTCGCAGCATGTTCGAGCTATCGCTTCGCTGATTCAAACCGTTGATGCGGGAAGTTTTGCTGCAGCGGGACGGCAACTGGGGGTCACGTCAGCCGCCATTAGCAAGAACGTGGCGGCCCTTGAGAAGGCATTAGGCGTGCGGTTAGTGAATCGCACGACCCGCACGCTGAAGTTGACCGAAGAAGGTCAGGCGTTTGTCCGCCAAGCGCGCGTCGCGCTTGAAACACTTAATGCTGCCGTCGATACAGTAGCCGCGCAGCGCACCGCGCCAACCGGACGGGTTCGCATTTCGACAAGCGCGGCGTTCGGGCGCGACCACGTGCTTCCGACATTGCCCTCTTTGCTAGCTCGCTATCCTGGCCTGTCGGTAGAAGTTGACTTCGACGATCGAGTTGTTGATATTGTCAGAGACCGCTACGACATTGCGGTTAGAGGTGGCAACATCCCAGACTCGACCCTCGTGACCCGACAGATTTGTCGGTTGAATACAGTACTGGTTGCGTCTCCCGACTACCTTGGAAAGCATGGCGTCCCCCAAACACCTGAAGCGCTGCGGAGACACCAGCTCATTGCACGGCGCTTCCTAAGCGGACAGGTCGCGTCTTGGAGCTTCAAGGGTGACGACGGAAGCATTACTACTCTAGACCCCACTAGTAGGGCAATGCTAACGCTTTCCGCACCAGAATCCCTTGTCCAGGCAGCGTGCGATAGTGTCGGAATTGCCGAGGTCGGGGTTCATCTTGCCTTGGACCGTTTGCGTTCCGGGTCGTTGAAGATAGTCCTCCACAAATTTCACCAGCCCGGGACGTATGAGATGGTAATGCAGTATCCTCATCGGGCGCTCGTGGCGCCACGTGTGCAAGTCACCGTGCGACATTTGCTAGAGGCGCTCGCGGCTGATAACAAATTACATGTACCTATGAGCGCCTTGGACGTCTATACTGCATAGTTGCCTTTATCGACCGCGCGATAACAATCCGCTTGCATCCATTCTGACTGACCGCGAAAATCATGCTGATCGTCGTGATCTTGGCTATCTTCGGATCACGCATCCCGCTTGTTATTGGACTCAAATTGGACTTCGTGGGATCTCTCGAGGGGAAAACGGTCCGATCGATTTTGTATAACCTTCTCAATTCACATATCTCATGCCACCAAGATTGATATTTCGCTGATTAGATTGGGGAAATCTCCAATATAATCCGAAATTGTGGATGCGGCGATATTTAGATTATTATAATTTCGTTTATCTATAAGTGATTTTTTCTTACTCTTATGAATCATGCCGCAAAGAAATTGTCAGGATATGAGTAAGGATCGTGATTATGCGCTGCAGCGCATAAGCGCTTACCTTGTTCATGCCCCTTGTCCGGCCAATTGCCGCTTCGACTGACGCCAGTCCGAGATGATTGATTCGAGCCAATCGTCGCTCCCGTAGTGGCACCGTTGGCCGGAATAAATGAATGTTCCTCGGAATCGCGTGGACGATCCCGACGGGTCAACAAACGGTCGCTTGCCCGTTGCGTTTCCGGACTTCTTGTGTACGCCATACCGTAACGAACAGGCGGCGATTGCGAGGGTAGCGTTCACGCGATGTCGTCCATACTGCTCATGCGAAACTGCCCGTCCAGTTCGCACCAGGCCACGATGAACCGCCTGGTTTCAATGCGGCCTAACTTGATCGGCCAGACCAATTGTTCTCTCGACGGCGCATGGTCGATCGACAGCGTGATGCGTTGCTCACGAAGTGCACGGCGAACCTCGCTCAGGTCAAGAAGCGTCGCTCCCTTCGATAGATGAGTCCAGCGGAAGAACGGTGTTGATCTTCGCCAGCGCGTCGTTTACGGCAAAGGGTAACGTATTGTCCATCTGTCGACGACCCTCTGGGAGCCTATCACGAGCGTGTGGATTTCCTCTTCAGTGAAAGACAGCGGATGAAGAAGGAAACCGGACCGCAGGATGCGGCCGATCCCAAGCTCTCCGTCGATGTCGACGCTCATGCTCTGCAGCGTGGCGACGTTGCCGCGGGTGGTCCGCAGAGCCACGCCGTGTTCGTGCGCGAGCGCGCCGCCCGACACTGTCCAGCGGTGTCGGCGAAGCGCCTGCAACAGATCGAACAATCGATGGCTTCCGGTCATGGTCACTCCATCGCTACGACGCCCTTGCCGCCGAGTTTTCGACCCTTTTCAAGTTCAGTAATGAGCCGGATTGCGCCGCTCAGCGGAACGATTTCACCGATCGGAAGCCTGAACTTGTGCTCCCGCGCGGCGCTCGCCAGCTCCTCCAGGATTTCGGCCCGCGGCGAACCGACGATGGGCTTCAGCCGCCGATCGAAAAACGAGCGAAGGAACTTGCCTAGGTCGGGGTTGAGATCGAGAAACACCCCTCCCCGGCGCAGCATCGCCGTGCCGGTCGAGACTGTCATCGTTGCGGCCGTATCGTAGACTACATGAAAGCGCGTGGCTATCGTCGACAAACCCGTCGCGCGGTAGTCGTAGACGTTCTGCACGCCCAGCGATCGAGCTCGCTCCATATCTGCGCTGCTACAGCGACCGCAGACAGTCGCTCCGAAAAGCAGCGCGATCTGCACGGCCGCCTCGCCCACGGCACCCGCGCAGCCGTTGATGAAGACGTGCTGGCCTGCCTGCAGTTTCGCCTTGTCGATCAATCCGTTCCATGCGGTGACGCCTGGCGTGCCAAGGCAAGCCGCGTCTTCAAAGGAGACGCTGTCGGGTTTTTTGGCCAGAAAAGTCTCTTTCGTGACCACCGCCTGACCAAGTGCCCCACTTTGCTTGAAGCGGGTAAGGCCGAAGACTGCGTCGCCCGCCTGAAGGCGCGTGACGCCGGGACCCACCTCCGTGACGACACCCGAGAAGTCCATCCCCATCGCTCGGGGAAAGGACCAGCCTGTGACGATCTTCATGCTTCCGCAGCGCAGCTTCCAGTCGATCGGGTTGATTGCGGCGAATTTGACGCGCACAGCCACTTCGCCGCTGCTGGGCTTGGGCAAGTCAAATTCCTCGACCGACATCAGCTCCGGGCCACCATAGTTGCTGTATTGAATGCGCTTCATGTGCCACCTGTGCTTCAAGCTGTGCAGAGGTCCGGCACCGCGACCTTGGTAGAGAGGTGGGGGCGTGCGATGACCGAAGCCGGATGGGCCTTCAGTTTTTCCTGGAACTCAGATGTCCAGAAAGCACCACGCCATGCTGCGGCGCTGTCGAAGACAGCATAGTTCAGGTAGGTCGGGTTCTCGCCAATGGTGCGATGCACCTGTTTTGAGATGAATCCGCGTTGTCTCTTCATGAATAGTGCATCAGCGGTCCATGCCGTGAGAAAAGCGGCCTCGTCCTCAGTCGCCATGGTGATGAGATTGACCATGACGACGGGACCAGCGTCCATATCAACTTGCCTGCCGACCGGATAGGCAGGATCGAGCGGTTCGAATTTCGGCATGTTACAGCTCCTTCTTAAGAGGATCGGTGAACCGACTCTGGTTCACTGATCTAAAGGAGATTCTATAAAGCAGTGGCGCCAGTTTCTGTCACCATACTTCGAGAGACGGCCGTCGTTCGTGACCGGTGCATCGATAGCAATGGCGTGAAGTCAAGGAGGAATCGCATGACGTTCCGAGGCCGGCACATGTGGCCACTGAGCCGGAGGCCGCGTCAGGCTCCGTGGGTTGCCTCGTTCGTCGCGGCATTACGACTGGCGACAATATGCCGGCAGCAAGGTGCGAGTGCCATCCGAGGAGATCCGATCTTGCCTTAGTTGTCCAGGCACTTTGAAAGCTCCGCAGCAGGCACGTCAATCGCCAACCGAGACCGGGGAGCAAAGTACTGGATAGTGGAACAGACGGCATTGGACTCCGTCACGGCACTCGGCCGATCGTCCCGGATTTCACTGGGATCGCCACCGCGCATCCGATCGCGGATCGGCCACGAAGAAAACCACGTACCGCTTATGTTATTTACGGCCGCAGTGCTTTTGCAGCGATGCCGCCGAGCGCGGCGAGATTGTCGAATGGAACTTGCGAAGCATAATTTCTCCGCTTCGATAAATCTGCAAGACGGTCATGGACGTCGAAAGCGTTTAGAGCGTCCGTGGCTCGTCAGGTCCTCTTCGATAGGCAATTTGTTCGACTATTCGCGGGAATTCAATGCTCCCACGCCGGCCTAGTGCGTTGAGACGGTTCACGCCGATCATCGTCCCGCCGACAAGTCGTTCGAGATGATGTGCGTCTAGGTGGCGTTGGGGTTCCCCGCTCGCTCTTTGGCCCGCCTATGCATCTCACGGTTGTAATCACTAGCAGTGGCGTCGGGATCTCCGGTCAATTCCCGGGCACGCTCCGTTGCCTTCAGCCGGTTGTAGTCGGCCGCAGTGGCGTCGGGATTGCCGGTCATCTCCCGGGCCAGCCTCTCCTTCACCGCCTGGTCATACTCAGTGGCAGCGGCGGTGGGATTGCCGGTCAACTTCCGGGCCCGCGCCGCTTTTTTCTCCCGGAGATAGTCAGCGGCAGTGGCACGGGAATTGCCGGTCAACTTCCGGGCGAGCTCCGTTGCCTTCAGCCGGTTGTAGTCGGCCGCAGTGGCGTCGGGATTGCCGGTCATCTTTCGGGCACGCTCCGTTGCCTTCAGCCGGTTGTAGTCGGCCTCAGTGGCGTTGGGATTGCCGGTCATCTGCTGGGCCAGCTCTGCACGGCGCTGCTTTCTCCGCAGCGAAGCCTCGGTGGGCGCTGTGCTCGCCGATCTACCGCGACGGGACGATGCTTTAGCGTTCGGCATCGCCTCGTCGAAGCGTGCAGATGAGGGGGCGGCTGCCTCGGCAGGCCAGTGCCCTCCCACTCCCTGCAGCTCGGCAATCATATCCGCGATTTCGGCATCGGTCATCCCCGTTCGAGGCGCCGAAGAGGACTCCCCAGCGCCGACAACACCGTGCCCCCCCACCGCCTGCAACTCCTCGATCATTTCCGCGATTTCGACGTCGCTCATCCCACCTTGAGAACGGACTGGCGCGGCATGCATCCCTGGCATGGGCATCAGCTCAGCGAAGCTTTTCACCTGCTGCACCGGACGCCGCCTCTTTTCACCACGGTACGTCGACAGATCGGAAAACCGGTCAGCCATTTCACTGAGGTTGCGCGCCATATCCGTGCTCGACAAGGTCAGGTGCGAATTGCTGGATGATCCGGAGTGTTCGGTCAAATTGCCCTTGCCCTTCATCGCCTCCGTCAGCCTCGAGGTTCGTGTGCGTTGCGACAATGCAGTTGCCGACGAACCCAGTGCAAGATCGTCGCCCCATCGTTGCGACGCGCTGGCACTCGTGATTGAATGCAGCGACCACGTGTCCTGAGGCCGCAGCCCAATACCGCCGCATTCGCTCAACAGCGAGGCCGTATCTACCGAACGATAACCTTGTGAAGGCGCTGCCGAGCGAAGCCCCGCATCGCTACGGTTGCTCAGGTGCGAGGAGCTCGCAGATGCCCCCGACTGAGACCACGCCCGCAGGTGCGCGAGCGAACTGGACTGGCGGCTGCGCCCAGTCCGTTCCGTGCTTTGCGAAATGGAAGGCGTGTCCGACGGCGTGGCGCCGTCCCAGGCCCTGCCGCTACCTCGGTTGACTCTACTCATGACAATGATTCTATGCGACGCACCAAACTTCTGCATGCCATGAATATTTACCCGCGGGATATTGATCATGGCCATCCGTCACCGATGTCCATGCGGGGGCAGCGAGCAACAAGTTCAGTTGCGACGAAAATGAGAATTGGCACAACGGTGACACGATCAGCATCATGCGCCGTACTGGCGCTCCACATGCGTTCAGAACCGAAAAAGGAGCGAATGCGACGAAGCGTGCATGCCTGACGATAGCTGGCTGTTGAAAAAGCTCCCGCCGTCGCCATCGGAGCGGAAACGGCAAACGTCGAAAAAAGGGAACAGACAATCCCGAGACCGAAACGATTCGCGGAGCGGGCAGCTACACCGAGGCGATGCTCACAATGACGAAGCTGGACGACTCTGTGCCGGCGAATCACCCTCTCCGCCCCATTCGTATCTGGCAGAACGACGCGCTCAAGCGTATGGGCCCCGTGCTCGCACGCATGTACGAACGCGATACGAAGGGCGGTCGCGCGAACATTGCTCCGGAGAAGCTAATTCGGGCGTCGCTCTTGCAGGTGCTGTACTCCATTCGAAGCAAATGCATGCTGATGGAGCAAATCTCCTACAACATGCTGCTTCGCTAGTTTGTCGGCCCGCCGATGGACGAAGCGGTGTGGGGACCACTTTTGATCAGCACAGGTTTTCCGTGCGAAAAGGCGGTTCAGGTTGCGACTGTCTGTTCGTATCCCATCGAGCCTGCAGGCTCGCCTGTCAACCCTGTTCGATCGACGCAACATTGCCCAGATCCCACGAGTTCAGTTCGCGTTGATTTCTCGGCCGATTTGTTCCGTTACGTCGACAGCAGTCCATTACCTGATGTGCGTTGCAACCGCGCATTTCAATTCTGGCGTCAGTCAGACTTGGCGTAAGGTTATGCAATTGCCCTTCACTCATCCTCTACTTCTTCCAATAAGCGCTGTTAAAATCTACGCCGCTTCGAAGACGGCTCTGGCGACGATGGCGGAAACGCTCCACGGTCCCTCCGTTCACCTGATAGCTCGATGGACGTCGCCGGAGACGACCGCCCGGAAACAGGGTCGAGCGATCGTTTGGAATCAAACGAGCTCGAATCGTCATCGGTTTCGACCGGTGTCAACAAACCGACAATATTGGAGTATCCGAGTCTCCGAGCATGATCGAGCGCTGTCAGCCCTTCGTGGTCGACAACGTCGGTGGCGGCACCATGCTCCAGCAGCGCGATAATGGCCTCGTCATCGCCACTGTTCACGGCATGCATCAGCGCGGTCCAGCCACGCTCGTCGGTTCGACGAATATCGGCATTCGCCTTGAGGAGCGCGTCCAGAACATCGGCATCGCCGGCCTGAGCGGCAATCAAAAGCGCAGACATGCCATGCTCGTCGACGTCCTCCACATTCGCATCATGCTCTAGCAATACCGTGATCGCGTTGCATTCGCCCGACATGGCTGCATGCATCAGCGGGGTCCGCCCGTTCATGTCGGCGCGGTGCACGTTAGCTCCCGCGATCAACAGCACCTCCAACGCTTCGACATGACCGCTAGCAGCCGCGAGAGATAGGGCGGTCTGATCGTCGACGTCGCTTTGCTCAATATCGCTTCTCGACAGCAACCAGGAAATCGCATCAAAACTGTTGTCGGACGCCGCGATCATCAGCGCAGTACGTCCTTTCTGGTCGGTCGCCTGTTGATCGATTCCCTTCGCGGCCAGCGCTTCCATTGCCGGGATACGATTCGCCGATGCCGCAACCATAAAGGCATTCCAACCTTGTTCATCGGTATGCTCGACGCGCGCTCCTGCCTCCAACAGTCTTACGAGCGCAGCCGAGTCATTGGCATTGGCTGCGTGCAGTAATGCGGTCCATTGATGCTTGTCGCAGTGTTCGAGGTTCGCATGCCTCGCGATCAGCTCAGCGACGGCTGCCGCATTCCCGGCATCTGCGGCATGAATGAGAGCAGTTTTACCCTGATCGTCCGAGATGTGCAGATTTGCGCCGCTAGCTACAAGCAGTTCGATCACGGCCGTGTTTCCCACTTGGCTAGCCTTCATCAGCGCCGTCATGCCATCGGCGTCCGCTTGGTCGAGATTGGCCCCGACCTTGGCTAGCGCTGAGATCACGTGCGTGTGCTTCATCACTGCTGCATGTAACAATGCGGTCCAGCCGTTTCCGTCAGCGATTTCAAGACGAGCCCCACACGCTGCCAGCGCCTCCACGACACCAGCGTGCCCGCGCTGGGCAGCATGCATCAATGCGGTAATTCCGCCGCCGGACGCCAAATTCAGATCGGCCCCCCCTTCGGCGAGTGCTTTTACCGACTCCGTGTGTCCATGCCCCGCGGCGTACAACAACGCCGTCATGCCGCTTGGCATGGCGAGATCGACGGATGCGCCAAGTCTGATCAAGGCCTCGATCGTTGCAGTATGCCCGTTTAACGCAGCACCCATAAGCGCCGTCGCACCCCGCTGGTTAACGGCATCTAGACGCGCGCCGTGTTTCGACAACATCTCGATCGCCGCTACGCGCCCGAGTACAGCTGCGAACATCAATGCGGTCGTTCCGTCCGGCGAAGCGATATTGAGGTCGGCGCCGTGACTAACTAGCGCTTCGATAGCAGCTGTATGGTTTGCGGAAGCAGCAGACATCACAGCGGTCATGCCACGTCCATCCGTACGGTCAAGGTCGGCGCGGTGCGTCGCAAGCGTCTCGATCGACCTGACGTGGCCTTTCGCTGCGGCGATGATCAGTGCAGTGGCGCCGTCCGGCGTGGTTTGCTCCACGTCGACGTGCCGTTCCGCCAATTCCGCGATGATCTCGGCGCTGTCGTGCGCGGCAGCAATGCACAAAGCACTCCAACCCTTGTTATCGGTACGTGAAAGATCAGCACCGCATGCCAGAAGCCCCGCCATCGCTGCGCGCTTATTGAAAGCAGCGGCAACCAGTACAGGACTCCACCCTCTGTCGTCGACCGGCTCGAGATTCACCCCATGGGCATGCAATTCCTCAATTGACGCTACTTGTCCAGCCTCCACTGCGATCGTCAACGCGGTTCGTCCGTTGCCGACCGTACGTTCGATATCAGCTCCTTTTGCGATCAGTTCACGAATCGCAGTGCGGTGTCCATTCCGCGCGGCCAACATGAGAGGCGTCCGGTTGTCTCGATTGAGCACATTAAAGTCGAGCTTCCCGCCTAGCCTGTCGATCAAAGTCGACATACCTTGACTCGCAGCGTAATGCAGCGCGGTATTACCGCGATCGTCTGTCTCGCTGATTCGTGTGATCCACCCGGTCAGTCTTTCCGCGAGATGTCCGTCGCCAGCCTTCGCTGCGAGAATCAAGATGTACTCCCGACGCTTGGGGTCCAATTCATGCATTGCGGTTGGCACGTGAGCAAGCAATACATCCGCCGAATCTGGACGTGCGTCCCTATAGGACCGCACGATTGAATTGCTCTGTAGCGCCAACCATGCAAACTGGTCTCGCTGGCTTGCGAGTAGCGCCGCCACACGTTCCGGTGGTGTCGCGAGCAATTCTTCCTTAGAAGCGTTACTCAATGCCACGATGGCCATTTGAGGCGTCAGTACAGCGTCTAAATCATTGAGGTCGTCGATATTCAGCGAGCGGTTTTCCTTGTCGGTGACGTTGCGGACGAGAAAGGCCTCATACGCCAGTTCGATGACCTGCTCTCGCCCCTTGTCGACGACAACGCGCATCGGAAACTCGTTAAGCAAACCACCGTCGACGAGGCTCTTCCCGATAGTCGGCATCAACAGGGCGGGGTCACGGACCATTCGGTAAATTAGAATCTCGTGCTCGTCTTCGCTGCTCACGAACAACGCGGCAGGCGGCACGTTCCCGTATCGGTCTTGTAGTTCCGTAATCGCCCAGGCCTCGAACTCCGGATAAAACTCAAAGACTTCGTCAGCAGTCAATGGCCTATCTGCAAGTGCAGAAAACCGACTACGAATCTCTGCAAGAGCGTTCTGAGCCACGTGATGTACAAGCCTGCCAGGCGTGACCCGCTGTGTTACGTAGCGCTTGCTTGCAATCAGGTCGTTTTGCGTCAGGTTCAAAGCTGATATAAACATATCTTCGGCAGGCTTCATGCCATAGTCGGTCGCAAGATGATTCCAGCACGCATTGTGGTAGTGAATTTCGTTGTTCCGATAGTTCGGCCTTGCCCCAAACCGGGCCTGAGTGAACTGGAGAATCGATTGCGTTAGCATCCTTTCCCATTCAGCCTTGGCGTTGAATTTCAATCCACCTGCGCCTTGAAGATCGAGTTCTCTCGCTCGCCTGACCAACTGGTCGATGGCCCCGTCGGCGCATGCGATCAATTCCGGTGCGAGATTCTTCAGCGCGACCTCTCGCGTTTCCTCATTGATCTGCGGATTTTCAATACTGAATGCGAGATGCTCGATAGCCTCTTTACCGATCCCATGCGCGAGCGCGACACGGGTAGAAAAGAAGCCAGTCGATCCTGAAGCGACGCGCTTACCAAACTCTTCAATTTGAGCCGATGCGATCTGATTTTCATGGCCCGCCTTTCTATCCAGGAATTGGCGAAGGGAGTCCAGACTCTTTCTGATCTGCGACTTCGACACGTCGTAGTCGCTCGACCGTTCGAAATCTGCAAAGCTTCCGTGCTTGAGCGCGTCGAAATACACAGGTGCCCCACCATAGCGGCTCGCGGCCCTCGAATTAATTGCGTCAAGGCTGTGGGGGCGATCATCAGGATGATCTTCGACTTGAAATCCGCCACCTTCCTTGAATGTGATTCTCATTTTCGCTTTCCCTAAGAGCCTGACGCATGCCACGTCCAGAGGGGACGGGCGATGAAGCACTATCCGCGTCGGCAAACCGGTGCGCTGGTGTCCGCACGAGTGACCAAGCCCGCGGAACGCTGCTGGCTAGATCCAAAATAGCCTGCTCCATCCACAGTGCTTTGGTTTCGCTGCGAAATTTCGGGGGCGTTGACGAAAATTGCGGACAAGAAGCTGTCGCCTGCTACCACCAGAATACAGACCTTGCCGCGATGCGGTCTCCCGGCCGCTAAACACTCGATCTCCAACACTAAACACGGAGGGTGTCTTTCCAATGCAAATGTGCAGTAGGAAGTAACAGCGGGTCAGGAGTCGTTGCTAGCCAATAACCCGTGTTGAGAACAGATTCGAATGCCATTTATCAGCCGAACAAGGCCGATGCCCTACCCACCGACCAAGCAGCTTTCGCAACGGCGAATTTTCTGAGCCTCTCGCGAAGATAACCTATCGAGTGATCGCTCTTACCAACCAGCAATGAAATTGCTCGACAGGCGGTCGTACAGAGTTCGTTGGAATCCTTAATCTTTCGCTGTTTACAACCCACTTCGCCTCATTGATGTCGATAGTCCAATCGCAGAACCAAGTCTGCGTCATCCACTGCAAGAGGTCCAACCATGTCTATCATCAGTCGTTTCCGCGCCGCGGCAAACAGATCCGCGCCGAGCGAGCCTACTGACAAACCCGGTGCCAGTTCGTCTGAAAGCAAAAAAAAAACGATATTTCAGCTTCGCGTTGCCGGGGCTCCAAAAACGCTCGGCATCCTCCGCCAAAGAATCGACGACACCGCCGCGCAGTGCGCCAACATCAAGGCGCCTCGCCGAAAATGCTCTAGTCAATCTGATGCACGCCGAGAGGCCAACAGCGCTCACTACGCGTTTCATTGAGCGAGGCCGGATCGGGAATACTGGAAAAAGCGTGCGACTCGCGCCAATGGCCGTACATGTTCGGGATAAACGAGACATGGTCGAAACAAGTACGTCGAGTAGCCTACGCGCTTCTCCACAACTGAAGCAAGAGAAGCAGCATCGCAATGCGGCCGCTCGTGTCGCCGGACAACATCTCGCTAATCTGGTGGAAAGCAACCCGGGGAAGTTTGATGCGAGCCTTGCGCAAGGCATTATTCCTGATGAGATGCTGCATGGCCTGAACATTGGCCATCTCATCAAGCTTGATGTCAACGAATACGATGTAATTCACGAATTTCAGGAAATTCAATATTCGCAAAATCGGCGACTGCTTCACGAGATTGCGACAGACCTCACGAAACTCGGCGTCGCTTCAGTACAAGATGTCGAGAGAATCCTTCCGCAGATCGTGGCGGGTACTTATTTACCAACCGCCGATACTCATCAAGACGATGAAATCGTCGAGTACGAAACTCCCCCCGAAGAACGAATCCGGTCAGCGTTCGGCAAGCTTCCTGAGCGACTTCGCGACAACGAAATCATCGAAGCTTTTGAAAACCTCGGGAAGCTAGACCCGGTTATCCTGCTCCATAATAAAGCCGAGGCCTATTTCGATAAAATCGACGACCGTCTAGCTCAGATCAACGCCCCCGGCACGCAATGAACTCGGACTGAACTCGGCTGGGCTGTCGGAATGGCGGTCGTCTCCGGCCGCCGCATTCTTCGAATGTCGATAGAAATTTACGACAGGACACTAATGACGTCTCCCCCGGAACGACGTCGAACAAAGATGTGTCCGTTCCGTCGACTACCGTCCTGATCGTTGAATTGGGCCAACAGCGCTTGCTGCAACGTCATACCGATTCCCGCCGGAGTTACCGTTCCTGCGACGCAAGATCCGACACTGCCACATCTGACGTTCTGAAGCAGCGACTTGCTGCTATCGGCAACTTGATACAGCAGTTGCCGAATCCGTATTAACTTAACCCGACCAGCCCAAACTTTCGCGACGGGTCAATGCAACTCATTGCCTACCAGGCTACGTACCACGATGGCACGCGCACAACGATCCGATGCACTTCGACTAATGGAACGTGTTATGGACACACCCGGTGGTCGATCTCACGGTCGAGGCGGAGCAAGCACGGATAGTTCGCGGACGCCCGAAACGCTTTGAGTACTTTGCATATTGAGCATGAACGACAAGCCCGCCGTACGTTGCTTACCCAGCGTCTCCAGTACATAGAGCGTCGGTCGATTCCAGCTCGCGTCGGCGCCGAATGTCCGTGCAATCTCGGCGTCGATCTTGCCGATTTCGGTCTTCCGTTCCGACGATGCTGACGCTCCTTCGTGATGACGTCGCATCTGATAAAGAAAATTGAGTCGCTTCCCTGCGGCGTCGGTCAAGGTACAGCGCTCTCCCATGATGACGTTGCCGCCGTTGTTTGCCCGCTCGGAGAGCGTCAGCATCTCGTCGAGCTTGCGGTGCGCGTCCTCGGTGCCGCCGAACGCGCTTGCTAGTCTCGGCCGGCAGTAGTCTACGTACTGCTTGAATTCCTGATATGTGCCAAATTCCGTGTCCTTGAACGTCAGGTTTGCTGCAACGCGGTCACCATCTCGACCAACGCGCAGCGCCGCGTTGGTATTGGTCGCCCACAGCGTCGTTCCGATTCCGGCGTAGGCCACCGACGGAAACGATAACGCTGCAATATGTCCGCGCTCATGCGCCGGCAAACCTCCACCAGGCAACAGCGCACTCGGAACGTTCTCAATCAGGGTTGCCGATAGCGGCACGGACAGTGCCTGATTGCGGACCGCTGTATTCAGTACAAGACTTCCAGTCTTGTCGTCGAGCCGATTGCGGGTGGTCGACCGCGTAACAGACGCCGAGAAGCTCGGTCCCACACGCGTATTCGGTGTGCCAGCCCGAAGGGTGGCACTGGCGGAGCCAGTCGTGTAGCGTGTGGTGCTATGGTTCTCCGTCCAGTTGATCGACACTGCTGGATCGGCCGCGAATTTATGCGCCAATCCGCTCCACAGTTCGTCCACGTTGCGCGGTACACCGCCCGATGGCCCACTCGTCCGCGCGGTCTCGACAACGTCAAGCAGCTTCGTACGCCACGTCGCGAGGGACTCACGCCCGTCGCCGCCCGATCGGCGTACCCGAATCGTGACGCCCCGTGGCCCGCCCGAGGTGCGGCCGCGCCGTACCCCGCCCGAGACTGCTGCCATCATCACATTGTGCTTCGCGCCGCCGAACGCCCATCCGGCGAAACCGCCACCGCCCGCATACATCGCCGAACGTGCATCGGCACCAATGAATAAATGGCCGAAATGCGCGTTCGAACCAACATCGATGACTGCATGACGGCCCTTGATGTATCCGACGTCAGGAAGCACCGCGACGGCCGGCACCGCGAGCTTGCCGGCGAGTGCGGCAAGCGACTCGGATGGCACGCTCGACACGCCGTAGGTACCGCCTCCAGTCAGACGAATATCATAGGTTTCCGGCATAGTTCGTATCAGGTCGTCGATCGCGGCGAACTGCGCATTGGCGTCGCCGCCGCGCGGGCGAACATCCTTGTCAAACGCCTGACGCAGATTCGAGATTTGACTCTCGACGCCGGGTGGGAGCGAGCTATCCGACACTGCCCACGCTTCGCGCGCCCAATTCTGGAGTACGGCCGGCGTAATCTTCTTCAGCTTATCCAGATGGTTATGGAGCAACACGGCGTTCTCGTCACGATGCACAAGGTGGTCGGCGTCCGTGACCGCGACGCCCGATTCTCCGCTCGTTTGGATTCGGTTCGGCAGCAACGCACGTGCTCGTATCGCGATAGCTTTGTGGTCGCCCCTGTCGAACCGCGTCGTCTCGCGTAAGCCGCTGGTCGCCATGCGCCCCTCCCAATGCTCGAGCGTTGCCAACCGTACCGCGCATAGCGCGCGCTCGCGCTGGGGCAAGTGCTC
The DNA here is from genome assembly GCF_001526325.1 of Burkholderia sp. MSMB1826. Classification (NCBI taxonomy): domain Bacteria; kingdom Pseudomonadati; phylum Pseudomonadota; class Betaproteobacteria; order Burkholderiales; family Burkholderiaceae; genus Burkholderia; species Burkholderia sp. MSMB1826. Next base: position 26,385 of record NZ_LOYN01000033.1, read on the forward strand.
GTTGATCAGCGCATGGCGCAACTGCTCCTTCACGGAACTCAATGCCGCCGTGAATGGCGCGAACTCCTCGTCCGGATGGCCGAGGACAATGCCGCGGGCGCCGAATGCGTCCAGCGCGGTCAAAGGCGACTTGCTCTTGCCGACGAAGCCCGACAGGATACCTGCGATCTTGCCTTTCGAGGCCGCACGTTCGACGTACTTGAACAGCTTGAACATCCGTTGACGGGTTTTTTCGAGGTCCGTTCCACGGCCTTCACGATCGAAACCGTTACGCCAGGCCATATAGGCCTCCGCGAGGTGCGGCGGAAGTCGGGCATGCGGATTGGCCTTCAGAATTAGAGCTGCGCATAACGCTTTGGCTGCGAGCATATCGTCGGGTGCGAGCGTCCATCCGTCAGCCGACGGTACTTGGCCTTCGGCCGCGTTGACCCGTGTGCGTTGCGCTGGCGGCAGAGCAGCATCGGCAAGATCGGCGAGCTGGTCCAGCCGAACCAGCCCTGGTAGCGGTTGTCTGCTCAGTAACTGGTCTGCCGCCCGCAGCGCATGGCGGAAGGCATCGCGCTGTACTTCTTCCGAACCGCTGGCATCGGATATCGCGTATGGTTCGAACACATGAGGCGCGATCTGCAGCAGCGTCTGCATGCCGGTGCCCGTCTTGCCCAGTGCGATCTGGAAACGCAGCATGTCGGACTGTGCTGGCATTGAAGCGTCGGCGTTGCGCCCCAGCGCACCGAGTGCGGCTACCGCTCGAGCTGGATCGCCATCCGTCGCCCCGGCGAGCGCATTCGATACGATAATCGCATTCTCTCGCGCGTGAGCGGGCTCGATGCCCGCGCCCATTTGTGCGGAAACCAGTTGCTCCAACGCCTGCATCAACCCGTCGATGTCCCGGGTACTGAAGCGGCCGCCCGTTTCGATTTCCTGCCACTGCCGGATCACGTAAGAGCGCATACCGAGCGGCGTTAGGAGATCACTAGGCAATCCAGCCTGGATGCGCCCACTTAAATGCTCTGCCGTTTTTTTTTCATCAACAATGCCGAGCGATGCAATGTTCTTTTCGTGTTTGCGCCCGAGCGTCGATGGGTTGGTTGCTGACAGATCCGGTTGCACGAGTACATCAAGCGGCGACTGCGGCCTCGCGTGACGCGGCACAACTTCGGTGCTGCTATAAAACGGAAGAGTGGTGGTTTTGCCTGTTGCCTTGAGCGCTTTCTGTGCCTTTTTTCCCATCGTGCGCAACGTATCCAATACTCGGTTACCGCGCGACTTGACGATCGGAAATTTTTTCGCGTTTCCTCGTCGATTGATACTAGCGCTCGCGACTGAACTTGACCCATCCACCGACTGGGCGGACTGCCCGGCAGACGCCTTCACGCGTGAAATTGGCACGATGAAGCCTCCAGCTATATATAGTAATAATGGGTATCTCACCCTGAAAGACTGCACTGGCTATTGCCTCCCGAAACGGCGGAGCCAGCGAAGCGCTAAACAAGAGTATGTGAATTTCGTATGTCACCTCGCAACATCCAGCGAATCAGTACGTCCCGAAACGAATCAATGTGCACAGCCCAGGCAATCCGGGACACGCGCACAGAAGACTGATGCTCGCGGGTGAACTGCTTGGATTTCTTGTGAACCGCTACGCGAGCTGCTTATCCCTGCGCTCGGATACGAGCCTGCGCGGCCCATTGCTTCCAGGTTTTTTCTGTCCACGCGGGTTTCCGGTAGAACCAGAGTGACTTGAGTTTGTCGGATGCCAGTAGACGCACGGCATCGCGCCGATTGGCAGTTGGCAATTCCTTCGGATACGCGGATGCCTTCTGCCTGCGAACACTATCCTTTGATCGCCAACTCGTAGACCGTGGTGTATCGAACGTGAGCGGTTTGTTGCTCTCGGCAATGTCTTGGGAACAAGTCGAAGAAGGCCCGGGTCGTTTCGCACGGACGACACCGTCCAATTCAGGAAACTTGCCGTGTGATCGGGGTCGATCGCCACAGTGGCAGAGCGATAGTCCGTACCCGAACTCATCCGTCGCCCTTGACCGGTTTCAGAAACAGAGAAAGCATACGGCTTCCGCCTTTCTGTCATTCCACGCGGTCTGCCGATAGCCAATCCAACAGCCCGGCAACCGAACATCCTGGCAATCTAGCGATTTTCGCCCCCACGCCTATCAAATCAGCTGTCACGTTACGCTTTGCCCTCAAGGGCTCCACAACTTTCGGCAATGAACCTACAAAAAGTAGCGTCGAGGGCGAGGCGCGATCGCGGCGATCGCATTCTGCGCTTGCCGTCGATCATCCACCTTGATCATAGGAACGACATTGTTCCTCATAAAATTCGCAAGCTCACGTCGTTGCCTCTCAGGTAGATGCTCTACGACCGAAAGCACCTGCTCCAGCGGCTGCGCATTATTGTGTGTGTTCCACTCGTCGCCCGTGTCATACATTTCAAACAATGCGCGATTGACAAGGTCGGACACGAGCTCCGGGAATCGTTCGTGATTTCGCATTTCTCGAACTTCCCCACACAGCGACGCAAAAGAGACGCGCGAGGCGTGGATTCCGTCCATATCCCCCCCTTGCCAGAGACGAAATCCATTCACCGCGCTAGCGAGCAGCTCAGCTCTCGCCTCATCCGGCAAGGAGCAAACCCGGCGAAATGATTGAAGTGGCGCACTGGATTGATTTCCGAATTCCTGATTCGCCCTTTGAACATCGGCTGTAATTTCTTCTTGTACGCGCTGCCGCGCCTCGGAAAGATACCCGCCAAACTGGGTATTCGTTAACGAAAACCTACCAAGGGTGACCGCGTCCAAATAATGGGTCAATGGTTCAACCGCTTCGTAGGGCAACGTAGCCGCTTCACTCGATGGTGATCGAGATGACAGAGGCGACAGCGCTGCAGATCGCGTACGCGATGAACCTCGACTGTCCGGACTTCTCACGTTCCGGATGCGTTCGTTCCCATGCTGGGAAACGTCGTCGTCGGAAATTGCGGAGCGATTCACCGATACACATATACCCATTTTTGCCTCGCCTCAATTGCAAGTGATTACACGAGCATCACTGTGACTATAGTGGGCGGGCTTCTTGACGCGGTGAGCGAACTCTTATACCGCGGAGCGAAAATAAGCGGCCAGCAACACTAGAGTGTGTTATGCCCGTTTCATCGATTCCACCGTCCAAGGAAGATGGAATAGCGCAGAATCTACTCAAGTGACGGATTCGAATACCGTCGAATTGTGCCGGTCAGCTCCTGTGATCGTGACGACCGGAGGAATGCCGCGTGCATCTACGATGATGTGTCATTCCGATTCGAGCTTGCCTCGGTCGGGTGGAGACCTGTTTCCTGGCTACCTGGGGCCGGAGACGCTGACTCCATCGACGCTCGCGCGCTCCCAATCGCTCTGGTCGTGCTCACGCAATCGACGTAACCGCTCGATGCAGTCGATGCCATACACCGATCGCTTGCCAGTCTCGCAGACGTCGCCAGCACATCATGCCGCTGCGGAAGCACAGCTCTTGACGGAGGTCTTCCGTAAGCGCTCGATATGTACCGTCTGTTCATGAGGGCTCGACACGGGCAATCTGATTCCCATCAGCCCTGTGTGCGCCTGGTCGCGCCGTCGCTCGACGCCGGCAGGCGGTTTGATGCACTGGTGTCGCTGTCGACAACCCGCGTGCGGCATTGGAGGGGTATAAACAAGGTTCGTGATTATGCGCTGCAGCGCATGATACGATCCTCGGCGACATTTCGGACGCCATTGTTGACCATTTGCGTGCCGCGGCTGACATGGGCAACGGCGCTCGATTCGGCTACGACACCGCGTCTTCGCCCACGCTGTTCCGGCATTACGCAGCGGTACATGCCTATCTGGAGGTGCAGCCGTACTACGGTACCGCCGCGAACGCGATCGCAACACGAGCCGCGCATACCGCATCGCGCACGATGGGCCAACCTGTCGACATCATCAACGCGACGATCGACGAGCTGATCGCGCGCAATATCGAACTTCCGGCGTTCTCGACCCTGGTTCGACTGACCGAACAGATCCATGCCCGGGCACAATCCCGCCTATTCAAACGTGTCACACGACGCCTGACGGCCGAACAGAAACTCACGCTCGACCGACTGCTCACACTTGATTTTTATGCAGTTTACCGGTGTAGACCGATCTAGCTGTACCGGGGTGGCACGATGAACGATCTCAGCACGCTGCCGGGGGGCAGCTACAGTTCGGCGGCCGGGATCAACGACCTCGGCCAGGTGGTGGGCGAACCCACGACGTCGACCGGCGCGACGCACCCGATGATGTGGAGCCGGTAGGCGAAAGCGAAGGCCGCCGGCGGAATGCGGGCCGGCGCGTCATGCTGGCGTCCAGACGCTCAACACACGCTCTAGGTCCGGGCGCTCGCGCTCGGCTGCTGCTTGCTCCGGCGTACCGACGTGCACGAATGCGATCGGCCGCTCGTTGCCGTCGAGCCCGAGCAGCGCCGCCACTTCGGCGTCGTAGACCGCCCAGCCGGTCAGCCATTGCGCGCCGAGCCCGAGCGCGCACGCGCCCAGCAGCAGATTGTACGCGACGCAGCCCGCGCTGAGGTACTGCTCCAGCGCCGGCACGCTGCTGTCAGTGTCGATGCAGGCGATCACCGCGATCACGACCGGCGCGAACGTGTAACGCAGCCGCTCCTTCTCTTGCTGCGCGGGCGTCAGGTCGGGCGAGCGGCGCAGCGCGCGCGCGGCCAGCCATTCGCTGAACGCGACCTTGGCCTCCCCTCTCAGCAAGATCAGGCGGAATGGTTCGAGCTTACCGTGATCGGGTACGCGCACCGCGGCTTCCAGCAAGCCCCGGAGCACGGCCGGCTCGGGTTCGGCGCCGCCGAGCTGGCGTGACGGCGTGGAGCGGCGGTTGAGCAGAGGGGCGAGAGGGTTGGTGGCGAGCACGTCAGGCTCCTTGGGTTCCGTGTTCAGGGGGCAGGCTTGCCGTGCGACGGCGTCAGCGAGAAACGCAGGCCGGCCAGCAGGAAAATCATGCCCGCGCCGGGCAGCACGAAGCCGACGACGGGCGAGCCGAGCGCGCCGAAGCACAGCGGCCACAGCGACGCGCCGACGTTGAGCAGGATCGTGCGCAGGCCGATCAGCCGCCCCACGTCCCGTTCCGCCGCCACGTCGTGGACGAGCGCGAGCAGGTTCGGCTGAGCGGTGCCGAGCGCGAGCCCAAGAAACACCGCGAGCACGCCCATCGTCGCGTAGCTGGTGCGCCACGGATACGCCGCGAAGCACAGCCCGACGACGATCAGCGCGGCGCGAATCACCCACACGCTCGACACCCACCTGACGAGGCCCGGCAGGCACAGCCGGATCGCGAACGTCGCACACGAGAACAGCCCGAGCACGATGCCGATCTGTTCCGGCGACAACCGCACGCTGCGGCTGATGAACGGCACGATGAACGTATGCAGATCCCACGCCATCGCGAGCAGCGCGCCGGCAACGAGCACCGTGCGCACGTCGCGCTGGCCGATCAGCCTGACGATCGCGCGATCGCGCGCGCCGCCCGCCGGCGCGGCCGGCGGGGCCGTGCTCGCGCGGAACGCGTGCCGGCTGGTCGCGACGAGCGCGATCAGCACGGCGGCGGCGATGGCCGTCGCCTGCAGCGGCGTGCGCCCCCCCACGCGCCCGACAGAGAGCCTCCCAGCATCGCGGCAAGTGACGTCGCCGCAGACTGCGTCAGTGAGAAATAGCCGAAGTTGCGCACCCGCGCGTCGGGTGCGCTGCGCTCACCTATGTGCAACTGCAGCGAGATCTGGAGCGCGGTAAAGCCGACGCCGCACAGCAGCGCGCCGGGAAACAGCAGCGCGTAGGGCCCCGGTACCGCCTGCAGCGCCGCGCCACCGAGCAGTATTGCGCTGCCGCCGACCATCATCCAGCGCGGCCCGAAGCGGGTCGCCGCCGCGCCAGCGTGGATCGCCATCACGAGCGGCGCGAGCGAATACATCGCCATCACGACGCCGAGCTCGAGCGGCCGGCCGGTCGCTGCGTGCGTCGTGAAGGCCGGCGCGGGCGCGGCCCGTTCGATCGGTTGCCGTTCCATATCGATGCGCGTCAGTGCGCGGCCTGCCAGACGATCCGCGCTTCGAGCCACGCGCTTGCCTCCGCGACGCGCTCGGCGGTCTGCGCCTCGCTCGCGCCGGTGACGATCACGCTCAGCACGTCGTCGGTATACGTCGCGGCCTTGCCATTGACCATACCCTGTCGCCCGTTGACGAACAGATTCGTGCACCACTCGAACGGCGTGGTGAACGGTAGCGCGCGCAGCGCGGCATCCCGCGTCGGGAACATCAGCGACGCCGAGTAGCGCTGCGGCCGCGCGCCGGCGCCGATCTGCGTGTCGAGCCCGCACTGCGCGCGCACCCACGCGCGGCTCAGGTTGAAGCCGTAGTCTTGCTCGATCAGCTCGATGATCAGCGAGCCGGCGGTACGGTTCGCGATCTCGTTCAGCAGCAGCGTGCCGTCGTCTGCGCAGAAGATTTCCGCGTGGAACGCGAGCGGATCGGTCGGCGGTAGCGCCGCGATCACGCGCTTGCAGAACGCGACCAGGCGCTCGCCCAGTTCCGTGTCGGGCTGCATTGTCATGCTGCCGTATCAGCCATGCGCCTGATAGTCGAGCGACGAGTTGATGTAGCGATACGGCACGATGAATTCGTAGCGGCCGCCGCGCAGCAGGCCGTTGACGTGATACATCTTACCGCTGACGAAGGTCTCCACCATGTACTGCCGCGCGGGCGGGGCGAGCTGGAAGTCGTGCAGATCGCGCGCATCTTTCAGCACCCGCACGCCGCGCGAGCCGGCCGCGTCGACTGGTTTCACGACCACCGGATAGCCGTGCGCGTCGGTGAACGCGGGCAGGTCGGTCGCGACCTCCAGGCGCCGATAGTGGGCGGTCGGCACACCGGCCACCGCCATGCAGTCCTTCATCGTGACCTTGTCACGATATGCGCGCGCGCTCGCCACCGACTGGCCCGCCAGCCCGAGGCTTTCGCGCAGCGCGGCCACGCGCAGCATGTCGTATTCGGATTGCGACGCGAGGTACTGCAATGACGCGTTGCGGCCTATCTCCAGCGCGAGTTGGTCCGCGAGCGGGCTGTTGAGGTCGTCGAACTTGCGGATCAGCTTGTACTTGCCGGGGCGGTTCATCGGCTTGCTAGTGATCGCGTACACATCACGGCCCGCGTCGGCCAGCCAGTTGTAGAAATCGAACTTGGTGGATCGGTTGAATACCAGAAATGCCATGATTGTCCTCGCGTCGTATCCAGTCTTGTTCACACGCCGCCAGCGGCCGCGGACGTCCGTCCTTCGTCCTGCGCGATCAGGACACCGGCCCGACGACGCCGACAAGCGGCACGTTGCGCACGAGCACGCACTCGCCCGCGACGCGCCGCGCCGTGCCGGGGCCCTCCATCGACACGACGAGGCGCGCGTTCGCGCAATCGGGGCCGCCCTGGTCGATCACGACGTCGCCGGCGTCGTCCGGGAAGCCCGCATGGAGCACCACGGTCGGCGCGATGCCTGCAGTGGCCATGTCCTCCTGCGTGCCGCAGCGCAGCGGGAAGTGCCGCGCAACGAGGCCCGGCGGTGAGGCGTCGCACACCGCGTAGACGTAGAGGCCCGTCGTGTCGAGGCGCGCGCATAGCGCGTCGCGGCGCGCCGGATCGATCGCGATGTCGTGCAGCGCGGCCGCGTCGGGCAACGCGACGAACAGCTTCTCGCGCGGCGCGCCGATCGTGCGCGCGAGCGTCGCGCCGGCCGCGCGCAGCACGTCCGGGTTCGGTAGGCCGAGCGCGGCCAGCGCCTCGGCGAGCGCATTGCCGCCGTCGATTCGCTGCGCGCGCCCAGCTTCCTGCAGGTACGACCAGCGCCCTTGCGCATCCTGCCCGACGCGAATCGTCGTGCCGCCGACGTCGAACACCTGCTCGGTTCCGCCGTCGTCGTGCTCGGCACGCCATGCGGCCGCGGCGAGCGTGCCGTGCCCGCAGAACGCAATCTCGCCCCCAGGCGTGAAGAAACGCAGGCCGAGGCCGGACGGCGTCGCGCCGCGCATAATCCACGTGACTTCGCCCTGCAGCCGCCCGGCCATCGCCGTGCACGCGCCGATGTCCACGCGTTCGTGCGGATCCGTCGCGAATACGAACGCGGCATTGCCGCGCTGCCCGTTTGCGCTGAATGCATGCACCTGTGCGCCATACCTGATCACTGTTGCGACTCCCGTCGTTATCGTCGTCTATGCGAGCGGCGACGCCACCGCGGGAAACGCGCGCTGGAACGCTTCCGCATGCGTGATCGCCTGCGCCGCGCGGCGGTTCGCCTGCGCGCCCCGCTGCAGCGCGACGCGCTCGTAATAGGCCCACATTCCCTGCTGCGACGCGATGCACTCGAACGCTTGGCGCTTGCGCGCCCACACGTCGGAGATGTCGACGAACAGGTTCGCCTTGAAGTCGCACAGCTCGGGCTGATGCGGTTCGAAGTAGAACAGGCTCGACGGCGGCACCGTGTCGGCGCCGTGGCCCGGCGCGCTCGCAAACACACGCGCCTGCGTGACCATCTCGCAGGTGTTCGCGTGATCCGCGTTGCCGGGGTCCGCTGGCGGATGCGTGACGATCGCGTCCGGGCGGAATGCGCGGATGATCCGGTTCAGCCGCAGCGTGGTATCGGCGCTGGCTTCGAGCGGGTAGTCGTCGAGGTCGAGCGCGTCGAGCTCGACGCCGAGCACGTCGGCCGCCGCGCGCGCTTCCGCGATGCGCGCGCGCTTGACCGTCGCGCGCGTCGCGCCGTCCGCGCTCCACAATTTCCCGGCTTCGCCCATCACGCCATACGACAGGCACACCACCTTGACGTCCTCTCCGTTCGCGCGATGGCGAAGAATCGTGCCTGCGGCACGCCAGACGAAATCGCCCGGATGGGCGGCGACGACGAGCGGCCGGTTACTCATGACGATGTTCCCCTTCAAGATCTAGATAACGGGCCACGAGCCGCCGCGTGACAGGCCGCGCAGCATGGTGCTTCAGAACGTACGCATCGACCGACGCGATCGGCGCGATTTCCAGCCCGGTGCCGCACAGGAACGCTTCGTCCGCCATGTGCAGCTCGCTCGGCATCAGCCGCTCCTCCCGCACGTCGAGCCCTTCGGCGCGGCCGATCTCGAGGATCGCGTCGCGCGTAATGCTCGGCAGGATCGCCTGGTCGAGGGCCGGCGTGCGCAGGTGATTGCCGGTCACGATGAACAGCGCCGCGGTGGGCGCTTCGCTCAGGTAGCCTTCGTCGTTCAGGAAGACGGGAAAATCATACCCGGCCGCACGCGCGCCGTGATCCGCGATGAACGGAATCGCATACGCTGAAATGCAACGGCGGCTCCGCCGGATCGTGGAAGTGCTCGTAGATCGCGTCGAAGTGCGCATGCCGGCGCTCGATCGCGCGATCGAGGAAGCGGTGCGCCTGCGCGCGCAATTCGTCGGTCGTGCAATAAGTGTCGAGGAGGATCTCGGCCGTCTCGGCGTGGTCTTCCTCGAGATCGCTGACGGCCTGCTGCCCGTCGCCCGCGCGCTCCACGCTGCTCGCGTGGTGCACGAAGAACTCGATCCCTTCCGGCGGCAGCCCGTAGACGTCGCGCATCACCGACAGCATCGACTGGTTCTGCGTCGACACGACGGGCGGTTGGCCTTCCATCAGCAGCAGCACCGACGCGACGCCCGCGGTGAAATGGACCGACGTGTTGCACGCCTCGACGTTGTGATCGATGACGGCCTGCGTCTGCGGCAGCAGCGCCGCGCGATCGATGTCGTCCTGTGTCACGCCGAGCGCCTTGCCGAAATCGACGAAGGTTTCGAGGTGGCGCTTCGATTGACTGAAGTGCCCCGTCTCCTCCTCGAACACGTTCTCGACGAGCTCGACGCGCAGCCGGTGGTCCGGGATGCGCGACGCGATGCCGAGGATGTTGCGGGTCCAGTGGTTCTTGATCGGGAAGCGGTGGATCACAAAGTTCTGCAGCAGATGCTTGCCGGCCTTCCCGGCGAGCACGGTCTGGTACAGCCGGCTCGTCATCTTCTTGCGGCCGTTGATCTTGTCGCGCAGCGATTGAACGAATTCGCTCATGATCGGATTCCTTCCTATCAGGTTGAGTGTCGGGATTCGAGGGACTTAATCTTGTCGATGTTCAGGTTGTTCTGACCGTAAAACACGTTGTCGAGCTTTTCCTTGAAACGCACGGGGAAGAAATCGTGCGGAAAGCTGGTCGGCACTAGCGAAAAGCCGCCGATGTTGATCGGCCGCCGGTCCGCCTTCGACACTTCCGCAAGCAGCACTTCGATCGCCGCGTTGCCGCCGCCCTTGCCCACGCCGCCGATCGTACCGTCCGCCCACGACGCGCCCGCGCTCATCGCCGCAAGCGCGTTCGCGACCGCGAGATGCAGCGAGTCGTGCGCATGAAAGCCGAGCTGGCCGGTGAAATGCCGGCGCATTTCGCCGACGATGCTGGTCACGTCGGTGGGGTACAGCGCGCCATTCGAATCGGCAGCGTACAGCGTGTCGAAGCCGGCGGCGGCGAGCGCGCGCGTGACCTCCGCGAGCTGTGCGGGCGGGCGTTCGCTGATGCGCGTGATGTTCGCGCAGGTCGTGAGGCCGAGGCGCTTCGCGCGTTCGCCGAGCGCGGCGGCCTTGTCCAGGTTCCGCTGGGTGCAGGTGAAGCGGACCACCGACACGGGCAGATCCGCCAATTCGTCGAGGTCCGCGACCTCGACGTCGCCCGGCGGCACCATCACGCCGTAGCGCACCGGCGCTTGCCGCGCGAGCGACGCGAGGAATGCGTGCGGGCAGTGCGCGATCGTCGCCGCGTGGCGCTCGAGGTTGCGACGCCGGAAGTAGCCGACCTCGATCACATCCACGCCCGATGCGATCAGTCGCGTCAGGATCGCATCGATCTGCGGTGCGGAGAAATCGTGATCGTTGATATAGCCACCGTCTCGAAGCGTGCAGTCGAGCAGCGTTACGGTGCGACTCGGTTGGGTCCGGCTCAAAGGTGAATTCATCGATTGGGCTCCACGAATCCGACGGGCATCTAGCACTGCCGCAAACCACGTCGCAGGTTTTCGAACGAAGGCGACCGATGTGCAAGCACGGCCTTTTAAATCAAGGCCGCCTGCATTCATTGAAATCAATTCATTTCTGGGTTTTCAGCACATGAAGGACGGGATGTTTGAATGATCGCCAGAAGACGAAAATCGAAACACTTCGAATGATCGTTGCAATCGATGCGTTGGCACGAGCCGGATGGCCGATTTCGATGAGCGTTTGTTTCACCACGTCAGGCATTTCCTCGAGTCTTCACGGGTGACGACCATTTCGCCGACAACGCTTCCGTATATGTATCCGCATTGCACGCCCCCGTGCGGGTAGCGTGCGGGTAGGCGGCGGCAACAATCTTCGCGAGAAGAATGCCTGCTTTCTTGAACAATAAAAATCATATTTTTAACAACACTCTTCATATTTTCATAATTCCTTCATCGTGGATTTTCGACCCAAATACTGAGAAATTGAAAAAACCACTGGCTTCGCGCCACATTCTCCGGATCAACCATTTTCATGATCTGACTGAAACTGCCGATTCATTACAAAACCATTCGTCCTGGTATTTTTGACAGACAATCGAATTTTGCAATAATGTATTTCAGGATTCGATTGAATTGACGGGCGCCGTGCGTGCATGACACGAGCTCGCCGCCGCTCCCGATCGCGTGCGCCTAGCGAGCGTCGACCGGCTGCAGGTCGTCCGGGCACACGTACGGCGAAGCACTCGACCAGCACCGTAGCGTAGATCGTTGACGACGGGAGCGCGATGCTATCGGATAGGCTCGACGTGGGCAGTAGAGGGTAGCGACGACGCCACATTCCACGGCTGCAGGTCGTCGATGCGGTTGATCGGATGGACCGCAATGCGCTCGAGCACGTAGGCGAGATACACCTCGGGATCAAGGCCGTTCAAGCGCGCCGTGCCAATCCGGCTATACATCGCGGCGGCACATTCGCCACCGGGGTCGGCGCCGGCGAACAAGTAATTCTCTCTGCCGAGGGCGACACCGCGCAGTGCTCGCTCGGCGATTAGGTTGTCGATTTCCGCACACCCGTCGCTGCAGTAGTAGATGAGCGCAGGCCAGCGATTCAGCGCGTACTGAATCGCCTTGGTCGTGTCAGATTTTGAGTGTGGCGAGCGTTGCTTCGAATCAGCGTTTCATGTCATCGAGCAGCGGCACCGCTCGCGCCTGGCGCACACTGTACCGCTCATCAGGTGGTTTGCCACGGATCTGCTCCTCGATGTTGTAGAGCGCGCCGATCCGGCCCAGCGCTTCCTCCGTTACCGCGTTGGGACGGACGGATGTAGATCATGGATCTTTCGGCGAGCGTGGGCCATGCAGGCAGCTTCCTGGATGGTGCCACCGCGATACAGCTCGGCATAGCCGGCAAACGCATCGGCCTGCAGCACGCCGGCGAAGTTTGCAACATGCTGCTGGGGATGCTCCCCCGTCGAGTGGGCGTGTAGGCGAACCAGACCGCCGCCGGCTCTTCGGAGGCACTCGGCCGGTCATCACGCAAGTAGACCCACAGAGGTCCTGTCTTTGTACGACCGTTGCCGGGCGCCAGCACGGGCAACGGCGTGTCGTCAGCGTGAACCTTGCCGCCGGACAGCGCGTAGCGGCGCACGGTGTCGACCAGCGGTGCAAGCAGCGCCGTGATGCCCCCCATCCAATACCCCATCTCACCCGGATCGATCTCGACGCCGTCGCGCGCGTACATGACTGCCTGGCGATGCAGCGGGAGGTGGCACGCGAACTTCGACACGGAGATGTGGGTGAGCAGCGCCGGCCCCGGGATGTCCCGATCGATCGGGCGACTCGGTGCCGCGGCCTGCACGATGCGATCGCAGCATGCGCAGGCCAGCTTCGGACGGCCGTGGCGAATCACGCGGAAGTGCGCCCGGACGTATTCGAGTTGTTCCGAGACGTCTTCGCCCAGCGGTTTGAGTTGCCCGCCCAGTCGGGGCAGTCATCATCGGCGGGCAGATGGATGCGCTCTTCGCGCTCAAGGTGATCAGGCAACGGCTTGCGGCCCACTCCTTCGCGACTCGGCCGTTTCACTGCAGCAGCCGTGACCATATCGGCCGAGCCTTCATCGCCCTGCAGGTCTTCCAGCCGCAATTCAAGCTGTTCGATCTGGCGATCCAGCTTCTCCGATTTCCGGCCGAACTGCATCCGGCGCAGCTTGGCGATCATCAGCTTCAGATGTTCGATCTCGATCGCGCGCGACGAGAACTGCTCGTGCAAACTGGCGACTATCGCCTTCAGCGCGTCAATGTCGTCGGGGAGATGGGTTGGAGCAGCGGACATGCAGAGAGCTGACACGACGCCACCCACGAGCTCTCCACGCGTAATGAACGTTTACAATGCGCTGCGCTGGCGTGCCACATCGATAGGTTGCTGCCAATCGAAACCTTCGAGCAAGAGCGCGAGCTGAGCGGTCGTCAGCGCAACAACTCCGGCATGGGCGCGTGGCCACGCGAAACGTCTTTTCTCGAGGCGCTTCGAGAGCAGGCACAGGCCACCGCCGCACCACCACAAGCACTTCAGCAAGTCGCCGCGCTTACCCCGGAACACGAACACGTGCCCGCTGTAGGGATCCTTCTCCAGCACGGTTTGCACCTTCGCGGCCAATGAGTTGAAGCCGAAACGCATGTCCGTGACACCCGCTGCGATCCAGATTTGCGTGTTCGGCGAGATCACTTCAGACAGTCTCGCAAATACCGTTCGGCGAACTCCTGCGACATACCGCGGATACGAATACGTCGTTTGCCAACCTCGATCTCGATTTCACAGCCCGGCGGCATCGCAAGGGGCGCCGACACGTCTGGCGTTTTTCGGCAGAGCGTGACGTGAGATGTCTTTCGCAAGCAGATCGACCACATCAACCGGTAGCAGCGCGATGTTTGGTACCAACGGTGCACGTTGCGTATTGAGTAAGCTTCTTCGCCACTGCGCGACCATATTGGCGTTCAAGCCGTGCGCACGCGCTACCTCGGCAATCGAGCGATTTGGATCGTTCGCTTCGGCGGCAACCGCTTCCCGAAATTCCTTCGTGTAGTTCCTTGATCCCGGCTGTCTTCTTTGCACCACTGGCTTCATCAATCTGATTCCCATTACATCTGATGGGAATCAGATTGCCGCTGCCGCGCCCTCGTAAATAGACGGTACGTGTCGAGCGCTTACGGTCTTCCCACGGGATACCGGTTTGCAGCACACAGGATGCCGATGCGCGCAGCTCGATCATCGCCCCTGCGCCTTTCATACTGAAAAAGTCTACCGAAAAATCGCTCACATCATGGCACTGCGTACTGGGGTCGCTCAGAGCGGCCGTGCCGCCTTGAACTGGCGATTGACCCGGTCCAGCGGGCGCGGGGCTATACGGTGTGCGGCCGCATGAACCGCTCGATCGAACACGGTGCATACCGCGTCGTGCCCATCATTGCGCGCCAGGCGTTTCGTCCCGAGTGGCGATTTCGAGCTCGTCGAGCGCCTGAAGCTTGCTCATTGCGAGTTCAGCCAGCACACGCTCGCCATTGGCCGATGTCGAGGCGGTCGCCTGAGCAAGGGTGGCGAGGCCCGCGGCATAGCCGCGCGTACCAAGTTCGTAGGTGTAGTAACCGGATATCTTCCAGCTCTCCGGGGAATTCAACAGACGCGTGATTTCGGCTTCGAGTAACGCGATCTGAACATTATCCCTCTCGTCACTTGAAATACCGGACCGTGCGCATTGCTTGATCATATCGATTTCGTCGCGATAGGCACTCACCGTTTCGGCAATTTCCGGCCGGATCTTCGCGCTTTCGCCAAATGCCTGGTTGCCGCGAGTGCTCGATGCTCTCACCTCGTCGATAAAGGCATTCAGTGTCGCTTTGCTGGCAGCGCCGTGTGCGATGCCTTCCCGCCGTGTATTGAGGTACGAGAGAAACGACTGTGGATCGAGGAATTCGACGAGACGCCGGATATACCTCGGATGGGCACGCCCGTGCTCATCAACCATTCGCAACGTAACACTCGCCCCACTCGGAATGAGCGCAGTTGTCAGGCCAACGACCGGCACACTAGGAAGACTGACGGATTGGGGATGTCCCGGATGTGTCGAAAAATTCCCCATGCTTGACGATGCAGCAACGAGTGTAGCGTTGACTGTCAGCGCAGCCGAGCGGGACCGCGAACGCTCGGTGCCACGCAACCAGCCGTTTGCATCGACTCGCTCGTTTTTGCCCGCAAGAAGGCTATCGTAGCTTGCGCTGAACGCCGGGCCGACGTGCCAGCCTGCCACGCCGATGCGGGCCATCGCGCTGGCGGCCGTCGAGATCGTGTGGCTGCTGCGCCGTTGATCACGCCAGTTTACCGAGATATCGTGCATTCGGAAAAAACGCGCGCTGAAACGCTCCCAGAGACATTCCGGCGTGGTCGGGCCAGATGCCTCCGTGAGCGCACTTTGCTCGAAGAGGAATCCAACGAGGCTGTTGGCCTGCTCGCGCCACGATTCGGTCACTTTGTCATCCGCATCTCGCTTCAATTGCGTACGGATGATCACACCTCTTGGCGCACTGCGATCGCGCGAGTATGCCATGCCGACGCCACCGCCGAGCGTGGCGTGCACGTTCTTGTTCCCGAGCGCGACGCCGCCGAACACACCGAAGCTCACGCCCCTTGACGATCGCGCGTCGGTTCCCATGAAGATTTCGCCACCGTAGGATGACGAGCCAATCTCGAGAAACGCGTGCCGCCCCCGTAGCACTTTGACGCCCGGTCCGACCGATACGCCGAACATCGCCTTGAAGTCCTCAAGATTCACTGAACTGTTGAAGTTGAGGCCGTAAGTTCCGCCATCGAAATAGCGTACGTTGTTGCCAAGTGGCGTCGTATCGATGACATGAGTGAGCGCGGCGCGGAAAGCGGCACGTGTCGCGCCCGCTGAGCGAAGCCGGCGAGCGCGATTCAGTTCACGCATTCTTTCGACATGTGGATGCGGTTCTGTACCATCCTCCGGTGTCGCAGCGAGTAAGGCCGCTTCGTGAAGCCAGCGTTCGAGAGTCTTCAAATCGAGCTTCTTCACATCGGCGACGGCGCGATAGCGCCGCACAGCGTGTCCGTCAAGGCCCGCGCGCGGCGCCAGCGTCATCACGGTAGCGGCAATGATCTCTTGGTCGCGGCGTGACAATTTGAGTTCGTCCGATTGGAACGACCGCTTCGAGACGGCCCTCCAGCGCACAATGCACTGCTGCCGGAAAAGCAAGACGTGCCGCTGCTCGACCGGGAGCGCAGGATTCTGAAGTAGTACACCGAGATGCGAGATGACGGCATCGAGGACGCCATGCAATGCCTCGTGCCGTGCTTCGGCTTCGCGGTTGACAAGGCCGAGATTCGCGCCTCCCGTTCCATAGCCGGTAGCCGTCAGTGGTGATTTCTGCATGCCGACGAATCGGCGCGGATCAAACGCCGCACCGCGATGAGTTGCGCGCCTCTCTGCACGCCGGATCCAGATCATGAACTTCGCGATACGTCTTTGCGTGCGCGCGAGCGGCGAGCCGGAGCCGGACATGCGATAGCCGCTGCGCCAAGCGACATAGCCTGCAATTTGATTACTGTCCGCGATCTGTTTTGCCGTGGCATACGGCGCGGCATATACCTTTGCCGCACACAGCAGTGCATTTAGGGCAAGTGCATCGGGCAATGTGGACGGATCTTGCGCGCTTGCCAGCTGCGCGATGGCGTCGCGAATTTGTGCCGAAGGGCTGTCGGGATGCGGCTGGTCTTCGGGTCTCGATTCCATGAGATGCGTGGCGGCCTGTAGGAACGTGCGGAGGCTCTCCCGCTTCATGGCGCCATCGTCAGTGTACTCGTGAAGCGCCGGATCGTCGCGCAACGCGACGAGTGCATCGAACCCGGTGCTCGTGCGGCTCAAGAGACGCGCCGCATGCCAGGCATGCCGCTGTGCGTCGCCGCTTGTCGTTTCCTCGCTCACGACATCGAGCGAGAAGCGACGACGCAGGTGATCGAGCGCTGCGACCGCTTGCCGGGCATTCCCGTTCGTTGCGGCGGAGAGCGCCCGCGCGCACTGAAGGGCACCGGCCAAGCGAATGTGCGCAGAATCAGCGGGATGTTCGGATGCAGTGCCCGCGAGCAAGCCGATCAGCATGTGGATATCGGCGCTACTGGATGCGACATTGTGCGTAAAAAGCGCCTCCACGACAGAGGCGAACGCACGCTCGCTATCGATCGCCCGCACAGCGTCAGGTTGCAGAGCGCCAAGCCCAGGACGCGCCGATTCATGGAGCTTGCGTGTCAGACTTTCGGCTCGTGCTTTCAGCCAAGATGAATTCCGAGCACTGAACTCGGTCACGGACGCCGGCCGATTGATGGTATGTGCGGATTCCATATTCTGCCGAAGCTGGAGCGGAGCCATCGACGTGTAGACGTAACCCGGACCAGCAATGGTGCCAGGTGCGCCGGCGCGCAATTTAGGCTCCAGGCTAGCCAGCGGTGCATTCAAGCGCCGAGGTGCCCCGCGAGATTGCAGTCGCTGGAGCGAAGACGTGATCTGCCTATGTGTGACATCCGATTCAACCGTGTCAGCCGACGCAGCGGCCCGGCAAAAAAGCGCGGGGAATTTCATAACGTGTCAAAAGGAGCCACCGCACGTCACATCCGATGACCCTCGCAATAATTTTAAGACACCACCGAACGTGCCTCTTCGATACACAATGATTTAAAGTCGGTGCAGCCACGCGAGGTGCACGAAAGAGCCTGCAGGGTAACGAATGCCCTTTTCTTGGAGCATAGCGATGACGATAGTGTATGGCGCTCCTGTTGGTTCGGAGCGAATCAATCTCAATATCAGGACGTTAAGCTTCCCTCGAGGTCGTCAGGCAATTCCTCGATCGTCACGCCACTCGAACGCTGTGATTCCGTTTCGGCTGTGAACATCTGAAAAACGCGATTGCCGATGCTTTTGAGTCCGGCCATCAGATCCGGGGGTGACATGCTCATGAGCTTCTCAATTGCGCGAGCGGCCGCATGACCGACCGGCCCCGGCATCGTAAGGTTCAGTGCTGCCATCGTGATAGAGCCGACAAGCAGTCCACTCACACCATGTTCAATGAAATCGTTCGCCGCCTTGTTGGCCGCAAGGACTGCCAGCATCACGAGGCTCAATCCCACAAAGGTTTTGAATTCCTCCAGGGCGTCTTTGCCGCTCACGTTCTTGTTTGCCATCAGGCTGAACATCAATGCGGATGTAAAGGCAGCGTCGGATGCAAGGTCCACTGTTCCGATCGTGTCGGGCAATATTAAAATCGTTGTCGCAACGCACACCGCTGTCGAAAACAACGCCAGTGCCAACTTGGCCGAGCGATCACGGTTCTCCGCCGGCATCTGGGCTGGCGAAAGGCCAATACAATCGGCCAATTCATCCGCAAGGCGCTGGTACGCATCGACGGCAATCGTGACCTGCTTGCTGACGTAAGGCGTCAATTCGCGCTGGTCGCCTGCCAAGAACGTCGCCTTGGTCGTATTAAGCGTCTCCCGATCCATTTCCACAGCGGTCCTGACGGCTTCCAGAGCGGCCTTCGTCTCGGCAGATAGCGTGAGGCCTGCCTGATGCAAATCCGGATGAGCCGAGCCCGTCCGCCAAGCGTTGTACTTCTCGCGGATTTCCTTTGAGAGGAATCCCCCGAACAGCGCTCCGGTAGACACCGCACCGGCCGTTACGTTAAATACCGCATCTTTGTTGAGAAAACGTAGGCTGCTCACAAACGTTGGCAGCGCGAACTCAACCGCTTGCACCATGTTCGCGTAGTAGCGTGCCATGGCGCGGTCCTTCAGGAGGTTATTATCCGTGGTCGGTGTACGTATCATGCCGATACCCTCGACCATAGCTTTAGCCATCAGCGCCGCGATTTCAGCCTCGGTCTTCTGTTGTCGAGGTTTCGTCATAAGCGGGATAATCAACGGCAACGGAGCAAGCAGTAGGTTCAGACCGACGATTTTTGCCGCTCGCTCATGAAACGGCTTGTCCGTTTGTAGCGCATTCAACGTATCGTTCACCTCCTGAAGGCGCGTCTTGAATCGCGTTGCAAGTACCCCATCCAAGCCGGCTTCGTCGATGCGCGCCTTGAGCTCCGTGACATGTGCCGTCAATTGGTCGAGCCTGGCACCCTGACCTGGCGTTTCACCCGACGACGCGCGCAACGCGGCGATGAATTCGTGGTCGTCGGCCTGACTTAATAGCGTGCGCACGTCGGTCATCCTCCCGAAAGCTCTTAGGAGACGTGCTACGGACGACATTTTAGGCGGCAATTGTCCACCGTCAGTCATCTGGGAACCCAACCCGGTGGCATCGTCGATATGAATATGATGCTCCTCGGCCGAGGAAACCTGACTCTGCATGACCAAAGGTGCACTAAAGCTGTCGCCATGCACCGCACGGCTCGACATCTCCTGCTCGAGCTGCGACGAACTACGGCTGACGCGTCGGCGCACTCTTGACTCCGACCCGGGCTCGCCAGCCGAATGCGCGTCGAGACGAGCTGGCAGGCTTCGTGTCCGGGTGAGCGCATGCACTCCTGCCTGCGGCGACATTGACGATTTTTGCGCTCGTTTGTCCCCTTCCTTGCGCTGCTCCTCGCCGCGCTGATCCTGCTCACTCCAAATCGTAGCAGCCGTGCCATGTGTTCGATTGATCGTCATATCGTCGATTCCTTATGAATCGCGGCAAGCCCTGCAAGACAGTTAAATATCCTGCCAGACACACATGTACCACGCCCTTCAATGCAGGGCCGCACATGTCGCACGCGAAAATTAAATTACGAGAATGTACCAATCCACTCGTCCAAATTTCCACGGCTGACGAACAAATCAGGACGCTAACGAAACTCTGCGGCGGATGATGCGGTGGGATCGCCACTGTTTTTTCATAGGATGGGCACCTATGCAATGTTCAAATCGAGCAGACAACGTTACGTCGTATTTCAAAACAGCGGCCGCCATCCTAGCTCAGAAATACTTGATATCAGCTACACTTAAGAAATGGACAAGTTAGTCAGTCTCGGAACATGATCTCCGTTACTCGTCCCGACATCGACGGCCTGAAGGAGTTCAGCCGAAAAAAATGAACACCCCGATGGGCCGGCGCGAAGCGCTGGAAGTCCTGACTCGGCGGGGGCTCTCGCAACGCAAGGCATGTCGCTACCTGGGACTGAGCCGCCGAGTGGCGACCTATACGCTCAAGCAACCGGAGAAGGATCGGAGTCTGGGCGAGAGGCTGATGGCGGCCGCGCAAGAAGTACCGCGCTTCGGCTATCGCCGGATGTCGGCCTGGCTAGCGTTGAGCGAATCGCGCGTGCGGCCAATGTGGCGAACCCTACAGCTCAACATTCCGCGGCGACGTCCTCGCCGTCGTCGTTGCGGCAACGACATACGCCTGCCAGGCGCCACGCAGCCGAATTCGGTTTGGAGCTATGACTTCGTGCACGATCAACTGGTGGATGGCCGAGCGTTGAAGATGCTATGCGTGATCGATGAATACACCCGCGAGCGCCTGGCGATCGAGGTCGGCGCCAGCCTGCGGTCGCAGGACGTGATTCTGACGCTGTCACGACTGATGCGCCTGTACGGCAAGCCCGCGTTCGTTCGGTCTGACAACGGTGCCGAATTTACCGCTGCCAGAGTCATGCGCTGGCTGCGGGATGCGGCCATCGGTCCGGCCTTCATCGCGCCCGACAGTCCGTGGCAAAACGGCTTCGTCGAGAGCTTCAACGGCAAGCTGCGTGACGAATTGCTGAGCCGGGAGCGGTTCCGCAGCCGCGCCGAGGCCAAAGTGCTCATCGAACGCTGGCGGCAGTTCTACAACGAGCGCCGGCCGCATAGCGCACATCGCTATCAACCTCCCGCCACGGTCCGTCGAGCCTAGCTGGATTCCGATAATATCGACGTGAGACTCACTGCCTGAATGGCTACAAAACTCCGCCTCAGGTCACCATTGCGTATGCCCATATCAAAGCCCTCGGCAATCAGGTCGACGGGCCGATCGCTCAAACTGAGCTCAAGCTCCAGCTTGGGATGCTTGCGGGCAAATTCCAGCAGGATCGGCGCGATGCAGTAGCGGCCGAACAACACAGGCATCGTCACGCGCAAGCGCCCGGCCACTTCCTGCTTGCCGGACTCGAGCAGCGACTCCGCCGCCCGCAATTCCTCGATTGCGCGCCGACAACGCTCGTAATAGATCTGCCCGTCCTCAGTCAGGTTTTTTGGGTACGGGTGGTGCGGTTGAAAAGCCGCACGCCAAGGCGACTCTCCAGCCGCGCAATGGCTTTGCCCACGGTGGACCGAGATAGTGCGAGCCGCTCTGCAGCACAAGCAAAGCCGCCCGCCTCGACCGCTTCCACGAGGATGGCTATGCCGTCCAGCCGCCGCACATGTCGGTTTTCATGAGCACATCCCCCTTTCAAAACATTGCATTGGTGCCCTTGGCATGCCCGCGCAGAACATACCCGCTGAAAGCACGCGTTTGGTAGCGCTCAGTTCTACAAAGGTGGGAAAAAACGTCGCCACTCAGGCATCCCTTTCCACAGTAGCATCGTCTCTACCTCTGGAGGCGCTTGCCCGCGCCGCTCTTACGTCGTTCTCCGTCAACTACATCCCGATGCAGATTTCCATCGTCTATGACAGCGGCTACGGCCACACGGCACGGCAAGCCCGCAGCGTGGCAGACGGTGTGCGCCGCGTCGCCGGTGCGCAGGTGCACCTGATTCCGGTAGCCGAAAGCCAAATCCCCTGGAACACGCTCGAAGCGAGCGACGCCATCATCTTTGGTGCCCCGACCTACAATGGCGCCCCCAGCGCACGCTTCAAGCTGTTCTGTGAAGACTCGACCAAATTCGCCTGGACCGACATGAAGTGGCGCAACAAGCTCGCTGCCGGGTTCACCAATTCGGGAGCACAGAACGGCGACAAGCTTCACTCCCTCATCTCGATGACTCTGTTTGCCGCGCAGCACGGCATGTTGTGGGTAGGGCTCGATCTGAAGCCTGGCAACGACAGCAGCCGCGGAACGGTGCATGACCTCAACCGCCTGGGAAGTTGGCTCGGCGCGATGGCGCAATCCAATGGGGACCAAGGGCCAGACGACACCCCCATCCAGAGCGATCTCGACACCGCGGCCTACCTGGGGCAGCGCGTGGCCGAGACACTGCGCCGGCTGCAGCCGGCTTGACGTCCCCTCTTTCCCGCCCAAGGAACCTCTTCCATGAAATTTCTCTGTCTCGACATTCCGCAACCCGGCGCCACGCTGGAGCAATACCAGCCGCACATGCGTGACGAAACCCGTCATGCCTGGAAGCTCTACACCGGCGGCATCGTGCGCGACTTCTACTTCCGCCAGGACCGCCCAGGCGTCGCCCTCATTGCCGAAGCCGACTCGATTGAAACTGCACGTGCAGCGCTGAATGAATTTCCGCTCGCCAAGGCCGGGCTCATCGGCTGGGACGTGATCCCGTTGGGCCCCTTCACGGGCTGGCAGTTGCTCTTCGCCCCAGACAACCTCTGATCTTTCATTTGGAGCGTCCCATGAACGTTTCAGGCTACGCCGCATCATCGGCCGACAGTGGCTTGGCACCCTTCGCTTTTGAGCGACGAGCGCCGCGAGCAGACGATGTCGTCATCGACATCCTGTTCTGCGGGGTGTGCCACACCGATCTGCACTTGGCTCGCAACCACGGTGGATTCACGACCTATCCCATCGTGCCGGGCCACGAAATCATCGGCAGGGTCCGACAGGTCGGCGAGAACGTCCGCCGCTTCGAGGCCGGCGACATGGTCGGCGTGGGCTGCATGGTGGATTCGTGCCAGCACTGCCAGCCGTGTGTGCGCGGTTGGGAGCAGGACTGCACCGAAGGCGCCACCTTCACCTACAACAGTATCGACCAGCATGACGGCTCGGTAACGTACGGCGGCTATTCGGATTCAATCGTTGTCAGCGAACGGTTCGTGCTTTCCATCCCCAATGGGCTGGACCCGGCCGGCGCCGCACCGCTGCTATGCGCGGGCATCACCACCTGGTCTCCGCTGCATCGGTGGAACGTCGGCCCAGCGAGCAAGGTTGCAGTCATTGGTTTGGGCGGACTCGGCCACATGGCTTTGAAGCTGGCAAAGGCCTTGGGTGCCGACGTGACCCTATTGACGCGTTCAGCAGACAAGCAAGCCGACGCCGCCCGCCTGGGTGCCGATCACGTGGTGCTGTCGAGCGACCCCACGCAGATGGCGTCGGTCGCCGGCCGCTTCGACGTGATCATTGACACCGTGCCGTATGACCATGACGTCAATCCCTACATGCCGACACTGGCGCTCGAAGGTGTGCTGGTGCTGGTGGGCTTCCTGGGCCCGCTGGGTACACCGGTGAACGCCGGCAGCGTCGTACGCGGGCGCCGGGCAATTTCCGGCTCATTCATTGGTGGCGTGCGCGAAACCCAGCAGATGCTCGATTTTTGTGGGCATCACGGCATAGCTTCGGACGTGGAAATCATTCCCATCCAGCAGATCAACGAGGCCTATGAGCGGTTGGCCAAAAGCGATGTGAAATACCGCTTCGTTATCGACATGGCCTCCCTCAAACCGACAGGAGCACATGTATGAGCGCAACACACATCAAGCCCGTGCTTTGTGTCGTTACGAGCCATCCGATCCGCGGCGACACGGGTGAACCGACCGGCTTTGCCATGGTGGAGTTGACCCACCCGCTCGCCGTCTTCCAGCAGGCCGGCATTCCGACCGAAATCGCCTCGATACGCGGCGGTCATCCGCCCATCGATTTTTTCGACCTCACCGATCCGGTCAACCAGCGCTTCTGGCATGACGCGGACTTTCGCAAGGCGCTGGCGCATTCGCTGGTTCTGAAAGACGTCGATCCTTCGCGCTACTCAGCCGTGTTCTTCGCGGGTGGCCACGGCACCATGTGGGACTTTGCCGACAGCACGGCCGTGCAGCACGTCATTCGTGCCATTTACGACGCTGGCGGCATCGTGTCGGCCGTTTGTCATGGCCCTGCTGCCCTCGTGAATGCCACGCTTTCCGATGGCAGTCATCTGGTTTCAGGTAAGAGGCTCGCTGCGTTTACCGACGAGGAGGAAGCAGAGGTGAAGTACACGCACGTCGTGCCCTACCTGCTTGCCACAACCCTCAAAGAGCGCGGCGCATTGCACCAGCCCGCACCGAACTGGACAGCCAATGTCGTGGTGGACGGCAGACTCATCACCGGCCAGAACCCGGCCTCTGCGCACGGCGTGGGTGAAGCGGTAGTCAAGCAACTCACGGCGCGGGCTTGACATGAAGATCATCGCCATCGAAGAACACGTGTTGCCGGAAGCCGTTCGGCAGGCGTGGAGCACCCTTCCCGGCGGCGACGATGGCACGCTCGCACTGAATACCGGGCAGCTTGGCGAGCGGTTGGCTGACTTGGCGGAGCAGCGGTTGGCACTGATGGACGAAACCGGCGTCGACGTGCAGGTGCTCTCGCTGACCACGCCCGGGCTGAACAACCTCGGGCATCACGGAATCGAACTGGCGCGGCGCGTGAACGACCTTCTCGCTAATACCGTCGCGGCCAATCCGTCCCGGTTTCAAGCGCTGGCCGTGTTGCCCTTTGCCGACGGCGAAGACGCCGCGCGCGAGTTGTGGCGCAGCGTCGAAGAGCTTGGCTGCAAGGGCGCCATCCTCTACGGCCGAGTTGGCGAGAAGAACCTCGACCACGCGATGTTCAACCCCACGTTCGCCTGCGCAGCAGATCTTGGTGTGCCATTGCTGATCCATCCGCAGATTCCGCAAGCCAGCGTGCGCAGCGCGTACTACGCTGGAATGGGCGCGCAGATGGACCTGGCGCTGTCCACCTTCGGCATCGGATGGCATTACGAAGCGGGCATGCAGTTCGTGCGCATGGTCGTCGCAGGTGTATTCGACCGGCATCCGAAGCTGCAGGTGATCCTTGGTCATTGGGGCGAACTTGTGATGTTCTATCTGGAGCGGCTGACTATGCTCGACCGGGTGTCGACGCTGCAGCGGCCGTTTGTCGAATACGTCCGGCAGAACCTTTACCTGACTGCCAGCGGCATGTTCAGCACGCCGTATCTGTGCCAAGCGGTGGAACTGGTTGGGCCCGACCGGATTCTGTTCTCGACCGACTTCCCTTACCAGTACCGCCCTGGGGCGGATGCACGGCGCTTTGTCGAAACGCTGCCGCTTGGCGATGATGACAAACGAAAGTTCACGCATGCCAACTGGGACAGGCTCACACAACGAGGCCAGCCTTGATCTCGCTGTCGTCCCGCGCCTGCGCTTGGCTGCGCCTCGCATTCATCCTGCTGGGCTGCTGTGCCATGCAGATCACCACCGCACAGACACCCCACCCACAATCGGGAGACGCCAACATGCACAACCCAGGCCTTTGGAGCGCCCCCGACCCCGCGCAAAGCGCCGGCGCGCCGTACGTGCGCATCGCACAACTCGAAGTCGATCCGAAGCATTTGGCGGAATTCAAAACCGTCCTGATGCAGAGCGTTTCGACTTCCGTGCGCGTGGAACCGAACGTCTACACCTTGTACGCAGTTGCACTGAAGGATCATCCGAGCAGGTTCCTCGTCTTCGAGATGTACAAAGACGAAGCAACGTACGAAGCACACCGCGAGACGGCGCATTTCCGCAAGTTCTTCGAAGCCACGCAAACCATGGTGACCTCTCGCACATTCCTTGACGTCGACCCCGTGGTGCTGGGCGCCAAGGCGTACTGGCACCCAACAAGCGAGTGATTGCATGGCGAGCGCCCGCCGCTTCCACCGCCCCAGTTACGCCGTCCGGGCCGCCCTGGCACTGACGCTTGGCCTCGCTGCGCGTGCCCATACCGCAGCACCACTTGATCCTCCCAATGATCTCCCCATCCCCATGACCACCGAGACCGCCGAAACAACGCTGCTGCCCCGTCAGCAGGCCGTCATTCCCATCGCTGCTCATGCCGCCGTTGGCGATATGCCACGTCTGAATTCCGCCTTGGTTCAAGGGCTGGATACCGGCCTGACCGTGAGCGACTGTAAGGAAATTCTGGTGCAGATGTACGCGTACGCGGGTTTCCCGCGCAGCCTTAATGCGCTGGGCGAGCTCATGCGTGTACTTCAGACCCGAAAGGACCAAGGTATCGAAGATGTTCCCGGCCGCGACCCGGGCCCCATCCCGACCGGCACTGCACTGCTCGCCGCCGGTACCGCAAACCAGACCAAACTCGCGGGCGCGCCCGTCAAAGGCGCATTGTTCGACTTTGCCCCGGCCATCGATGAGTATCTGAAAACCCATCTGTTCGGCGACATTTTTGCCCGCGACAACCTCGATTGGAAAGACCGCGAACTCGCCACAGTGGCCGCACTAGCAGCCATGTCAGGCGTGGAGCCCCAGTTGCAGGCCCACATGCGTTTGAGCATGAACGTGGGCATTTCAGCCCAGCAGTTGCGGCAGGTCGCGCAGGTTCTGGCTGAGACGGTGAACGCCGATGCGAGCCGGCGGGCACAAGCCGCGCTGGCGGCCCATTTGCCAAAGGGGGCGCGCAATTGAAGCGCTCGACTCATGCCAGCCCAAGGGAAAAACGACTGTGATATCTGCAGCCATTCCAGTGGGCGTGCGTATGCTCGGGGCGCTAGCCATTCTGCTTGCTGCACCACTGCACGCGCAAACAAATGCGGAAAAGCCAGACATGCCGAAAGCGTATTACATCGCCGAGTTTGAACCGACCATACCGGGAGCCATCCGGCCCTACAGCGAGCGCGTCGAATCCACGCTCAAACCATTTGGCGGCCGCTTTATTGCCCGTCGGGGCACATTGGACGCATTGGAGGGGCCGCCCCCCAAAGGCGTGGTCCGTCATCGTCGAGTTTAATAGCCTGGAACGCGTGCAGGCCTGGTATCGATCGCCTGAGTACGAGGCACTCAAGCCGATCCGCCACCGAGCGGGACACTCGCGCGTCTACATCACGGAGGGTCTGCCCGCAGTGAATTGCTGATACGTTGAACAACTCAACGCGATTCGTCCGTTGTTACAACACCTCTGCAGAATTCCTTCACACGCCGCCAGATCAATTGCCGGTCAACCCCAAAGCCTCCCGCGCAGAAGGCATCGGCGGCATCAAGCTCAAGATGGGCCAACCGGATCATCACGTTAGCCTGCGCGCAACCGCTCCACCAGCAATCGGAATGCAACGGAGTTGTTTTTGCGGGTGGGGTAATACAGGTGGTAACCGGAGAGCGGTGGGCACCAATCCTCCAACAGACGCATGTGCCGCCTGCTGTGAATCATGTTCGCTGCGTGATCCTCAATCAGGCACGCTATTCCGAGCCCATCCGCCGCAGCAGCAAGGATCATGTCCGGGTCATTTAAGACAAGTTGCCCGCCCACGCGTACCTTCAGTTCTTGGCGGCCCTTTCTGAATTGCGAGGCATAGAGCCCGCCACTGCCGGTACCGTCCGCCACCACACGCAGCCTCACATCGTCAACCGGGGCTTTACAAACCCATGCCGCAACATGCACCGCAGTGCACGCTGTGTGAGGGAATCTACCTTCGCAAAATTCCGAACCAACATTCGCATTCCTTATTATTCTGCTGTTGCAATCAAAATACCGACTACCGATCTGTTGGCTGAACGACACCGGATTGGCGGCCCACAATTCTCCCGCCAGTCGAATACTCTAAAGTAGAATCAGATAAAACAGGTGCGCATATATTTTCCGTCTATGTAGCCCGTTTTTCTACAATCATAAGCACGAACCGTATGCAACAAGTTCGACAGCGTACAACTGGTCATGGCGATCGCGGCGGCATGCGGGCCACGAACACTAGCTGGTGAACGGCCTTCTCTGGCCGGAAATTCAGACATGAATCAATTCGCACGTATTGAGCCGACCTCGGGAAGCGCGAACTTCTCCCTAGTTGCGAAAGCAATGCAGCTGGCGCAATCGATGTACTGGTCGATTTTCAGCCGACCGTGGCCCTACGCTTCGACGATCTCGAAGCGATTACGGATACCGCGGCGGACAGTACGAATGCCGCTTGCCTCCGTACCGGCGGATCCGGAGACGGGACGCTCCGATGTTGAACTGGCACAAGTCTGCGTGCCTCGCCGAGTGCAGTAATGGAGTCCTATGCCGCTTGGCCTGCCGATCGATACTCCCTTCGAGTTCCGGCTGGCTATCGATGTGCTGGCCATGGTGCTTGCACAGCGCCCTGAATATTGGAGAGGCGTGCATACGCCATTGCTGCCATGTAGCAACTATCGCGCCTGTTCCGCGTAGAATGGTGCCAGAAACTGACACCACCATTTTATAGACTCTCTTCTGCGCAGGTAGCACCAACCTGCCCCCCGCAAGAAGGAGTCGTAACATGCCAAGATTAAGGCCGCTAGATCCCGCATATCCGATAGCCCGCTGGATGGATATTGATGCTAGCCCCGCCGTATTACTCAATCTCGTGACGATGGCGACGGAAGACGAACCGTTATCTCTCAAGGCTCGGACTGCGGATTCACTTTTCACGAAACGCCAACCTGAATGCCCCTCGACGCAGTTGCATCGCGCCGGCGGTGAAAATTCAGCCCACATCAACTATGCTGCCCTCGAAAGCGCGGTCGCATGGCGTGGTGCCTTCGGAATACCTGAGTTTCAAAAGCTCAGCGCACTTCCACCGACCGTCGTGGCACGCCCTCACCGCCTTATCAAGGTCGCCGTTCCGAAACTGTGCACAGCTTGAGACCAGGTCACCAAATTCATGAAACGCATTCAATACAGCAACTATGGCGGCCCGGAGTCGATGCGGGTCCATGATTTCGAATTGCCCGCGCCGGGTAACGGCGAGGTGGCCGTCCGTGTCAAATTCGCGGCAATCAATCCGATCGACTGGAAACTGCGCCGTGGACAGATGAAGATCATCACCGGCTGGTCCTTCCCCCGAGCGATGGGGATGGACTTCTCTGGCATCGTCACAGCCGTTGGCGCCGGCGTTACACGCTTCCAAATCGGCGACGCAGTATTCGGCCTCGCGCGCTTCAAACAAAGCGGGGCACTCGGCCAGGCGGTCATCACCCAAGAGAAGTTGCTAGCCGAAAAGCCCGATGGTATCTCCTTTGCCGAAGCAGCTTGCCTCGGGACTCCAGGCGTCACCGCATGGAACGGATTGATCGACAAAGCGAAACTGCACGCGGGCCAGCAAGTCTTCATCAACGGCTGCGCGGGCGCGGTCGGCGAAGCTGCTGTGCAGATCGCTCGGCTTTTCGGAGCGAACGTGTCCGGAAGCTGTAGTGCCGCGGACATGGAGCGAGCCCGATCGCTAAGCGTGCAGAACGTCTACGATTATCGTGTTACGGAATTATCGGCAATCACCACGCGCTTCGACGTGGTCTACGATACCGCTGCAACCATGAAGATATCGACCGGCACGTCCATGCTTCGCCCGGGTGGGATATTTCTCGACCTCAACCCCAGTCCAGCCAAGCTCCTTCGCTCGATCTTCGACCGGCGGTTGAAGCCCGTCATCGGTTCGCCGCGGGCCGAAATCCTGGAAAAGCTCGCGAACGCCGCGCGCGAGGGCAAGTTTCGCCTTCCGATTGGAGAAATCGTTCCACTGAGCGACGCGATCCAATTAATCACCGAACTTGAAAACGGTCGTAAACTCGGCGGCAAGGGCATCGTAGCGATGGAGTGAAAATGACCAGAAGTCATCGATTGTTCGATTTGATGCAAGCGCTTCGCCGACACCGCAGAACAGTGTCCGGTGGAGCGCTCGCGCAAGAGCTTGGCGTATCCCTGCGAACCATCCGCCGTGACGTCGCTACACTGCAGGGCATGGGCGCCGACATCGAAGGAGAGCCGGGAGTCGGCTACATCCTTCGCCCCGGTTTTGTTTTGCCACCTCTGTCTTTCACCGAAGACGAAATTCACGCGCTCGTGATCGGCGCGCAATGGGTCAGTCGCCAGACGGACGATACGCTGGCACTTGCCGTAAAGAACGCGCTAGCCAAGATCAACGCGGTACTTCCATCCGACTTGCGATCCGCACTCGACGACGACACCGTCTATGTTGGGCATTCGGCAAAGAGGATGATGCATCTCGATCTCAGCGAGATCCGGCGCGCGCTTCGTGAACAACGCAAGCTGAGCATTACGCTGTCGATCGAACAAGCCCCCTCCAACGAACAGATCGTGTGGCCCATTATGTTGGGATTCATTGAAACCAGACGGTTCATCGCAGCCTGGTGCGAACTGGACAGACAGTTTCGCGTAATCGGTATGGACAATATCGCACACGCGGAAGTGCTTACGGAACGCTACCCCGGCAATCGTCGCCAACTCGTCAAGGAATGGCGCACTCAGGAAATCCGGCCATGCAACGGGCAATCTGATTCATGTTAACGTTCATTTTTACTGTTGCGTGATGCGGCAACCCTGCCGCGCCGGGCATCCGCAAAACCATACGGGTAGTAAAATAATTTCAGAGACGATGCTCATATCCGCAACGCGCCCCAGTTTCCGAGGCATCGAAAGCAGGGATATATTGATCGTGGAACAAGCATTCGAACACGATCAGCTCGACGAGCATGCCAGCATCCCACATTCGTTTGCCTCCACCAACCCGCCGTTCCGTCTTTCGATTCCGTCAGCGTCCTCGATGACCGGTCCAGAACGGAAATGGCTTCGCCGAGCTGGCTACCCGAATTCCGGGCTGATCGCGACGGAATCATGAATCACGAACAGCCCGCCCCCCCCTTTTTGAACGGGTTCGCGGAACCAATCTTCAACCAGGTCAGGGCACAAAAATTCGACATCCATGCGACATGGATTTTCTATTTTCAACCGACTGAACAGCAACATCACTGGCGCCGGCAGTGCGTTTGTTCGACCTTAGCGGGCCGCCCTGAGCCGTGGACCTCGATGTCCCTATTGCGGTCTGCGCGCTACCGGTTGCCATTCAATTTGAGCCCTTCTGGATTGACAAGTCGCCCTTTTCGTTTCTTCGTCTGCCCATCCCCCCGACTGTGGCCGGAGGCAGCTGCGTGGGATTGCTGTCGTGATTCAATATGTCGATGTCTCTCAGAGGGTCCACGATCGTCCGGTGCTGCGGAAAATTTCCGCCCACATTGATTACCCATATCCGTCGCGGCATGCACCTGCATGCCATGAACGTCTGGCTGCGGCGAAACCACGCGCAGGACATTGATCATGACCATCCGTTACCGCCGCCTACACGGACGATGGTGAACGGCAAGTTCGGTTGCGGCGAGAATGAGAAATAGCGCGCTGATAACAGAACGCACTCGCATCATGCGGCGTGTCAGCGCGAATCATGTGTCGAAAAGCGAAAATCCAGCGAATGCGGCGAAATATACCGAGGGGGAGGGGGGAACCAGCAAACTCGGACAGTCGAATATGTCTTTTACCGGGGTGCTGAACCACTTGGATTGCTTCAGCACCGCCACAATCTGCACGATCGAAAAACGTTTCCGCTTCATGACAAACCACCTCCTGGTTCAGAGTGACGTTTTCCATAAAACTCGCGCTCGGATCGTTCCACGATTCCTAAAGCGGATCAGATACCATCAGGCAACGCTTGAATGAAGTGCGGGATAGTCGATATAGCCGACGGCGTCGTCCTCTCCAGGCTCATAGAAACTTGTATAGTCCGGTGTATTCATCGGCGCATCGAGCCGATAGCGCTCGGGAAGATCGGGATTCGCAAGGAAAGGAACACCGTATGAAATGAGGTCTGCTTCTCCTCGCGCGATAGCCTTCTCACCGAGATAGGAGTCAAATCCGCCGTTCAAGATCAAGCAGCGCGAGAACGCCTTGCGCAAATATGGCGCAACTCGTTCGATGCCTGGTGGCGGTGCGTCTGGTCCGGCAACGCCTTCGGTCACGTGAAGATACGCTATCCCAAGTCGGTCGAGTTCTACTGCGAGATAGCTGAAAGTCTCGATGGGCGTCGAATCGCTCATCGCATGCAGTGTCATGCTGGGGCCTACACGATAGCCAACGCGTTCTCCGCCAAGAATATCAACCGCTGCAGCCGCTACCTCTAGCGGGAAACGAGCGCGATTTTCGATTGAGCCGCCGTATCGATCAGTGCGAATGTTTGAACCATCTCGAAGGAATTGGTCAAGCAGATATCCCGAGCTACCGTGAATCTCCACACCATCAAAACCGGCAGCGTCGGCGTTCTTAGCAGCTCTACGAAATTGGTCGACTATGTCGGATATTTCTTCGCAATCGAGAGCGCGCGGCACTGGTGTGAGCGCAGGCCCGTTTGACAGGAAGACGTTGGCATCGGCGTTAAGTGCAGACGGGGCCACCGGCATCGCGCCATTGTGGAACGCTGGGTGTGAGACCCGACCGACATGCCATAGTTGAGCAAAAATGACGCCACCAACTGCGTGAACAGCGTCTGTTACGCGGTGCCATGCAGCAATCTGTTCTGGAGAGTGGATCCCCGGCGTACGGACGTAGCCAACTCCTTGCTCACTGACCTGAGTCGCTTCTGAAACCATGAGCCCTGCGGTCGCCCTCTGCGCGTAATAGATCGGAGCCAATGGATGGACCAAATTGCCTCCTACCGCGCGGCAGCGGGTCATCGGTGCCATCACCATGCGGTTCTTAATTTCGACAGAGCCGAGTCGATAAGGTGAGAATAAATTTTTCAAATGATCACTCACGATAAATTCTCCTTTGTTAACAGCATCGACAAGTGGTACAGTTTTTTAAATACCGCTAGTTTACGTACTGCGCAATGCATCGCAAGAAGGCACATCCATGAAACCTAGTCACACGCGAGAAACACCGAACTGCACCCCATTCACCCGTGAGCTGCTGAGTCGTGTCGGAGAAAAATGGAGCATCCTGATCGTCGCTCACCTTGCACACGGGCCCATGCGTTTCAATGAACTTAAGCGAACGATCGGGCAGATCTCACAACGCATGTTGACGTTGACGCTCAAGAGCCTTGAAAAGGATGGGTTGGTATTACGAACGATGTATCCGACCATTCCGCTACGCGTCGAATACGAACTTACGTCACTCGGTCACACATTGATGATTCCGGTTATGGCTTTGATAGATTGGTCACGCGAACATTACGATGCCGTCGAATCTGCGCGACGTTCGTATGAAACGCATCTTGCTGCCGGTCGTGGTGGTGAGCCAGTTTGGTCGACGTCGAATGGCAGCAGCCCAGCATCCCTGCCCGGGGTGCGCCGACACTCGACAAAAATAAGGCCTCGATGACAGACTGAATCGCTGTTTCAGCTAGCGTCGAGGACAATTGTCGCGAGCCACTTGCGCAGATATCCGGCTACATCACAGTGGTAACTTAGCGTCACCTATGATTCCAGGTCCACCGGAGATATTGGTCGTCCCTCCAATTGTTTTCAACCGATCCCTCCAACGAAACTCATGCGACACGAATCCATTTAATATTCAACGACAACGGAAGTCGAATTCCGCAATTTTAGTCGCCCAACGTCAAAAATATATTCCACCCCTACCTTTGCGCAACATCTCCTCATTATTTTTTAAATCACCCATAATTAAGAAAATTAATCAATAACGCCCCCACATCTCTTTGATCTGGCATCGCAAAACCCCATCACCTCACTGATAGAAGCCGCCGATTCTACTTGATGTTTCCTCAAATTCTACAATCTTACCTTTCCAGCATAGACAGGTTCGCAACGGACTTATCGGCAGTGCCTTTGTTAATTTTCCGTTATCGATGAGTCACGAAACTACGATAAAGTGCGAAGCCAGCGGCATCCGTCGGCATGACGGCATGTCATACTCAACCTTGTTTTTATAGGAAAATAATGAAGAAAGCAGATCAAATCGAAATTGCAACCGGCGCCACTGGCCGACTAATCTCTCACCACAGCAATACGACGAACGGCTATGAAGAGAGACTGCGGAAAGTTGTCGAAAGATTGCGCGGCTCGGGAGACGCGCATGGCTTCACCGTCGAGCAACAGATTGCGCTTGCAAATGAATTGTCCAGTTTCCCGCTGGGCAAATTCCTGCTCGAGCACCGTGGATTGAACGCTTACTGGACCCACCGACTGGTGACATTTCAAACGAACGAGGCGACGTCCACCCCGATGAGCGCGCTTGAGTCCAGAATCTTTAATGCCCTCCCCGCCGTGCTGGCGACCCGCGAACGCTTCGGTATCTTCCGTCGCACACTTCAGGCGTTGCTCGCGCCGGGCATGAGGCTCGCGTCGATTCCGTGCGGTGTGATGGGAGAGTTGCTGTTGCTCGATTATACGGGACTGGACGACATCGAAATTGTCGGTGTGGACCTTGATCAGGACGCACTGGATTGCGCTGCCATGCTCGCAGAGGAGCAAGGCCTTGCCGCGCGGGTATCGCTGCGTCGCAGAGACGCATGGTCCGTGGGTGTGCAAGCCGACTTCGACATATTGACCAGCAACGGTCTGAACATTTACGAGCCCGACGACGGTCGTGTCGTCGCGTTGTATCGTTCGTTTTTAGATACGCTGAAACCGGGCGGGACACTCGTCACCAGTTTTTTGACACCGCCCCCTACGCTGTCGCCGGAGTCACCATGGGACATGGAAAATATCGACCGAGAAGTGCTAGCTATACAGCATTTGCTCTTCGTGCGAATCATTGAAGCACAATGGAACGCATTCCGCACTCACGCACAGACGCGCAGCCAACTGAGCGACGCAGGCTTCGTGGACATCGAGTTCATCGACGATCGCGCATGCCTATTCCCGACAGTTGTCGCGCGCAAACCGTTATGAAATAGATAACACTTAACGCGTCAATCGCATCTGCCACGCCCCAGCGTATCCAATGTCTCTCGCAATTTGCAGCGTGCTCGGTGCATGCGCGCCTTGACGGTGGTCACCGGGCAACCGGTGATCTCTGCAATCTCCGACACGGAATGTCCAAGCACATATGCTAGTGACATCACTATCCGCTGCTCGACGGGTAACAAATCCAGCGCCTTTTCCAAAAGGTCCGGCAGTTCATGATCATGCCAGTACTGAGTCACCATATCGGCATGTTCAATGTCCAACAACTCAAATTGCGAACGGCGCTGATCGCGCAGCGCTCGTAGCGCCAAGCGGTATGCAATGCCGATGATCCAGGTCGAAACCGTCGACTCACCGCGAAAGTCACCAGCACGCTTCCAGACCACCATGAAGGTATCGTTAATGATTTCCTCGATCACCTCGTTGCGCCAAGTCAACCGGGTGAGGAAGCGTGCGAGCCGCCGATGGTAGAGCCGGTACAATCGGGCCAGCGCCGATGCATCGCTCGCTGCTACCCGTTCGAGCAAAAAGCGATCGTGATCGGTGATTGCGAAGCGCTCGCGTGCGGGAAGGCCCGCTGACACTTCCCGCGTGACTTCGTCAATCTCCTGGCACGCGATTGCGTGCCCGCGCAGATCGCCAACGTCGTGCATCGCGCCAACAATGCCCGCAATGCGTCCGTCCTGACCGCAAACGATGCTCTTGTAAAAACGTACGGTTCGTACGCTGCCATCTCCTCTGCGCACGCCGGCCATATAGCTTTGGACGCCGCCATCGGCCAAAAGATCGAGATCGGCTTTATGATATAAAAGCGCGAGATCAGATGCTGCCACGTCATAAACAGTCTTACCCAGAATGCCGCCCCGGTCGATACCAAGAAAGCGTTCGAAACCGTCATTGCATCCGGTGTACAGACCATTCGCGTCCTTGAAGAAGACCGGGGACACCATGCCATCAGCGTGCGTTTGCAGCGTTGAGAATTCGGCGACACCGCCACGCGCATACGATAGCAGTTTCGTATGCGCGCGCGCCCGTTGAATGATTGGGTCTGGGTTCAGTAAGTCTTCAGTATTCGCCGTGTCGTGAGCGCCGTGGGCGATGAGTGAAACGACATACTCGTCCGAAAGTTCGCGAAGCACCGGAATCAGATAGTGCCCGTCGCCGTTTCTGCCCCGAAGTTTTTCTATTTCAGCCGTAGCGTCTGTATCGATGCTGGCGCAGTCGATGAATACTACCGCCGGCGATGGATCTTCGATCAGATGAGCGAATCTGAGTGCCTGCGCGCCGTAACGCGTGATTCCCGCAGGTACGGGGTGGCCCGACGAACTCGACCAGAAGATGCGCGTCTCGTCCAAGAGATGTGCCACTATTCGCCTTCCTCATTCTGTTGCGCGCGACTTGCCGGCCGAACGAACCGACGGCGGCTGTCGGTCGCTCGGCAAGAGAAGCAGGAGCTCGATAAGCCTACGAGTGATAAACCGCGCAACACACCTAAACACCCGTTGGCACAGAGGATGCTACGGCAAAAAATATCTACAAATGGCGACAATATTTCCCAGCTTTGTAGAACTGCGTGCTACTCGAGGCCATCGTCATGCAGCTCCACGTCTCCCAGCAACTGGTCAACTTGCAGTAGAAACCAATTTGTCTGACCAATACCAATGGGCGCGTCCCGGGTTCCTCCGGCGCCCAATGCGCGGGCGGGACATCGGCGTCTAGCTTTGAGACATCAGAGTGTTCTCTCGAGGCAAGAAGTCTCGCCATCGGTACAACTCCCCGATCGCGCTATGAACGCTACGCCAGTTGTAATGTTGCTGCCAACTCGCCAAGGCTTCAATGCGATGGGCCGAGGTCTGGTACGTCCGTCCGCACCGACGAATAGATACTCCGAGCCCACGCCGTCGTGCCGTATCGAGCCGACTACCAGTAACGCGATGGCCGGGACGCGCGATACGGCCGAGCATCCTTGACGCCGATGCGCAGTAATTCGCCCTGCGCCTCATGTTTGTCGTGCTAAATAGATCCGCGCGATTGCAGGTTGCTCAACCGAGATAGTCCGGTACGCGGCCGATGGTCGAGTCCAACACACGTGCCTGTCGGGGTAATCTGGCGTTGAAGTAGGCGCTGCTGACGCGAATTCCGCGATCAGTAAGGCCGCCACAGCGATTGAACGTGGGGAGCGCGCCAACACGACGAACGGTCAGCCAGCGCTGTCGCACCAGCGACTAGATGGCGAATTCAACCATATGCACGCAGCCTGCGCTGTCGCGTCATGATCGACTGAGGCCTGAGGCACACTCGAACCGAATTCGCCAATCTCCTGAACCATGTCGAGCCCAATGCGCGAAAATGAGTTGAGCATTCTTATGGATGGCCATCCGGCCGGGTTTCTGGAAGGTCTGGTGTTTAGTGACCTCCAGTCCCCCAGACTCAGTCCGGATAAACCTTCGATACAACCTATTGAAGCGTCACAGAGAGCGTGAATCACGACGTCGCACCCGGCCCTGCATCACGCAAGGCCGGATAGCGGATTTAGCTCGATAACAGTGAACGCCAGCGCATCGGATTTTCGCTGACTTCAATCGCCCAATCCAAGCTTGCCGGCGCCCGACTGCGCAAGCACGATTGCAGCGACGTTCGCTGTTGCGTCAAGATGAGCGATACCGCCAGCACCGGGGCCGCCTCCGGTCGGCGCCGACGAAAGATCAGCGGCATTTCCGTTGACCAGCGACCCTGAATCGGTAAGGTGACCGGACCCACCAAACCGCTTCACGAGACTCGATTCGCTGATACCTTGCGTCTCGAACGCGTTGTTTTGCGAAGTGATATTCGCATCGACGCCGACGCCGAGATTGTATTGAAACCGGTTGGCTTGCGACGAACTGTCCTGATACAGATTGTTCGCCACCTCCACATCACCGAACCGGACGCGCGGATCCCGCTGTGAAACGCCGGCGAAAAGATTGTGGTCGATCGTCACTTTCAGCTTGCCGGCGTCGCTCGTCATACTGTCGCTCGACCCAATGAGAATGGATTTGTTGTGACTGAGAAACTGGTTGTTCGAGATGGTCGCATAGTTTGCGCCGTCGGTAAAATCGACCTGGTCTCCGCTGATCGCTCCCGGTGGCACGTTTCCATCCTTGAACGTGTTGTGGTCGATCCACACGTTCTGGCTACCCTTCGCTTCGATACTGTACACTCGGCCATGCGGATTCCCCTCCGCGTCCTTGCCCGGGAAGAAATCGAACGGTGACGTCATGGTAAGGTTCCGAACCGCGACATTCTTGGAATTGTTGAGGTTGAAGCCACCGCCGCTAATGCCAGCGTCGCTACCCAGCCCAATGATCGTCGTATTTGATCCCACGGTTAGCATGTCGTGGGCGAGTTGGGCGTTCTCGTTGGCGAAATCACTCTTGCTCAACTCTTTACCAGCATCGTTGGTGTTCAGGTCGATATTGCCTTTGATCTGAATGATTTTTGGGATGGCATTCGAGCCGTTGGTCGCGTTGTTGCCGCCGAGCGCGGCAAGCAGTTGCGCACGGTTAGTTACCGTGTATACGTGTGCCGGATCCGCCTTCGAACCGCCCGTCACGCCGCCGTTGGCTGCGCCCCAGCCATGCCCGGCAGCCAGCGTTTCACGGGAACGGTCACCGCCTGCGGACGAGCCGCTTGCGGGCTTCGTCGTCACGGGAGCTGGCGCACCCGAGGGAGCGACAGCAGGGTAACCGACGTTGCTCGGCACACCTGCGGCGCCGACCTTCGACGGCTTCGTCTTGCCGGCACTACCGGTGGAACTATCAGAACCCGGGTCACGATGCATCGAACCGGCATCGTGCTTTGGCTCGGCACCCTTAGGCATTGGATCGCAAAAACGATCGCCACTACCCTCTGCGTGGCCATCGTCTTCGTGAGTATGATGACCGGCTCGATGAGAGTGATGCGCGCCCCTTCCCCCGGCTTGCGTCTGCTGATCGGATCCGTTCCCTGTCAACTGCTTGAGCACCTTCTCCAACTGTGCTTCGATCTGCCCGATCGAGGCATCTGTCGATGGGTTTCCGGCATGTTTAGAATCAAAGTGACTCAGGTCGCGGATCAGTGCCGCGACGTCCTGACTGAGGCGATTGGTATTCATCATGTGTCGTTCTCCACTTAACTTGGAAAAGCCGCGATATGGCATGCCCCTTCGGTGAAGCAATATCGCTATCGTTCGTTGAACATCGTGAGCTTGCGGATGCGGACCGATGCCGCCTTACCGCCCTCGACCGTAAGCCTCCCAGCAAACACGGCGAACCAGTTCGGGCGAGTACCGATAGTTCCACCGCAATTCCGCGCCCGGTTCGATATCGTGTCGCGCGAAAAATGCCCGAATCGAGAAGCGCCGCCCGCAGCGCGATTGGGCATCGAATAATGCAGCTTCAAGGTTGTAGCCATCCTCCGCCTGCGCAACCGGGACGCCGTCAGCATCGTAAGCGAGCGACGTATTTGCCATGGCCAAAACATTCTCTCCA
Organism: Burkholderia sp. MSMB1826; assembly: GCF_001526325.1. Lineage (NCBI taxonomy): Bacteria > Pseudomonadati > Pseudomonadota > Betaproteobacteria > Burkholderiales > Burkholderiaceae > Burkholderia > Burkholderia sp. MSMB1826. Next base: position 65,867 of record NZ_LOYN01000033.1, read on the forward strand.
TCGACAAAAGCGACCGCGTAACCAGAACTTGCGCTGATCACGAAGGATTCTTCAGTACACGAAAAGAACATTGCTGCGGTCATCAAGCGGCCGCCGTACACGCCGATGCATTCGCCGCGCCGAATCAGCCGTGCCGCAAACGCACCGCGCTGGCCAATCAGCACGTGCTCCCGCGGGTCGCGTAGATCGTCAGCACCGATCGTCCGGCAAAGCACGGTACTAGCGTAAGCATCCGCCCGACGCTGATCGCTCATGGCTGGATCGATGTACGGCATCACGGCGCTGACGCGCGACTGCGCGTATGGGTCCCGGATCTGTAACGGGTCGCTCAGCTCAGAAATCAGCACCGGGTTCAACGACTCGTCGCGATATGGATAACGCGCATCTAGTTGCGGCGAGTATGGCAGGCGCGCAATTGCGTGATCCCGCTTGAACGATTCGAAAGCATCACTGAGGCAGGCCTCAGCTCGTCGACCGGCGGCTGCATCGGTCGCAAGCAACTCATCGGCCTGCATCTTCAACGCAGGCACCACATCGAAAATCGCTTCATATCGCGCCGCGATGCTGGCCGTCTGCGCAGCCTCGGCAACTCGCCGGCGGATCGTGGCGAGAAACGCGTCCGTGCTGGTTTCGATCAGCGGTGTCATTGAGCCTCACTTTTCCGTAGTCGGCGGAATTGATTGTTTTATCAATGCCCCCAACGTTATCGACTCGGGCACTCCACGGCTTAAGCGTATGGCGAAAGCATAGCGACAGCGGCGAAGCCGTCAGATGGTTTCGCTGCAGGACGCAGTGCATCGCCAGCACTCGCGGAACACCCCATTGGCGTGCGTATGCTGAAACTATCCGTGCAAGCCGGCACACCGACAGCGCATTTGCCGCGCGAGCGCACACACTCGGTACAGGAGCGTCCAATGCCCGAACGAATTCCGTCTTCCTCCAGCGTCCTGCCGATAGACCGGTCCGACAGCACCCCAACCTCGAACCACACCGCAGCGCCGAATCGCCGGCCTTCACGCGCATTTGAAAGCGGCGCAAGCGGTACGCAAACGCTGTCGCGACGAGAGCATGGCGCGTCAGTGACGCAGCGTCTGCGCCGAACCTTGTCGCGCAGCGACCTGACAGACCGCGTCGCAGCGTTTTCGCGGCGCTTCCAGAACGACCAGGCAGCGCCACCCCTTGCGTTGCTCAGAACCTCGAGCGTGAGTTCGCGCGAGGCCGAAGAGGTTGAACCACCCAGAAATCAAGCGCAGAGCGCAAACCTGCAACGGCCGCCGCTCAGCGAGCGGCAAGGCCAGCAAAGCTCAGGCGTTGCTTATCCCTATGCCGTACCATATTTGGCCCCGCATCCACCGTACTCGTATAGCCCATATGTGCCGCATATGCATAGTTGGGCGCCTCTCCCCTCCGCGCCAAATTACCCCCGCACACAACATTACCCGCATCCGCACACCGCCGGTGGATCGACCTTTTCGCCCCACGGTTATGCCGCGTACACCCAGCCGCTGCAAAGGTGGCAGGTACCGTCCCACAACTGGAACACTCCGTCTTATCATAGCCACGTGGTCGGCGCGAACAGCCGGTTCGGTTTCTGTTACGGCTTCGGCGATGGACCGACCGGAGAACAGATGCACGTCGGCTTCCATTTCAATGGGCGCTTTCGCACGCTGCACTTCGGAACCCGGCCGAGTGCGTCGCGACCATTCTTCGTCCAGACACAAAGCGGCTACATGCGTGCAGGGCCGCCTCCCGTGTCGCAACCTGCCGCACCGTGGCAGTTACCGACCGCCTGGCCTCACGGTGTTGGGCCGCAAGATTCGCACCAGGGCGCCGTCGGTGAGCATGCTGCCACGATGACATCGCCTCGTCCGTGGCACCAAGTGCTCGGTGTCTCGGAGCAGCACTCGACACTGGAACTCGTGACGCTCGGCTACAGATTTCAGAAGCGCCGTCTGGAATCGAACGAAAATGGCAATCGGGCCGCGCTGATCGAACTAGAGACGGCCTATCACAATGCATTGCAAGTGCTTGTTGCGCGCAACGAAGCAAACTCCGACGAATCGGACCGCGAGGCGTAAGCACTCGGTCATCAGTTGCCTCGCAGACTCTCCTTGCCTTTGAGGAAATAGAAAACGCGCCAGCCAGGCGCGATTTCTACTTCGTCTTCACGGCGGCTACCGTGTACGCAACGACGATCGCTTCCGATTCTGTGTGTAAGATCTTGTCGACTGGACATCCAAATACATCCAGGTCGCCGCTTGCATGCGCTTCGTCACGCATCGCTTAGTGCTTCGAAGGTCATGTCCGGGCCCGTGTTGATACATTCCTCGTTGGACGGGCGCAAGCCACGTATCCTTGACTTCATGAGTCTACACATTGAAACCGAACAGAAAACGCTCTGGGTGGTCGTTGACGAACGACACCCATGTCGCGCCGCCCGCGATCTGGTACCCGGGTGCCGTCTGGGTCCAACTTCGTGACAATCTGACAGGAGACATTGTCCGAAAAAGTGAACATGGACGCCTCCTAGATATGGGACCCGACATGAAGGATGGCATCCCATCGTTAACTGATCCAGCGAGTGTCTGCCCGCGTCGACACACCGACGACTGCCACCACAGCTCTTGATGTTTCGCGCAGTGAAACACGGGTGGCGGTGACATCCGGAGACCTTGGGGTCAACACGAGCGACGTAGGCCACGGAACGGGTGGCTTTGCTGCCGAAAGCAAAAAAATAGACGATCAGCTACCTTGCTATCAAGTTCCTGCACGTCGATCTTCAGCACCGCTTTCTTCTGTAGTCGCCCACGGATATCGCTCGGAGTGGTGCTCGTTGCGCCGAATCTGCGTCCACTGATCTGCGATCGGCAGCGGTACAACGACTGCAGCCAATTCTCGGTCACTCGCAACGATGCTCTGTGCACCGAATTGGACACCGAGATTGATACCAAGTGCTTCTCGTGCCGTTTGCCCTTCGAGCGAAAACGTTTGTATCGGAATCCATGTGTCTTCGTCCTCCAGGCGCTCTTTCATCGCGCGCTCGATGTTAGCGAGAACAGGATCGCTGGGGTCCCGTCTTGCGACCAAATGCGCATAGGCGGCAAGTTCGTCGAGCGTCTTGCGGTCCTCGGCGCGCATCCGGTAGCGAATCACGTAGTGCTGTCCTGCACCAGCCCAGTTTCTGATTTTTGTGAGGAAATTGTCGAGTTGCTGCTCGCCGCTATCGTGTCCGTAACTCGCCTTGAACATCTGCAGCAACTGCGCGCGTCGCTCCGGCCGGGTCATTGCTGCCGCAAACTGCTTCGCGTCGCGTTCTTCGAACTCACGAAGCGTGAACGGTTCGGAAAGTTTTCCGGACTTCATGATCGTGCGAAACGTCGCGTTGAAGCCTCGATCATCTAGTGCGAATGTACGTGTGATCGACGATGGTCCGCTCGCAATCGAAGCGGTGTTTGGACCTACCGCATGACTTGCTGGAATCGGCGGATTTGTCTGCGTGGCTGCGAGCGTGGCATTGGCCTGAAACCGCCACAGGTAGTTCGCTCGCATCATGCGGTTGCGCCCGGTCCGTTCGTTGCGTCTATTCGCTCCGAGCGTCGTCAAATCCGTCGCGATGCCGGCTGACAGTCCTACGCGTTCTGTCTCTAAATTACTGAAGGCGCCGGCGATCTTCCTACCGATGCTATGACCGCCACGGAGCCCGACAGACGCGCTGAACGCATGGCGTACGGTGCTCGCTTCCTGATCCTGCCAGCCGATGGAAAGCGTGTCGCTGCCAAAGAAGCGATCAGCGATCAGTTCCCATATCGCCGCGGGTTCAAGGTCACCGTGCTCTCCCTTTGCAACCGACCACATCAGGTCATTGAACTGGACAAGCTCGGTCCGCGCGGCACCTGTGTCGTGGCCGCTGCCGTCGGGATTCTGAGGCCGCAGCGCGCGTACCATTACGCCACGCGTCTTCACTGACTCGACTGCGAGTGGTGTCAGCTGGGCGCTGCCCGTGCCCTGCCCCAGAATCTTCCTGAGGGCCTTAGGGCCGATGCTGCCGAAGAGACCTCCACCAACCGATCCGGCGATTTGCCGCTGTGTTCCCAGGAATATCTCGCCGCCGTGAGTGGTAGAACCTATGCTCAGTATCGCATTATTGGAGCGCGACAGTCGCAGATCGAGGATCGGTGTGACGCTAAGGGGCATGAACTTTTCGGCAACCTTATGGATCGATAGAGCAACGGCGGAGGTGTTGATTCCAGCACTACCGCCGTTGGACGCCACGAGCGGATTACCCCACGGGTGTTCCAGCAGGTACATTCGCGTGAAACGGTGCAGTCCATCCGGTGTCAAATCATCGGGCCGCACCACCGATGAATCGACAATATTGAGTGCCTTGCGCAGGGCTGTGCCGAACTCCGTCTCCTCGATGTAAGTCGGCGAGCCGTCCGCCACAGCCGAACGGGATGAACTGCCTTCGGTATCCGGCTCCGGCACGACTGCAGAAGAAGCAAGCGCTTGGCGGGGAGGCGTGCCCCCCGCGATGATCTTGCCTAGCGGCGTGAACGCACGAGTTGGCATGCCCATATCGACGGCCCACTTTTCCAGATCGCGCAGCGTTAATTCGCGGTCGCCTCCACGCCGCAATGTCCAGCCCTTATGGGTCGACGTGGTCCATCTGTGCAAACGCTCTCGGATCAGTTCGCGGGTCGCCGGCGTGTCAACGCCATGACGGGTCGCGATATATTGTGCAATCGAATTTAGCGCTTCAGCATCCAGCTTCAAACCTATTGGACGCATACCTCCTTCCTCGATACGAGACTGCCAGTGTGCAAGCAGTGCCTCGATGAGCACTGGCTCAGGGAGTGCCTTCTCGCGCGGATCCTGCAGCTTCACGTCGAAGCCGCTGTAGCGATCGACGGCGGACGCGTACTGCGTATGCACCATCTTCACGGCCGCAATGGTATTCGCGTCCAAAACCGCGGGATCCTCATCGGGATGTTTCAGCAGGTTATTGTTTGCGCCGAACCGCCGCAAGCCGGTGAGCGGGGACTTTTTCCGGCCGACCGTCTGCTGAGCGCGCATTGCCAAGATGCGCGCTCTCGCCTCGATCACTTTCGCGGTCGAGCGCACCGGATTGCGGCCGTCGAACTTTACGTTGCGTAAATCCTGCAAATGTTTCGCGCGCTGTACGTACTTACCCATTTTCGCGAGCCTGCCTTGCACCTTGGCCAACTCGGTACCTGGACCACGGTCTCGAAAGCCGTTGTCCCACGAAAACACAGCGGCTTTGTCTTCCGGACTCAATGTCGCATGCGTATCGAGACCGAAATGTTCGAGCGCACGGCTTTCGATGTGCAGCACGTGCTGTGCGAGGGTCGCCTGGCCTGTTTCCATTGCGCTACGCGCCGTTATCAGGTGATTCGCGATATCGCCAGGCGCTCCGCGTTCCGTCGCAACCTTGTCAACCGCTTCCAGCAGGCGCTTGAGGTGTGGCTGGCGGTCTTCTGGCAAGGCCGGTTTCAACGCACGCAACAATCCCTCGAAGCCAATGGGCGACGAAGCGAGACTGGCGGCCACGTTGAGTGCGTCGAGTTGGGGCTGCGCGCGCGAGGACCGGTCGGGTGGCAGCGTAAGCAGTTCTTTGAGCCGAATCGGCGGTATGCTATCTCCCGAGTTGATCGACGAAAACGGCAGGAACTCGCCCCGCTGAAGTGCGGTGAATGCACGCAGCGCACGTGCTACGTCACCACCCGTCGCACGTGCGAGGCATTCGGCAATCATCTGGTGGTGCGTGAAAGTCAGTTCGGTCCGGTTGCTGATTGGCATCACCTCCGGTCCGGACGCCCCAAGCGCCGTTCGCAACAGAGCGGCCAGCGCTATGTGATCGTCATTGCTGTTCGGGAACAGCAACGCAGTCCGTGCTTCCAGATCGGCAGTTGTTGTCAACGCGGGCACGAGTTGACTGAGGCGGGCTTTACCGCGCATCGCCGGAGTCGACTCCGAGCCGATCATTGCTGCGGGCATCAGCATGCACGAAAACGCCCTAAGGGCACGTAGTTTGCGGTCCTTCTTCATGCCGCCCTCTGCTCGTGCGGATGGCGGCGGGTCGACCGAACCGGCTGCAGCTGGTTCGGGTTGGGGCACGGTGGTCAATCTCGGGCCCGAATTGCCCAACGTCAACGGACGCGGTGGTTGTGACTTCGAGTAAACGCCAAGGATTGTCGTTTCGGTATTGGACGAGAAGCGATTCGTGTTCTTGAATTCATGTTGAAAAATCAGCAAGTCGGCTGGATTTTTCCGGTCGGGAGCGGTGTGCGTTAGTGGTCTATCGCCGCGATCGATCAACGTCGGATCGCGGTGCGACGAGCTGCGTTCGCGTGAGCCGTCGCTATCCTCGTCGCCAGCGTCTCTATCAGGCTCTCTCTCGTCCGATATCTCGCTATCACCCAGACCCGTGCTACGTTCGGGCGACAGGTCGACGCTCGCGTCGAAGTGGGATGAAATATTTCCGCGTTCCGAAGACTCAGATGTCGGGGGGGGAAGGCCGGCCTCTGAGGCAATCTGTTGGACGAGCTTGCGTACGTCGTCGGGCACTGTGTTTGAATTGTCTTTGGGCGAGTGCGTGTGGTCCGATGGTACCCGGCCGCGCCGGGAGGAACCGGTGGCCGTATCATCCATTTCGGACTGGCATAGAGAACACGGGTCATCTTGCTCGTGAATGGCATCGTTGGACTGCGAAATAAAAAGTTGGCCATCTCGCGGCAGGATATCGCTCAGGGACACATCATCGCTTCCGGTGGGCTCGTTATCCATCGGCGTGACCGGCAACCATAGCCGCGAGCCGGGGGGCTTTTTGTATTGAAGCATGTCCGCGTACGGAGCGTCGGGGGCGGACTGGATAAACGCGTTCGCACCACCGTTGTCGTCAGCGGACGACTGTAACGTAGCGTTGAGGGAGATGTGCTCGCGAGGCGCAAGCGGGCGCGCCGCGAAAGGCGGCATTCGCTGGCGACTCACCTCCGGCGCGCTGTTTGCGCGCTGCAGGACAGCACCGTAAAGTGCCGTCGCCCGCGATTCCGTGTCGGATCCGGCCAAGCCACCTCCTTCACGCAACGCCTTGGACCGCGGCAGCTCGTGTGGCGATCTTTGGGCGTTAGCAAATAGCGGCTGTGTCTGCACTATTTCAACCGTGTTGGCGACCTTGCTACCGGCTCTTTCCCTTCTGTTCGAACGAGTTCCCCCAAAACACGAAAATATGCCGAAGCCGCCAAACGTTCGCGAGCGGCTACGATTGTTGACGGACGAAGTTGAAGGTTCGGATGCCGGCGTCTGTGTCGCGGCCGCGGTGTTCGATGTCAAGCTGCGTGACCGGACTTTAGTAAGCACATCGGCTCCGTCTACAGGATAGAGTGAAGTAATAACGATATAGACCGTCAAAGAAACGCAGTCAGCACTCCTCCCGCTACGATGAACGAGCCGCGCATGCAAAACTGCCGGTGCAAGCGAAAATTTGGCGACGATGGCGAAGCGCTCCCATGCGGATGACGATCGACCATGCGGCTGAATTCTCAAGGGTCAGTCACACAGATAACGCCGCAACGCTCGAGGCGATCGATATGAACCGGCTGCCAGGCATCACGAAGACCGCTCGAATGGTAGCTTGCCTCTCTCGGCGAGCCAAACTTCGGCGTGCGGGATCTTAAACGGTTTCGAGTGGAACAAGACGATCTAAAGATGCCACCTTCACGCTTCGCTAGGATCGGATGTGTCGGTGGCGGCAATACGCGGAGATCAGGTCCATGCCGCTCACACGCGGAGCAAACAGGATGCAGGACGGCGCACTAATGAGCTGAACGACGCAATCGTACCGGTTGGCTTATCGCCAAGCATATCCGTCCGGGCAACCGATTCCTATAATTAGTGGTTGGAACAGCCTCTGACGAGAAGCATCCCCATAACGTGCTGAAGTACCGTGCGCCTTGCGATTTCCGGCGCTCGATGAACTCAGCAACCTTAGTGGGATGCCGTGTCCGGGATTACAGGGTCGACTCCACGACTCGTGCGCGTAGGTTCTTGGCGTCCCTCCTCACTTCACCGCACGTCACCAATGCATTTCGCCTTCGACAACCGAACGTGCTCGCCTACGTCCGGGATGCTTCACCAAAGACGACGAGCCAACCCACTGATCGCAGGCGTAGCAACCGGAAACGCGCACGAAAACTCATTCGCCGTCACGCCAGATGTTTCGCTTTCGGACACAGGCCAATACCTAGGTTCTCTTACGCTTCGCTATGAGACGGTGGCCGACAGGCGGCCGTCGCGCGGCCATCAAGATTCATATAGACGCGTAGCGAGTCCGACTCTGCTGCGTATTTCTCATCGCACAAGTTAAGAGGATTTTCATGAGCGCCATCAACAACGCCGTGGGCAGCGCCAACATTCAGGCCGATATCCAGCAGTTGGAATCCGACTTAAAAGGCGGCGGCAAGCTCGGTAACAATGATATTGAAAAACTGCTTGAACTGATTCTCGCCATCATCGAGCAAAAATTGAGTGGCGGTTCACAAGGCGCCGGCCCCAACAACAACGCCGGTGATGGCGGCGGCTCTACCGCGGCACCTGATTCGACGCAAAGCCCGGATACGACGCAAGGCGCGTCGAACGACAACGGCGCAGATCCGGCTGGTGGCTCGAACGACTTGCAGAGCCAGATTGCTTCGCTGCTTCAGGAGATTCTGCAGATGCTCCAGCAGTCGTCCCAAAGCGGCCAGGGGCTCGACCAGCAAACCGGACAAATCATTGACGATCTGCTGCAACTGCTTCAGCAAATTGAAGGTTCCCAAGGCGGCGGTCAAGCGGGCGGCAGCCAGCCTGGAGGCACCACCACTGGCGGTAGCGGTAGCGCTGCTGGCGGCGACCCGACATCGCAGATCCAAGCGTTGCTCTCTGACATCATCGAGCTCCTTCAACAGCTGCAAGGCTCGCAGACCAGCGGCTCCGACAACACCGGCAGCGCAGACGGCGGCGACGGCGGTGCCGGCGACCCTAGCAGCGCGAGCGGTGCGGGCGGTGCCACCGCCCCGGGCAACACCAACGGCGCCACCGACCCGAGCGCTCTCACAAACGAACTGCTCAAGCTGCTTGCACAACTGCTGCCTATGTTGAACAAGGCATCGCAAGAGCAAACGCAGAACGCCTAAAGCACGCCATCCATACCGCCCCGCCCGCTCGCCGTGAACTGCACCTTCTATCCGAACGCTGCGGTTCGCGGTGAGCGGGCGCATCAGGAGCACCTCATGAGCATATTTTCAAAAATCAAGCATGCGTTCCAGCATCTTGGGCACGATATTGAAAAAGTCGGAAAAGCAGTCGTGCATGGCGTCGAGCAGGTCGCTCATACGCTAGAGCACGACATCAAAAAAGTCTTACAGGACGCGCTCGCGATGACAGAAGCGCTAATGGTAGGCAATATGAAGCTCGCCATGCAGGACTTGCTCAAGACCGCCGATGATGTGGTTAAGACCGCAACGGACGTCGAGACCTCAGCCACCCTTGCGACGCTCCAGGGCTTGCAGGAACTGCATCTCGGCAAAGGGCTGGACAAGGCCCTCGCGGGCGTGGAAAAGGGTGTTAAAAGCGTCCAGAACGATGTCAACAAGGGGGTCGACGCCGCAGTGCAAGACCTGGTGTCGTCAGTGGAAGGAGTCATCGCTGGCTCTGTCAATGCGGTCAAAGACCTCGCGCATGGCAACTTCGGTGCGATGATGGGCGATCTCACCAAGGTCGGCGAGGACGCTCTGGAAGTCGCCGCTGACCTGACGCCCGAAGGACTCACAGCAACGGTGGCGGCCTCGACGCTGGCGGCGGCCCATATCGGCAGCGCGGCGCTTGACAACGCGATCGCAGGCGCCATGCACGGCGGCATCGGCCAGGTCGTCAAGGCAGTAGGCGAGACGGAAGTGAGCCAGCACGTGCAGGAACTTGCCGGCAAGGCCATCGCGCATACTGACCCGGACACCGCAACGGCTGCCGGAGGCACCCTTCTCGCGCTCGGTGCGATGGGCTCGGCATCGGGTGCACGCCGCTCGGCCCGTACCGGCAAATCAGGCGACTCGATTGGTGGGAAAGGCGACGAAAAATTGGCAAGCGGAGACGGATTGAACGGCGTCTCTGGTCAGAAGAACAAGGAGAAATTCGTCGCCGACGACGAGCCCAAAAGCGCGGTCGGCAAGAAGAACGAGGACGAAGCGACCAGCGGCAACGGGCCGAAGGGAACGGAGAAGTCGGACGACAAGGACAAGTCGAAAGACAAGAACGATAGCGACAAGGGTCAGGACGGCAAACGGGCAGGGTCGGCTCCGCCGGTACTCGATACGCTGCTGCTCAGCTATCTCGCAGACAACCACCGGCGTACTGATTGAAGCTCCTCCCGGGCGAGCAGATGGACGTATGAACATGCGGCCCGCACATTGTGCGGGCCGCAATTTATTGCGCCGGCACTGGAACGCGAGCGACACCAACTAGTCCGGGCGTTTCAACGTGTGCTGACGTAACCGAATTGCCGCTCAAAGCGACCGGACCGTTCTTGGCATTCATGGCGCTTGAGTCATTATTTGCAGCACTAGTACTGCCACTTGCCGGCGAAATCACGCGCGGCGTCAACAAAAACAATCGCTGAAAACGCTGCCCTTGGTGTTTCCGGTATCTAAACAGTCCACCGATCAGCGGAATCTTGGACAGTAGAGGTACCGCAGTTTGCGTATTATCGTCCTGATCCACCGAATATCCGGCGATGAGGAGACTGTCGCCTTCGTTGATGAGCGCTTGCGTGTCGATCGTGCTGTTGCTCACTACGGGCAACTGCCCCACCTGCTGATCCGTCAGCTTGCCGTCCTCGATGTGCACATCCATACGAATCTGCTCACCGCCCGCCGAACTCACGATTGACGGCAGCACCCGCAACGACACTCCAGCCGACACGCTGTACAGATCTGCGGACTGATAACCCGCAACCTGAATATAGAATGTCTGCTTGTTGTCCATCAGCGCTTCGACGTTGTCAAGGGTCTCCACTTTCGGGCTCGCCGTGATACGCGCCTGATCCGTCTGCTGCATCGCACTAATCCGCGTAAGGAGATAGCGTCCCGCGCCTCCGATCACGGCAGTCAGTACCCCGCCAGCCGGCGTCGCAAGTACACCTGCACTAGCGGAGTCGAACGGGTTGTTGAAGCCCTGCGGATCGAGCGACCCCGGATTTCCCGTCTGCGACCGCTGCCCGTTACCACTCTGAAAATCAACATGGCTCGAATGCAATCTCCAGTCGACACCGAGCTCCTGTAATGCGTTATCGGTGATCTCAATGATGTTGGCATCGATCTCCAGGATGCCCGGACGCGTATCCAGCGACTCAATCAACGCCCCGAAGGCAGCCATGTTTTCGGCTCGATCGCGCACCAGTATCGAATTGCTGCGCGAGTCGGCTTCGATGGCTGGTGTGCCTGATATGGGCTGTGCCTTGCCACGTTCGGCCGTGGATACCAAACCACCATCACGCGACGCGTAGGATGTCGCGCCGGAGTCGGCCATACCACCAGGGGGGGGTGGCACCACCCCATCACCGCTACCATATTGCGAACCAGAACCAAGACTTGGCAGCATCGGCAACGGCGGCGGACGACTGCCAGTTGCACGGCTTGCACGAGTTGCCATTCCCTCGTCCGACATCTCACGCACACTGGGAACACGATACGCGTCGCGCCGCGCAGGTGGCGCGTCTCCCAGCGCTTCCCCCCCACCGGCCGGCACACCTTCACCGTACAAAGCATGCAACAGCGAAGCGACGCCACGTACCGTAACATTTCGGCCGTTGACCGCGATGCTGCGGTCGGTCGCCCAGGCATAGTGCAACGGGAAGCGTTGCACTACGATCTTTGCCCCGGGGACCGAATCGTGGTCGATCAGATGCGCCACGTCCGTCACCAGCTCCACAAAACGTGGCGGACCGGCCACTACAGCCGTGCGGGTGACGCCGTCGTAGCGCACCGGAAAACGCGTATCCTCTATCTGAAGCCGACCGAGCGCTTTCCGCAACTCGTCGGTGCTTACGTGATTGAGACCGAGCGTTGCGCTGCGCGCTTCATTCGCACCGTAGATGCGTAGCACCGATCCATCAAAATACCATAGTATTCCAAACGATCCGGCCATTTGATCGAGAAAGCGTTGCGGTACTGAGTCAAAGCGGCCAGTCACCGTGCCCTCTACCTGCGGGGAAATCCATGTCATGACATGTTGGCTTGCACCAAAATCACGCAATACGTCCTTCAAATCCTTGTGGTCCGCAACATATTCAAAACGCACGCCGCGCCAAGCAACCATTTCAGCGTAAACCGGGGTCGTGGCGAACGTGCCAGCTACAGCCAGTGTCGCGCATAGAAAACGTACTCGAAAACCCACGCCGCGGCACACGCAAACCATAGCATTCATACTGTCCCCGCTTAGCGTTGGATAGTTTCCGACGGTGATTCGTTGAACTCACGCCGATAGCCCTTCGCCAGTGCGGAGCGACTTTTCAGGCCCCAACGGCTCGCGGTATCGAAGATTGAGCCTTGGTTTCGTTCGTCGTTCAACAGGTCGTTACGGATACTTTCGAGCCGAAGCTTGCGGATTAGTGCATGCGGAGACATTCCGATGGAACGCTTGAAGGCAAGTTGCAGAGCACGCTCGGTGACGTCAATGTGCGACGCGATTTCGCGGGTATTCAAATCAGCTCGGTCAAGATTTTCAATGATGTACCGATAAGCACGACGGTATTTGACAGTCAGACGAGCAGAAATATCGTCGGCAGGCAACGCGCGACTCGCGGCCGATTGTGTCACCCCAATTCCGTGCGCCTCACAGCGTAGGCAGCGCAGCGCCTCCGAAGCGTAGTTCGCGTAAAGCTTGAGAGCCTCGGCAGGATTGCCGCGCCACACCGCCAGCTTCGATACACAATATAGGTAGTCGAAATTGAAGCGGCGCGTGCCAGTATCAGCCTCGTCGCGACTTATCTTGGCAAGCACACAATCGGCAACGTCATCGAGTCCGCCTGCGAGACTGGCGAGAACGATATCGATTTTTGCCAAAAAAGCCTGACCAGAACCACGAAAATGCCTCGGTTGACTAACGAGTTCCACAAGGGGAGAAACGACACCACGCTCGCCATTCGCCATCATCGCGAGACGTTCGAGATATTCGTATCGTTGCACGAGTAGCACCGGCATCGGCGACAAAATATTTATTTCGGTAAGTTTACGCGTGATCTCCTCACGATCACCGGCACTCTGTGCTCTGGCCAGATGCGCAGACGTCCAGAATGCGTGATCATTCAGCGTCGTTGCCGTTCGAATACGCAACTGCACATCGAACTCTCTCGCTAGCAGTGCGATCACCAGACGCCACCCTGGCTCCTCGTGCGTGTCGGCAAGCTCGGCCGCTGTCAGCAACGCATCATCGGCGTCACGCTGGCGCCCCACCTGGTGGTGCACCAACGCTAACGCAATATGTGCTTCCAGAACATCGGCCACTGATGCAGCTTCATCGTGAACGATGCGCGCAAAACATTTGGCAGTGGCCCCATAACGATCGCGCATCATCAGCTGCCACCCGGCATTTCGACATGACAACACTCTCAGACGGCCATCTTCACCGACATTAAGCTTCTGTGCTCTTCGGTACATTTCTTCGGCATCCTGATCATAACCGAGAAGCAAAGAAGCATCAGCGACCGCTACGAGACGTGCATCATCCGAATTCACCAGCTTATGTGCCGGTCTTTCCAGCACGTCGTCAACCAGACAGTATGCTCGCTCCGAGGCACCCTCGAGCATAGCCTCCGCATATGCAGGCAGTTGATTTTTATGAGCGAACCCCGACAGCAGAGCAAAATAGACCGTTGAGAACATGATGATATCCCTTCATGGTATGTCCAATGGGGCGGGCGAGCGGTCCCGTCTTGCAACACCTTAGTTGCCGTAGGATCACCGACAACGAGACCATGGTAGAGACATCAAACCACCAAATTCTCAACAATCCACACAACACTCCACAACAATTTTCACTGCGCCAGGTTTCCGACCATCCCTTTTGTCAACGCATCGGACAGGGTACCAAGCTGTACATCCGTGACGACCTGGGAAGCAAATACGACCACGAGTGCGATCAACATCAGCAAACCTATAACGCCGCGCAACGGTTGGCTAAGCGAGGTGGGTTCGAGCCGGTCTGCCGCACGCGCAACGATGCCAAGACCGATATCGACCAATATCAGAACCAGCATCACCGGTGTGCCAAGTCTCGCAAGCGCCGTCCATATGGTATCAGTGCGCTGAATCAGAAATGTTTGAGCAGTATTCGCGAGCGACGGATAGAGCAAATAAGGTGGCCACCACTTGTACGACCGGAACAAAATACCCAATATGAACAACATTCCGCCGCCCGCGTAGAACAACGTCACCACGAGTTGCAGCAATAGCGTCGAAATAGGGGTGCTTTGATCGCCACGCAAAGGGTTAGTCATTTGGACATTGTTGAAACCCGCGAGGTCATCTATCAGGGTACCGAGCGATTGCGCGATCCAGAACACGGGTGCAGCGCTATATCCAAGGGCGAAGCCGAGAAATGCCTCCTTACACGCAAGTACCACGAGCATCCCGCTGGAAAACGATTCGAACGATTGCGGGGTCTGCCCCGCAGCGGCGAACATCGTCAACACATAGACGATGCCGTTGCGCGCGGTGCCCGGCAAAACGGTGTCGCTTGTGGCAGGAAGCAAAATGAACATCACCATGATCCGGATTCCCGCCAGGATCATCATCACGATCAGATTGTGATACGCATCGAACCAGCCTAGAAGCGCCTCGGCCCATGTGTGAAAAGGTGTCATAAGCCTCCTTCCGATCGATTATCTTGCGTAGCGACGCGCCAGAATGTTTTCGGCAGCCTCTTCGTCTGCGGCACATTCCGCTGCAACCGCAGCGGCGCACAACAACGTATCGAGTTTGCGGCGACATTCATCAACGGAACCTTCGGCACGCAACAACGCGGCCTGCAATTCCGCAACCTTGGCTTGCTGGCGCTCGAGCGCAGTTCGGCTATTACGTTCGACAGCGCGAGCTTCATCAAGCGCTTCCTTGAGCGGAATTCTCCACGCGTCATGCAACAGATACTGAGAAGTGGCGAAGCGCTCCGTACCGTCAAGCAGCGCAACTATCTGCGCCTCGTGCTCAACCTGCTCGGTCTGCGCTCGCGTGCGCAACTCCACGGCATCGCGCAGTACGGCCTCGCGCTCAGCAAGAAGCTGACGTTCACGCGTGAGGTCAGACTCGATACGTTCGCGACGCCGTTGCTTCGCCGCGACAATGACACGCCATTTTCGGACTCCAGGCGTCGTCATTATTCTGCGAAGCCGGCAACAAATGCATGAGTTGCATCTCCATCCGAAAACTCGTCGGTACGCTGGCTGAGGAACGCATCAATGGTATCGCGCTGTGCGAGCGCATCGTCGGCAAGCGGATCGGTACCCTGCTCGTATTCGCCCATTTGCAGCAGCAGTTCGATATCGTCGTATTTCGCCAGCAGCTTACGTATGCGCGCTGCGCCATCGCAATGCTCTGGCCTCGCAACTAGAGTCATCACCCGGCTCAGACTGTGTAACACGTCTATGGCCGGATAACGGTTACGCGCCGCAATTGCACGCGACAACACGAGGTGTCCATCAAGAATACCCCGCACCTCCTCGCTGATAGGATCGCTACCTTCTTCGTCTTCCGCGAGCACCGTATAGAATGCCGTGATCGAACCATAAGGCCCCATACCTGCGCGTTCGAGCAAGCGCGGCAATTCAGCAAAGATGGATGGTGGAAATCCACGTCGCGTCGGCGGCTCGCCGGCCGACAAACCGATCTCGCGCTGCGCTCGTGCGAAGCGTGTCAGCGAATCCATCATGAGCAGCACCCGCAAACCGCAATCGCGGAAGTACTCGGCAATCGCAGTGCCGACATACGCGGCCTTTGCACGCTCGATTGAAGAGCGATCCGAAGTCGCGCATACCACAACGCTACGGGCCATGCCTTCTTCACCGAGTATCAACTCGATGAATTCGCGAACCTCGCGACCGCGTTCGCCGATCAACACGATCACATTCACGTCGCAGGCCGCGCCGCGTGCCAGCATGCCAAGCAACGTACTCTTGCCAACGCCTGCTGGCGCAAAGATGCCTACCCGCTGTCCCTCACCTACTGTCATCAGCCCGTCTATTACACGCACACCGGTATGCAACGGTATCTCCACCATGCGTCGCGTCAGTGGATCAGGAGCGGAGGACATAACGGGGCGCGGCACTTCGCAGCATATAGGGCCAGCGCCGTCCATCGGTTCGCCAAGTCCGTCGAGGATACGGCCGAGCAACGCCTCCCCGACCGGTACCGACAGTGGGCGTCCAAGACCGACGACGCGGGTGGTACGTGCCAAACCAGCTACACTGCCAAATGGCGCCAGCAATGTGAATTGACGCGTGAAGCCGACAACTTCTGCGCGTTGCAACAACGCACCACGCTCATCGCGTAATTCGCACTGCTCGCCTAGCGTCGCGGCAAGTCCGCCTACTTTCAGTAGCGTTCCGACAGCCTCGACGACCTTGCCGTGACAAACGTTGCCGTCGGCAAGCGCTAACTCCTTACTCAAAGCGTCGACGAACTCGATGACTTCGTTCATGCCCGCACTCCGCTACTGGAAGAATGAACATCCTCCGCATCATCCCTGTCGTATTTCGCCACGGCACGTCGAATCGCGCAACCGATCGCATGCAACTGCGCAGGCAAGCCGGCTTCAATCAAACCATGGTCCCACTCGCACACACATCTACCCGGTTCGACCGATGTGTCGCCCACCACTTCTGGATTGATCGGCCATCGATGTTCTTCGCAGATTCGGCGAAATGCGTGGGTCGCGTCGCTGACATCCGCGGTCGCAACGCGGACGGTAAGAAACGAAGTGCCGTCGAGACTGCGCGAAAGCGTCGTCGCAATCTGCGCGAACAGGGTTTCGCGATCAGCGTCCCCGAGCACACGCGTAACCGTGTGCAGTATCACGTTGGCAATGCGCTCGCGCAGTGTCATCAGCAGTTCCCTCTCGTCAGCAGTGCGCTTCAGAAGCGACTCCTGCGCTTCGCACAAGGCACGGCGATGACCTGCTTGGTAACCGAGCCGTGCTGCATTGTCATATTTCGTCTGAGCCGCTTGCAGGACACGCTCGCTTTCGGTGGATGCGGCTTGCCGGATTGCGTCAGCATCGCGGTGCGCAGCCGCCAACAACTCATCAGCACGCCGCTCGAAGTGCTCCGACGCGCGATCAAGTTCATGCAGCTTTGCAAATTCCGACGTACTCAGCACGTCCTTATCGATACCGACACCGCCGTGCGGCATTCTTAGCCAAATAACCATTTCAGCTCCGGAAACAACATGCCAGCCGCTAGCAAAAAATCCGCCGATTCACGCGGATCATTCGGTTGATCGGGCCAGGCTCCGGCTGTTGGTGGCGTCACGGTGTAACTATCGTCCTGATCTAATGAAAATTCGATCAAGGTCCGCGCGTGCGCCAGCGTGAATACAGCGTCATGCTCGAACAGCTTCATTCCCGCACGCGCCATATTTTGTGCAGCGTGATCTGCGAGCAGATGGGTGACAAAATCCGCAGGATGCAATGCGTTCGCGGAGGGTGCGTTGACACCCTGTTGCGTAAGCATGGACACCACGTGCTCACCCACCACGTCGCATAGCGCTCGGCGCACCGATCCAGTGACAAGTTTGCGAAGCACAGCACGCGACGCATAGAGCGTGCGCCCGACAAGCACCCGACGCAAATTCATACTGTCAAGCAGCGCAAGACGATTAGCTCCGCCCATGAAAGCGCTGATGGGCTCCGGCGGCCCAAGCCAGACATCGCGTGCGATATACCAAGCGCGGATTGCGCTTCTTCCGCACGGCACACCCCATTGCCGGCACTGCCACGCGGCCCCACGCGACGCAGCCTCGCCGACGCGCGCCTCGTAGGCGCTTAACCAAACAAGCAACCGAGACACAGCCGGCTCATTGGCGTTTCCAGATGATGATTCACGGATCACGCTCATGTAGCTGCTCCGTTTGCGCGCTTTCCGAACCTCAAGCCCATGCCTTTCAACCTCGGGCCAAATCGCCACAGAAGCCACCCGAGTGCACCGGCCAGCACTGCGATAACAACAATGCCGCCCGCCCACACCCATCCGCGCGAAACGCGCGGCTCAACTGGCGGCGGCTCTGGGGCTGCCGTACCCGGCACCATCGTCACGCTAACGTTGTCGTAAGTGAGCCCTTCTACCGCATGCACGACCAAATTCTTCAAATTCGGTGTAAGCGCAGTGATGTCAGTGCCCGGTAAATATTTGATGAAAACGGCCGCAGACGCAGGTTTGACCGTCGTCGCGAGTGGATCATTGTTCGGCAGAACGATTTGTACATTCGCATACGCGACACCGTCTATCCGCGACAACACTTCAGATAGCTGCTGCGAAACACCGTAGATGAAACGCACCCGTTCCTCGGTCGGGGTCGAGATCAAGCCGTCCTTCTTGAACATGTCGCCGAGATTCTGGAAGCGCTGGCGCGGGAGGCCATGCGCACGTAGCACGTCCATGGCGCGGGCAAACTGGTCTCCGGTCACCACCACACTCCATGTCTTTCCGCCGTCGTCGCTCTGCTTGCTGGAATCAACATGGGCATCGAGCAATACTGCAAGCATGTCGTTGGCGTCGCTCTCGGACAGTTGCGCAAATAACTGCTTGCTGCACCCAGCCATCAGCCCGGCAACAATACACAGCATCGCGACCATGCGCGCCAGCTTGAGGTATGAAGCCATCTCGAATCGTCCTGTTGTTGTATTCGCGCGCTACTGGTTCTTCATCAACGTCTGGACCGACCCCTTCGCTCCCTGAGCAACCGCCTCGCCAACGTACAGCTTGCCGACCATCTCCGACACTTGCATTTGCACTTTGATCGACTGCGCGGTTGCTTCCTGCGGCGACATCAGAGCCGCGTCGCCAGCAAAACGATCGATATCGCCGCGTAGGTCTGCCAGCGCATGGTCTTCCTGGGTCACCAGTTCCGTCAACGCCGAAGGGCCGTGCCCATGCGGAGCACTTGGCGGAGCAAGACTCGCCGCATCAAGCTTGCTGCGAAACAAGTCGACTAACTCGGATCGAGGCGCCGGTACGACGCTGCCGGGCTGGCTACCGGCTGCTGGGCGGCTCACGCTTTGGTCGCGCGCAAGGGTAGAGACTCGGTCGAGCGGCGGCAATGGTGGAATCATCGAATTCATCAACCTCTCCTGGCTATGCGCGCAGATGGCGGTTCTGCATCAGCTGCTGCAACGCTCCGCTGTCGATCTGTGCCTCGGCAGTAACGGGCGCTGGTTGTTTTCCCAAAAGTGTCATCACGAGTTCGACGGAATCGGGATCTTCATTACGGGTCGCTACTTCGTTCGCATAGACTCGCCAGCTCGGATCATCGAGCCCGCACAGCGAAACCGCAAGCAGTGCCGAAACATATGGGCCGAACGATCCGCGCAGGTCGCGCTGTTCGAGCGTACGCAACAAGCGCACTGCCGAGGTGAAGTCGCGTCGGCGGATCATCATCCAAGCATCGTACGCATGCAACTCCACAAAGCCGGGACGCAATATATGAAGTGCGGCGAGCAGTCGCTCCGATTGGTCAATATAGCCTTGCTTGGCGCCAAACATCAGCGCCTCGATCAGTGCGGATACAAGCCGGTTACTACATTTCGTCAGGGACATGGTGCACTCCTTTTAGATCAAACGCCCGTGACCGCGTGTTTGCCGATCTGACAAACCCCTCGCGATAGCCGACGCTGGTCGAAACGTACCGTCCAAGCACTGCGGGCGCGGCGCATTGCAGCGAAGCCCAAGCGCAGCGAACGAAAGCCGTCGTTCGCCATTTCGCATCGGCCCCAATTCGCTTCCTTCGATTGAACCGCGATTATCGATCTTAGCTACGATTGGCCGACACTTCGCTACCAGACTCACACATTCGCGGCACCGACCCGTCGCCTCTGAGGATGTCGCGACAATTACCCAATCCAACTCCGCAAGGTACTTCGCGATGGCCGAGGAGAAGACCGAAGAACCCACCGAAAAGAAACTGCAGGATGCGCGTCGTGACGGTGAAACCGTGAAAAGCACGGATCTTCCGTTCGCAGCCATCCTGCTGGTCGCTTCGATCGGGTTTACGGTGGCCGGGTCGCACATGGCTGAGCAGTTAAAGCTCGTGATGCAGCGTGGTCTCGACATCGCTCGGATAAAGTCGCCCGATATGCCCTTGCACGACCTGCTGGTCGAGGCAGGCTTCCGCGCGCTGACGCTGGTGTTGCCAATCGCCGTCGCGGCGGCAATAACGGGCGTCGCAGCACTTGCCTCACAAGTTGGCTTGCAGGTCTCAACCAAGCCGCTGGAACCTAAGTTCGATGCGATCAACCCCGGATCCGGCCTGAAGCGCATTTTTTCGCTGCGCTCGCTCATCGACCTGGCGAAGACCGTTGTCAAGGCGATCGTGATTTCGGCCGTGATGTGGAAGACCATCGTGCTTCTCATACCGTCGATGCTCGGCGTCGTCTACGAACCGATCGATGCGATTGTGGACATCGCGTGGGGCACATTATGCAAAATCCTCGCCATCGCGGGCACCCTTTATCTCGTGATCGGCGTGATCGATTACGGCGTGCAGCGCTGGCTGTTCATACGCGATCATCGAATGACGAAGGATGAGGTCAAGCGCGAGCACAAGAACTCCGAAGGCGATCCGCATATCAAGGGCGAGCGAAGAAAGCTCGCCCGCGAGTTTGCCTCGTCCGGTCAACAGCAGCCAGTAAAGAACGCCAGCGTGGTTGTAGTGAACCCGACCCATTACGCCGTTGCCCTGCGCTATGTACCGTCGGAATGCGGCTTGCCATATGTGATTGCTAAAGGCGTCGATGCAGAAGCACGTGCGATCCGCGAACAAGCTTCTAGGTTTGGAGTCCCGATCGTTGGAAATCCGCCTCTTGCACGAGCACTATATCGCGTCGCGCTGGATGATTCGATCCCGGAGCCGCTGTTTGATGCGGTTGCCGCGGTTCTGGCGTGGGTCGACAACATCGGTGGACGGCGCGGTAGCGCAGAAGCCGCCAACTGATCGCCACGGAGAAATTCATGTTCAAGAATGTTCGCCTCAATGAGATCGGCGGCGAGGTCGGGATCGCATCGCTAATCGTTGCGGTGATTTCTCTGATGATTCTACCGTTACCACCATTTTTGATCGACGCACTGCTCGGCTTGAACATTACGATCAGTGTGCTTTTGCTGATGGTCACGATGTACATTCCGAACGCGACGTCGTTGTATTCGTTTCCATCGCTGCTGCTGTTTACGACGCTGTTCCGACTGTCCCTCAACATTGCGTCCACCAAGTCTATTCTGCTACACGCAGAAGCCGGCCATATTATCGAAAGCTTTGGCGAGTTGGTCGTCGGCGGAAACCTCGTGGTCGGGCTGGTGGTTTTCCTGATCATCGCGACAGTTCAGTTCATCGTGATCGCGAAAGGCTCCGAGCGAGTCGCTGAAGTTGGCGCACGCTTCACGCTTGATGCAATGCCCGGCAAGCAGATGAGTATCGACGCAGACGTACGCGCAGGCAACATCACCGCCGAGGACGCGCAACGCCGCCGCGGCATGCTGGCAATCGAGAGCCAGCTGCACGGCGGCATGGACGGCGCGATGAAATTCGTCAAGGGTGATGCGATTGCTGGTCTCGTGATCACACTGGTAAATATCCTCGCCGGCATTGTGATTGGGGTCAGCTATCATGGGATGACCGCCGGAGAAGCGGCGAACCGCTTCTCCGTGCTGTCGATAGGTGACGCGATGGTGTCGCAGATTCCGTCGCTACTGATCTCGGTCGCGGCTGGCATTCTCATTACACGCGTCGCCGACGAACATAGCAAACCGAGTTCGCTGGGCACGGAGATCTTGCGCCAGTTGTCGACCAGTTCTCGTGCACTGTACGGCGCTTCTGCGCTGCTAGGAGGCTTTGCGCTGGTACCGGGATTTCCGTCTGCTCTATTCGTTATGCTGGCCGTCGCACTTTTCACAGGTGGCCACGTCTTGCGTAAGCAATTGCTGCACAAGATGCCAAACTCGGGTCCCGAACTCGCGTCGTTGCGTACCGACGGTTACAAGGGCCACGCACCGACCGTCACTGCGCATCCTCCTGCATTTGCTGCGCCGCTCGCGGTGCGTCTCGCGCCACAATGCGCTGCCCAACTCGACATGGCGGCTTTAAACCGCGCCTTCGATGTGGTACGCCGCTCGCTCGTCAACGAGCTTGGCTTGCCTTTCCCCCGTACAGCCGTATGGACAGCCGTCGAAGTCCCGGGCACGTCGTATCAGATTCTGCTGCACGACGTCCCGCAGCCATCGATCGAACTTCCGACCGCCAAGGCTGGCTGGGAAGAGGCACTCGCCAACTCAGTCGGCGAAGCCGTGCGCCAGCACGCGCATCTTTTTCTCGGTCTGCAGGAAACCCAGTGGATACTCGAGCGAATCGGCACCGAATATCCCGGCCTCGTCGCAGAGGTTCAGAAGGTGGTGCCGGTGCTGCGTATTGCCGAAGTGCTCAAGCGCTTGCTCGAGGAGCAGGTGTCGATTCGCAACCTGCGGGCAATTTTCGAAAGTCTGGTGAACTGGGGGGCAAAAGAAAAGGATCTCCTTTTGCTCACCGAGTACGTGCGCGGCGATTTGGGTCGCTACATTGCACATCGCGCGACGGAAGGCACCGGCCGGTTATCTGCAATCGTGCTCGACGTCGAAGTGGAGCAGATCATCCGGCAATCGATCAAGCAAACACCTGCTGGAAATTTCCTTACGCTGGAGCCTCAACAGGTCGAGCAATTGCTCAAAACTATCGAAGAACTTGCTGGTTCGCGCCCGACCGAGCGCCTCGCGATCGTTACCTCGATGGATATTCGTCGCTACTTCAAGCGCATGATCGAGCAACGCCTGAAGTGGTTGCAAGTCTACTCGTTCCAGGAACTGGGTGATCAGGTTGATTTGCAGCCGGTCGGCCGCGTGGCATTCTGAGCGGAGAACGTACATGACACGCATTCGTTCCGCACGAGAAATCCGCATTACGTGGCCGTCGCCATCCGGCAACAGCTCAACGCGTCATACCGAGGAGTGCTCGGCTGCCATGAGCGACGCGAACGTCGACACCGGCCGTTTCAGCACCTTCTATGATGTTGCCCGACAACGCTCAAAGCACGATCACGTGAGCCAAACCGCTGACGGCGAACCACATAGTGGAAGTCGACAAACCCGCGAGGATGACACGGGCGGCGGCCCGGTCGCGATAGACGATATTGCCGAGACTATAGATCGAGCGCCATATCTGACTGTCCCACCGTTACCGCCGCTGTATCCGCTCACGAGTGCACTTCTCCAACTGCGCAAAAACTTCCGCTCATCTACGTGGGGCCCGCACGTGGTTGAAAGAAATTCAACAAGTTCAACAGCCTGCAGCCAATCTCGGCGGAATTCGGCAAACGAAGACACGGACGAACAATTTGGTATCGATATGATTCGCCGCTGCGCCAGAGCCGCTGAAGGCGATCTGCTCGCGCAACATCTAGCGGAACACGTCGCCGGCTTTTGCACGAGTCCCGCAGTCGACCGAACAGGTCAATGGGAGGTTTCGGTTGAATTAGACCCTGCCGTTCTCGCGAAAACGCAACTGCACTTGCGCCTTTCGGGCTTGGCTCTAGCCCTTCGTTTCGATAGCCACGATCCACGCTGCCGGCATTTAATCTGTGACAACATCAACGAGCTTAAAACCCGTCTGGAAGCACGCCTCGGTGGCCATATTGCGGTTGAAGTAACGGTTCTCTGAAGGAATCCCGATTATGTCATTGCCCGAAGGCTGTACTCGCATCGCTGATCGGCTGCGCCATTACACGCCGGCACTCGCCGGCTTGTCGCGCGTGCTCTTCGATACGCGCAGCCGGCCCGCCGTCCGCATGACGGCGACGCCTGCCGGGGGCTCGCAGACGCGCGGCGCGGCGAATGCAGGACATTTCGCTCACGTCGCGCGTTTGCGGATCGGTAGCGCCCAAGGTGACTTTTGCATAGCCGTCGATGTTAGTCGTTATGCGGCACTCCGCGCCATTTCGCTCGAAGAAGAAATCGAGCTTCGCGCCGCGCTGGCGAACGTTTGGCTCGCCGGCCCGCTCGAAATGCTCTCCGAACACGGAATCTCGCAAGCCGTCGTACAAGACTTCTCGCTCGACATCGAACAGCACGGTGACGACCTTGTAACCGGCGCACTTCATTTCGAGTACGAACAGGAGGGATGCATCCACAAGGCGATGCTGCTGGATGCATCGATCGCGCTCGAACGTCAGATCGCCGCGGCACGTGTGGCGCATACAGCCTTTCCCGCCTCATTCGCCGACCTTGCCAGCCTCACCGTTCCAACCCGCCTGCGTTTGCGCAGTCGCCACTGCAGTGCCGCGCTGCTGGCAACGCTGAGCGTGGGCGACGTTCTGCTTGGCTGGCCGCGCGCGGGGGGATACGCACATGGCGGCCCGCTTGAACATGCATGCTTGATGTGGGGTGCGTCGACCGGCCGCACCGCTTGCGCGCAGGCCCGCGTCGACGGACGCGACATCATTCTTCAATCTATTCCAGCGATGACGAGCCACGACTTCGATCTTTCTATCTCGCCCCACTTCGAGTCTTCCGGTGCAGTCCCGACAGCAGACCATCCAGTCGATCTCAACGAAGTCGAGTTGCCGGTTCACATCGAAGTGGTGACCGTCAACCTCACGCTCGCGCAAATTGCGGCACTGCAGCCTGGACATATCCTGACGCTGCCGCTGGCGCTTGCCGACGCCGAGATCCGCCTCGTCGCCCACGGGCAAACCCTGGCGCTCGGCGAACTCGTTGCGGTGGGAGACAACCTAGGTCTTCAAATCCAGCACATTGCTAGCTCAAATGAACGGCACTCCTGACATCGCATCGCTACTGGTCGCCGCAGCGGCGCTCGCGATATTGCCCTTTGCCGCCATGGTGGTCACGTCGTACACAAAGATCGTCGTGGTGCTGGGCCTACTGCGCAATGCCCTAGGATTGCAGCAGGTGCCGCCAACGTCCGTACTCAATGGCGTGGCGATCATGGTGTCTTGCTTCATCATGGCGCCGGTCGGCATGGACGCAATGCATCGCGCTCAAATCGCGGGCGAGCCTGCTTCAGGAGCACAGGTGATGCCGTTGCTGGACGCCGCGCGCGAACCATTCCGTGTGTTTCTGAAGAGCCATGCGTCTGAGCGAGAGAAGGTATTCTTCTTGCGCTCGGCACGTGAAATCTGGCCGCCAGAGCGCGCCGCCGAACTCAAGCAGGACGATCTGATCGTGCTTGCACCAGCGTTCACACTGAGCGAGTTGACTGCCGCATTCAAGATGGGCTTCCTGCTGTACCTGGCATTTATAGTTATCGATATCGTGATCGCCAACGTTCTCATGGCGCTTGGACTGTCTCAGATCAATCCGACCAACGTTGCGATTCCGTTCAAGTTGCTACTGTTCGTTTCAATGGACGGATGGTCGACTCTGATCCACGGGCTTATCTCCAGCTACCGGTGATGCCATGGAATATGACACGATAACTCATCTAACCACGCAGGCACTCACGCTTTGCTTGATGGTGTCATTGCCGCCCGTAGCGGTCGCCGCCATAACTGGTCTACTGATCGCCTTTATTCAGGCAGTCACTTCACTGCAAGATTCCAGCATTTCGCAAAGCATGAAGTTGGTCGTCGTGACCATCGTCATTGTGGTCACCGCACCTTGGGGGGCAGCTGCCATCCAGAATTTTGCACGCACGCTCGTACAAGTGATGTTCCCATGAGCATTCAACGCATCGGCAGCAGCTACACGCAGCCAGATCTGTCCCAGGAGACGGAAGCGCTGCAGCAGCAGGACTCACCTATCTCCCTGCACCATCGCCACCACGCACTCGCACGTCAGAAACGACCTTCGCTCCGGAAACGCCGAAACGCGGAAAGTCCGGACGCGAATGACCCAGCCGCCGAGAGCGAAGAACTTCTGATGATGCTTGACCAGCATCTGCGCCGCGACCAAACCGGCTCCTTGAAAGTAGATACGCGCGACTCGCGCGGCAGCCAGCACGGCTTTGAGCAAGACGAACATTCAGCTTCTGGGCAGGCTGACGGAAACCTTCCCTCTCCGGACATCCAGCAGAATCTGCCGGTGAGCGCACTGCCTATGCATCTGGAGCCACGCAATGCACGTGATGAGTCAGTGTTGTTGCGGGATTGGAACGCGGCCGCAAGCGGCAAGCTCGACGGCTCAAGTCAATCCCCTACCGAATTGGCCGAAACCGCATTCCTCGTAGCGCTCACGCCGCGTACACGCCGCGCCGCCTCAGCAGCTGCTAGTCAGGTGAGCCGTACAACGGGCCAGACGTCGGTCGGACCGTCGTCGCACATTCTGTCGCATATCAACACATCGAAGTCGGCCGACGATGAATCCACGCGCGATCAGACAACTTATCGCGTGCTTGCCATTATGCGCGAGTTCATGCGGATGCCGACCGATGCGCGCAAGTCGCACACAACACTTGCGCAAATTCGCGATCGGTTAGTGAACGCAACGATCGCCGTGCGCAGTGCGCCGGGCTCTGGACTGCGTCCACTTTCGCCGGCAGAAGAATCGATGAACCTGCTGTTGCCCATTGCGCTCCTCAATCTCGGCCGCAGCCGCACACGAGCCGGCCGCGCAATGGGGATGTCAGCCCTCGCCGCGTTGATCAGGCACGGTCGCGGATGGTAACGACGGGCTCCTTCCCGCCATTCTCACAGTCAAGGGGTTTCGCTCATGTCCAAAGAAATTCGCGTACTCACCGGCTTCCATGCTGGAGCACAGATAAAGTTGATTCCAACAGCGATGTCGATCGGCGCAGAGCCAGAAGTAGACATCCTGATCACGGATTGGAGCGAAGGCACCATGCAGCTAGTCGCAAATTCTGAGGATACCCTGATGATTGGTATGCGAAATGATCCGTCCAGCGCCATCGTGATGGAAGACTTTGTACCGCAACGTTTTGGTGATGTCGTGATATGCGCCGGACCATTCGATGCGAGCTGGCCGTCCGATTTTCAGTTGATGGAACGGATGTTCTCACCGCATGTTGAACGTCGAAAGTATGACGGCGAGGAAGCAGACGGTATCGCGCCCGCCGGTCCCCCTCCCTTGTACGCACTGAATCGGGAGCGTCGCTCACCATGGGCTCGTGCGGGTATTGCCGCGCTGCTCGTCGGATCCATGGGCGCTGCGGCCATGGCATTGCCCACAGGCAAGAATTCGCAAACAACCACCCAGCCGCAAACGCGGCCGACAATCTCCGACGTCCGCCAGGTGATCGCACAGATGCATGAGACGGATCTCACGGTCACCCAGCAGCCGGACGGCTTCGTCGTGACCGGCATCGTTTCGAATACGGCGAACGCGCGCACACTGCACGCCGCCCTTCGAGCACTCGCCGTCAATCGCCTGGATTGGAGCGTGCGCACCGGTGATGAAATCGCAAACGCACTCGCCGAGTCACTGCACGAGCCCAACGTGCAAGTGCGATACGTAGGTCAGCGGCGCCTCGAAGTTAGCGGCGCTGCGCGCCGGCCGGCGAGTGTGCGGGATGTGGTCGATCGCTTTCGCAGCGATATCGGGCCGCTGGTGTCAAACATCAACGTAAGCGTTGACCGTACCGATGACCTGATCGTAGCAGGCAACGTCGATTCTGCGCTGTCGTCAGACACCGTGAAGTACGTCGAAACGAGCGACGGCACGAAGAACTTTCTCTCAGACATTCCTTCCCGCGATCTGATTCATTAAGGATAACGAAAATGTACGAAGCGATGACCGAACGAATGATCGATGTGCTGGCAGACCTCCCGCAAGCTCTGGCACAACCGGCTCGTCATACCGAGGTAAGCGAATTGGCGAACGCGCTGGATATGGTCGCCGACTCCGTGGCCTCGA
The DNA here is from genome assembly GCF_001526325.1 of Burkholderia sp. MSMB1826. Classification (NCBI taxonomy): domain Bacteria; kingdom Pseudomonadati; phylum Pseudomonadota; class Betaproteobacteria; order Burkholderiales; family Burkholderiaceae; genus Burkholderia; species Burkholderia sp. MSMB1826. The sequence goes on from NZ_LOYN01000033.1 coordinate 94,026, forward strand.
ACTCGACAGATATCTCAAGCAACGAAGCACAGGCGGGACGTATCGTTGTAGACGGATTCCGCGCCGCGGCACAACTGTGCCGTAGCGCAATCGTGTAGTAACGCCTTCATCGTGGCGCATATGGTTCATGTGCCGCGATGAAAGCAAGTCGTGCCGGACCCGCAAGGTCAGCACATTTTCCAGCGCTCCGCATGAAGCAGAGCAATGTTAATGCAATCCGCTGTTTACTTTCTAGGAGAATCAGAATGCCGAAAGCCGCACAAGCAACCGCTGCAGGTGGTACCGGGGCCTCGATCGCTGACATCTATCAGGCAATGGAAGAAGAGAACGAGATCAACCGTGCTAACACGATCGCGAAGCTGACGACGATGGGGCCGAAGGCCGCGAAGGATATCGTCGGCTAAGCGTTCCGGCGCGCCATCGGGCCGCGCATGGTGCGCCGGTTGGAGGTCTCTCGCGGCCTCCAACCGGCTTTTTTGAAGTCTGATTGTATCGCTCGGACGGCTGAAAGGTGAGCTGATCGCGTTTCCGAAACAACCACGGCCATTGAGATGAGCATCGAGCGACGCGACGACCTGATCCGAGAAATCTGCTCCCTTCGCGACATACCCGATCCGGAGGCGATGCTAGAACATGGCATCTTGGAAATCGACGGCTTCGATATCGCCATCGATCATTTCGAGGAAGATCTGGACGCGCTGTATGTCACGTTCCAGTTTGGCGTTGTCACAGCTGGCCGTACTCTGCGCGTGTTCAGGTTGCTGCTGGAAGCGAATCTCGCCGTCTACGCGCAGGATCAGGCCCAACTCGGATTGGAAGTGGACACCGGTGGCATCGTGCTGATCGTACGCGTTGCACTGTGTGATGAGATCACGGGTCAGTGGATGCTCGAACTGATTGAACATTACGTCGAGCATGGTCGTTATTGGCGCGACAATATCTTCGCGGCACGTGACGATCTGTTCGAGAATCTTGCACGTGGAGACTATGTGTGGATCCGTGCGTGAACATAATTTTTGGAGAATCAGATGACTAAGATCGGTAGCAATCGTGGCAGCGCCTCGGACCATCCGTCAACCCACGAGACCGAGAACAAGGACAAAAAGAAGGATGGCAGCAGCAACCAGGGGGGGAGCCAGGGCGACATGGATGCGGCCGTGAACGCGTTTGCTCAGCAGCTGATGATGCAGATTTTCCAGGATCAGCAGACTCGTGATGCGGAAGATCGAGAAGACGACCCCGACGCAGCATGAATGTGTGAGCAAGTGAGCCTGTCGGACGCTGCACATGACAGGCTCACTGCATTTGCGCCGTACTATAGGAGCCTGTCCACGTTTTTTGAGCGGCCACGATGAGAATCGCGTTGTCTTCTTTCCCGAAAACGATCGTTATCTGAAAAGGATCACGAGCTAATTCAATGTCAATCTTCATTAAATGTCAGGGCCCAGGGCGTAGAACGGAATCAACTGATCTCAGGCCCCACGCCAGAATACGGCGGTCGGGGGTGTTTTGTGCCCCACGGGCTCGTATCGAGCGCATCTAATGTCACGGCAGCGGCTTCGGGAGACCGCGGCCCTGAGACCTCCTTGGGCACCTCAGCGACCGATTTCCTGCCTTTCCAACTGGTGAAGCCCAGCGAATTCCGGACCAGATGCACGATGCGGGTCTGGACCGTTGTTTCCGGGAATACGGTGTTGATCGCTTCCGCGAAGCCCTTCAAGCCTTCCGACCACGGCCATCAGGACGTCCTGCACGCCGCGCAGCTTCAGGTCGTTGACCACCCGCAGCCAGGAGTTGGCACCCTCGGTAAGCTCGATCCGAAGGCCGAGCACCTCGCGTGTGCCGTCGCGGCGCACGCCCAGCACGAGGTAGATCGCCTTGTTGCGGATCTTGACGCATAAGGCGTCAAATAACACGAATCGAATTCGTCGTCTCGGGCGGCCCTGCTGCCATTCACGGACTTCGTCGATCGCCGCGTCGGTCACAGTGCTGATGAAGTCCGGCGCTACTTCGACGCCGTGCCTCTCCAGCAGGAAACCCCGAATCTCCCGCACGCTCACGCCGCATGCGTACATCGCGATGATCGTGTCGTCGAAGCCAGTGAAGCCGTCGCTCGCCCTTGGCAATCAGCACCGGATCGAAGGTGCCTTCACGATCGCGAGGATGTCGATCCGGTCGGTCCACGATCGGCGATGATCGGTTCGGCCGTTGGCACCGTTACGCTCGTTGGTCTAGCCAAGCGTTTTTAGCTAGCCCGGAGAATAGCCTTGATGCACGCTCATCTCGGCACCGATCGACCGCTCGATGATCGCCTTGTTCGTTTGCATCGACTAGTGCACCTCCGTCAGCGCCATCGAGCCCTTGATCAACTGGTCCAGCAGTTTCTTTGGCAGTTCAGGCAGCGGCCTTTGAGCCGCTGTCCAGGACACTAAAGTTTCTTCGTTGGCATACCATTGCTTTACACCTCGTGATATGCCTTGCCCACAAATACGCCGAACAGGTGTTACCCTCACCGCCTCACCAAGTAAGGTTGCCTCGCTGAAGCGGTACTCAAGCGTTATTCAATGCGGCATCTTCCTGGCTCGCGAGAGCAGTCAAAAACCCAGCTTGCCCGCCATGCAGAACGCTAGTCAGCGGCGTCTGCTGGGCTTCGCGAATGCAATCCGTCTCGCCCGCCACGCTCAACTCGAGATCGGCTTGCAGCGCCGGGAATTCAGCCCCCGGGGTGGCATCGAGTTTCGATTGTACTGACTTGGCAACATCAAGTTTGTAGCCGAGCGCATATACCGTCTTCAGGTTCAAGTCTATGGTACGCGCCAGATCTAGCTTCTTGCGAAGTTTATAGATATGCTGCTCAAGGGTGCGCGCCGCGATCTGCTCCGTCGCACCCCAGACACTCGCCGCAATCTGTGCCCGGCTAAAAAACTTCCCCGGGTTCGAGAAAAACAACCATGCGATGGCGAATTCTCGCGCCGTCAACGGAATATCGACCCCGTCTATCGTCGCACTACACGTATCTCTTTGCAGCAGATAGCGGCCAATTCTGATTTCGTGCGTCGATCTATCGTGCGCAATACGCTGCATGGCGAGGCGGGTGCGAAAGCGAATCTGTTCCATATCGAAACGGTTGACCACATCGGTTGCACCATTGTCGATCCAGCGCAACAGATTCGACCAATTGGACTCGTTGGTCAGCACGACCACCGGTGTACATACGTCGGCATTGCAACTACGCCAGGACAGCAACGCGCTGGTTGCCATCGATTCGCTTTTCGAATCGATCAGTACGACGTCATAGCGGTTGGCACGCGTTGAACGCAATAGATCTAGCTCACACGAAAAATGCTCGACGAAAATACCGTCCGTGGCAAGCAACTCGGTGAGATTGCGTCGGAGCATCCGATCGTCTGTCGCAATTGCAAAAAGGAGGTCATTATTCACGGCAATTCTCATCCAGATAAGTGACAACGCTTCGATTTACGGCCGACATCCTCCGACGGTGGCGGCGACACAGTGATACATCTTGTTGTCCGGTCACTCGTTTGTTGTTGTGTCGGCAATATCGGCGATCCGATGCGGAAACGAAGGCCTCTTTCGCTCCACACTCGTCGTTGACTTTGTCGAGTGATATCTCTCTACCCGTTAGTGCTTCGCGGATAAGCAACAGATGCACGACGCCCGCAAATATTGCTATCCGCCGATCGGCACGCTGCCCCACCGAGAAAAGCTTCTTCGCCCAAAGTTCGCCATTTCCATGCATCATCATCCCAACATAGGCTAACTAATAGATTAGCTCACACCCGAAAAACATTCTTCGAGGCAAATGGGTGTGACAATTGCGTGATAGTTTTCTGACAATTTGCAAGGAATCACTCGCGGTTCCCATGCAAGTGATTGGTTGCGGCCACCTGAACGCAACTGAATTCGCGCGCGCCTCCAATCTTTCGGTTGTTTCCTCACTATCAACGTGCAGTCCGATCAGAATTTCATCATTCAGCCAGATCATCGAGGAAGTTACTCGTGCAGCACACACTTCATCGTTCGCCATTCGCGATTGCCGTCTACCTATTCACTGCCTTGCTGACACAGACCGCACGAGCAGATTGCTTCGACGACGCAGCTACTTATCAACACGTCAATCCAATGGTTCTGCGTGCCATAGCCTGGCAGGAGTCTCACAACCATCCCGATGCCACGCACCTCAACGCAAACGGCTCGTTCGACTACGGTGTAATGCAGATCAACTCGATCCATCTGCGAGAGCTCGCGCGCTATCACATCAACCGCGATACGCTAATGGAGCCATGCAAGAACGTGTATATCGCGGCATGGCACCTCCACGGCAAGATGGAGAAGTATGGCAACACTTGGGCAGCAATCGGCTCCTATCACTCGGAGACGCCGGCAGAACGCGATCTGTACGCGCGTCATATCGCGGCCATCCTCCGTAGTTGGCGTGCGCTGTCGGCACCCTCACCGAGTCAGCCTGATCAGTCGACGGCCCGCCTGCTACCAATTACGAAAAAATGATTTGCGCAGACACTGTGCGACTAAGTCACCGTTCTTGTGGCAATGCAAGTATGGGACAGTCAAGCATAGGTGACCACGTCGGGGTGCTGTTCGATCGCGCCGCTGCAAGCAATGCGGCCACGTTTATCGAGGTCAAAGCCCTAGCATTCGCGTCTTGAGCTTTTTTCAGTGTGTGACAAGCATAGAGCAAGCCTATCGACATGAATCCGAGCTACACGGTCAGCATAGCTCGAGGTGCCGGTGTCGGGTCGAAGACTCCTCGGGCTCGATCCCAGTCAATTGGCACATGAACCGGCTGATCGCGCCAAAGTTACTAGGTATCCTGCTCGTCGATCGGCTCTCTTAACGAGGCTTGCGCCGCAGAAAACGCACAATTTGCTGTCACACCCGAGACCACTGTGGACCGACTCTTGCATCAAGCGCGCAGTGGTCGGCGCGACACGCATAGCGGACTCGGGCGGGTGAAACGCGCTTGATGGCAAAGCATGACATGCCGCCGGCGTATACGAGTGGTGGATGTCGTCATCTTGCCGCTCACATTGCCCCTTCCGGACAAGGGCGACGAAGCGCAGTAATCGCACGGCAAGCGTTTATCACGCGAACATGCTGTGGGGTCGGTCCACTCGTTTGGTCAAGCAGCGTCCCTATTGACTGCGCGTCGAGGCCCGGCTGTAGCCCGAGCAGCAATGCGATCGTGCCTGTCACGTTGGCTGCCGCGAACGACGAACCCGAAACGAAGTCGTAATGCCCGCCCGGCGTGAGCGTTAGGATATCCCGACCTGGCGCAAAGAGCACGGCGGCCGCGTTCGGTTTCGCCGCCGTGACGCTACCCGGAGCGCGCGCGGAATCGACCGCGATCACACCGGGCACACCGACGGGAAACGCCTTCATATCACCATCCGGCAGCACGGCACCGACCACGATTACTCCCTTCTTCACCGACAACTCGATCAGTTGTTTCAGGAGTGGATCGGCGGGACCGCCAAGGCTAAGATTAATGATTTGCGCATGATCATCGAGCGCCGCCTGAATCGCCTCGGCCAGCGTAAATGAATTGCATACCGAACGCCCCCTGTGTTTGCTGCTCTGCCAGCACGCCTTGACTGCGATTAGTTTCGCGTGTGGCGATACGCCTTCAATACCACTTGGCTTAACGCCGCTGTCCCCTGCGCGATTAGCCGCAATGACGCCCGCAACCGCCGTGCCGTGCAGATCCCTATTGAATTGATCCCAATCTTCATCGACAAAATTTCGGATTGCGACAACCCGCCCGCTCAAATCCGGGTGCATGGTGTCCAAGCCTGTGTCGATCACCGCCACGCGTACGGCATCACCTCGCGCGACTTGATGTGCAGCGTCCGCGCCGATCTCCCGGAAACTCTGCTGCAAATCAGCGTAATCGCGGCTACGCGCCGCGTCCGCGAGCAGTTCGAAAGTCTGCAACGGCTGCGCGAGCCGCACGCGTGGATCGGTGGAGAGTCGCGCAAGCAGTTCGTCACGCTGAGCATCGTCAGCGATTTCGAGCATTGCGCAATGCACCTTTAGTGACGGAATCGGCCACGACGATACTATTCTCAAACGATATTGAGCAGCAAGCGCAGCAATCTGCGCCCGGGCGCTACCGCCAGGTACGTAGCCAGCCGCAGCACCGTAGCCGGCCGCCGTGGTGCCCGCCCGCAACATCAGAGTTTCCGGTGAATTGACGACCGCCAGCACGATCATGCGCTCTGGCCGCGTCTTCATCTGCTGCGCGGCGATGGATGGATCCGGCGTGGCGGGAAGCACAGCACATCCGGATGCCTCCAGCAGCATGCTGATAGCAAGTACCAACGCAGCCAGAAGCCGACACCGCGCCGCTGAAGCGGCATAGTCAAGCTGACGAAAGACGCAATGCGGGACAGAGGCCATAGCCATTTGGCTCAGATTAATCCTGGAATAGCCGTAAGTGCGCATCGTGCCAACAAAAGTTACAGCGCGCTTCAAAAATGCCAGATTGCATCAGCGATCCACCGATTCGATGCGCGACTGCCGAACGCTCCCTTGGCGCCGCCGTTTGTCGCTATATAGACGACGTCGAACTGCAGCGAACGATACTGCCAGGTCAGCCCAATATTGCCGTAAATGTAACCAAGACCCAGCACCGTATGCAGGTCGTAATAGCCAATTCCGGCTGTGCCCGTCCAGCCGTGCGTGAGCGGTAGACGCCCAACCAAATCGTACGATACCGCCTTTGAACTGGGCGACGGACCGAGGCTCGTGTTCGGAGACCAGGCGATCGACACAAACAAGAGGTCGCGCCAACCCGCTGTCAGCACGACCTCGTCGTAAGAGGAGCGCGCAGCGGACGGACCGCGGAGGAACTGATAGTGCGACAGCATGGCTTGCGTACTCCAGTCGCTGGCAAGACGCCACCCATAACCGGCGTTGGCGACCACCTCTGCACCTGTAGCTGTCGATTGGCCATTCAACCTGAAAGAGGATACGGAACCGCCAGCAAAAAAACCATTTCCCGGATACCAGTTCGCGGCAACGTTCACTGATGGCTGGTGATAGCTGATGTCGATGCCACGCGTGATCTTGTCAGTGGCGAGGCCGATCTCGTATTGCCAATCCTCGCTTGCCGCGAGCACGTCTTGCGATAGAAAAAACAGGCCGTGTACTGCACTAAAAGCAACGGACAGCGCCATGCGCTGCAGGTTGCGACAGACCGGACCGACGAATGAGCACGCACCGTTGCAATGCGCAGTTAAACCACATCTCAACGTCATTTTGTTGTTCGGGTATCCGGTGGATCAAAAACAAAACAACAGCATCATTCGTAGCAATCAGCAGGCACCGACCCGCGCTACAACGCGGGAGAATCTTCGTTGATCATTTAGCCGATCACCGAACGCGAGAAAAGCGTGCTGGGCTTGTCAGGGGCCGCCGGAACCCTCGTCGACTGGCTCCGCAAATCGCACGCCCGGTGCGGCGCGCAACACGGCCAACTGCTTTGCGACATCGCCTGGCGCGACAACCGGCCCCAGCGAATAAACGCCGCTTTCGCTTGGCCCCCCCACTATTTGCAAATGCAGCGGCAGCAGCAGCGCCTGAAGCTGGCCGAACGTCATGGCAGTATCGGCGACCAGCCGGATCGTCGCGCGGGGGGGGCCTGATTCCGTCTCCGACAGGGTGCGATAGCTCACCGGTGATCGATCCGCGGGACGGTCGATGCCAAGTGTCACTAGTGCACCGGCCTCGAGCAGTACCAACGCGGCGAATGCGCACGCGAGCGCGGTCATGTGGCCGCGGGCAGGTGCTGGCGTGCCGCTGCGAGCGGTGCGCTGCTCCCCCTCTTCGAAGCGCTGCCACAAACGCGCAAGACCGAGTTCGAGATCCGGTCCGGCATACTCCCGTGCCCCCATCGCGTCGTGCAGCTTCCGTTGAGCCCCTAACTCGGCGCGGCATCGATGGCAGTCGCGCACATGGACCTCAACCAGCACACGTTCGGCGTCCGACGCCCGACCATTGACGATCCACGGTAACAATTCCCATACATCCAGGTGAGCCCGTTCGCTCCCAGCTGGATTGCTCATTGACCACTCCTATCGTCTCCGGCGAGAGCCGGCAACCTATTGCGCAGCTTGACACGCGCATGGAACATCCTGGCCTTCACGGTACTGACAGGGCTTTTCGTAATCTCTGCAATCTCCTCCAGAGAATGGCCCATTACATAAGCCAGCTCCATCACGATCCGCTGCTCCGGAGTGAGGCTCATCATGCCCTTGTGTAACCAGTCGGCGGTTTCATGGTCGGTGAAAGGCTCAGTGAACAGCCGATCACCACCAAACTCACATGAGCCGGCTACCAAACCGTTGCTCCGCAGCGCCTTCAGAGTGACGCGATAAGCAACGCCCATGAGCCAAGTCGATACTTGCGACTGACCACGAAATTCGCCGGCCTTGCGCCATACGATCATGAAGGTGTCGTTAATGACTTCCTCGATTACATCGTCGCGCCGTGTCAATCGACCCAAAAATCGGACCAGTCGGCGATGATACTGGCGATATAGTTCTTCCAGCGCGGACTTGTCAGCTACCGCGATGCGCCGCAAAAGCGCGGCATCATCTGCGTCGAAGCTGCGGGTGTCAAGCATGACGTTACCAGAGACAATCGGTTCCGGGGGCATATTGCTCGGCTGGCGATCCGCCAGAAGGTCAGAACGACCATGAGTTGCCCCAGAAGCGGAAAAAGTTGCGCGCAACGAAAAAAATCCTCATGCCCCTATACTCGACCCCGCTATGTTTTGCACGTGGGAGACCCTCCTTTCAAGCCCGAGCCGCCATTTGGCTGCACATCTGCCCGCTTGTGGGTGCCCCGGGAGAAGCGGAGGCCGGAGCTGGCGAGCCCTATCTATTCTCCAGGTCAACGTTGCAGTCATACGCGGACAGCATCGTGTCCCCGATCTTCTTCAAGGACGTATCTTCTTCAAGGACGTAAATGGCTTGTACGCAGGGGGGCAACACCGGTTTCGAACGCTTTCTCGGTCTCGACCGAGGTGATTCATCGGTAACGCATATCGTTCGGCCCTACGCGCATTGCGTGACCAGCGCCACTCGCAATTTTAGGCCCTGGACATTGACAATTCCGATACGTAGCTCAGTACTGGTACGAAAACGAACTTCCCGGCCTGTTGGAAAAAGCGCTTGACCTATTGCCCGTCGAGCAACGGCTCGTGATAACACTCGCGTATGTGCTCGGTCATTCCGTCGCTGAGATCGCGCAGATTACCGGTCGGCCGGTGACTAGAGTCAAGGTGCGTATGCACCGGGCACGCTGCAAGTCGCGTGAAACATTGGAAGCGCTCGGGCGAGCGAAGAGAACTTGAAGTGGAGTTCCCAGGATTTCGTGGAAAGTGGGGGTATCCGGAATTTCGTGTGTGAGGCGGGTTGAGATTCAGACTCCAATGTTGAATCGTTCCGGATAAAGCAGTGCGAACTGCGTCATCGCACTCTTCCAATCGTGCCGGGAGCCGGTCCATTTAGCTACGACGTTGCGTAGCGCCAGCCAGATCAGTTTGAGCGCAGCCTCGCCCGACGGGAAGTGGCCGCGCGCCTTAATGATCTTCCGAAGCTGCATGTGCAACGACTCGATCGCATTGGTCGTATGTAAGCGTGTCCCCAGCACCGTCTCGACGATGTGAAAGGAAGTTGCCAGAGTAGTCCCCACCAAAGTAGTGGGGACCAAAGTGGCAACAGATACGCCGAAGAGAACTTCACGCAAAGGCATTCCGAATCACCCGATCGAATTTCGACGGCATCTGGCCAAGCTGGCCTGCGAGCCGGACGTATCGGTGGCGCGTCTGGCGATGGAGCATGGGGTGAATCCGAACCTGGTGTTCAAATGGCGTCGAGCATTGCGTGCCGGCGAATACGATCCGGTGGACTTGCTGCCCGTGACCGTGGAGGCACCGGCGCAAGAGATCGAGCAACCGGCCCCGGCGCCGGTCGCCAGTGCCGCTCCGGCGGGCGCCATCGAGATCAGCGTAGGCAACACCCGAGTGCGCATCGAAGGCTCGCCGCATGAAGCCACGCTGTTGCTGGTGCTCCGTATGTTGCGCGGCACGTCGGGACCGACAGCATGATCGGACTACCCAGCCACTCGAAGATCTGGCTGGCCGCCGGCGTGACCGACATGCGCTCGGGCTTCAATAGCTTGGCCGCGAAGGTCCAGACCGTGCTGGAGCGAGACCCGTTCAGCGGCCACGTGTTCGTGTTCCGCGGCAAGCGTGGCGGTCTGGTCAAAGTGTTGTGGTGGAGCGGCGACGGCATGTGTCTGCTGATGAAACGTCGGGAGCGCGGTCGGTTCGTGTGGCCACGTGCCGATGGTGGCGTGGTGTGCCTGAGCCAGGCGCAACTGTCGATGCTGCTCGAAGGTATCGACTGGCGGCAGCCTGTACGCACGGCGGAGCCGACATCGGCGTTGTAAACCTGCCGGCCGCCGCGTAGACTGCCGGCATGACCACGGCAAACGTCTATCCGGACGACATCGAAGCGCTCAAGGCCATGCTGCTTGAGCGCGATGCGCGCATTGGGCATCTGAAAGATGTTGTCGAATCGCACAAGGCGGCGAACGCTACTGCCAAGGCCGAGATCGAGCATCTGAAGCTGCTGATCGCGAAACTGCGCCACATGCAGTTCGGCCGGAGCTCCGAGAAGCTCGACCGTCAGATCGAGCAGCTCGAGTTGCAACTGGAAGAGCTCGAGGCCGACGAAGGCGCTGCCCCCATCGAGATTCCGAAGACGCCGCGTATCGCACCGGAACAAGCGCCGAGCAAACCGCTCCCCGAGCATCTGCCACGCGAGATCCTGACGTACTGGCCGGAATCGGGCAAAACCTGCACGGCGTGCGGCGGTGCCATGAAGCAACTCGGCGAGGACATCTCCGAGCAGCTGGAATATGTACCGGCCAGCTTCCGCGTGATCCGCCATGTGCGCCCGAAACTGGCATGCACGTGCTGCGACCACATTACACAACCTGCTGCGCCGAGCCGCCCCATCGAGCGTGGCCTGCCTGGCCCGGGCTTGCTGGCCCATGTGCTGGTCTCGAAGTTCGCGGACCATCTGCCGCTGTACCGCCAGTCGGCGATCTATGCGCGCGAGGGTGTCGATCTGGATCGCTCGTTGCTGGCGAAATGGGTGGGTCATGGCGCGAGCCTGATGCAACCGCTGGTCGACGCCTTACGCCGGCACGTCATGGCAGCCACCAAACTGCATGCCGACGATACGCCAGTGCCTGTGCTCGCGCCAGGCAATGGCAAGACGAAAACCGGACGGCTGTGGGTCTACGTGCGCGACGATCGGAACTCGGGCGACATGACGCCGCCGGCCGTCTGGTTCGCCTATACGGCCGACCGCAAGGGCGTCCATCCGCAGCAGCATCTCGAATCGTTCAACGGCACGCTTCAGGCGGATGCCTACGGCGGATATCAGGCGATTTACGAAACCGGGCGGGTAACCGAAGCAGCTTGCTGGGCACATGCTCGGCGACAGTTCTACGAACTGCACGCCGCACGCCCGAATGCCTTGAACACCGAGGCGCTCGAGCGTATCGGCGCGTTGTACAAGATCGAGGAAGCGATCCGGGGCAAGCCGCCCGATGAGCGACAGGCGTACCGGCAAACACATAGCAGGCCCTTGCTCGATCAGCTCCATGCGTGGCTGAGTGCCACGCTGGAAACGCTCTCGCGCAAATCCGACACGAGTCGGGCGATTCTCTATGCGCTGAACCGGTGGGAAGCGCTCACACGCTACTGTGACGACGGGCGTCTGGAAATCGATAACCTGCCAGTTGAGCGCGCGTTGCGCGGAGTGGCAATCGGGCGCCGGAACTACCTGTTCGCCGGTGCGGACTCAGGTGGCGAGCGTGCGGCGGCGATCTACAGTCTGATCGGTACGGCCAAGCTCAACGGCATCGATCCTGGGGCGTATCTGCGCACCGTGCTCACGCGCATTGCAGGCCATCCGATCAACCGGGTCGAGGACCTGCTGCCCTGGAACATGACCACCCTGGCATCGTAAGGCGATAATGCCGCTGGCTTCCCGTTCACCCGGAGATCAGATGGCGAAATCGTTCCAGCGCTTTACCCTGCACGTGCAGCTTCAACACATCGAGCCGCCCATCTGGCGCAGGATCGAGGTCGAAGGAACCGAGTCGCTGCGCAAGCTGCACCATATCCTGCTGGCGGCCTTCGGCTGGGAAGACACCCACCTGCACGACTTCCTGATCGACGGCATGACCTACGCCATGTTCGAGGTCGACGACGTGCTGGACTTCGCCGACCCGGGCACGAGCGCCGATGACCGGAAGGTTCGACTGCAGAAGGGCCGGCGGTGCCCGATAGACCTCTGTGAGCTCCGCTGCGACCGATTTCGTGCCCTTCCAGCTGGCGAAGTCCAGAAAGTTCCGGATCAGATGAACGATGCACGCCTGGATCGTCGTTTCCGGGAACACCGTGGTGATCGCTTCCGGGAAGCTCTTCACCGTCGACCACGCCGATCAGGACATCCTGCACGCCGCGTAGCTTAAGATCGTTCGCCACCCGCAGCCAGAACTTGGCCCCCTCGGTCTGCGCAATCCAAAGGCCCAACACGTCACTTGTGCCGTCGCGGCTCACGCCCAGCGCCGGGTAGATCGCCTTGTTGCGCACGACACCTTCGCGGGTCTTGACTCGCAAGGTGTCGAAGAACACGACCGGGTACATCCGCTCGAGCGGCCGCTGCTGGGAGCGTTGTAGCGGGCAAGCTTAAGCTGGACTTACCTATATCCGCCTTTCCGGCGCACTTGCCGGAATGCTCGAGGCCACTTGTCAACTCAGTTCGACGCGGCGAGAGAAGCGATCTATCGCCGCGAGATACAGATCGGGATCGGCGTGATAACCCATGCCCGGGGGGCCACTTGGCCGCGGAGGCGACGTCTCGAGGTCACCGTCTCTTGTGAGTCTGACGCCGTCGTAGTCACTCAAAGCTAGTTTGAGCCGTACAATGCCTGGCGACTTGAAGCCGAGGCCCTTCATGCGCCCCATCAAGCCTTTGCGAGGGGCCGCTGGATAGTCGAGCGTAACCGCAACGCCACGCGGTTTCGTATAGTCGTAGCCAAGCGTGCCGCCCTTCACGGCGTGGCGCAATTGTGCAAGATTGGGCAATTGCGGATCGAGAAGCACGAGCGGCGGTTGCTTCTGCAAGTTGACGCGGCTTAGCAGCGCCGCGGTGAAAAGTTGAGCACTGGCCCCGCCCATTGAGGCACCCGCGATGTGTTCGAATTCGACTCGATATCCCTCACGCTGTGCACGCTCAATATTCATTGCAACGATTTCTGCGGCATCGCGTACCGCGCCAAAAACCGTTCCAATACCACCCGCCACGCTGACGAGCGCCTGTCTTACGTCGCGCAAGTTCTCCGTTCCGCCGAAGAAAATTCTGAGTTTCACGTCACGCGTCCCGTTAGGTGCCGTAGAGCGTCGCTCCTCAAACTGAAGATGCGACACGCTCGAGGCATGCACCAGCTTTTCCTTCTCCTCGGGTGTTAGCGCGGTAAACAGCCAGGCATTACGGATGTTCGCCTCGTTGAAACGTCCCGGGGCAAGCCGTACACGCCGCGGCCTCGTCTGCGTGTGCTGCGCGAAGTGCTCTACGAATACCTGCGAGCTGTCGCCGTCCCTCATCCTAGCGGCGACCGAGTCGATCGAAATCCGTCGCATACCCATGCCTTGTCTGGGCACGGTAAGGTCAGCCATCAGTTTGGCCAGCGCCTTCACAGCCTTATAGTTGGCCGAATTCGGCTGCGATGCCAGGGACTGGGTACCTGAATCGCAGGATCGTTTAAAGTGAAGTTGCAACACCTGCTGCATCTCGCCGTCCTTGCCGCGCTGCTGACGCTCGGTAATGAAGCAGGAAGCTCGATTAGCTACTTCGATGAGTTGCTTTAGACGTTCGGGCGGCAGACCGCGGCCAAACTCCAACTGTGCGATAGAATTAGCAGTGGGCACAGACGGCCCCCGATAGACGCCGTCGCGCAGTATGCGTCCAAGCATTGCTATTTGCATATCGCGCTCATGCCGATCTGCGTGCACGGGCCCAAGTCCAAGTGCTTCGGTAATGGACGACAGTTTGTCGTCCTCAAGGTTGTAGGCCGACATCAGCACGTTGTCCATGCCGTTGATCTTTGGTCCTGAGGGCATTGTCCGAATGGAGCGCGGTCCTGCGGGATTCTGGTCAGCAGCAGGTGATGCGGTTTTGGATTTCGGTGCCTTGGTGACTTTTCCGAGCGTGCCCGGCGTTTTTTTGCGTGTCGAAGATGATATCCGTGATGGCACGCGCATGCCGGCTTTATTGCCGGAATCGACTATTGAGAGTTCATGCGCCGGCTTGCGCGGTTGTAGGCGCGCCATATGTGCGAACGTCTCCGGCGTCGGACGCTCCTGATGCATTAGTTCGCCTAGCGTCCTGTGCTGTTCCACCTCCAAGATCTCACCGCCGCCCGCGCCACGGTTTTTCAAGTGATTGGCTGGTGCGCGTCCGCGTCCGTCGGCAGTTGCGGCCGGTGGATGTGACGGCGATGCGAGGGACGCACCAAACTTCGACAACGCGAATTCGGCAGAGCGCACACGCGCACGTCGGTGAGTGTTATCGCCGCGCGTCGGATTCTCAGAATTCAAGCCTGAATCTGACATTGAGCGTAGATTAACTGCGGAATGGCTTTTCATAGCAGCTCCTGTGCGCGGCCTATTCGCAGACTACGGCGTCCGCGTCATGCACGCGCTGCACTTTCACCAAACTCATTACCCAGTCCCGGTATGTTTGTCGGGAAGTGGGACGGTGTCTTCTAGAACAAAGCTGGCATTCAAGGTTCGTTTGAGCGCCGACTTGAGAACGCGATTCAGCGTAAGTGTTCACCCATGGCGCTGTCGCGCGAGAATCTGTACGCCATAGTATTCGCGGAAATTTGAGCATCTGGCCGAACATTTTCGCAATACGATTCTGAACAGCGCGAATCGCAGTTGCATCGGACACTCCAGGCGTCACATTTGATTGGTCTCGGTATGACGGTGCGAGCACACGCCTCCGTACCGGATTCGCTCCTATACCGCCCTCTTTGACTTCATTGCTCGCCTCGTCGAGATGCGCTTGCGTGGAAGTGCGGTGACTTCTGCACAGGTACCCCCAGAAAGGCGCATTCTTCGTTGAAAAGCTGAAATTGCGTCCTTGGCGCAGCATGGTCTGTGGCCGGCAAACGCAACTCGAACAGATCGTCGTCGGAATCGGTCTCCGGACTAGCGTGAAAAGACTCTGTGGTGGCCTTCTTAGCCTTGACAATTGCGCTGCTCTTGCTCGTCGGCGGGGCTGGCGGAACTCGTTTCGGCACGGCTGTGTTCAATACCATTGCTTGCTCGCGAGTCAACTTCGTCACATCGCGATTAGCACCGATGCGTGGGGCATTGCCTTGTCGACGCTGCTGATTGATCCACTGAACAGCGTCCACAACAGGGGCTTCCTTAGAACTGGCAGCCATCGGTGCAGTTGCAAGCAAACGCCTCGCCAGTCGCGCCCCCATCGACCTAAGACTCGAAAGGAGTGCGCTCGCCGAACCGGAAAAGCGCGACTTCAAGCTTGGTCCGCCCGTGGCGCTGATGCCGCGCCCCGCGGTTTGCCGATCGGCGAAAGCAGTTGTAAGACTGCTGCTTCTGCTTTGGACTCGCATGACGTGACTCCAATGAAAGTTGGGGGAAGCAAGAGTCTCCCCTGATGCTCGCCAGAGAGCGCATCGGAAGGGAGACCGGTTGTTTGGTTGTTGAAGCTACGTAGTAAAATGACCTTATGGCAGCATGCGCCGAGCCATAATACGCAGTCAGCCCCACCGGCGAAGTAGTGCGCCTGCTAACGAAAGGTGACGGCATTGACAGGTCGAACCGCGTGCCACTTTCAAGAGGGCTATAGACGCACGGGCGCAGAGAGTTGAGGACGTGCCTGAGCATTCGCCCATTACAAGCGGAATCGGAAAGACCGATCCAGCCTCAACAAACGCTGCCCCGTACGCCGCTGTGTACCTGCTCGAATGCGATAGATGTAAATCCGTAACACGGGGGATTTCGGCCGGAAAAGTCTGATGATAGGTTCCCGACGTCGTATGTGAGTTTCTCGCCGGTTAGCAGTAAGACGGGCCTGTCAAAAATTTTGTGTTTAAGGCATAACATGCTCCCAAGGAGAGTTTATGCCTCGCAAACCGAAAGCCCAGCCGGCGACTCTGCCGGCGATTCCGGCCGAGTTGCTCGAGCAGTTCGGCAACGGTCCGATGACGGCCGAAGCCATCAACGCCGCGACGCTGGCGCTCAAGAAGGCGCTGATCGAACGGGCATTGGGCGGCGAGATGAACCATCATCTCGGCTACCCTCCCGGTGCTGCCAAGCCGGTCAACGCCACGAATCAGCGCAACGGCAAAGGGGCCAAGACGGTTCTGACCGAAGACGGTCCGATCCGTATCGAGGTGCCACGTGACCGCGATGGCAGCTTCGAACCCATCCTGATTCCCAAGCACGAACGGCGCTTCACGGGCTTCGACGACAAGATCGTTGCCATGTATGCCCGAGGCATGACCGTACGCGAGATTCAGGGCTTCTTGCTGGAACAGTACGGCACCGAGGTCTCGCCCGACTTCATCAGCTCGGTCACCGACGAGGTCATGGCCGAAGTAACCGCCTGGCAGGCCCGGCCGCTCGAGCCGATGTATCCGGTCGTGTTTTTCGACGCACTGCGCGTCAAGATTCGCGAAGACGCCGTCGTGCGCAACAAGGCGGTGTACCTGGCGCTGGGCGTGCTGCCCGACGGCACGCGGGAGATCCTGGGCCTCTGGATCGAGAATACCGAGGGTGCCAAATTCTGGATGAAGGTATTCAACGATCTGAAGACGCGCGGCGTTCACGACATCCTGATTGCCGTCACGGACGGGCTCAAGGGCATGCCCGAAGCGCTGGCCGCCGTGTTCCCGGCCACCACGCTGCAGACCTGCATCGTCCACCTCATCCGCAACAGCCTCGATTACGCCAGTTGGAAGGACCGCCGAGGCTTGGCCGCCGCGATCAAACCGATCTACGCCGCGCCCAGCGCGGAAGCCGCTCAGGCCGAACTCGATGCGTTTGCGGATGGCCCGTGGGGCCAGAAATTCCCGACCGTCAGCAGCGCGTGGCGCAACGCCTGGGATCGGGTGATCCCGTTCTTTGCGTTTCCGCCGGGTGTGCGCAAGATTATCTACACGACGGATGAAATGCACAAGTCCCGCACCGCGCTTCGCTCGTTCGCTATGTTCGCGCCTCAGGCCACCGTATCGGCGCGCTGTCTGATTTGGGGCGCGACTGCTTCCACCGGTTAAACAGTCTTTGATAAGTTCGCTCAGACTGCTCAGCCACGGCTCGCTCTTGCTGACGGACACTCTTCAGACTGTAGGCGGCAGCCGAACCTTTGCGCGAGCCATGCTGCGCCGGCATTCCAGCCTGCAGTTCCTGACCTGCCCCCTTCAATAGGGCCGATGGGCTTCTAGCAAAGTCCCTTTAAACCAGCTCCTGGAAAGCGGCGGGAGCATCCGCTGTTGCTCGGTGTTTCGCAGCAAACTCTGCTGGCGACAGGTAGT
>NZ_LOYN01000034.1:0-36077 GCF_001526325.1 Burkholderia sp. MSMB1826
CAGTCGGACGAACTCAACGCGTACCCGGACGCGTTCAAGCAATCGTGGCTGTACACGGAGCTGTACCGCGCGCGCAACTTCAAGCAGTGGATGGCCAAGGGCCTGTACCTCGGCACGCTGATGGTCGGCATCGAGCAGAAGGTGATGGGCGGCAACGTGCCGTGGACGCTGCATCACCAGCATGCGGACCACGAGATGCTGAAGCCTGCGTCGCAGTGCGAGCCGATCGCGTATCCGAAGCCGGACGGCAAGCTGACGTTCGACCGATTGTCGTCGGTGTTCATCTCGAACACGAACCACGAAGAGAACCAGCCGGCGCACCTGACGCTGAAGGACGCGAGCGTGCCGGTGAACGTGAACCTGCGCACGTACGCGGGGCCGGAGGCACGGTTCTGCCCGGCGGCGGTGTACGAGTTCGTGAAGAACGACGACGGCAGCGAGCGGCTCGTGATCAACGCGCAGAACTGCGTGCACTGCAAGACCTGCGACATCAAGGACCCGACGCAGAACATCGTGTGGGTCACGCCCGAAGGCGGCGGCGGGCCGAATTACCCGAACATGTAACGCAAACGCATCCTGCGCCCGCGGGCGCGAACGAACCGGAGTGAGACGATGAGCAATGCAGCGAAGGAAGTCGTGGTGGTGAGCGGTGTCCGTACCGCGATCGGCGATTTCGGCGGGAGCCTGAAGGATTTCTCGCCGACCGATCTCGGCGCGAAGGTGGTCGCCGAAGTGCTGGCGCGCGCGAACGTGCCGGGCGATTCGGTCGGGCATGTCGTGTTCGGCCACGTCGTGAACACCGAGCCGAAGGACATGTATCTCGCGCGCGTCGCGGCGATCAACGGCGGCGTCGCGCAGCACACGCCGGCGCTGACCGTGAACCGCCTGTGCGGCTCGGGCCTGCAGGCGATCGTGTCGGCCGCGCAGACGATCATGCTCGGCGATGCCGACGTCGCGATCGGCGGCGGTTCGGAGAGCATGAGCCGTGCGCCGTACACCGTGCCGGCCGCGCGCTTCGGCCAGCGCATGGGCGACGCGAAACTCGTCGACATGATGCTCGGCGCGCTGCACGACCCGTTCCAGACGATCCACATGGGCGTGACGGCCGAGAACGTCGCCCGCAAGTACGACATCTCGCGTGACGCGCAGGATGCGCTGGCGCTCGAATCGCATCGTCGCGCGGCGCGCGCGATCGCGGAAGGGCGCTTCAAGGATCAGATCCTGCCGATCTCGATCCGCACGAAGAAGGGCGAAGTCGCGTTCGACACCGACGAGCACGTGCGGCACGACGCGAGCGCGGACGATTTCACGAAGCTCAAGCCGGTGTTCGTGAAGGAAAACGGCACCGTGACGGCCGGCAACGCGTCGGGCATCAACGACGCGGCCGCTGCCGTGCTGATGATGAGCGCGGACGCTGCGCGCGCGCAGGGCGTGAAGCCGCTCGCCCGCCTCGTCGCGTATGCGCACGCGGGCGTCGATCCTGCATACATGGGCATCGGTCCGGTGCCGGCCACGCAGAAGGCGCTCGAACGCGCGGGCCTGAAGATCGCCGATCTCGACGTGATCGAAGCGAACGAGGCGTTCGCCGCGCAGGCCTGCGCGGTCACGCAGGAACTCGGCCTCGATCCCGCGAAGGTCAACCCGAACGGCTCGGGCATCTCGCTCGGTCACCCGATCGGCGCGACCGGCGCGCTGATCACGGTGAAGGCGCTGTACGAACTGAAGCGTATCGGCGGCCGTTACGCGCTCGTGACGATGTGCATCGGCGGCGGCCAGGGGATTGCCGCGATCTTCGAGAACATCTGATAATCGAGCGCTCCGCACCCGAACACACAGGAATCGTCATGACCATCGAAACCGTCGGCGTCGTAGGCGCCGGAACCATGGGCAACGGCATTGCGCAAACCGCGGCCGTTGCCGGACTCAGCGTCGTGATGATCGACGTCAGCGACGCCGCGCTCGACAAGGGCCTCGCGACGCTGAAGGGCAGCCTCGAGCGGCTCGTGTCGAAGGACAAGCTCGACGCGGCCGCACGCGATGCGGCGCTCGCGCGCATCGCGACGTCGACCGACTACGCGAAGCTCGCGGCGGTCGACATCGTGATCGAAGCGGCGACCGAGAACGTCGAGTTGAAGGGCCGCATCCTGAAGCAGATCGAGTCGGTCGCGCGGCCCGACGCGATCATCGCGACCAATACGTCGTCGATCTCGATCACCGCGCTCGCGGCGCCGCTTGCCGATCCGTCGCGTTTCCTCGGCATGCATTTCTTCAACCCGGTGCCGCTGATGCCTCTCGTCGAGATCATCCGCGGGCTGCAGACGAGCGACGCGACCGCGTCGGCCGTGCGCGCGCTGACCGAGCGTTTCGACAAATCGCCGATCGGCGTGCGCAATTCGCCGGGCTTCGTCGTGAACCGGATCCTGGTGCCGATGATCAACGAAGCGTTCTTCGTGCTTGCGGAAGGCATCGCGTCGGCCGAGGAGATCGACGCGGGGATGAAGCTCGGTGCCAATCATCCGATCGGGCCGCTCGCGCTCGCGGATCTCGTCGGGCTCGACGTCTGCCTCGCGGTGATGGACGTGTTCCTGAAGGACTTCGGGGATCCGAAGTATCGCGCGTGCCCGCTGCTGCGCGAGATGGTGTCGGCGGGGCGCCTCGGGCGGAAGACGGGACGCGGGGTGTACGACTACGGCAAGTAAGCGGCGCATCGGTGCCTCTTCGCGCGGCCGCCTTCGGGCGGCCGTGTGCATTGTGCGGCACGCGCGGCGGGATTACGCGTCGAGTATCGACAGGTCGCGCGGCAACGCGCGCTTGAACATCGACAGAAGCTGCCGCGCCGCCTTCGGCGGCAGCGTGATCGCATGGCGCACGGCCGCCGCGATCTGGATCATCATCAGTTCCGCGAATGCGCTGCGTTGCGCGCGGGTCGTGTCGGGCGCGACTTCCGCCAGCGCATCCGCGAACAGTGCGGCCAGGAATTCGCCGTCCGCGCGATCCAGTTCCTGCAGCGCGCGATCGGCCTGCGTCGCGCGCCAGATGTCGCGCATCAGCGGCTCGTCGACGAACATCCGGTAGTAGCTGTCCGTGATGCGTGCGAGCGTGCCGTGCAGGTCGTCGAGCGTCTTCATCGTGGCGAGATCGCGCCGCACGCAGTCGTGGCCGACGGCGTTGTAGCGCTCCGCGAGCGTGCCGATCACGGCCGCCTTGTCCGGAAAGTACTGATACAGCGACCCGAACGAAATGCCCGTGCGTTCGACGATGTCGCTCATCCGGAACGCGTCGCAACCTTTCTCGATCATCACTTCCGATGCGCACGCGAGGATGCGCTCGAACCGCTCGCGGCTGCGCTGCTGCGTCGGTACCAGCCGCGCACGCGCCGGCGCGTCCGCCGCCGTGTCGGGCTCGTCGCTCTGCCCCGATTTTTGCCGGCCCATGCCGCCTCCCGAAAAACTTGACGTTATTAATGCGAGAGTCTATCGTGTTTTTAAAACGCGAGACATTCTCGTGTTTTTCCAAAAAGGAGACGCACATGTCGGCACTTCCCATCCTCATCGTCGGCGGTTCGGGCAAGACGGGCGCCCGCGTCGATGCCCGGCTGCGCACGCGCGGCCTCGCGACGCGACCGGTGTCGCGCACGTCGGCGGTGCGCTTCGACTGGACGGCGCCCGACACCTGGCCGGCCGCGCTCGATGGCGTGTCGGCCGCTTACGTGACCTATCAGCCCGATCTGGCCGTGGACGGTGCGGTGGACGCGATCGCCGAATTCGCGCGGCTCGCGCGGGAGCGTGGCGTCGAACGCGTGGTGCTGCTGTCCGGGCGCGGCGAGCCGCGTGCGCAGGCCGCCGAGGCTGCGCTGCAGGCGTCGGGCGTGGGCTGGGGTGTCGTGCGTGCAAGCTGGTTCAACCAGAACTTCTCCGAAGGCTATCTGCTCGACGGCGTGCTGGCTGGCGAAGTCGCGTTGCCGGCCGGCGCGGTGCCCGAGCCGTTCGTCGATGCGGACGACATCGCGGACGTGGCCGTGGCCGCGCTCACCGATGCGCGGTTCGCGGACCGTGTGATCGAGGTCACGGGCCCGCGCGCACTGACGTTCGCCGAAGCGGTCGACGAAATCGCACGGGCTGCCGGGCGGCCGATCGCCTATCGCGAGATTCCGCACGACGCGTTCGTCGCGGGGCTGCGCGAGGCCGGCGTACCGGCGCCGATCGTCGCGCTGCTCGACGACCTGTTCGACGTGGTGCTCGACGGACGCAACAGCGCGGTGACGCACGGCGTCGAGGCCACGCTCGGGCGCCCGGCGCGCGATTTCGCCGACTATGCGCGTGCGGCCGCCGCGACCGGCGTGTGGAACGCCCGACCGTGATCGTGTTCGTGACTTCAGCGTTGTTGTGAGCGGCCAAGTTCTTGATTTTCCATGGGGCCAAAGACATCTTTTTCGGCGAGCCGATCTGTCGAAATGACGGCGGTCGATGCGTGGATTACGTATAATACGTATTCCACGCACAGGAGGCCGCCATGCCGACCATCACCGCCACAGAACTGGCTCGCCATACCCGCCAGATCCTCGATCAGGTCGCCCAGCGTCGCGAAACGATCGTGGTCGAACGCAATCAGACGGTGATCGCCCGTCTGGTGCCCGCCGAGCCCATGATGCGTGCTGCCGAAGCACTCGCCGATTTGCCAGTGAGCCTGGGCGCCGAAGACGCGGCACGCTGGCTGCGCGACAGCCGCGAAGGCTTCGAAGACGGGGTGCGTGACCCATGGGCATGATCATCGATAGCTGCGTGTGGGTCGGGCTCGCCGGCGGAACGGTCGAATCGCGCGCCGTGATCGACACTGCCGGTGATGCGCCGGTGTTTATCTCGACCATCTCCCTGGGCGAACTGGCGTTCGGCGTGCAGGCCTGCGCAGACGCTGCGGAGCGCGCGCGTCGAGCTGCGTATCTGCGCCAGCTCGAGCGGCGGCCGGTACTCGACGTCACGCGTCATACCGCAGCCGCGTTCGGGGTGCTTGCCGCCGCCGTCAAGCAGGCCGGCCGCTCGCCACGTCCGCGTTACAACGACCTGTGGATTGCCGCGCAGGCGATCGAGCGAGGCTATACGTTGATGACGCTGAATGTGGCGGATTTTGCCGACCTCCCGGGTCTTACGGTGCGAGTACCGCAAACGTCAGCATCGGCGTGATTGACCTCGAGCTGTGCGTGTCGCGTACGCGATGCCCACTTTTGAGGTGCCGTGATGAATCTGGAAGCAGTCGGCGACCGATCCGGACCGCGGGGCTTGCCAGGTGTGCTGTCCGTGTTCGGCATGTTCGCGGTGACGCTGGCCGTCAACGTGCCGCTCAATGATGCGCTCGCCGCGGCCGATCCGGCCACGACGCACGGCGCGGCGCTGTGGGCGCGCTACCTGCACGACTGGATGAGGTGGAATCACGTGCGCACGGTGGCGTCGGCGGCCGCGTGCGTGTCTTTTATCGCGGGGATTGCGGCGCGGTAGCGCCGCGCCGATCCGCGCGCTACAGCAACCGCTCGGAGAGCACGCGGAACGCGACGTCGGGAACGACGAAGCACATCGGCTCGCCGGTGGCGCCGATGCGTGCGAGGAAGTCGCTCTCGCCCACGGGGCCGACCGTCTTCAGCGGCCGGACGGCGTCGACGTCGATCGGCAGGTCGATCGACGCGTACGCGAGGCGGTCGCAGTCTTCGACGTGCGCGATCGCCGAGTGCTGCAGCGACACGGATGCGACGGCATCGCGCCAGTCGTTGAAGAACGGCGCGAACGCGTCGGGCAGCGTTCGATCGTCCGACGCTTGCGCCGTGCAGCGGAAGTCGGGCGCGCTGCCGCCGCTTCCCGCCAGCAGCGTGTCGTAGCGTCCATCGCGTACCGCATGGGTAAAGGGCCGCGCCAGATGCGACGGCAGCGCGTCGCTGAAAAGCCGGCTGCCGAGCGCATAGAGCGGGTGGTCGAACACGTTCTTCACGAACAGCACGGTGCGCTCCGCCGGCGCGCCGTCCGGCAGCGCGTCGACGTAGAGTCGCCAGTTGCTCTGCAGCGGCGACGGAAAGACGCGCCGCAGCGGACCCGCGAGCCGCGGACCGAAGTGCCGGTGCCGGTAGGTGAGTGTTGTAAACAGCGTGCGGCCGCCGCGGCTCGCGAGCGTGACGCCGCGCGGCACGAGGTGTGCGACGGCCGCGACATCGACGACCCACGTGCAATACACGACATGTTCGACGTCGCTCGCGAGCTGCAGGAACGGTAGCCGCGACAGCAGCGTGCGGCGTGCGCGCAGCAGCGAGCCGCTCGCGACGATCCGGTTGGCGATCCGGCCGGCGAGGCCGGTGGACGGGTAAACGAAGGCGTTATCGTAGCGCATGGGCGGCATTGTGCCGGGCTTGTCGCGTGCGCGGAAGAGGGGGCAGCGTCGTTGGCCGAACCGCGTGCGGTTGCCGGGCGCCGCCGTAAGGTGCTGCTCGTGCGATGGATTCCGCCGGCCGGTTTTCACGCGTGACGCACGCGTGCGGATGATCGATCGCAATCGGCGCTTCGGATCGAATGCGGATGTCGGTGCGCCGGAATCGACGGAAAAATTGCCGTCGACCCGCACGTACCGGAGATGTGGCAGCGCTCCAGCGATCCCGCCACGATTCATTCCGGCTCGGGTTCGTGCATCCGTTGCCGCGACACGCTCAACCAACGCGCGATCCTGCCGCCCGCGAGTTGCCACTCGAACGGATTGCGGAAGTCGAACGTGTACAGTTCGCGTCGAAGGTACGGCCAGCACCCCCGTAGACTCCGGGACACCCGCGCGCGCTCGATGCGCGAGGGCCGCCACGTGTCGTGCCAGGGGAAGTTCGTCGCGATACTCGAGCGCCGTCGCGGTAACCGGAAATTGAGCGCATACGCGTACCGCGGCTGGTCCGAGAAGTTGGCCCCCGCGGCATGCAGCGTGCGCCCCGCATGCACGGTGCAGTCTCCCGGCATCAACGGACATGCCACGGCGCGTGCCGGATCGAATCCGCCGACACACTCGAGTCCATGGGCGGTCACGTCGCCCCCGAGCGGTGCATGCGGAAGGACGTCGTACCGATGCGATCCGGGGATGAACTGCATGCACCCGTTGTCGATCGACACGGCTTGCAACGGAATCCAGAAGTTGATTTCGCGATGGTCGATGCGCGCGTCGGTAAACGCGTCGTCCTGATGCCAGG
Organism: Burkholderia sp. MSMB1826; assembly: GCF_001526325.1. NCBI lineage: Bacteria > Pseudomonadati > Pseudomonadota > Betaproteobacteria > Burkholderiales > Burkholderiaceae > Burkholderia > Burkholderia sp. MSMB1826. The sequence goes on from NZ_LOYN01000034.1 coordinate 7,205, forward strand.
GCGTCACGGTGTCCGTATGCGCCTGCTTCAGGAAAAAACTGTCGCCGGCGAAACGAACGTTCGGGCCGAGCAGCGTCTTGGCGATATCGAACGCGGCGCGGCGGATACGGAGCCTCGATAGCCGACGCTCGAAATAGGATGCCCAGTGGAGTTGGAGAAGTTGAGGCTCGAAATCGCGCCCGTTCGACTCGGGATAGAAATCGAACATCAGGCCCTCGGCGTAGCCCGTGCGGCCGCCGAGCAGACGATGGCCGATTTCGCGCAAGTCTTCGATCTCCGAGGTGTCGATCAGCCCGTCGATGACCGCAAAGCCGTCGTGATGGAACCGGGACCGAAGATGGGCTTGCATTGGAGCCTTGACGATGAGTTCACGGATCGCGAAGCGATGCAGACGGCCTCTTTTTCGATTTTCGTATTTTCGCGCGGGACGCTTCTGTTCGATATCTTACGTTGATTGCCGACGGCGGAGCAGCCGACGAGGCGTCTGCGGGTGTCCGGCGACCTGGCCGCGCGGGCGCGCAATCGCCGGGCGACGCGGCATGGTCGGGCTCGCGCGAGGTATTTCGACGGCCGGTCTCGACGCGTGACGCACGTGCGCGAAAGCCGGCCGTTCGCGCGTCAGTACCCCGACCCGCCGCCGCCCTGATCCGTGACGATCGCCACCCCCGAACTCGTGCCGAGCCGGGTCGCGCCGGCCTCGAGCATCGCGAGCGCGGCCGCGCGGTCGCGCACGCCGCCCGACGCCTTCACGCCGAGCGTCGGCCCGACCGTGCGGCGCATCAGCGCGACATCCGCGAGCGTCGCGCCGCCATGGCCGAACCCGGTCGACGTCTTCACGAACGCGACGCCGAGATCGCGGCACATCTCGCACACGCGCACCTTCTCGTCGTCGGTCAACAATCCCGTTTCGAGGATCACCTTGAGCGGCACCGTGCCGCAGGCGCGGTGCACGGCGTCGATGTCGGCCTTCACGTCGTCGACGCGGCCGCTCTTCAGCGCGCCGATGTTGATCACCATGTCGATCTCGCCGGCGCCCGCCGCGATCGCGGCGGTGGCTTCGAATGCCTTCGCGGCGGACAGCCCCGCGCCGAGCGGAAAGCCGACCACGGCACAGACGAGCACGCCGGTATCGGCCAGTTCGCGCGCGGCGAGCGGCACGTTCGCCGAATTCACGCAGACCGAGTAAAAGCGATGCTCGGCCGCCTGGCGGCAGAGTTCGCGGATCTGCGCGTCGCTCGCGTCGGGCGCGAGCAGCGTGTGATCGATGGTTTGGGCGAGTTGGGCGTTGGAAAGCGGCATGTGTCAGGACTCCACGGATCGTGTGCGGAAAGGGCACACGGAAAGTTGATGTTTTCACATCGGTTTGTTACAAATACGACATTCCGGCCGGGCCTGCGCGCCCGGCACGACGAGCGACTCACGCGACGGGCACGCAGGATACAGGCATGGAAACAAAGAAGGGCGAACGGATCAAGACATTGATGAACGTGCTGCAAGGGCAGAACGCGATTCATCTGCGGGAAGTCGCCGAGCTGTTCGGCGTGTCCGAAATGACGATCCGCCGCGATCTCGCGGACAACCCGCACGGCCTCAGCCTGATCGGCGGCTACGTGACGCGCCATTTCGCCGCGCAGCGCAGCGACATCGGCGAATACCTGATCAGCGCCGAGAACAACCGGCAGACCGAGGAAAAGCGCCGCATCGGCAAGCTGGCCGCGCAGTTCGTGACGACCGGCGACACGATCTTCGTCGACTGCGGGTCGACCACGCCGTTCGTCGTCGATTTCATTCCGGACGACCTCGAATTCACGGCGGTCTGCAATTCGCTGAACGTGTTCGCGAAGCTGCAGCAAAAGCCGCATTGCAACGTGATCCTGTGCGGCGGCGCGTATCACCGCCAGAACATGGTGTTCGAATCGGTCGCCGAAACGGGCATCCTCGATTCGGTGCGCGTGTCGAAGGCGTTCATCTCGGCGGCCGGCGTGAGCGATCGCTGCGGCGTCACGTGCTTCAACTTCCACGAAGTCGATGCGAAGAAGAAGGTGATGGCGCGCGCGCAGAACCGCTTCCTGCTGGTCGATCACACGAAGTTCGACGAAGTGCGCGCGGCCTATTTCGCCGAACTGACCGATTTCAACTACGTGATCTCCGACGGGCAACTGAGCCGCCGCTACGAAACGGCGATCCGCGAGCACGGGATCGCGCTCGTGACCTGATGCGGCGCGGGCGTGCAGCGCGCCGAGCGTCGCGCTATTCATCGCGTCGAGCATCGCGCGCTTCCGCCGCGCTCAAGTAGCCGGTGACCACTTCGAAGCGGCGCGCCGCGCCCGGCGCCAGCGCCGCGACGTGGCCCTTGCGGCGTTCGGCTTCGTAACCTTCCGGCTCGCAGGTCGACGGCAGCGCGAACGCGGCGACCTGCTGATCCGCGTTGTGCAGGATCCAGCGCGTCGCGTGCGGGAATTGCGCGGGGCGGTACGCGGTATGGAACGCGCCGCCGTCCGGATGCGCGAGCCGGAAATGCGCGACGCCGTCGGCATCCGTTTCCACGTCGTTCATGAAGAACACGATCTCCGGGTCGTACAGCGCGGGCGCATCGAGCGTCGCGAGCCGCGCCGGTTCGCGCGCGAGCGTCGCCGTGTAGTCGCGCCACGCGGCAGTCGGCTTCACGTGCGCGGGCACGCTGTCGCGCAGCCGCAGGCCGCCGCTCGGGAGCGATTGCACGAAGCGGCCGCCCGGCACGTACGCGTAGTTCAGGTGGGCCATGTACATCAGGTCCATCGGCGCGCCGCCGAGATTCGTCACGTCCATCGCGATCGTCATCCGCGCATCGTGCTCCGTCAGCCGCACCGACGGACGCGCGACGTAGTGGCTGCCGAAGCCCTGCACGTACTCGTATTCGCCTGTCACTTCGACCGTGGCGCCGCGCGCATCCGTGCCGACGACCAGGCTCGCGCGATCCATCGGCGCGCACGGCATCTCGCCGTGCAGCGCATGCGTGTCGTCCGGCCCCGGGCAGCCGTTGCGCAGCAGCCCGCTGTGGAACATGAAGCAGCCGTAGGTATCGACGATCGACGTCGCGCGCCTCGGCTGCCGGAACATGTGCTTCATCGTCAGGTCGCGACCGTCGAATTCGGCGGCCCAGATCATCTGGCCGAGATACGGCAGCACGACGAGATGGCCGCGGCGGTTCTCGAGCTTCAGCGCCTCGACGCCGGACGGATACGCGAACGCGGTGACGGTGATGCCGTCGGTGCGGTACAGCGTGCGCGGTGTTTCGCGGAAATCGTCGCGCCGCAGTTCGATCTCGCCGCGCATGGTCAGGCTCCCGACGTGTGGCGCGTCGCGGCGTAGCGCGCGGACGCGTGCTCGTCGGCCGCCGCGTCGGGCGTGGCCGCCGGCAGGTGACGCAGGCAGTAGAAGCCGTAGTAGACGATCACGACGAAGCACGCGAGCGGCACGACGAACGCGAGCTGCATGTTGCCGCCCGTGTGATCGGAGATCAGCCCCTGGATCAGCGGCACGACCGCGCCGCCGACGATGCTCATCACGAGGATCGAGCCGCCGTATTCGGTGTCCTTGCCGAGGCCGTCGATCGTCAGTCCGTAGATCGTCGGCCAGCACGGGCCGAGGAAGATGCTCACGCACACGGCCGCATACACGGCCGTGATGTTGTGCACGCTGATCGTATACGCGAGCAGCGCGATGCACAGGATGCCGTAGACGATCAGCACCTTGGCCGGGCCGACGCGCTTCATCACGAGCGTCGCGACCAGCTTGCCGACGAAGAACGCGAAGAAGGTCGCGAGCAGGTAGCGCGACGCGCCGCGCTCGGTGAGGCCGCCGATCTGCATCGCGAGCCGGATCGTGAAGCTCCACACGCCGACCTGCGCGCCGACGTACAGGAATTGCGCGACCACGCCCGCGACGAAGCGCCGGTTGCCGAACAGGCGCGCGAGCGTGCCGCGCGCGTCGATCCGGTGCGTGACCGTGCTCGCACCGTTGCCCTTGCACGCCGGGTACGGCGTGAGCGCGAACACGACGAACACGGCGGCGAGCACGACGATCAGCCACTTGTACGGTTCGAGCGTGGCCTGAATCATCGCGAGCTGGTGCGTGTGGGCTTCGGCGGCCGACATCGCCGCGAGCTGCGCGTGCGACGCGTCGCCTTCCTTGAAGATCAGGAAGCTGCCCATGTAGACGCCGGCCATCGCGCCGAACGGATAGAACGTCTGCGAGATGTTCAGCCGCCGCGTGCTGGTGTCGCGCGGGCCCATCAACGTCGAATACGAGTTCGATGCCGTTTCGAGGAACGACAGGCCCGCGGCGATCACGAACAGCGCGACGAGGAACATCCCGTACTTCGCCATCGACGCGGCCGGGAAGAACAGCAGGCAGCCGGTCGTGTAGAGCAGCAGGCCGACGAGGATCGTCGTCTTGTAGCTGAACTTCTTCACGACGGTCGCGGCCGGAATCGCGAGGAAGAAGTAGCCGAGATAGAACGCCGACTGCACGAACGCCGATTCGAAATCGGACAGGAAGAACGATTTCTTGAACTGCGCGATCAGCACGTCGTTCAGGTTCGCGGCGGTGCCCCACAGCGCGAACAGGCAGCACAGCAGCGTAAACGCGAAGAGCGGCGTGCGATTCAGATAATAGCCGTCGGGTGTGTGTTCGATCCGGGTTCGGCTCATGGGTGTCTCCTTCCCAATGTCTCGTCGATGAAGGCGCCGGTCAGATGCCGGCGTCGCGGAGGAAGCGTTCGAACGTCGCGGCGTGGGCGTACGACTTCTGCGTGCCGAGGCCCGTGACCGAATGCGCGGCGTAGGCGGACGCGTAACGCATCGCGTCGACGGCGTCGCGCGACGCGGCATAGCAGCGCGCGAAGCAGCCGATATACGCATCGCCGGCGCCCGTCGTATCGCGCGCGTCGACCGGCACGCCCGGCACGTGGCGCGCGCCGTCGCGCGATACCAGCAGCGAACCCTTGTCGCCGAGCGTGACGAGCACGTGCTTGAGCCCGCGCGCGACCAGCGTTTCGGCGGCCCGGGTCGCGCTGTCGCGCGAATCGACCGGCATGCCCGACACGATCGCGAGCTCGGTCTCGTTCGGCACGAAGAATTCGACGGAACGGATGCGCTCGAAATCGAGGTCGGCGACGGCCGGGGCCGGGTTCAGCAACACGGGAATGCCGTGCCGTGCGCCGAGTTCGATCGCGTGATAGACGGTGTCGAGCTCGATTTCGAGCTGCAGCACGATCAGCGCGCAGTCGGCGAGCATCGAGGCGGCCGCATCGACGTCGGCCGGTTGCAGATGGCGGTTCGCGCCCTTGACGATCAGGATGCTGTTGCTCGAATCGGGCTCGACGAAGATCGGCGCGACGCCGCTGGGCACGCCGGCGACCTTGCGCACGTGCGTGGTGTCGATGCCTTCGCGCTCGAAGTTGCGGATCGTGTTGTCGGCGAACACGTCGTCGCCGACCTTCGTGACCATCACGACGCGCGCGCCGAGGCGCGCGGCCGCGACGGCCTGGTTCGCGCCCTTGCCGCCGCAGCCGAGTTCGAAGTTCGGCGCCTCGAGCGTTTCGCCCCGGGCGGGCATGCGCGTGACATAGGTCACGAGGTCGACCATGTTGCTGCCGATGACGGCGATCGTCTCCATCTGCGTCTCTTCCTTGGTATGGGGGGCGCCGCGCGCGTGGTCGGCGGCGGCTTGTGACAGGTGATAATAAAATCACATTGAATGTGAAAATGCAATCCTATGATGTTAGAAGGGTCACTTGTGGGGGCGGGCATCCGGCCGGACGAATTGTTCGTTCCGCCGCGTTGAAGCGGGTTCGGATTCATCGGGGGGGCCGCTGGGAGTCGTTACGCGAACGATGCCGCGTTCTCGGGTTTTCGTTGCGCGGCGCGATGCGAGCCATGTCGCGCGCTTCGCGGCCGCACGCCAGGATGACCGGCCGATTACCGTTTTGTTATCTACGCCGTTCGCGCCTGCACGGTGAGCGGCCGCGTCGCCGTTTCCGGGTAACATCGCCGGATGTCCCCATGCAAGCGACGGAGCCGGCCATGCGCATCCTGATAGTCGAAGACGAGCCGAAGACGGGCGCGTACCTGAAGAAGGGGCTCGAGGAATCGGGCTTCAGCGTCGATCTCGCGAAGGACGGCGGCGAAGGGCTGACGCTCGCGCAGGAAGAGCGTTACGACGTGATCGTGCTCGACGTGATGCTGCCCGTGCTCGACGGATGGGGCGTGCTCAAGCGGCTGCGCGACACGCACACGACGCCGGTGCTGTTCCTGACCGCGCGCGACGACGTGCAGGACCGCGTGCACGGCCTCGAACTCGGCGCCGACGACTACCTCGTGAAACCGTTCGCGTTCGTCGAGCTGCTCGCCCGCATCCGCACGCTCGCGCGGCGCGGGCCGCCGCGCGAGACCGAGCACCTGGCGGTCGGCGATCTGGACATCGACGTGGTGCGCCGCCGCGTGAAGCGCGGCACCACGCGGATCGACCTCACGCCGCGCGAATTCTCGCTGCTGCAACTGCTCGCGCGCCGACAGGGCGAGGTGCTGAGCCGGACGCAGATCGCCTCGTACGTGTGGGACATGAATTTCGACAGCGACACCAACGTCGTCGAGGTCGCGATCCGGCGCCTGCGCGCGAAGATCGACGACGCGTTCCCGGTCAAGCTGATCCATACCGTGCGCGGCGTCGGCTACGTGCTCGAACCGAAGGACGACGCATGACGCGCCCGCGCTCGCTGGCCGCGACGCTCGCGCTCGCGTTCGCCGCGACCACGCTCGCCGCGTTCGCGCTCGTCGGCGCGTATGTGTATGCGGGCCTCGAGCGGCAGGTGAATACGCAGGACGATCTCGACATCGTGCTGGCCGCGCGCCACACGCGCCGGCTCGCGGGCGAGCTCGAGTCGCTCGATGCGGTTCGCGCGCATGCGGAGCGGCTGACGAGTCAGGTGCTGGGCAACGAGGCGCTGTCGATGGCCGCCGTCGATGCGCGGGGCGACGTGCTCGCACGTCACAACGTCCGGCTCGCCGCGCCCGACGATGCGCCCGCGGCCGCATCGGTTCCGCTGGCCGACGCGCAATTGTTCGCGCCGCACGCGGTGCCGGTTCCCGCGGACGACCGGATCACGGCCGACCGGCTCGTCACGTGGACCGCCGACGGCGGCACGCCGATGCGCGGCGTCGTGATCGAGGCCACGCTCGGCGACCGCACGCCGATCCGCATCGCGATCGCCCGCAACATGCGCGACAGGGCCGATCTGCTCGACGGTTACCGCGACCGGCTCAAGCTCGCCGGCGGGCTCGGCGCGCTGTTCGCGCTGCTGCTCGGCTACTGGCTGATCCGCACGGCGCTCGCGCCGCTGCGCGAGATCGTCGACAACACCGGCCGGATCACGGTCGACAAGCTCGACACGCGGCTCGACGCGTCGCGCGCGCCGCCCGAATTGCGCGCGCTCGTCGATGCGCAGAATGCGATGCTCGGCCGCCTGCAGCAGGCGTTCGCGCATCTGTCGCAATTCAGCGCCGATCTCGCGCACGATCTGCGCACGCCGCTGAACAACATGCGCGGCGCCACCGAAGTCGCGCTCGCGCGGCCGCGTTCGGCCGACGAGTACCAGGCGCTGCTCGAATCGAATCTCGAGGAATACGATCGTCTCGCGCGGATGATCGAGAACGTGCTGTTTCTCGCGCGTGCCGAGCATCCGAGCTTCGTCACCCGGCAGCGCGCGTTCGACGTGCGCGACGAACTCGAGCGCATCGCGGAGTATTTCGAGGGGCTCGCCGACGAAGCGGGCTCGACGTTGCGCGTCGAAGGGCAGGGGCAGCTGACCGCCGACGTCGAGCTGTTCCGCCGCGCCGTCGGCAACCTGCTCGCGAACGCGCTGCGTTACACGCCCGCCGGCGGCGTCATCACGCTGAGCGTGGACGAAACCGCCGATGCGGTGCGCGTCGTCGTCGCGAATCCGGGTGATCCGATCGATCGCGCGCTGCTGCCGCGGATCTTCGACCGGTTCGTGCGCGGCGACCCCGCGCGCAGCGGCGGTGCGCCGGGCGGCACGGCCGGGCTCGGCCTCGCGATCGTGCGCTCGGTGATGGAGCTCCACGGCGGTACCGCGCAGGTCGAAAGCGACACGCTCGGCACGCGTTTCACGCTTACGTTCAACCGGCTGGCGGTAGTGTGATGGCGGGTGCGGGTCGCGCGGCCGGTGCGTGTTCCATCGCGCCGGTGTTCGATTCCGCATCCACGCCCACGCTCGCCTGCCAACCGCCGCCCAACGCCTTCAGCAACCCGACTTCGGCCTCGATCCGGCGCGCGTCGATCTGATCGGCCGTGCGCCGATTCGTCAGCGCGATCGTCTGCGCGGTCACCACGTCCAGATAGCTGACGGCGCCCGCGTTGAAGCGATTCGTCGTCAGCCGCAGCGACAGATCGGCCGCGTCGGTCGCGCGCTGCTGGCTGCCGGCTTCGGACGCGAGTGCGTCGAGCGCCGACAACTGATCCTCGACCTGTTGGAACGCGACGAGCACGGTGTGCCGGTAGTCGGCGACCGCACCGTCGTATTGCGCATGCGCGCCGCGCAGCGACGCGCTGCGGCGGCCGCCGTCGAACAGCGTGCCGGCGAGCTGCGGACCGAGCGACCAGAACAGGCTCGGCGCGGTGAGCCACGGCGCGAAGAACGAACTCTCGAGGCCGACGCTCGCCGACAGCACGAGATCCGGGAAGAACGCGGCGCGCGCCTCGCCGATCCGCGCGTTCGCGGCCGCGACACGGCGCTCGGCCGCCGCGATGTCGGGCCGCCGCTCCAGCAGTTGCGACGGCACGCCGGCCGGAATCGCCGGCACGTGGAACGCCTGCACGCGCGGCGGCAGCACGAACGTCGACGCGCTCTCGCCGACGAGCGTCGCGATCGCGTGCTGCAACTGCGCACGCGACGCGTCGATGTCGGTGTCCTGCGTGCGCGTCGATTCGAGCTGGGTCTCGGCTTGTGCGACCGCCGACGCATCGATCGCTCCGGCCGCGAGTTGCCGCTTGAGCAGCGTCAGTGCGTCCGCGTACGCGCGCACGGTGTCGTCGAGCAGCTGCTTCTGCGTGTCGAGCGAGCGCAGCGCGAAATAGTCGGTCGCGAGTTCGGCCGTGACCGACAGCTTCACGGCCTGCAGATCGGCCGCGCTCGCGGCGGCGTCCGCCTGCGCGCCCGTCACCGCGTCGCGTACGCGGCCGAACACGTCGGGTTCCCAGCTCGCGGCCACGCCCGCCTGATAGTCGGGCGTCGTCTTGCCGGCGAGCGACGAGCCGAGCCGGTTTTGCGACACGCGCGCGCGGCTTTGCGCGGCGCCCGCGGTGATCGTCGGCAGGAACCCGGCGTGCTGATAGTCGACCGTCGCGCGCGCCTGCTGCAACTCGGCGACGGCTTTCTTCACCGTCTGGTTCGACACGTCGATGCGCGCTTCGAGCGCGTTCAGGTCGGCATCGTCGAAGACGGTCCACCAGGCGCCGCGCGCGGCGGCGTCGGCCGGGCTCGCGGTGCGCCAGCCGGCCTGCGCGGCCGAGGCGCCCGCGTAGTGCGCGGGTACCGCGACGGCGGGCGGCGAATACGGCGGCAGCGTCGAGCACGCGGTCAACGCGGCCGACGCCGCGGCGGCGCCGAGCGCGACGGCGCGACGGGCGAACGGGAGCGGATGAGGAAGGCGCATGGCAGGGATCTCGGGAGTCGTCGTCGAATGGGTTAGCCGCGGGCGGATGCCGCAGCGGGCGTCGATGCGGCCGACGCGGTGCCGGCCGCGTGCGGCAGCGGCATGTCGCGGGCAGTGGCGCCGTATGGTGGTTGCGTGGGCTGCGCGGCGTGCGGGGACGAAGGGGACGCAGTGGACGAACCCGACGAAGCAGACGAACCCACAACCGGCACCGCCGCACGCGCTGTCGACACGACCTTCACGACCTTCACGGCCTCCCCGGCCGTAATCGCATCGCCCGGGTTGTCGATCACGCGATCGGTTGCCGAGAGCCCCGCGACGATCTCGACGCGCGTGCCGAAATCGCGTCCGATCTGCACGGTCTTCAGCGCGGTTCGGCCGTTCGCGCCGACGGTGGCGACCGTCACGCCGTTCGGCCGGAACAGCAGCGCACTGACCGGCAGATCGAGCGCCGGCGCCGCACTCGGCACGGCGAGATGCGCCTGCGCATACGCGCCGGGCATCAGCGCGCCGTCGCGGTTGTCGACGTCGATCTCGACGCGCAGCGTGCGCGTGACGGGATCGATCGCGCCCGCGCTGCGCGCGACCCGCGCGGCAAGCCGCCGTCCCGGATACTGCGGCGTCGTCAGGTAGACCGGCGTGCCGGTCGATACGCCGGCTGCGCTGTCCTGCGGCACGTCGACGAACACGCGCAGCGTGTCCGTCTGTTCGAGATGGAACAGTTCGCCGGACAGGCCCGGGCTGCCCGGCGTGCCGCCCGCGGTGACCAGCGTGCCGACGTCGACGTTGCGTGCGGTGATCACGCCGTCGAACGGCGCGGTGACGGACTCGTACGACACGAGTTCGGCAAGATGCGCGACGTTCGCCTGCGCGGACGCGAGCATCGCGCGCTTCGCGTTCATGTCCGCGACCTTCGTGTCGGTGTCCTGCTGCGACACCGATTGCGTGTTCAGCATGTCCTGCCAGCGCTGCGCGGTCGATTTCGCATAGTCGTAGTTCGCCTGCGCGCTCGCCTCGTCGGCGCGCGCCTGGCGCAATTGCGCGTCGAGATCGGGCGCCGAGATTTGCGCGAGCGTCTGACCGGCCTTCACGTGCGTGCCGAGATCGGCGCTCCAGTGCGCGACGTAGCCGCTCGTGCGCGCATAGATCGACGCGTCCGCATAGGGCGCCACCGAGCCGGGCAGCGTCAGCGTCTGGTCGGCCGGCGCCGCGCCGGGCACGACGACCGACACCGGCAGCGCCTGCTGCGCGGCCACCTGCGCACGCTGCGCGGCGCGTGCATCGATACGCGGCACGATGCCGAGCGCGAGCAGCGCGGCGGCGAGCGCGACGGCGGCGAGCGGCACGGCGAGCTTGCGGGCGCCACGGCTTGGCGGCACGTCGCGTGCCGCGTCACGGGTTGTGTCGTGTGCTGTGGGCGGCACGGTTGCGTTGGCGGTCGGGGTATTCGGAGCGGCCGGTGTGGCCGAAGCAGCCGAAGCAGCCGGCGTGGCCGGAGTCGCAGACGTTACCGCTTCGGCGGCGGGCGGCGGGGCGACGGGTTCGATCGAGTCGTTCATGGTGGGTCCGGAGTCGGGCGAATCGAAGGATGAGAAGGGGCGGCCGTCTGCACTCAACGCAGCGCTGGCGTGTCGGGCGCGTGCTGTGCGGGTCGCGCGGCCGCGGCGTCGCGACGCCGCGCGAGCCACGCGTGAACGAAGCCGAACAGCACCGGTACGAACAGCAGCGTCGAGCACGTGCCGAACGCGAGCCCGCCGATCACCGCGCGGCCGAGCGGCGCGTTCTGCTCGCCGCCGTCGCCGAGGCCGAGCGCCATCGGCAACATGCCGATCAGCATCGCGAGCGCGGTCATCACGACGGGCCGGAAGCGGCTGAAGCCTGCGTCGAGCGCGGCCTGCCACGGCGGCGCGCCGGCCGCGAGCAGCTCACGTGCCGCGTTCACGACGAGAATGCTGTTCGCGGTCGCGATGCCGATGCACAGGATCGTGCCGGTCAGCGCGGGCACCGACAGCGTGGTGCCCGTGACGAACAGCATCCACGCGATGCCGGCGAGCGACGCCGGCAGCCCGCCGACGATCACGAGCGGATCGAGCCACGACTGGAAGTTCACGACCATCAGCAGGTAGACCAGCGAGATCGCGAGCGCGAGGCCGCCGAGCAGGCCCGAGAACGACTCGTGCATCGCCTGCACCTGGCCGCGCAGCACGATCGACGAGCCGGGCGGCAGTTGCGCGCGCGCGGCGTCGACGAGCTTCGTCACGTCGGCCGTGACGCCGCCGAGATCGCGCCCCTGCACCGCCGCGAAGATGTCGAGCACCGGCTGCACGTTGTAGTGCGACACCACGGCCTGCTGGGTCGAGCGCGAGAACGTGCCGAGCGCGCCGAGCAGGTTCTGTGCGGGCGCGCCCGCGGCCGGTCCGCCGGCCTGCGTCTGCGGCGTGCTCGCGGTGCCGGCGGGCAGCGGTACGTTCGCGAGCGACTGCAGCGAATTCACCGTGTATTGCGGCGTCTGCACGAGCACCGGGTAGCTGACGCCGTTGCGCGGATCGAGCCAGAAGTTCGGCGTCGTCTGCGAGCTGCCGGACAGCGCGATCAACAGGTTCTGCGCGACGTCGCGCTGCTGCAGGCCCGCCTGGATCGCCTTCGTGCGGTCCACGTTCACGTCGATCGCCGGTTCGTCGCCGGGCTGCTGGATGCGTGCGTCGACGAGCCCGCGCACGCCGCGCAGCTTCGCGAGCAGTGCATTCGCGACCGCGCGGTTCTGGTCGAGCTTGTTGCCGACGATCTGGATGTCGATCGGCGCGGGCAGCCCGAAATTGAGGATCTGGCTGACGATGTCGGCCGGCAGGAACGCGAACGTCACGCCGGGGAACGACTGCGCGAGCACGTTGCGCAGCGTCGCGACGTAGGCGGCGGTCGACGCGTGATTCGGCTTCAGCGTGACGAGCACGTCGGCGTCCTCGGTGCCGATCGGGTCCGACGAATCGTACGTGAGGTTGATCCCGCTCACCGGCACGCCGATGTTGTCGAGCACGCCGGCGAGTTGGTTCGCCGGAATCACGCCGCGGATCTTCGCTTCGACTTCGTCGGTCAGCCGCGCGGTTTCCTCGATTCGCGTGCCGGTCGGCGCGCGCAGATGCAGACGGATCTCGCCGGTGTCGACCGATGGGAAGAAGTCCTGACCGGCGAACGCATAGAGGCCCGTCGATGCGACGCACGCGAGCAGGAACGCGGCCGCGAAGCGGCGCCGCCGCGCGATCGCCGCGGACAGCAACGCGCGATAGCGCAGCCGCACGGCCTCGAAGCGATGCTCGAACGCAGCCTGGAAACGCGCGATGCGTGCGAATACGCCGCGCGGCGGCCGGCCGCTCCCTTTTGCGCGCATCAGCGCCATCGCGAGCGTCGGCACCAGTGTGCGCGAGAAGAAGTACGACGCGATCATCGCGAAGATCACGGCCTCGGCCAGCGGCACGAACAGATAGCGCGCGACGCCCGTCAGCAGGAACATCGGCACGAACACGATGCAGATCGACAGCGTCGACACGAAGGTCGGCACCGCGATCTCGCCCGCACCGGTCAGGATCGCGTCCTCGAGCGGCGCACCGCGCTCCAGATGATGCGTGATGTTCTCGATCGCGACGGTCGCGTCGTCGACGAGGATCCCGACCGCGAGCGCGAGCCCGCCGAGCGTCATGATGTTGATGGTCTGGCCGAGCGCGGACAGCGCGAGCAGCGACGTGAGCACCGCGAGCGGGATCGTGACCGCGATGATCAGCGTCGCGCGCCAGCTGCCGAGAAACAGCAGGATCATCAGCGCGGTCAGGCACGCGGCGATCAGCGCTTCGCGCACGACGCCCTGGACCGCCGCCTTCACGAACACGGACTGATCGTCGAGCGGCGCAATGTGCAGCGCCTTCGGCAGCCCGGCCGCGATCTTCGGCAGCATCGCCTTCACCTGGTCGATGATCGTCAACGTCGACGCGCTGCCGGTTTTCTCGACCGTCAGCAGCGCCGCGCGCTTGCCGTCCGCCCGCACGATGTTGGTCTGCGGCGCGTAGCCGTCGCGAACGTGCGCGACGTCGCGCACGTACACGACATTGCCGCCGATCGTCTTCACCGGCAGGTCGTTCAGCGCGGCGACCGTCTGCGTGCTGCCGTTCATCTGCACGTTGTATTCGTGCGTGCCGATCTTCGCGGTGCCGCCCGGCAGGATCAGGTTCTGCGCATTGATCGCGTTGACGACGTCGATCGGCGCGAGTCCTTTCGCCTGCAGTGCGCGCGTATCGAGGTCGACGACGATCTGGCGGATCTTGCCGCCGAACGGCAGGGGCACGGCCGCGCCCTGGACGGTCGCGAGCTGGGTGCGGATGAAGCTGTTGCCGAGGTCGTACAGCTGCTGCTCGGCGAGCGTGTCGCTCGACAGCCCGAGCTGCAGGATCGGCACCGTCGATGCGTTGTACGTGATGATGTTCGGCGGCAGCGTGCCGGGCGGAAGGATGCGCAGGATCGACGCGGCGTTGCTCGCGGCTTCCGCGATCGCGCGATTGATGTCGGCGCCCGGGTGGAAGAAGATCTTCACGACCGACACGCCGTTCAGCGACTGCGACTCGATGTGCTCGATGTCGTCGACGTCGGACGTGAGCGCGCGTTCGTAGTTCGACGTGATCCGCTTGGCCATGTCCTCCGCGGAGAAGCCGTTGTACGACCAGACGATGCTGACGACCGGAATGTCGATGCTCGGGAAAATGTCGGTCGGCGTGCGCAGCAGCGCGAGCGGTCCCGCGATGAAGATCAGCAGCGCGAGTACGACGAACGTGTAAGGCCTGCGTAACGCCAGCCGGACGATCCACATGACGGTGCTCCAAGAAACAGGGCGCGGATTGCGCATTCGATGCGACGAGCGTGCAGTCTGCCGGCGCGGCGTTGACCCGACCCTGACCCGAGGATTACGAAGTCGTTATCTGTGGGGGCGGCGGCAGCCGCGTTGGGCCGCCCGGGGCTCGCCCTTGCTTTTTCATATGCCTTACAACAAAGTAAGGGACACTGGAGGTATCGCAATGACAGCAGCCACCATCACTTCAAAGGGCCAGGTCACCATCCCGGTGGACGTCCGCAATCAACTGGGCCTGAAGTCCGGAGACTGGATCGAATTCAGCTTCAACGAGGCAACGGGCCGGTATGAGATCTATCCGGCCACGCGCTCGCTTGCATCGCTGAAGGGCGTCGTGAAGAAGCCCGGGAAGCCGGTGTCGATCGAGGACATGAATCGGGCCATCGCCGAGCAGGGAGCGTCCGCGCGATGAGGGACTCGATACGAACGTGCTGGTCCGCTATTTCGCACAAGACGATGCCGTGCAATCAAAAAGAGGCGACCGCGTTAATGGAGTCGTTATCGACGGAGCGTCAGGGGTACGTTTCGCAGGTTGCGCTGGTCGAGGTCGTCTGGGTGCTGGGGCGTTGCTACGGCGTGGAGCGCGAACAGATAAAAGACATTCTCGAAGCAATGATCGCTACGAAGGAACTGACCGTTGAAGGCGCTGACACGGTGCGAAAGGCGCTTCGCGTTTTCGCGGCATCACCGAAGGCGGATTTCGCGGACTGCCTGATCGAGCGGTCGGCACACGTCGCTGGGTGCGAGTACACCGCAACTTTCGACGTGGCTGCGTCGAAGGTCGCTGGCATGCGATTGATAAAGTAATCACGGCGCAAGCCGACAACAGGAAAACGGGCGGCCGGATAACGAAACCGTAATCGAAGCCTCACCTTCAGGAAAGCGCGCGAATCGCAGAATGGACACAACTCCTCATCGCATTGATGCGGAGCGGATGTCCGGCCCGATCTGCGGACGCAAACATGCCATCCTGTGAGGTGAACATCATGAACAACCTGATTCGTGCAGTCCTGCTTTCCTGTGCGCTGAGCGCACCGATCGTCGCCTTTGCGCAAACCACCGACCATACGGTCACACGCGCCGAGGTGCGTGCCGATCTCGTCCGTGTCGAAAAGGCCGGTTATCGGCCTATCGGCAGCGATCCTTACTATCCGGAAGACATCCAGGCCGCCGAGGCGAAGGTCGCCGCGCAGCAAGCGCAATCGGCCGCTGCACGGCCGACGGACGCTGCAAAGCCCGCGACCTCATCGTTCGCGTCGCTTGACACGCAGCAGTTGTACGAGCATCACTGAACGCGGCGATCGACCGCCGCCCGCGATGCTGGCGGCGGACCGATCGACGGCACGCGTGCCGCCGCGATTCAGTGCTCGCCTTTCTCGAGCACGTTCTGCGTGAGCGTGACCGACGGAATCGTCGGCTTGAGCAACGCACGGCGCGCGCGATGGCTCAGCCACTTCCAGCCGGCCACGAGCAGCAGCGCGACCAGCGGGATCGATGCAATCGTCCATGTCCCGTTCGGGTAGTCGAACGCCATCAGCACCAGCACGCCGAGCAGGAACAGCAGCGTGAGCCACGATGTCACGGGCGCGCCGGGCATCCTGAACGACACGTCGTCCGCCTCGCCGCGCCGGACCGCGGCGCGGAACCTCATCTGACACACGACGATGAAGCCCCATGTGCTGATGATGCCGAGCGACGCGATGTTCAGCACGATCTCGAACACGCTCGACGGCACGAGATAGTTGAGCAGCACGCCGACCACATAGATCGAGACCGTCACCAGAATGCCCGCGTACGGGACGGATTGTGCGCTCATCCGCGCGAGGAACGCGGGGGCCGAGCCGCCCATCGACAGCGCGCGCAGCACGCGCCCCGTCGAATACAGGCCGGAGTTCAGGCTCGACAGCGCGGCCGTCAGCACCACCAGGTTCATCACCGAGCCGATGCCCGGCACGCCGAGCGCGCCGAAGAACGTGACGAACGGGCTCTGGCCCGCCTTGTACGCGCTCCACGGCAGCAGGCAGACCAGCAGCACGACCGATGCGACGTAGAAGATCGCGATGCGCCAGATCACGTTGTTGATCGCGCGCGGCAGCACCTTGCGCGCGTCCTTGCATTCGCCGGCGGCCGTGCCCACCAGTTCGACGCCGGCGAACGCGAACACCACGCCTTGCACCAGCACCAGCGCCGGCATCAGTCCGTGCGGAAAGAACCCGCCGTTGTCGGTGATCAGATGCATGCCGGTGCCATGGCCGGCCACGGGCATGCCCGTGCCGAGGATCGCCGCGCCGATCACGAGAAACAGCACGATCGCGGCGACCTTGATCAGCGCGAACCAGAACTCCATCTCGGCGAACCACTTCACGCCGATCAGGTTCATCGTCGCGACGATGCAGAGCGCGACGAGCGCGAAGATCCACTGCGGCACGGCCGCGAACGGCGCCCAGTAATGCATGTAGAGCGCGACGGCGGTGATGTCGACGATGCCGGTCATCGCCCAGTTCAGGAAATACATCCAGCCCGCGACGAACGATGCCTTCTCGCCGAGGAATTCGCGCGCGTACGACACGAAGCTGCCGCTGCTGGGGCGATGCATCACGAGTTCGCCGAGCGCGCGCAGGATCAGGAACGAAAACGCGCCGCACACGAGATAGACGATCGCGAGCGACGGGCCGGCGGCCTGCAGCCGGCCGCCGGCGCCGAGAAAGAGCCCGGTGCCGATGGCCCCGCCAATCGCGATCATCTGCACCTGTCGATTGCCGAGGGTCTTGTGATAGCCGGCTTCGTGCGATTCGAGCCAGCTGCGTTTGTCGGTTTCGCCGGTTGTCGACGGTTCGGGAATCGATGCCATGACGGTATCCTCGCGCACGGATGGGATTGGAATCATCCCGATCGCGGGACGATCGGGACCACCGGTACCGGAGGAGCAGGGCGCGGAATCGAGCGCACTCATCCGGACTGCGATTCGCCGGGCGCGGCGAAAGGCACGGTACGCCGCGAACGTATTCAGCCGTAATTCCCGTCACAAACGGCATGCAAATTTGGACTAAGCCTGTTCGAATCCGTGCATGGGGGCCGCGGCGGCGGATGAACCAGCCAGTTAATCTGGTGCGCCGGCGCGCGCTGCGAGGGCACCCGCTGCCGCGGGTGGCGGCGCGCGCACCGAAATGGGGAATGCGGTTCCGCCGAAATTCCGTCGCGGGTCCGAGCAGCAAGCGTTTCATGGCGATGGCCTGGTTTTTGCTGGAGTGGTGTCGGCCGCGCAATCGTTGCGCGCTGCCCGACGACATACCAGACAAGGAAGATTCACCGTGAGCCCGACGACCCGACCGTTCCCCCGACGCACCTGGCTGGCTGCATTGCTCGCCGCGCCCGTGATCGCGCTGTTCGCCGCCGCGCCGGCCCATGCCGATGCGCTCGACACCATCGCGAAAAACGGCACGCTGCGCGTCGCGGTGCCCGAGGACTATCCGCCGTTCGGCTCGGTCGGCACGGACATGCAGCCGCAGGGCTACGACATCGACATGGCAGGACTCCTCGCCAAGGCGCTCGGCGTCAAGCTGAAGCTGGTGCCCGTGAACAGCGCGAACCGGATTCCGTACCTGACGACCAACAAGGTCGACATGGTGATCTCGTCGCTCGGCAAGACGCCGGAGCGCGAGAAGGTCATCGATTTCTCGAGCGCTTACGCACCGTATTTCCAGGGCGTGTTCGGGCCTTCCGACGTGAAGGTGAGCGCGCCCGCCGACCTCACCGGCAAGACGGTCGGCGCCACACGCGGCGCGCTCGAGGAGATTGCGCTGTCGCAGCTCGCGCCGAACGCGACGATCAAGCGCTTCGAGGACAACAACGCGACGATCCAGGCGTTCCTGTCGGGGCAAGTCCAACTGATCGCGGCCGGCAACATCGTCGCGGCGGCGATTCTCGCGAAGAATCCGCCGCGCCGCCCCGAGGTCAAGTTCGTGATCAAGAATTCGCCGTGCTTCGTCGGCGTCAACAAGAACGAGCCGCGCCTGCTCGCGAAGATCGACGACGCGATCGCGCATGCGAAGCAGGACGGCTCGCTGGGCGAGATGTCGCGGAAGTGGCTCGGCCAGCCGTTGCCGGTCGGACTGTGACGAAACGCCGTGTCGCCTGACACGTCGCCGCGGCCGGCATGGCCGGCGCGGCGCGTGTCGTTGTCCGAACCCGAACTTGTCCCGTTCCCATGAGCTACCAGCTTCAATTCGGCGAGCTCGCCGAGTACGCCGGCGTGTTCGCGAGCGGCGCGGCGATCACGCTCGCGCTGACCGCGGTCGCGACCGTGCTCGGCGTGGCGCTCGGCGTGCTCGGTGCCGCCGTGTACAGTGCCGACGCGCGCGCGGCCGTGCGATTGCGCCCGCTGATCGGCGCGTACGTCGAGGCGATTCGCAATACGCCGTTCGTCGTCCAGCTGTTCTTCATCTTCTTCGGCTTGCCGGCGCTCGGCGTGCACATCGACGAATACACGGCCGCGATCCTGGCAATGACGCTCAATCTCGGCGCGTATTCGGTCGAGATCGTGCGCGCGGGCGTGGCCGCCGTGCCGAACGGGCATCTGGAGGCAGCGTCCGCGCTGGCGATGTCGCGCGCGCAGATGCTGCGCCACGTCGTGCTGCCGCAAGCGCTCGCCAAGGTGTTTCCCGCGCTGTCGAGCCAGATCGTGATCACGATGCTCGGTTCGGCGGTCGTGTCGCAGATCTCGGTGGCCGACCTGACCTATGCGGCCGGCTACATCCAGTCGCGCAACTTCCGCGCATTCGAGACGTACTTCGCGATCACGCTCGCGTATCTGGCGATGGCGCTGTTGCTGCGCGCCACGCTCGGCGCGATGGGACGCCGCCTGTTCTCCCGCCGCGTGCGAGGTGCGCGATGATCGATTTCACGTTTGGGCAAATTCTCGCGAACCTGCTGCTGGCCGCGCGCTGGACGATCGTGCTGTCGATCGTGTCGTTCGTGTCCGGCGGCCTCGTCGGTCTCGGGCTGCTCGTGATGCGCGTGTCGAGCTCGACGGTGCTGCGTGGCGTCGCGAAGCTCTATATCGAAGTGTTCCAGGGCACGCCGTTGCTGATGCAACTGTTCATCGTGTTCTTCGGCCTGCCGCTCGTCGGGCTCGACGTTTCGCCGTGGGTCGCGGCCACGGCCGGGCTCACGTTCTTCACCAGCGCGTATCTGGCCGAAATCTGGCGCGGCTGTGTCGAGGCGGTGCCGCAAGGGCAGTGGGAGGCGTCGGCGAGCCTGGCGATGAGTTACGTCGAGCAGTTGCGTCACGTGATCCTGCCGCAGGCCGCGCGCATCGCGATCGCGCCGACGGTCGGCTTCGGCGTGCAGGCCGTGAAGGATACCGCGCTGGTGTCGATCATCGGCTTCACCGAACTGACGAAGGTCGGCATCGCGATCTCGAACGCGACGTTCCGGCCGTTCGTCGTGTATGGCCTCGTCGCGCTGATCTATTTCGCGCTCTGCTATCCGCTGACCCGTTATGCGCGCACGTTGCAAAGGAGATGGCATGCCGCTCGTTGAAACCCGGGGTGTCGAGAAGCATTTCGGCACTCATCATGTGCTCAAGGGCATCGATCTGTCCGTCGAGCGCGGGCAGGTCGTATCGATCATCGGCCGCAGCGGCTCGGGCAAGAGCACGCTGCTGCGCACGCTCAACGGGCTCGAGAGTATCGACGCGGGCACGATCTCGATCGACGGAGAACGCGTCGATGCACGGCACGCGGACCTGCGTGCGCTGCGGTTGAAGGTCGGCATGGTGTTCCAGCAGTACAACCTGTTTCCGCATCTGAGCGCCGGACAGAACGTGATGCTCGCGCAGTCGGTGGTGAAGAAGGCGCACCGTCAGCAGGCACGTGCGATCGCGGAGCTGATGCTCGAGCGCGTCGGCCTCGGCGACAAGTTCGACGCGTTTCCGGAACACCTGTCGGGCGGCCAGCAGCAACGCGTCGCGATCGCGCGTGCGCTCGCGATGAAGCCGAGCGTGCTGCTGTGCGACGAGATCACGTCCGCGCTCGATCCCGAGCTGGTCGGCGAGGTGCTGGGGGTCATCGAGCAGCTCGCGCGCGAGGACATGACGCTGATCATGGTCACCCACGAGATGAACTTCGCGCGTGCGGTGAGCGACAGGATCGTGTTCATGCACCAGGGGCGCGTGTGGGAGAGCGGGACGCCCGACGAGATCTTCGAGCGGCCGCAGACCGTGGAGTTGACGAGGTTTCTGGGTACCGTCCGGCACACGGCGCCGTTACGCGTCGACTGACGCTGCCGTGCGGCCGGGCCGCGATCGGATGACAAGACCGTAATCGAAGCCTCACCTTCCGGAAAGCGCGCGAATCGCAGAATGGATATCACTCCTCGTCGCATCGATGCGGAGCGGATGTCCGGCCTGATCTGCGGACGCGAACACGCCATTTTCGGAGGTGAACGTCATGAGCAAGCTGATTCGTGCAGTCCTGCTGTCCTGTGCGCTGAGCGCACCGATCGTCGCATTCGCGCAAACCGCCGACCATGCGCTCACGCGCGCCGACGTGCGCGCCGACCTGATTCGTGCGGAGCGCGACGGTACGCTGCCGACGCCGAAATCGGACTATCCGCCGAGCACGGAGACGATTGCGCGCAATCGCGAACTGTATGCGATCGCACATGGCGACCGGCACATGGCAACGGCCGCGACGTCGGCGTCCGTCCCAACCGCGAGCGCGCAATGAAGCGCCGAGCGAAGGGGCTGGCGATCGCCGCGTGGCTGGCGGCAGCCGCGACCCCGGCTTTCGCGCGCGGGCAGCCGCAACTGCCCGCGGACGACGGCGGGCGCGCGAGCGTGTTGCGTGCGCTGAATCCCGAGGGCGATCCGTACCGCGCGGCGGCCGACAGACGGCCGGCGCACCTTCACGCGGTGCCCATCAGCCGCGCGCCGAGCGCGATCCCGCGCGCGGACAGCAGCGCACCGGCCGCACGCTGACGGGTGTCCCAGCCTGCCAGCGCGGCATCGAACGCGGCGCCGCGTGCGACGTCGCGCAATGCTTCGGCGAGACCGACCGCGTCGTCCGCCGCTTTCGCGACGCCCGCCGCCGTGTGCGGGCGCACGATGCGAGCGGCGTCGCCGAGCAGCACCGCGCGCCCGAAAGCCATCCGCTCGACCGCGAGATCGAGAATCGCCTGCGCGAACGGCGCGGGTGTTGCATCGACGAGCGCGGCGAGCGTCGGCGCGAGCATCCGGTCGGCGGCGTCGACGAGTGCCGCGCGGTTGTCGTCGCGCATCGCGCCGGGCGGCAGCGACCCGTCGCGCTGCGTGCCATCGCGCGCAAGGAACAGCGACGGCAGCCGGTCGGACGCCAGACGCCGGTACCACACCCAGTTCACGCGCCGTTTGCCCGGTTCGGTCGCACCGTCGGCGCCGGGCACCAGATAGGTGAGGAACAGGTGCCGGTCGCCTTGCTGGAACGTGAAGCGTTCGCGCAGCAGATACAGCACCTGCTCGGGCAGCGTGCGTTCGTCGACGAGCCCGCGCCACGCGACATAGCCCGCATACGTCGGGCGCAGGTCCGGCAGCAACTGCGCGCGCACGGTCGAGCGGCCGCCGTCCGCGCCGATCAGCAGGTCGGCCGTCTCGGCGCGGCCGCTCGCGAAATGCGCGACGATCCGCTCGCCGTCCTGCTCGAACCGCGCGAACGCGTCGCCGGCCTGGATGACCCCGGCCGGCAGCGCGCGCTTGAGCGCCGTGTAGATCACGTTCCACGCGGTCTGCGTCTGCGGCATCGCGACGCGCTGCACGATCCGGTCCTGCGTGTCGACGTAGATCCGGTCGACCGAATCGACGCCGGCGTCGCGCGGCAGCGCTACGCCGCCGAACGCGAACGCGCGCTCGATCGGCGGCTGCAGCACGATGCCGCCGCCGCGGCTGTCGAGCGCGTACGGCGACTGCTCGAATACGCGGACGTCCCAGCCGGCCGCGCGCAGCGCGGTCGCCGCGAACAGCCCGCCGACCGATCCGCCGGCGATGACGGCCTTGCGGCCCGATCCGTGTTCCATCCGGTGTTCCTCCGATGACGCCGCGTGCGGCGCGCGTTGCGTCAACCGGCCCAGCCGCGCAGGAAGTCGAGCAGCAGCGCGTTCACGCGCTCGGGCTGTTCCTCGTGCGGCAGATGTCCGCACTGCGCGATCGGCTCGGCGCGCAGGTTCGTCGCCATGCTTTCCCATACGGCCTGCATGTCGAACATCTTGCCGACCGCGTAGAAATCCTCGCCCCAGATCGCCATGGTCGGGCACGCGATCCTGACGTCGGCATCGACGAGGTCCTGCTGCACGTCTTCCGCGTTCGCGCGATAGTCGGCCAGTGCGCCGCGCACGGCCCCCGGGCGCCGGTACGCGCGCACGTAGGTGTCGAACGCGTCGCCCGCGATGGCGTGCGGGTTGTAGCACCAGTCCGCGAAAAAATAGCCGAGCCATTCGGCTTCCTTGCCGGCGATCAGCGCCTCCGGCAGGTCGGGCACCTGATGGAACAGGAAAAACCAGTATGCGCGCGCCGTTTGCGCGGTCATGTTCTGCGCGACGATGCGCGTCGGCACGTTGTCCATCACGACGAGCCGGTCGACGCGTTCGGGGAAGTCCTTCGCGAAACGCGTCGCGACACGTGCGCCGCGATCGTGCCCGACGAGCGCGATGCGCTCGATGCCGAGCGCATCGAGCAGCGCGGCGAGATCGCGCGCCATGTTGCGCTTGTCGTAGCCGGCCGCGGGCTTGTCGGTTTCGCCGTAGCCGCGCAGGTCGGGCGCGATCACGCGATAGTGCCGCGCGAGCGCCGGAATCTGGAAGCGCCACGCGAAGCTGGTTTCGGGGAAGCCGTGCAGCAGCACGACGACGGGCCCGGCGCCGGCGTCGATGACGTGCTGACGGATGCCGTTCGCCGTAACGGTGTGATGGGTGAGCGCAAGCGTGTCGGTCGTCATGGGGGAATCCCGGTTCTGCGGGCGGTGCGCGATACGGCACGTGTCCGGTGCTGTCCGAGCATAGGGCAGGCGACGCGCGTCGCGGCTGAATCGTTCTGAATCGGCTCGAGCGTGGCGCCGCTGCGTCGCTTGCGGCGCGTGCGCGTCGCGGATGCGTCGGACGCGACACGCTTCAGCGCGGCCGGCGTGCCGTTGATGAACGCGTCGATCTGCCGTTCGATTTCCGCGTTGCGCTGTGCTTCGGAGGTCGGCGTCGCGATGTCGTACGCGCGCCCCGCCGCGGCCGGCCACGCGGGCGGGCGCCGTGCCGAGCCGCGCGTCGTGCGGCGCTTTCAGGAAAATTCAGTTCGCCGCCATGACTTTCAGGCGGGCGTTCCCTAGTCTTGCTTCAGAACCGCCGCACGGGTCGGGCGCCATCCTGTCGGCCCGGCCGGCGGCGCAACCGGAACGGACCATGCCTTATCTGATCTCGCCGGGAGCCGCCATCGCAGTCGGCTTCCCGTACCACCGCGTGCGCATGCAATCGCCCGCGGCCCCGCTGATCGCGCTCGCGTGCCGGCTCGGCATCGTCTTCGACGAGCGGGCGATCCCGCCTGCCGCACCGGTCCGCGATGCGGACACCGCCGACACAACCGCGGAAGCTACGACATGCAGCCCCTGCAAGTAACGACAGCGGGCGCGGCGGCCCCCGATCGCCTGCGCGGCGAGGATGTGTTCCTCGCATCGATCGCCGGCTATGTCGACACGCTCGGCTTCGTCGCGCTGTTCGGGCTCTTTACCGCGCACGTCACCGGCAACTTCATCCTGATCGGCTCGGGCCTCGCCGGTGTCGGTCAGGGCCTCATGATCAAGTGGCTCGCGTTTCCGGCATTCATCGCGGGGATCGTGGCCGCCCGCCTGCTCGATCACCGGATGCGCGTGCGCGGACATGGCCCGCGGGCGCGCGCGCTGTACGCGCTGCAGACGATCCTGCTGGCCGGATTCATGCTCGCCGGCGTCGCGGCGTCGCCGATCGGCAGCGCCGACGCGCCCGCGACGATCGTCTGCGGGCTGCTCGGTGCGGCGGCGATGGGCGTGCAGAACGCGCACGGCCGGCTGACCGCGCGCACCGTCGTCGCGAACACCGTGATGACCGGCAACGTCACGCAGGCGGTCATCGACGCGTTCGACTGGCTCGTGCCGATCGCCGCGCCGGCCGAACGGGAAGCCGCACGCGCGCGGCTGCGGCGCACGCTGCCGCCGGTGACCGGATTCGCGCTCGGCGCGGGCGCCGGGGCGAGCGCCTACCTGTACGCGGGGTTCTGGGCACTGGCGCTGCCGCTCGCGGCGCTCGGCTTCCTCACCTGGCGATCCGGTCGGACCGACGAGCCGTCCGTGTCGCGCTGAACGCCGATTCCGCACGCGACGTCGGCTGCGTGCGGAATGGGGGCGGCGAAGCCGCTCCGTTCTTCATTCTTTCGACGCCGATTTCGGGAACGGCTTGATGCAGGTGGGCAAGTGCGCGACCGCTCGACCGTTCGCAGAAAGCGCAGCGTCACACGCGCGCGGTGAACCGGTCGACGAGGTCGTGGTGACCGAGCTGTTCGACCCACCAGCGTAGCGCGCGCCCGGCTTCGTTGGCGCGCCACGCGATATAGCAACGGGTCGTGTCGCGCATGCCGGTGACTTCCCGCGCGACGAGCCTGCCTTGCGCGATCGCGGGCGCCGCGATGCAGTCCGGGAGCGTACCCACCGCGAGCCCCTCGCATTGCGCGGCCAGTTTCGCAGCGAGCGTCGGCACCGCGAGATACGGTTGGCCAGGGTCAACCGCGGCCGACTGCGGCTGAAGTTCGCGGGACGTGTCGGAGATCACCGCGCCGCGATACGCGACGATCGACGCCATCGACAGCGGTTCGGGCAGCGCGGCGAGCGGATGGGTCGGGGCGACCGCGAACACGTGCCGCAGCGTACCGATGGGCTGCGCGACGATGTCCGGCAATTCCGGCGGCTCGCCGGCCGCGCCGACGATCAGATCGGCCCGCCGCGAAATCAGCGCGTCCCAGGTGCCGCCGAGCACTTCGGTGGAGAGTCGCAGCCGCGTATCCATTTCGAGATCGTAGAACGCGTGGACATATGGCCACAGCATGTCGAAGGGCAGTATCTCGGCGATGCAGACGCGGATCTCGGTTTCCCAACCTTGCTGCGCGCGCTGCGCCTTCCGTTCAAGCTGTTCGGCAGCGTGAAGCAGACGACGGCCTTCCTCGACGACGATGCGGCCCGCGTGCGTGAGCTTCGCACGACGCCCGCTGCGATCGAACAACGCGACGCCGAGATCGCTCTCGAGCTTCCGTACGACGTATGTCAGTGCGGACGGCACGCGGTGCACCAACTCCGCGGCGTCGGCGAACGTACCGGTGCGGTCGATCGCGTCCAGTGCCTCGAGTGCTTCGAAAGACAGCTTCATGGCGAATTTCGCGACGGCAAGGGCATCGGGCGATGTCGCGCCGTCGAGCGACGCTGAATCCAATACGGTTCAAAACGGGTCGTCACCCGACGTGCCGGGACACGCACGCATGCGCGCCAACGGTCAGGGGCGACGCCGCGTTCGCTCGACATCTACACGTCACGTCGGCGTCGATTCGCGGCGCTTTACGGCAGCGTCGGCGTGTGCGCCGGGCAGCGCGCCGAACATGTGCTGGCTGCACTT
The DNA here is from genome assembly GCF_001526325.1 of Burkholderia sp. MSMB1826. NCBI lineage: Bacteria > Pseudomonadati > Pseudomonadota > Betaproteobacteria > Burkholderiales > Burkholderiaceae > Burkholderia > Burkholderia sp. MSMB1826. Next base: position 33,461 of record NZ_LOYN01000034.1, read on the forward strand.
GGCGTCGCGCCACGCGGTTCGCAGTCGGATGCCGTCGAACATCCGACGCACCACGGGAAGAATCTGCTCGCCGGCCAGAATGCCGAGCAGGCCGGCCAGGGCGACGGCGGGCGGCGCCGGCGATTGCACGCCGATCAGCGCATAAACGACGCCGGCGAGGATGCCGGCGAGAAGTGAAGCAATGTACGGTTTCATGGGTCTGGAAGGGAATGACGGCCGTTGAAGATACGGATAACTACCGGGCTGGCGTCGATCCGAAAGTCTTGGGCCAGCCTATCAGGTCCGCGCGTTCGTCGTCAGCGCATTCAATGAAATTCAGATCTTTTCAGTCTGAATTCGACGCGTGGCGAAAATCAGAACAATTAACTGGTGCGGCCGCAAGTTCACGTATTGAATGGCGCAGGCCGGCTGCCGACGCTTGCGACTCGGCGCATTGGACGCTTCGCGGATTCGTCGGCCAGGCAAGCCTCATCCTTCTTCGCGTCAAAGGACATCACCATCATGAGCAATCCCAAGCTTGAAGTACTTACTCCGCACAACAGCCAGCTGATCTTCATCGACCAGCAGCCGCAGATGGCGTTCGGCGTGCAGTCGATCGATCGCCAGACGCTGAAGAACAACGTCGTCGGGCTCGCGAAGGCCGCGAAGGTCTTCAACATTCCGACCACGATCACGACGGTCGAAAGCGACAGCTTCTCGGGCCACACCTATCCCGAGCTGCTCGACGTGTTCCCGAACCAGAAGACGCTCGAACGCACGTCGATGAACTCGTGGGACGACCAGAAGGTGCGCGACGCGCTCGCCGCGAACGGCCGCAAGAAGGTGGTCGTGTCGGGCCTGTGGACCGAAGTCTGCAATACGACGTTCGCGCTGTGCGCGATGCTGGAAGGCGACTACGAGATCTACATGGTCGCCGATGCATCGGGCGGCACGACGCAGGCTGCGCACGACTTCGCGATGCAGCGCATGGTGCAGGCCGGCGTGGTGCCGGTCACGTGGCAGCAGGTGCTGCTCGAATGGCAGCGCGACTGGGCGCACCGCGAGACGTACGACGCGGTGATGGCGATCGCGAAGGAGCATTCGGGCGCATACGGGATGGGCGTGGACTACGCGTACACGATGGTCCACAAGGCGCCGCAGCGCACCGCGACGCCGCACGAGTCGATTCCGGCCGTTCCGGCGAAGTAAGCGCGGACGGCCTGCAACGGCGGGTGCCGGGGGGGGGGGTTCGATGCGAACGCGCCGCATGGGCGCCATGGCCGCGGGCGGCGGACGTGAAAGAGACGCGAATGCCGCCCGCGGCATGCCGTTCGGAACACTACGCCTGCATTTGAATTTGTCCGGGAGATTTATCGCATGGAACCTTATCTGGTTTCCCTTGGTGCGGGCCTGCTGATCGGTGTGATTTACAGCGCCATCAAGGTTCGCTCTCCCGCACCGCCGCTGATTGCGCTGGTCGGGTTGCTCGGCATGCTGATCGGCGTGCAAGCCTTACCCACCGTGAAACAGCTGTTTGGCTTCTGATCAACAAGAGGTGATGCACATGACCGCAACCGTGACTCAGCCGGATCTGATCCTGCATAACGGACGATTCACGACGCTCGACCGCGCGAACCCCGTCGCCACGGCCGTCGCGATTGCCGCCGGCCGCTTCGTCGCGGTCGGCAGCGACGCGGACGTCATGCCGCTCGCGGGCCGCGCGACGAAGACGATCGATCTCGGCGGCCGCGGCGTGCTGCCGGGCCTGATCGACAACCACTGCCACGTGATTCGCGGCGGCCTGAACTACAACATGGAACTGCGCTGGGACGGCGTGCCGTCGCTCGCGGTCGCGATGGAGATGCTCCAGCGTCAGGTCGCCGTGACGCCCGCGCCGCAGTGGGTGCGCGTGGTCGGCGGCTTCACCGAACATCAGTTCGTGGAGAAGCGGCTGCCGACGATCGACGAACTCAATGCAGTCGCGCCGGACACACCCGTATTCATCCTGCACCTGTACGACCGCGCGCTGCTGAACGCGGCGGCGCTGCGGGTGGTCGGCTATACGAAGGACACGCCGGAGCCGCCGGGCGGCACCATCCTGCGCGATGCCGCCGGCAACCCGACCGGGCTGCTGCTCGCGAACCCGAACGCGACGATCCTCTACGCGACGCTCGCGAAGGGGCCGAAGCTGCCGTTCGAGTATCAGTACAACTCGACGCGCCATTTCATGCGAGAGCTGAACCGGCTGGGCGTGACGGGCGTGATCGACGCGGGCGGCGGGTCGCAGAATTATCCGGAAGATTACGAAGTGATCCGCAAGCTGCACGACGCGGGCGAGATGACGATCCGGATCGCGTACAACCTGTTCACGCAGAAGCCGAACGCGGAGAAGGAAGACTTCGTGAACTGGACGAAGAGCGTCAAGTACCACGACGGCACTGACTACTTCCGCAATAACGGCGCGGGCGAGATGCTGGCGTTTTCCGCGGCCGACTTCGAAGACTTCCGCGTCGCGCGTCCGGACCTGCCCGAGCAGATGGAGGACGATCTCGAAGGCGTCGTGCGCGTGCTCGCGGAAAACCGCTGGCCGTGGCGCATGCACGCGACCTACGACGAAACCATCAGCCGCGCGCTCGCA
>NZ_LOYN01000035.1:0-40976 GCF_001526325.1 Burkholderia sp. MSMB1826
ACGCTCCACGCTTCCTCTCCACGCTCGGTCACCCTCACGCAGTTGCGCTTCGCTTCATTCGCCGTGATCAACTCATGGCGAGACTTTCACTCGCAGGAGTGCGCCCATGCTGGGCGCACAAAGAAAACGCCGCCGCCCGGTTTGTCCGGGCGGCGGCGTTTTTACGTGGCCGGCACCGGGGGCGCCGTGCCGATTCCGTTACTTCTTGCGCTGCGGCGGCAGGTCCGTGCAGACGCCTTCGTACAGCTCGGCGGCCATGCCGACCGATTCGCCGAGCGTCGGATGCGGATGGATCGTCTTGCCGATGTCTTCCGCGTCCGCGCCCATCTCGACGGCGAGGCACACTTCGCTGATCAGGTCGCCCGCGTTCAGGCCGACGATGCCGCCGCCGATCACGCGATGGGTTTCCTCGTCGAAGATCAGCTTCGTGAAGCCTTCGTCGCGGCCGTTCGCGATCGCGCGGCCCGATGCGGCCCACGGGAACACGGCCTTGCCGTACTTGATGCCCTCGGCCTTGCACTGGTCTTCCGTCTTGCCGGCCCACGCCACTTCCGGATCGGTGTAGGCGACCGACGGGATCTGCAGCGCGTCGAAGTACGCTTTCTCGCCGTGCGCGGCTTCCGCGGCGACGTGGCCTTCATGGACGGCCTTGTGCGCGAGCATCGGCTGGCCGACGACGTCACCGATCGCGAAGATGTGCGGCACGTTCGTGCGCATCTGCTTGTCGACCTCGATGAAGCCGCGGTCGGTGACCGCGACGCCGGCCTTGTCGGCACCGATCTTCTTGCCGTTCGGGCTGCGGCCCACCGCGACGAGCACGAGGTCGTAGCGCTGCGCTTCCGCCGGCGCCTTTTCGCCCTCGAACTTCACGTAGATGCCGTCTTCCTTCGCTTCCGCGCCGACCGTCTTGGTCTTCAGCATCACGTTGCCGAAGCGCTTCGCGTTGTACTTTTCCCAGACCTTCACGAGATCGCGGTCGGCGCCCATCATCAGGCCGTCCATCATTTCGACGACGTCGATCTCGGCGCCGAGCGTCGAGTAGACCGTTGCCATTTCGAGGCCGATGATGCCACCGCCGATCACGAGCATACGCTTGGGCAGTTGGCGCAGTTCGAGCGCGCCGGTCGAATCGACGACGCGCGGGTCTTCCGGCATGAACGGCAGCTTCACCGCTTGCGAGCCCGCGGCGATGATTGCTTGCTTGAACTTGACGACCTTCTTGCCGTTGTCGCCCTGCACTTCCATGTGGAACGGGTCGACGAACGCGCCGACGCCGGTGACCACTTCGACCTTGCGTGCCTTGGCCATGCCGGCGAGGCCCGTCGTCAGCTTCTTGACGACGCCGCCCTTGAAGTCGCGCAGCTTGTCGAGGTCGACCTGCGGCTTGCCGAACGTGATGCCGTGCGACGCGAGCGCCGCGGCTTCCTCGACGACGAGCGACGTATGCAGCAGCGCCTTCGACGGGATGCAGCCGACGTTCAGGCACACGCCGCCGAGCGTCGAGTAGCGTTCGACGAGCACCGTCTTCATGCCGAGATCGGCTGCGCGGAACGCGGCCGAGTAGCCGCCGGGGCCGGCACCGAGCACGAGCATGTCGCATTCGATGTCGGCGGCGCCGCTGTAGCTGCCGGCTTGCGGCGCGGGCGCCGGAGCGGCTGCGGCCGGAGCCGGTGCAGCCGCTGCGGGCTTCGGCGCTTCGGGCGCTTTCGCGGGTGCGGCTGCGCCTGCCGATGCTTCGACGATGGCGATGACGGTGCCTTGCGAGACTTTCTCGCCGGCCTTGACCTTGACTTCCTTGACGGTGCCGGCGACGTCGCTGGGCACTTCCATGGAGGCTTTATCGGATTCGAGCGTGATGAGCGTTTGCTCTTTTTCGATCACGTCGCCGGGTTTCACGTTGACTTCGATGACATCGACGCCGCTGAAATCGCCGATATCCGGAACCTTGACTTCGATGAGACTCATGACTGTCCCCTTCTTGATTGGCTGCAGAGAGAGAGGGAGGGACTGGCGGAAAGACGGAACCTGACTACATGCGGCCTGGCAAGAGAACGCGACGTTGGGCAGGACCACCTTTGCCGTCCGCCCAAGGACGCGCCTTTCTTTTGGTTACTTTTCTTTGGAAGACAAAGAAAAGTGACCGCCGCCCCGCGCAGGGGCGACGCCAGCAGACCGTTGGCAAAACAGGTTCAACGACAAGGGCATGAAGAATCGACACAAAACCACGCCCCCGCGAGCCCCTCATCTCATCAAAGAATGATGCGACGGAAATCCCCGAGCAACGCCCCGAGATACGCATTGAACCGCGCGGCTTCCGCACCGTCGATGACGCGATGGTCATACGACAGCGACAGCGGCAGCATGAGCCGCGGCACGAACTGCTTGCCGTCCCACACCGGCTTCATCTGGCCGCGCGACAACCCGAGGATCGCCACTTCCGGCGCGTTGATGATCGGCGTGAAGTTCGTCCCGCCGATCCCGCCGAGCGACGAGATCGAGAAGCAGCCGCCCTGCATCTGGTCCGGCTTCAGCTTGCCTTCGCGCGCGGCCTTCGACAGGTCGCTCATTTCCTTCGCGATGTCGACGAGGCCCTTCTTGTCCGCATCGCGGATCACCGGCACGACGAGGCCGTTCGGCGTATCGGCCGCGAAACCGATGTGGAAGTACTGCTTGAACACGAGGTTGTCGCCGTCGAGGCTTGCGTTGAAGGTCGGGAATTTCTTCAGCGCGGCGACGACCGCCTTGATCACGAACGCGAGCATCGTGAACTTCACGCCCGCCTTTTCGTGTTCCTTGTTCAGCTGGACGCGCAGCGCTTCGAGCTCGGTGATGTCCGCTTCGTCGTTGTTCGTGACGTGCGGGATCATCACCCAGTTGCGATGCAGGTTCGCGCCCGAGATCTTCTTGATGCGCGACAGCGGCTTCGCCTCGAACGGGCCGAACTTCGAGAAATCGACCTTCGGCCACGGCAGCAGGTTCAGCTCGCCGCCGCCTGCCGGCGCGGCTGCCGCGGCCGGCGCCGCGCGCTGGCCCGTCATCACGCCCTTCACGAAACCCGTGACGTCTTCCTTCGTGATGCGGCCCTTCGGACCCGAACCCTGCACGCGCGACACGTCGACGCCGAGTTCACGCGCGAACTTGCGGACCGACGGCGATGCGTGGCTCGCGCGGTATTCGCCCGACGGCGCGGCGGCCGGTGCGGCGGCAGCCGGTGCCGGCGCAGCCTTCGCGGGCGCGGATGCCGGTGCGGCGGCAGCGGGCGCCGCAGCAGCCGCGGCCGGAGCCGGTGCGCTCGCCTGCGGTGCCGCGGCAGCCGGTGCGCCGGCGGCTTCGAGCAGCACGATCAGCGTGCCTTCCGACACCGAATCGCCCACTTTCACCTTGATGTCCTTCACGACGCCGGCAGCCGGGCTCGGCACGTCCATCGTCGCCTTGTCCGACTCGAGCGTGACGAGCGACTGCTCCTTCTCGACCGTGTCGCCGACCTTCACGCCGATCTCGATCACCGGCACGTCCTTGTAGTCGCCGATATCCGGCACCTTCACTTCGAGCGTGCCGCCGGACGCGGCCGGTGCAGCCGGTGCAGCCGGTGCGGCAGCGGGCGCCGCGGCCGGGGCCGGCGCTGCCGCAGGAGCAGGCGCCGCGGCCGGCGCAGCCGCGCCGTTAGCCTGGGCGGCCGCGCCGCCTTCGAGCAGGACGATCAGCGAGCCTTCCGACACGGAATCGCCGACCTTGACCTTGATTTCCTTCACGACGCCGCCCACCGGGCTCGGCACGTCCATCGTCGCCTTGTCCGACTCGAGCGTGACGAGCGACTGCTCCGGCTCGACCGTATCGCCGACCTTCACGCCGATCTCGATGACCGGCACGTCCTTGTAATCGCCGATATCCGGCACCTTCACTTCGATCGCTTGACTCATCTGTTTCTGTCTCCATGGCCGCGCGCGCCCCTCCCGGAAGCGGCGCGCGGCATCACACGGGCGTGTGCGTTAAACGGTCATCGGGTTGGGCTTGGACGGATCGAGGTTGTACTTGGCGATCGCGTCCGCGACCACCTTGCGCTCGATCGTGCCTTCGTCGGCCAGCGCGTTGAGCGCGGCGACGGTGACCCAGTGACGGTCGACTTCGAAGAAGTGACGCAGCTTCTCGCGGGTGTCCGAACGACCGAAGCCGTCGGTGCCCAGCACGACGAAGCGACGATCGATCTGGCCGCGGATCTGGTCGACCAGCGCACGGACGTAGTCGGTCGATGCGATGACCGGGCCCTGCGTGTCCTTCAGGCACTTCTGCACGTGCGACAGGCGACGCTCTTCGGTCGGATGGAGCAGGTTCCAGCGTTCGACGTCGTGGCCTTCGCGCGCGAGCTCGGTGAAGCTCGGCACGCTCCACAGGTCGGCGGCGACGCCCCAGTCGTTCTTCAGCAGGTCGGCAGCGGCGATCACTTCGTTGAAGATCGTGCCCGCGCCGAGCAGCTGCACGCGCGGCGCCTTCTTGTCTGCGTCGGCCTTCTTGAACGCGTACATACCCTTGATGATGTCGGCCGCCACGTGCTCGCCCTGCGGAATCGCCGGGTGCTCGTAGTTCTCGTTCATCACCGTGATGTAGTAGTACACATCTTCCTGGTCCTGCACCATGCGGCGCAGGCCGTCCTGGATGATCACCGCGAGTTCGTAGCCGAACGTCGGGTCGTAGCTCACGCAGTTCGGCACCGATGCCGCCCACAGCAGCGAATGACCGTCTTCGTGTTGCAGGCCTTCGCCGTTCAGCGTCGTACGGCCCGCCGTGCCGCCCAGCAGGAAACCGCGCGAACGCATGTCGCCCGCGGCCCACGCGAGGTCGCCGATCCGCTGGAAGCCGAACATCGAATAGAAGATGTAGAACGGCACCATGATCTCGCCGTGCGTGGAATACGACGTCGCCGCCGCGATCCAGTCGCACATGCCGCCCGCTTCGTTGATGCCTTCCTGCAGGATCTGGCCGGTCTGCGATTCCTTGTAGAACATCAGCTGGTCGGAATCTTCCGGCACGTACTTCTGGCCTTCCTGGTTCCAGATACCGATCTGGCGGAACAGGCCTTCCATGCCGAACGTGCGCGACTCGTCCGGGACGATCGGCACGACGCGCTTGCCGAGCGCCTTGTCCTTCAGCAGGATGTTCAGGATCCGCACGAACGCCATCGTCGTCGAGATCTCGCGGCCTTCGCCCGTGCCCTTCAACAACGGCTCGAACGCGTCGAGCGCCGGCACCGGCAGCGACGTCGCCTTCTCGCGGCGGTGCGGCAGGTAGCCGCCGAGGTCCATGCGCTTCTGGCGCATGTATTCGAGCTCCTTCGAGCCTTCCTCGAACTTCAGGTACGGCACGTCGGCGATCTGCTCGTCGGTGATCGGCAGGCGGAACTGGTCGCGGAACTTCTTCAGTTGCTCGACCGGCAGCTTCTTCTGCTGGTGCGTGATGTTCATCGCCTGGCCCGACTCGCCCATCCCGTAGCCCTTGATGGTCTTCGCGAGGATGACGGTCGGCGCGCCCTTCGTGTTCGTGGCTTCGTGGAACGCCGCGTAGATCTTGTGCGGATCGTGGCCGCCGCGGTTCAGCGCCCAGATGTCGTCGTCCGACCAGTCGGCGACGAGCGCCTTCAGTTCAGGCGTGTTGAAGAAGTGCTCGCGCACGTACGCGCCCGACTCCGACTTGTACGTCTGGTATTCGCCGTCGACGCACTCCATCATCCGGCGCATCAGCGCGCCCGTCTTGTCGCGCGCGAACAGCGCATCCCAGCGGCTGCCCCAGATGACCTTGATCACGTTCCAGCCGGCGCCGCGGAATTCCGATTCCAGTTCCTGGATGATCTTGCCGTTGCCGCGCACCGGACCGTCGAGACGCTGCAGGTTGCAGTTGATCACGAACACGAGGTTGTCGAGCTTCTCGCGGCTCGCCATGCCGATCGCGCCGAGCGATTCCGGTTCGTCCGTCTCGCCGTCGCCGAGGAACGCCCAGACCTTGCGGCCTTCCGTCTTCGCGATGCCGCGCGATTCCAGGTACTTCATGAAGCGCGCCTGGTAGATCGCCATGATCGGGCCGAGACCCATCGACACGGTCGGGAACTGCCAGAAGTCCGGCATCAGCCACGGGTGCGGATACGACGAGATGCCCTTGCCGTCGACTTCCTGGCGGAAGTTGTCGAGCTGCTCTTCCGACAGGCGGCCGAGCAGGAATGCGCGCGAGTACACGCCCGGCGACGAGTGGCCCTGCACGAACACGAGATCGCCGCCGTGCTGGTCGGACGCCGCGTGCCAGAAGTGGTTGTAGCCGACGTCATAGAGCGTCGCGGCCGACGCGAACGACGCGATGTGGCCGCCGACGTTCGTGTCCTTGCCTGCCCGCAGCACCATCGCCAGCGCGTTCCAGCGCGTGTACGAACGGATGCGGTGCTCGATGTCCTGGTCGCCCGGAATCTTCGCCTGGGCTTCGAGCGGAATCGTGTTGATGTACGGGGTATTGGCGGAGAACGGCAGGTGCTCGCCGTGCATGCGGGCGAATTCGATCTGCTTTTCGATCAGGTAATGCGCACGGCCGGTGCCCACGGAGGAGATCACGCCATCGAGCGACTCGAGCCACTCGACGGTTTCTTGCGGGTCGTCGTCACGTTCGGCGGCGACATATTTCATCACTTCGTTCGGTACAGCGGACATTCTCGTCTCCTGGGTCCTGGAATGTGAGGATCGCTCTCGTGCAGACGACGCGACGCGACCGGCTGCGGGCAAGCTCCGACGGATTGTAATGAGCGTGGACAGGCCTGCGCAACAAAATTTTCGAATTATGAGATCTTTTCTCGCCATGCGAAATATTGCTGCGCTGCACCCATATTTCGGGGCTCCGCGGCCCGTCTCGTCGGAACAAAACCGTTTCCGTTCAACATATCCGGTATCGGTTTTCCATGTATTGCGCTGCGCTACAATCCTGCCATGTTGACCGATCGGCTTTTCGCACGCTCGGCGCGACCGCCGGGCCCGCCGGCGGAGTCGCAGCCGTCCCGTTGGCACCACGGACCGTGGTGGTCCAACTCCTATTTGCTGACGCCGCTGCTGTCGATTCTGGTGTTCCTCGTCGTGATGAGCCTCATCCTGTGGAGCCTCAACCGGCGCGAACAGCAACAGCAGGAAGACACCCTGTTTCGCAACGTCGCGTGGGCCCAGCAGCAGATCCGCCTGTCGATGACGGGCGCGCAGGAACAACTGCAGGCGCTGTCGCGCGACCTCGCATCCGGCCGCCTCGACCAGAACGCGTTCCAGATGGCCGTTGCGGACGTGATGCAGACGCATCCGGAAATCCTCTACCTGAACTGGTACACGGCGCCGGGCGTGCAGCGCTGGCCGACCGTGCATCCGCCGCTGCTCGGCCAGCGGCTCGCGAAGCCCGGCGACGCGCAGATGCAGGACGCCGTGCGCGGTGCGTACGACGAGGCGCGCAACACACGCCGCCAGGCCTATTCGCCGCTGATCTACGACGACTTCGGCAACGGCTTCATCACGTTGCAGACGCCGGTGATGCGCGGCGACCGCGAATATCTCGGCTCGATCGCCGCGGTGTTCTCGGTCGAGGGCATCCTGAAGCACGACATCCCGCAGGAACTGTCGTCGAAGTACAAGATCTCGATCACCGACTCGAACAACCGCGAACTGTCGTCCACGTCGACGCGCCCGCGCCTGCCGCGCGACTCGCACTACGATCTCCCGCTCGACCCGCCCGGCCAGGGGCTGACGGTGCGCGTGTACGCGTTCCCGCAGCTCACGAACCTGACCAACAACACGCTCGTGTGGCTGGTCGCCGGCCTGTCGTGCTTCGTGCTGTGGAGCCTCTGGAGCCTGTGGAAGCACACGCGCCAGCGCTTCGAGGCGCAGCAGGCGCTGTACGCGGAAGCATTCTTCCGCCGCGCGATGGAGAACTCGGTGCTGATCGGCATGCGCGTGCTCGACATGCACGGCCGCATCACGCACGTGAACCCGGCGTTCTGCCGGATGACGGGCTGGGACGAAACGGATCTCGTCGGCAAGGTTGCGCCGTTCCCGTACTGGCCGCGCGACGCCTACCCGGAAATGCAGCGCCAACTCGACATGACGCTGCGCGGCAAGGCGCCGAGTTCGGGCTTCGAGCTGCGCGTGCGCCGCAAGAACGGCACGCTGTTCCATGCGCGCCTGTACGTGTCGCCGCTGATCGACAGTTCGGGCCGCCAGACCGGCTGGATGTCGTCGATGACCGACATCACCGAGCCGAAGCGCGCGCGGGAAGAGTTGGCGGCCGCGCACGAACGCTTCACGACGGTGCTCGAAAGCCTCGACGCCGCGGTGTCGGTGCTCGCCGCCGACGAAGCCGAGCTGCTGTTCGCGAACCGCTACTACCGCCACCTGTTCGGCATTCGCCCGGACGGCCACCTCGAATTGTCCGGCGGCGGCTTCGACCGCGCGCAGGCATCGTCCGACTCGATCGACATGGTCGACGCGTTCGCGGGCCTGCCGGCCTCCGCGCTGACCAGCAGCACGGCCGATGCGCAGGAGGTGTACGTCGAGAGCATCCAGAAGTGGTTCGAAGTGCGTCGCCAGTACATCCAGTGGGTGGACGGCCACCTCGCGCAGATGCAGATCGCGACCGACATCACGACCCGCAAGAAGGCACAGGAACTCGCGCACCAGCAGGAAGAAAAGCTGCAGTTCACGAGCCGATTGATGACGATGGGTGAAATGGCGTCGTCGATTGCTCACGAATTGAATCAGCCGCTCGCCGCGATCAACAACTACTGCTCGGGCACGCTCGCGCTCGTGAAGAGCGGCCGCGGCACGCCCGAGACGCTGCAGCCCGCGCTGGAAAAGACCGCGCAGCAGGCGCTGCGCGCGGGGATGATCGTCAAGCGGATCCGCGAATTCGTGAAGCGCAGCGAGCCGAAGCGCCAGCCGGCGCGGGTCGCGGACATCGTCGCCGACGCGGTCGGGCTCGCCGAAATCGAGGCCAGAAAGCGCAGGATCCGGATCGTCACGGAAATCCTCGCAAGAATGCCTATTATTTATGTCGACCCCGTGCTGATCGAACAGGTGCTGATGAACCTGATGAAGAACGCAGCCGAGGCGATGGCCGACGTGAAGCCGGCGTCGGCGGACGGCGTGATCCGCGTCGTCGCCGACATCGATGCGGGCTTCGTCGACATCCGCGTGATCGACCAGGGCCCGGGCGTCGACGAAGCGACGGCCGAGCGCCTGTTCGAACCGTTTTACAGCACCAAGTCCGACGGCATGGGCATGGGGCTGAACATCTGCCGTTCGATCATCGAATCGCATCGGGGGCGTCTGTGGGTGGTCAACAACGTCGAGCCGGATGGCCGCATTTCCGGCGCGACGTTCCACTGCAGCCTGCCCATTGGGGAACCCGCTGATCTCGGCCAAGGGGGGCGCGAGGCATCGGCATCACATACCGTTACGGGAGAACTATGAATAGCCCTGTCACCACCACTCAGGAAACCGTCTTCGTCGTCGACGACGACGAGGCCGTACGGGACTCGCTGCGCTGGCTGCTGGAGGCGAACGGCTATCGCGTTCAATGCTTCTCGAGCGCCGAGCAGTTCCTCGATGCGTACCAGCCGGCGCAGCAGGCCGGCCAGATCGCGTGCCTGATCCTCGACGTGCGGATGTCGGGCATGAGCGGCCTCGAATTGCAGGAACGCCTGATCGCCGACAACGCCGCGCTGCCGATCATCTTCGTCACCGGTCACGGCGACGTGCCGATGGCCGTGTCGACGATGAAAAAGGGAGCGATGGACTTTATCGAGAAACCGTTCGACGAAGCCGAGCTGCGCAAGCTCGTCGAGCGGATGCTCGACAAGGCCCGAAGCGAAAGCAAGAGCGTCCAGGAACAGCGTGCCGCGAGCGAACGCCTGTCGAAGCTGACCGCGCGCGAGCAGCAGGTGCTCGAGCGGATCATCGCGGGCCGCCTGAACAAGCAGATCGCCGACGACCTCGGCATCAGCATCAAGACGGTCGAGGCGCACCGCGCGAACATCATGGAAAAGCTCAACGTCAACACGGTGGCCGACCTGCTGCGCCTCGCGCTGTCGAAGAAACAGGCCTGAGCGCGTTTTCCGGCGGCACGCCCCACCGCGGCCGCCCGGCCCGCAATCGGTGTTCGCCGCCCCGCGCGATGCGGCCCACTCGCGCGGCGGCGGCCGTTCCTCCCGACGCACGCGCGCCGCGGCCATGACGCCTCCCGTTGATTCGCTGTCGGACGGCAGCAGGCGAACGGTATAATTACGTGCTTTGCTACGGCGCTTCGGGCGCCGTACGCCCGCATTCCAACTTCCCGGCAGGACCCACCACCATGACAGCCCTCCTCATCGACGGCAACGCCCTTTCGAAGACCCTGCGCGGTCAGGCCGCCGAACGCGCCGCCGCGCTGACCGCCCGCGGCCACCAGCCCGGTCTCGCGGTGATCCTCGTCGGCGCCAACCCGGCGAGCGAAGTCTACGTGCGCAACAAGATCAAGGCATGCGAGGACAACGGCTTCTTCTCGCTGAAGGATGCGTACCCGGCCACGCTGTCGGAAGCCGACCTGCTCGCGCGCATCGACGAACTGAACCGCGATCCGAAGATCCACGGCATCCTGGTCCAGTTGCCGCTGCCCGCGCATATCGACAGCCACAAGGTGATCGAGGCGATCGCGCCGGAGAAGGACGTCGACGGCTTTCACGTCGCGAACGCCGGTGCGCTGATGACCGGCAAGCCGCTGTTCCGCCCGTGCACGCCGTACGGCGTGATGAAGATGTTCGAAGCGCACGGCATTGCGCTGCAAGGCGCGAACGCGGTCGTGATCGGCCGCTCGAACATCGTCGGCAAGCCGATGGCGATGATGCTGCTCGACGCCGGCGCGACCGTGACGATCTGCCACAGCAAGACGCGCGACCTCGCCGCGCATACGCGCCAGGCCGACATCGTGGTCGCCGCGGTCGGCAAGCGCAATATCCTGACCGCCGACATGGTGAAGCCGGGCGCGACGGTGATCGACGTCGGCATGAACCGCGACGACGCGGGCAAGCTGTGCGGCGACGTCGATTTCGCGGGCGTGAAGGAAGTCGCCGGCTACATCACGCCGGTGCCGGGCGGCGTCGGCCCGATGACCATCACGATGCTGCTGATCAACACGATCGAATCCGCCGAACGCGCCGCTGCCGCCGCAGCCTGACGCTCCACTCGCTCAGCCGGCGCGCGATTGCGTGCGCCGGCGCCTCGCCAGCCGCAGTCGCGCGGCTGCATCGCGCCAGCCGGCACGTCCGACGCCGCGCATCCGACCCTGCGTCAATCGCGTCGTTAGAAACTAACGATTGGAAAGCGCGCGATGCGCCCCAATAATGTCGGTATCGGGCGCGCTCGCGCCCAGCCGCCGTTACCCTTTTCATCCCGGTTCATCCGGCAACAGACAGGGAGTCTTATGTCCGCCAGCGCCAACACCAATCCGCTCCTCGACTTCTCCGGCCTGCCCCGTTTCGGCGAGATCCGCCCGGAGCACGTGACGCCCGCGCTCGACACGCTGCTCGACGCCGCCAGCCGCGCGGTCGAAGCGGCGAGCGCGAGCGACACGCCGTCGACCTGGGCCGCCGTCGTCGAGACGGTCGAGCAGGCCACGGAGCCGCTCGGCCGTGCGTGGGGCATCGTCGGCCACCTGAACGCGGTCGCCGACACGCCCGAACTGCGGGCTGCCTACGGTGAAAACCTGCCGCGCGTGACCGAGTTCTGGTCGAGCGTCGGCCAGAATCTCGCGCTGTACGAAAAGTACAAGGCGATCGCCGCGAGCGCCGAATACGCGACGCTGTCCGCCGAGCGCAAGAAGATCCTCGACAATGCGCTGCGCGACTTCCGCCTGTCGGGCGCCGAGCTGCCCGAGGACCAGAAGCCGCGCTTCGCGGAACTGCAGGAACAGCAGGCCGCGCTGTCGAAGGCGTTCTCCGATCACGTGCTCGACGCGACCAACGCGTACGCATATTTCGCGAAGGACGAAGCCGAGCTGGCCGGCCTGCCCGGCGACGCGATCGAGGCCGCCCGCGAAGCCGCGCAGAAGGACGGCAAGGAAGGCTGGAAATTCACACTGCATTTCCCGTCGTATTTCCCGGTGCTGCAGTACGCCGACGACCGCGCGCTGCGCGAGACGCTCTACCGCGCCTATGCGACCCGCGCGTCGGAACTCGGGCCGCAGTACGGCGACGGCAAGGCCGAATGGGACAACACGGCGATCGTCGCCGACGCGCTGAAGCTGCGCCGCGAAGAGGCGCAGATGCTCGGCTATCGCAACTTCGCCGAAGTCTCGCTCGCGCCGAAGATGGCCGAATCACCGCAGCAGGTGATCGCGTTCCTCGAGGATCTCGCGACGCGCGCACGCCCGCACGCGGAGAAAGACTGGGACGAGCTGCGCACGTTCGCCGCGAAGGAACTCGGCCTCGCCGAACTCGCGCCGTGGGACGTCGCGTACGCGGCCGAAAAGCTCCGCCAGCAGCGCTATGCGTTCTCGGAAAACGAGGTCAAGCAGTACTTCCCGGAACCCGCCGCGCTGAAGGGCCTGTTCACCGTCACCGAAACGCTGTTCGGCGTGCGTATCAAGCCGGACGACGCGCCGGTATGGCACAAGGACGTGCGCTTCTTCCGCGTCGAGAATCGCGACGGCTCGCTCGTCGCACAGTTCTATCTCGACCTGTACGCGCGCGAAGGCAAGCGCGGCGGCGCGTGGATGGACGACGCCCGTTCGCGCGCGAAGCGCGGCAGCGACGTGCAGACGCCGGTCGCGTACCTGACCTGCAACTTCTCCGCGCCGGTCGGCGGCAAGCCCGCGTGCTTCACGCACGACGAGGTCATCACGCTGTTCCATGAATTCGGCCACGGGCTGCATCACATGCTGACGCGCGTCGACGAACTCGGCGTGTCGGGCATCAACGGCGTCGAGTGGGATGCGGTCGAACTGCCGTCGCAGTTCATGGAAAACTTCTGCTGGGAATGGGACGTGCTGTCGTCGATGTCGTCGCACGTCGATACGGGCGCCGCGCTGCCGCGCGAGCTGTTCGACAAGATGATCGCCGCGAAGAACTTCCAGAGCGGGCTCGGCACGCTGCGCCAGATCGTGTTCTCGATGTTCGACATGCTGCTGCACGTCGACTTCGATCCGGCCGGCGCCACCGGCGTGACCGCGTTCGCGCGCGAGATCAACGAGCGCTACCACGTGATCCCGCAGGCCGCGTTCTCGCGCTGGCCCAACACGTTCAGCCACATCTTCGCGGGCGGCTACGCGGCCGGCTACTACAGCTACAAGTGGGCCGAAGTGCTGTCGGCCGATGCGTACGCGGCGTTCGAGGAAGCGGCCGCCGCCAGCGGCAGCGTGCTCGACGCGGCAACCGGCACGCGCTATCGCCGCGAAATCCTCGAGGTCGGCGGCAGCCGTCCGGCGATGGAGTCGTTCAAGGCGTTCCGCGGCCGCGAGCCGCAGATCGACGCGCTGCTGCGCCACAACGGGATGGCCGCGCCCGCGCACTGAGCGCGCCGCCCGGCCACGCCGGCAGCATCGACGGGCACCGCTTCGGCGGTGCCTTTTTTCATGGCGCGGGCGCTTCGTCCCCGGCGTCGGCCGCGTTGTCTGGCTCGCTCGTGCTGCCCGCTTGGCCGGGAACCTCCACGTGGTCGGCTTCGTCGTCGAACAGCAGGAATTGCCCGTGGCGCTCGGCCGTGTCCTCGTCGATACGCACGCCGACGCCGAGCAGCCGCACCGGCTGCGCGCGCCGCAACAGCCCCTTCGCGAGCAGCGTGACGGCCGTCTCGGCATTCGTCGCGTCGGCCACGCACTCGACCGTCGTGCGCTGGAAATCGGCGAAGCGAATCTTCACGTACAGCTTGCGGATCGAACGCGCGGCGCCCGCGCGCTCGATCCGCGCGTCGAGTTGCACGACGAGGCGGCGAATTTCGTCCGCGCATTGCTCGAGCGTCGTCAGGTCGGTCACGTAGGTCGTCTCGACGCTGACCGACTTGCGCTCCTGATCGGCCTGCACCGGCCGCTCGTCGATCCCGCGCGACAGTTCGTACAGCCGCCGCCCGAACGCGCCGAACTCGCGGTGCAGGTCGATCAGCGGCCAGTCGCGCAACTGCGCGCAAGTCTGGATGCCGAGCCGATCGAGCCGCGTGGCCGTCACCTTGCCGACGCCGTGCAGCTTGCGCACCGGCAACGCCGCGACGAACGCGTCGATCTCGTGCGGCCGCACGACGAACAGTCCGTCGGGCTTGTTCCAGTCGGATGCGATCTTCGCGATGAACTTGTTCGGCGCGACGCCCGCCGATACGGTCACGCCGACCGTGTCGCGCACGCGCTCGCGGATCTCGCGCGCAATCAGCGTCGCACTGCCCTGGCAACGTTCCGACCCGCTGACGTCGAGGTACGCCTCGTCGAGCGACAGCGGCTCGACGTCCGGCGTGTAGTCTCGATAGATCGCCATGATCTGCCGCGATGCCGCACGGTACTTGTCCATGGCGGACGGCAGGATCAGCAGGTCCGGACACTTGCGCATCGCCAGCGCCGACGACATCGCCGAATGCACGCCGTAGCGCCGCGCCTCGTAGTTGCAGGTCGCGATCACACCGCGCTGGTCGGGCCGGCCGCCGACCGCGAGCGGCCGGTTGCGCAGCGACGGGTCGTCGCGCATCTCGACCGACGCGTAGAAGCAGTCGCAATCGCAGTGAATGATCTTGCGCGCGCGCGGCAGCGCGTCGCCCGGCGGCGGCGCGTGCGGATCGGCTGGCGAAATGATGGTCGGGCTCACGGTGCCGATACTGTACAAAAACACAGTGCCGGTTTCAACTGCCGCGTACGTCCACTGCCGGCTGCGCCGTACCGGCCCGATTTGCGCGGATCGTATCGGCCGGGTTCGGGCAGCGGCGCCTATACTCGTCTGCCGCGACACACGAAACGCAAAGGTGACGGATGAAGACGATCGGACTGATCGGCGGCATGAGCTGGGAATCGTCGGCCGAGTACTACCGGATGATCAACCGGCACTCGAAGGCATTGCACGGCGGGCATCACAACGCGAAAAGCGTGCTGGTCACGGTCGACTTCGCCGAAATCGAAGCGCTGCAGAGCACGCACGACTGGGTCGCGCTCGGCGAACGGATGGCCGATGCCGCGCGCCAGCTCGAAGCGGCCGGCGCCGATCTCGTCGTCCTCACGACCAATACGATGCATCGCGTGCACGACGCGATCGAAGCCGCGGTGAAGCTGCCGTTCCTGCACATCGCCGATCCGACCGGCAACGCGCTGCGCGACGCGGGCGTCGAGCACGTCGCCCTGCTCGGCACGCGCTACACGATGGAGTTGCCGTTCTACGCGGAGCGGCTGCGCGGGAAGTTCGGGCTCGACGTGCTGGTGCCGGACGAACGCGGGCGCGACGACGTGCACCGGATCATCTACGACGAGCTGTGCCACGGCGTCGTCTCGGCGCCATCGCGCGCGACGTATGTGTCGATCATCGACCGACTGGCCGCGCGCGGCGCACAGGCCGTGATCCTGGGCTGCACGGAAATCACGCTGCTGATCGGCGCGGACGATTCGCCGCTGCCGGTATTCGATACGACCGCGTTGCATGCGAAGGCGGCCGTCGAGTGGGCGGCGCGCTGAACGACGCGCGCCGCCGCGTATCGCCATCGCCGCCGGATGCGGCTGAATACGGGCAAGGACCAGTGCGCGGTGCGGTCGGGCACGCCGAACGCAACGGCCACGCGGGTCGACACGACGACCCGTCTGATCGAGAACGGCTGCCAGCCCAGGAGCCCGGGCGCGCCGAAATAACGGGCGGGCGCGGAAAACAAAAAACCCGGCACGGAGCCGGGTTTTTGTCGACGAAGTGCGCATCGGTCAATTGCGCTGCACATCGTCTGGTGTGCTTGGTTGCGGGGACAGGATTTGAACCTGTGACCTTCGGGTTATGAGCCCGACGAGCTGCCAGACTGCTCCACCCCGCGTCAGAGAAATAAATTATAGGGTGAGGAAGTACTCACGTCAATACTTTTGTCACAATTTCTGCATCCACTGCCCGGGCGCCGACGCGGGACACGTGCGCGACGCTGCATGACGCGCGCGTTCGCACCCCATGCTCGCGGTAAGATGGCGGCCTTCGCATTCACGCCGCACACACCCTTCCGTTCATGAAAATCGCCACCTGGAACGTCAACTCGCTCAATGTCCGCAAACAGCATGTGCTCGACTGGCTCGCGCAAAGCGGAGCCGACGTGCTGTGCCTGCAGGAACTGAAGCTGCCGGACGAGAAATTCCCGCGCGCCGATCTCGAGGCAGCCGGCTACCGCAGCTGGTTCACGGGCCAGAAGACCTACAACGGCGTCGCGATCCTCGTGCGCGACACGCTCGCCGTCGACGAGTCGGACGTCGTGCGCAACATCCCGGGCTTCGACGATCCGCAGCAGCGCGTGATCGCCGCGACGGTCGACGGCGTGCGCATCGTGTCCGCCTACTTCCCGAACGGCCAGGCGCTCGACTCCGACAAGTTCGTCTACAAGATGCAGTGGCTCGACGCGCTGCAAGCGTGGCTGCGCACCGAGTTGCAGCGCTACCCGAAGCTCGCGCTGCTCGGCGACTACAACATCGCACCGGAAGACCGCGACGTGCACGATCCCGCGAAATGGGAAGGCCAGAACCTCGTGTCGCCGCAGGAGCGCGCACACTTCGCGCAACTGATCGAACTCGGCTTCGTCGATGCGTTCCGCCGCTTCGAGCAGCCCGAGAAGACCTTCACGTGGTGGGACTACCGGATGATGGCGTTCCGCCGCAACGCGGGGCTGCGCATCGACCACATCCTGCTGTCGCCGGCGCTCGCGGCGACCTGCGCATCGTGCGAAGTCGATCGCACGCCGCGCACGTGGGAACAGCCGTCCGACCACACGCCGGTCGTCGCGATCGTCGGCTGATCGCGCAAGCGCCCGCGCGCGATCAGCGCCGCGCGGGCGCCGGCCCGAGATGGGCCCACAGGAAGCCGAATTCGGCTGCGTCGGCTTCCGCGCGCTCGAGATCGTCGGCGCTGCCGTGGCCGCCGTCGGTGTTCTCCCAGTACCACACCCGCTCGTGACCGAGCGCCTGCATGCGCGCGGCCATCTTGCGCGCATGCGCGGGATGCACGCGATCGTCACGGGTCGACGTCGTCAGCAACAACGGCGGATACGCGACGCCTTCACGCACGCGGTGATACGGCGAATACGCGGCCAGCGCCGCGCCTTCGCGCGGATCGTCGGGGTCGCCGTATTCGTCGAGCCAGGCGGCGCCCGCGTGCAGCTTCGGATAGCGCTGCATGTCGAGCAGCGGCACGCGGCACAGCACCGCGCCGAACAGCTCCGGCCGCTGCATCATGCACGCGGCGACCAGCAGTCCGCCGTTGCTGCCGCCCTCGATCCCGAGTTGCGCGGCGGTCGTCACGCCGGACGCGGCCAGATCCTCGGCGACCGCGATGAAATCGTCGAACGAACGCTGCCGGTGTTCGCGCTGCGCGTCGACGTGCCAGCGCGGCCCGAATTCGCCGCCGCCGCGGATGTGCGCGAACGCCATCACGCCGCCGCGTTCGAGCCAGCCGATGCCGAACGCATCGCTGTAGCCCGGCAGATTCGGAATCGCAAAGCCGCCATAGCCGGACAGCAGGCACGGCCGCGCGACGCGCGCGCCGCCTTGCGGCACGTCAAGCGCATCGCGCGGCCCGATCAGCGTGTACGGCACCACCGTGCCGTCGCGCGAACGCGCGCTCGCGCGGCGTACGACGAGCCCGGCCGCGTCGAACTGCACCGGCGGCCGGTCGAGCAGCACGCGGCGCGACCGCGCATCGTCCGCGCGATCGGCAAGATCGGCCAGCCAGCATTCGGGCGGATCGAGATACGTGTCGACATCGACGTACACCTCGTCGTTCAGCGTCGATTCGACGGGCTCGATGTCGATCTGCGCCTCGCCCGGCCAGTCGAACGGCCGCGCGTCCCACGTCCACGCACCGTCGTCGGCCTGCCGCGGCTGCCAAAGCATCGTGCGGTTGTGCACGTCGTCGAGCCAGCTCGCGATCAGCGTCGTGCGCGTGTGCGTCCACGTACAGGCGGACGTCGTCGGCCGCGGCGCGAACAACGTCGTGAATTCGCGCGCGCCGGCGAGGAACGCCTGCTCGCGGATCGCGAGCAGCGAGCCGCCGGCGTGGCGCACGCCGTCGCAATCCCAGTCGAGGCGCGGCTCCAGCACGAGCCAGCCTTCCCAGAACCCGACCTCGACATGCGTCGGCACGTCGTAGCGCGCCCACTCGCCGGCGTCGGTCAGCCGATACGCGTGCGCGTCGAAGAAATCGACGCTGCGCCACGCGACGTGACGGCAGTCGATCGGGTCGTACCATGCACCCGCACTGATGTCGTCCGGCTCGCCGCGAAACACGACGGGCGCGTCGGCGAGCGGCGTGCCGCGCACCCAGCGCCGCGCTTCATACGGATAACCGGCGGCGGTCGCATGCGCTTCGCCGCGATCCCAGCTCACGTAGACGGTGTCGCGATCGATCCAGCCGACCGTGTGATGGCCCGGCGCGTCGATCGTGAAACCGCCGTCGACGAAACGGCGCGCGACGAGGTCGAATTCGCGCACGACGACTGCGTCGGCGCCGCCCGGCGACAGCGACAACAGCACTCGATCGCCGTCCGGATACAGGATCGCCTCCTGCTCGAACACCCACGACTCGCCCTCTTCGACGCCGAGCGCGTCGACGTCGAGCAGCGTTTCCCAGGCCGGCTGGCCGGCCCGCCAGTCGGCCCAGCGCGTGCGGCGCCACAGTCCCTTCGGATGGAGATCGTCCTGCCACAGGTCGTACGCCCAGTCGCGCCAGCGGGTCGGAATCACCGGGCGTTCGCGCGGCAGATACGCTTTCGCGAGACGCGCGGTCAGCGCGCGATACGCGTCGTCGTCGCGCAGCGCGGCGTGCGTGCGCGCATTCTGCTCGTCGACCCACGTGCGGGCGCGCTTGCTGTCGAGCGCTTCGAGGAAACGGAACGGGTCGGCCCCGGCGGGCCAGCGGAAGGAATCGGACATGGTGGATCGACGGAATGGCAAGCTGCGTGCAAACCGCGATTATGTCCGATCGCGGCATGCGCGAACCCGCGCATGCCGCGCATCGTGCCCGGTCAGGGCTCCAGATGGAGTTCCTGGATCTTGCGCGTGATCGTGTTGCGACCGATGCCAAGCCGCTCCGCGGCCTCGACCTTGCGGCCGCGCGTGAAGTCGAGCGCCTCGCGGATCACGGCCGCTTCGAAGCGACGCGCGAGCTCGTCCATCACGTCGGCCGAGTTCTCGCGCAACAACCGCGCGACCTCGGTGCGCAGCCCGTGCTCCCACAGCGGGTAGCCGGCCGGCGCGCTGCCGTTCGCCGTGCTCGCGACGGGCACGGCGGCGGGCGGCGCCGCGCCGATCGCGGCAGGCGCTGCCGCCGCGTGGCCGCCGCTGCCGTGCACGTCCGCGCCGTCGCCCGACGCGACGACCGGCGCCCCGGCCGGCACGAGGTCGGGCGGCAGGTCCTTGATCTCGACCGTCTGCGCGGGCGCCATCACGGTCAGCCAGTTCGCGAGATTCTCGAGCTGCCGTACGTTGCCGGGAAACGGCAGCGACGTGAGATACGCGAGCGCGTCGTCGGACACGCGCTTCGGCTCGACGCCGAGATCGCGTGCACTCTTCTGCAGGAAGTGGCGCGTGAGCAGCGCGATGTCCTCGCTACGTTCGCGCAGCGGCGGCAGGCGCAGCCGGATCACGTTGAGCCGGTGGTAAAGGTCCTCGCGGAACAGCCCCTGCCGCACGCGCGACTCGAGATTCTGGTGCGTCGCGGCGATCACGCGCACGTTCGCGCGCAGCGGGTTGTGCCCGCCGACCCGATAGAACTGCCCGTCCGACAGCACGCGCAACAGGCGCGTCTGCAGGTCGAACGGCATGTCGCCGATTTCGTCGAGGAACAGCGTGCCGTTCTCGGCCTGCTCGAAGCGGCCCTGCCGCGTCGTCTGCGCGCCGGTGAACGCGCCGCGCTCGTGGCCGAACAGTTCGGATTCGAGCAGGTCCTTCGGAATCGCCGCCGTGTTCAGCGCGATGAACGGCCCGTTCGCGCGCGGGCTGTGACGGTGCAGCGCCCGCGCGACGAGCTCCTTGCCGGTGCCCGACTCGCCGGTGATCAGCACGGTCGCGGCCGAATGCGACAGCCGGCCGATCGCACGGAACATGTCCTGCATCGCGGGCGCCTGGCCGAGCATCTCGGGCGCGTCGGCCACACGCTCGTCCTGCGGCGCGCCGCCGCGCAGGCTTTCTTCCACCGCGCGGCGGATCAGCTCGACCGCCTTGTCGACGTCGAACGGCTTCGCGAGGTATTCGAACGCGCCGCCCTGGAACGCCGCGACGGCGCTGTCGAGATCGGAGAACGCCGTCATGATGATGACGGGCAGGCCCGGCAGCCGCTCGTGCATCGCCTGCAGCAACTCGAGGCCCGAGCCGCCCGGCATCCGGATGTCGGACACGAGTACCTGCGGCGTCTCGTGGTCGAGCGCGGCCAGCGCGTCGCGCACGTTCGCGAAGCTCTTCGTCGCGAAGCTGTCCCGGGCGAGTGCCTTTTCGAGCACCCAGCGGATCGATTGGTCGTCGTCTACTATCCAGATCGGCTTCATAGGTCGGTCAGATATGGGGAAATCCGGTGAATCGCACTGTCGCCGCTCAATGGTCGAGCGGCAGCAGAATCTGAAATTCGGTACGTCCGGGCCGGCTTTCGACCTCGATCATCCCGTCGTGCTGCTGCACGAACGTCTGCGCGAGCGTGAGGCCGAGGCCGCTGCCGTCGTCGCGTCCGGACACGAGCGGGTAGAAGATCCGGTCGCGGATCTCTTCCGGAATGCCGGGCCCGTTGTCGATCACGTGCAAGTCCAGTGCCAGCCGGTACAGGCGCTTGGCGATCGTCACCTTGCGTGCGATGCGCGTGCGCAGCTCGATCTTCGCGTCGCCCTGCGCGATCCGTTCGCGCAGCGCCTGCGCGGCGTTGCGCACGATGTTCAGCAGCGCCTGGATCAGTTGCTCCTTGTCGCCGCGCAGGTCCGGCACGCTCACGTCGTAATCGCGCTCGATCGTGAGCCCGCGCGGGAATTCCGCGAGCATCACCGCGCGTACGCGTTCGCACACTTCATGAATGTTCACGTCGCCGACGATATGCGGATGCCGGTGCGGCTCCAGCAACCGGTCGACGAGCGTCTGCAGGCGGTCGGACTCCTTGATGATCACCTGCGTGTATTCGCGCAACTCGCCGCGCTCGCGCTCGCCCAGTTCGAATTCGAGCAGCTGGGCTGCGCCGCGAATGCCGCCGAGCGGGTTCTTGATCTCGTGCGCGAGGTTGCGGATCAGTTGCTTGTTGACCGCGGTCAGGTCGTGGATGCGCTCTTCCCGATCGGTGCGCGACTGCCGTTCGTTCTCGAACAGCTCGACGAGCACGAAATCGGGCGCGGTCTCGAGGAAGCCGACGATCGCGTGCACATGCAGCGGCTCCCGGCCGGGCCGATCGAGCACGGTATCGAGGTGCGTCGCGTGAAAGCGTTCCTGGCCGATCGCGGTGATCGTCGATGCCAGCTCGTTCGCGTTCGGGAAAATTTCGCCCCACGGCCGCTGCGCGAGCTGCCGCCGCGAGATGTCGAGCATCGCCTCCGCGGACGGGTTCGCGAACGCGATCCGCAGCGTCTTGCGGTCGAGCACGAGCACGACCGTCGGCAGCGCTTCGAGCCCCGCCAGCAGACCCGAGCGCGAGAGCCGCTCGTCGTCCGTCAGCCGTTCGGGCTGCCCCGTTTTCGCCTTGATCAGATTCTTCAGAACCATCTGCGTGCTTGTCGCGCCTCACCGGGCAGTAAATGAAAATCGTCGGAACAAAAAAGGGACGGCCGGACGCCGTCCCCTTTCAGACTCCGCCGTTCCCGCCGCACACCGCGCGACGGGAACGAACCGGCATGACGGCGCCGAATCGAAGCGCCATCGCCGATTAGAGCGAGTAGTACATCTCGAACTCGATCGGGTGCGTCGTCATGCGGAACTTCGCCAGCTCCTGCTCCTTCAGCCCGAGGTACGCGTCGATCATGCCGTCCGTGAACACGCCGCCGCGCGTCAGGAACTCGCGATCCTTGTCGAGTGCCTCGAGTGCCTGGTCGAGACCCGCGCACACGGTCGGGATCTTTGCATCCTCTTCCGGCGGCAGGTCGTACAGGTTCTTGTCCGCTGCTTCGCCCGGATGGATCTTGTTCTGGATCCCGTCGAGGCCGGCCATCATCAGCGCCGAGAACAACAGGTACGGGTTCGCCATCGGGTCCGGGAAGCGCGTTTCGATACGGCGGCCCTTCGGGTTCGACACGTGCGGAATGCGGATCGATGCCGACCGGTTGCGTGCCGAGTACGCGAGCTTGACCGGTGCTTCGAAGTGCGGGACCAGACGCTTGTACGAGTTCGTCGTCGGGTTCGTGATCGCGTTCAGCGCGCGAGCGTGCTTGATGATGCCGCCGATGTAGAACAGCGCCAGTTCCGACAGGCCGGCATAGCCGTTGCCCGCGAACAGGTTCTGGCCGTCCTTCCAGATCGACTGGTGAACGTGCATGCCCGAACCGTTGTCGCCGACGACCGGCTTCGGCATGAACGTCGCCGTCTTGCCGTACGAATGCGCGACGTTATGGATGATGTACTTCGACCATTGCGTCCAGTCCGCGCGCTGCACGAGCGTCGAGAACTTCGTGCCGATTTCGTTCTGGCCCTGGCCCGCCACTTCGTGGTGGTGCACTTCGACCGGGATGCCGAGCTGTTCGAGCAGCAGGCACATTTCCGAGCGCATGTCCTGGAACGTGTCGACCGGCGCGACCGGGAAGTAGCCGCCCTTCGTGCCCGGACGGTGGCCCGTGTTGCCGCCTTCGAATTCCTTGCCTGCCGACCACGGCGCTTCTTCCGAGTTGATCTTCACGAAGCAGCCCGACATGTCCGTGTTCCACTGGACCGAGTCGAAAATGAAGAATTCCGGCTCCGGACCGAAGTAGGCGGTGTCGCCGATGCCCGTGCTCTTCAGGTAGGCTTCCGCGCGCTTCGCGAGCGAACGCGGGTCGCGCTCGTAGCCCTTGCCGTCGGCCGGCTCGACCACGTCGCAGGTCAGCACCAGCGTCGATTCTTCATAGAACGGGTCGATGAACGCAGCGCTCGGATCCGGCATGAGCAGCATGTCCGACGCCTCGATGCCCTTCCAGCCCGCGATCGACGAACCGTCGAATGCATGACCGCTTTCGAACTTGTCTTCGTCAAACGCCGAAACCGGCACCGACACGTGCTGTTCCTTGCCGCGCGTATCCGTGAAGCGGAAATCGACGAACTTGACGTCCTCGTCCTTCACGAGCTGCATGACGTCGGCGACGGTTTTACTCATAACCTCTTCTCCTGATTGAACAATTCCGGCGGACTGGGAACCGCCTCGTTTATCGAGCTGACCGGGGTCTTGCTTTGGCGCAGCGCGCCCCGATTCGACCGAATTCTATATAGCAGCTTCCGTGCCAACCATCGCAAAACCGACGCGGATCGCGCCGGCCCGCGCCGCAGCGGGGCTCGCCTGCGCAATTGCAGGGCTCGGGGCCGCACCGCCGCCGACCGGATCGCACCTCCGTGGTGCAATCTTCGGGATGCGGCGGCGCAGCCGGGTTATTCTGGTGCATGCGCACCATTCTGCACTCTTTTGGTGAATCCGTGGTCCGTGCATGCGGCGCAGGTCGCGCGAACGTCCGTACCGCCCCGCCGCGCTAGAATGATCGTTTGACCGATACGGAGACTCCCTGCCATGAGTACGCTGGACCAGCTTTACGCGAAGGCCGACGAACGCCGCGCCCAGGGCGCGCTCGACTACGCCGGCGCGCTGCTGCCGGTCGAGGCATTCGAACTGCTGCAGCTCGACCCGTCGGCGCGCCTCGTCGACGTGCGCACGCGCGCCGAGCTCGACTGGATCGGCCGCCCGCTCGTCGGCGACGGCCAGTACCTGCACATCGAATGGACGCGCTACCCGGGCGGCGTGCCGAACGCCGAATTCGTCAACGAACTGAAGGCGGCCCTGCCGGCCGATACGCCGATCCTGTTCCTGTGCCGCAGCGCCGCGCGCTCGAAGCTCGCCGCGGTCGCGTCCGCGCAGGCCGGCTACACGAAGGCGTTCGACCTGCTCGAAGGCTTCGAGGGCGCGAAGGACGCCGAAGGCCACCGCAAGACGGTCGACGGCTGGTGCTTCCGCAAACTGCCGTGGATCGGCGCCTGACGGCGCGCCGAGGCCGCCGGTTGCGACAGCCTCATCGTCGAGCCGGGCGATGACATGCCGATGACGGGCCGCGTTGCGCGGCCCGTTGCTTTTGGTACGGCAGCGTGGCAGGCCGCTCAGGCGCGCGGCGCATCGGGCTCGACGACGTCGCCGCCGAGCAGGTGCACGCCTTCGCGCAGCTTCACGAACGCGGCCGCGACCGCTTCCGGCTCGCCCTTCACGCCGAGATCGATGTGACGGCGCGCGTAGATGCCGCCGCGCTCCGCGTCGCCGACGCTCGGCAGGCTGAACACGCGCACGCCCGGGAAATCGCGCTCGATCCTCTCCATCAGCGGCGTGAGCGTCGATTCCGGCAGCTCGAACACGTACAGCGAGCGCTCGGCATGCGGCGTCGCGTGATGCAGATGCGCGTACTGCGTATCGAGCACCCATTCGATCATCGGCCACGCCATCACCGGAAAGCCCGGCACGAAATGGAGATGGCCGACCGAGAAGCCGGGAATCCGGTTGTAGCCGTTCGGGATGATCGTCGCCCCGGCCGGGAACACGCCCATGTTGAAACGGTGCTGGTTTTCCGGCGATTCGAAATCGACCGGTGCGGCCGGATCCGCGTGCATCTCGCGGATCCGCTCCGCAATCAGCGCCTTCGCTTCCGGATGCAGCTCGAGCGGCACGCCGAGCGCGGCCGCCGCGCACTGGCGCGTGTGGTCGTCCGGCGTCGCGCCGATCCCGCCCGTCGAGAACACGATGTCGCCCGACGCGATCGCGCGCGCGAGCGTCGCCGTGATGCGCGCCGGATCGTCGCCGACGTATTCGGCCCAGTCGAGCGCGAGGCCGCGCGCGCCGAGCAGCTCGATGACCTTCGCCAGATGCTTGTCCTGCCGGCGGCCCGACAGGATTTCGTCGCCGATGATGATGATGCCGATGCTCATGCCTGCCCCATGTCGATTGCGGTGGCGCGCGCACTCGCGCGCAGGTCTTCGAGCGCGCGCAGGCAGTAGTGCCCGAACCACAGCGCCGAGAAGACGAGGATGAAAGCGTAAACCCAGATCATGGCGGCCGCGACGAACGGGAACAGCACCATCATCCAGACCGACGACACCCACACGAAGGTCGGCACGGTGCCGAGCAGCCCGGTCGCGACGCCGATGCCGATCAGCGGCCAGCGGTGCCGGCGCACGAGCGCGCGGCGCTCGTCGCGGCTCGCATGCAGCGCGAGCGCATCGTAGGTCATCACGCGATACGTGAGCCAGCCCCAGATCAGCGGCGGCAGCAACGCGAAGAACGGCGGAATCAGCCACAGCGGGATCGTCACGACGAGCAGCACGACGCCGACGAGCGCCGCGCCGAGCGAATTGAACACGCTGCCGAAGAAGGTGCCGCCCCGCTTCGGCTCGAGCGCCGCGAACTGCCGGTTCGACAGGTGCTTGATTACGACCGGCATCGAGATCGTCGCGATCAGCAGCAGCACGGTCAGCACGATCAGCGGAATGGCGAGCGACACGACCACGAACGGCGCGACGACCGCATGCAGTTGCGACATGCCGATCGCATCGAACGCGCGATACAGCGCGGCCGTCAGCACGAAGCCGTCGAGCGCGCCGCGCGCGAGGTCCAGCAATGTCTGCCACGAGAACCACAGCACGGCGCCCCACAGCAGCGCCGACACGACGAACGGCATCAGGGTGAGCCACAGCATGCGCGGATGCAGCGCGCTGGCGAGCGCCCGGACGAAGGAACGCAGCAAATCGTTCATGCGAGCCTGGGGAGTCTGGATTGACGGAGAAAAACGGGGAAAGGATAAACCACGCGGCCCGCATGCGCCAAAGCGCATGCGGGCCGCGTGCAAGCGTCGTTCAACGGGAGAGCGGACGGATCGGGATCAGGCCGACGCCGCGCCGCGCTTCGCGGGGAACAGGCGCCGGAAGATCCGCACGAACGCGAGGCCGTGCTGCGACCAGAAGCCGTCGCCATAGGATACGCCCTCGACCTGCTCGCGGATGCCGGTCGGCTCGACCGTGCGGTTCCACGACGCGGTGCCGAACATCATGTCCCACCACGGAAACAGCACGCCGAAGTTGCAGCCGTACTTGGTGCCTTCGTGGCCGTAACCGACCGCATGGTGCCGGCGGTGGAAGATCGGGCTGACGAGCAGACGCTCGCCGATGCGGCCGTACGACAGCCGCGCATTCGTATGCTGGATGCTCTGCAGGAAGTTGGTGACCGCGGTCAGCACGACGAACTGCGACGGCGTCACGCCGATCACGAGCGCGATCGCCGCGAAAAAGCACGACTGGAGCACGTCGTCGAGCAGGTGGTTGCGGTCGTCGCACCACAGCGACATCTGCCGCTGGCTGTGATGGACCGCGTGCAGCTCCCACCAGATGCCGAACTTGTGCTGCCAGCGGTGATACCAGTAGCCGGCGAAGTCGAGCACGACGAGGTAGATCGCGAACGCGACGATCGGCTGCGAGGTCACGCCCGGCCACAGATAGTCGAGGTTGACGTTCGCGACGCCATGCAGGCGCAGCCACGCCTGGAAGCCGTCGAACACCGGCTGCAGCGCGAAGAAGAAGAACAGCGTGTAGATGCCGAGCTTCGAGATCGCCGTGTAGATCACGTCGACCCGCACCGCGCGGCGGTTCTTCCAGCGCTCGACCGGCAGCAGCGCCTCGAGCGGGCGCAGCAGCGCGAACATCAGCACCATCTGCAGCGCGCCGATGATCACCCAGTACAGCGCGTCGTAGGTGTCCTCGTCATAGTCCATCAGGTTGAACTTGAAGAGGAGCGGCTGCACGACATCGACGTACAGCCAGGTCTGGATGTCCGACACGAACGCATCGATCAGGTGCAGCATCGTTCGCCTCCGCCCGTCACGCGCCGTTCGCCGCCTTCCACGGCGCGCGGTCGTAGAAGTAGATGCCGTGCGGCGAGCGGCCGACGGCAATCGTCTGCACCAGCTTGCGCGAGGCCAGATCGATGATCCCGACCTTCTTCGCGAACCGGAACGTCACCCACAGCGTCTTCTTGTCGGCGGACAGCTCCATGTCGTCGGGGCCCGGCAGCAGGCCGGTGATGTCGCCGACGTTGGCGAGCGTGTTCTCGTCGATGATGCTGATCGTGTTCGCGACGCGGTTCGTCACCGCGACGTGCGTGCCGTCGGCGAGCGAGCGGAAATTGTGCGCGCCCTTGCCCGTGTAGATCTGCTTGACGACCTTCTGGTTGCGCCAGTCGACGACCGCGACGTAATCCGCGCCGGTCATCCCGACCAGCAGGAATTTGTCGTCCGGCGTGAGCCACAGGCCGGCCGGCACCTTGCCGACCTTCATCTTCCATTTGACCGTCTGCGTCGGCAGGTCGATCGCCGCGATCTCGCCGGACACCTGCAGCGACACGAGCAGCGTCTTGCTGTCCTTCGTAAACGCGAGGTGGCTCGGCATCACCGCGAGCGGCACGCGCTTCACGAGGCGCAGGTCGCGGCCGTCGTAGCCGTAGATGTCGACGCGGTCGAGCCGCAGGCCGGCCGCCGCGAACCATTTGCGGTCGGGCGAGAAGCCGAGCTGGTAAGGGTCGTCGATCCCTTCGACGGTGCGCTGCAGCTTGCCCGTCTTCGGATCGAGGAACATCAGGCTGTTCGAGACCGAATTCGCGACGATCAGCGACGCGTTGTCGGGCGTCGCCATCAAATGGTGCGGTTCCTTGCCGGTCGGCATCGTGGAAACGACTTCGCGGGTCTGCTGGTCGATCAGGGAAAGCGTCGCTTCGGCCGAATTGAGGACGATCACATTATTCGCGTGCGCGGCGGGCGCCAGCACGGCAGCGGCCAGCGCAAGCGTGCGGCCGAAGGAAAGGAAAGTGCGCATGAAGACTCACGTCGTGGAACAGCTGTCATTGTAGAACGTTCGGCGGGCCCCTCCGGTTGACCCATGCCGGTATTGCGCCACTTCGACGCATGCCCGGCCTGCCGGAGGCGCCACCGCGGTGCCGGCCCCGGGCGGCGGCCGGTGCGGGCCGGCACACCGATGTTGCGCTAGCGCTGCATCGACTCCCAGACCTTGTGCAGACGCTTGACAGAGACCGGCATCGGCGTGCGCAGTTCCTGCGCGAACAGCGAAATCCGCAATTCCTCGAGCAGCCAGCGGAATTCCGCGAGCCGCGCATCGGCGACGCCGCCGCGCTGCGACACCGCGCGCTGGTACTGCTGGGCGAGCGGCAGCAGCTCGGCCGACTGCTTCGCGTCGCGCGCCGGATCGGCCTTCAGCTTGTCGATCCGCAGCGCGATGCCCTTCAGGTAGCGCGGGAAATGCGCAAGCTGCGCGTAAGGCGTGTCGATCACGAAGCGCTTGCCGACCAGCGCGGCCAATTGCTGCTGCAGGTCCGCATGGGCCTGCGCGAACGGCTTCGCCTGCGCGAGCTTCTTCACGAGGCCCGCGTATTCGGCCAGGATCTGCCCGACGAGCCGCGCGATTTCCTGCGCGAGCAGGTTCAGGCGGCTGCGGCCCTCGTCGCGGCGCGCGTGGAAGCTCGCGTCGTCGTCGGGCAGCGGGTCCTGCAGGCACGCGCGGTCGAGCGCCGTGTCGATCAACTGGTCGCGCAACTCGTCCTGCGTGCCGAGCGACATGTACTGCATCGCCATCTCGCGCAGCCCCGGCAGGTTCTTTTCCAGGAACTTGATCGGCTCCTTCAACTGCAGCGCGAAGAGGCGCCGCAACCCGGCCCGGTGGATGCGCGCGGCCTCCTCCGGCGAATCGAACACCTCGACGTCGCAATGCGTGCCACGGTCGACGAGCGCCGGATAGCCGTACAGCGTCTGGCCGCGCCGACGGATTTCCAGCAGCTCGGGCAGCTTGCCGAAATTCCACGTCGTCAGGTTCTCGTACAACGCCGTCGCGCCGGTTTCCGCCGCGGCGGCCGTCTGCGGCGCCGCGCCCTTGCCGGCCTTCGCGCCGCGGGCAGGCGCCCCGGCCGCGACACTCGACGCGGGCGCATGGCCGGGCGCCTGACCGGCCTCGGCGTCGCCGCCGCTCGCGAGCGTCGACGCCGCCGCGATCTTCTGGAACTGCTGCTGCGCCTGTGCGCCCAGCTCCTGGCGAAGCTGCGCGAGATTGCGCCCCATCGCGAGCTGGCGGCCGTGCTCGTCGATCACCTTGAAGTTCATGAACAGGTGCGCGGGCAGCGTCTCGAGCTTGAAGTCGGCCGTTTTCATCATGACCTGCGTCTGCGCCCGCACGTCGGCGATCAGCGCCTCGACGAGCCCGCCCGCACCGAAGCGCTCGCGGCCCATCCGCTCGACGAAGCCGGCCGCGTACTCGGGCAGCGGCACGCAGTGCCGGCGCAGCTTCTGCGGCAGCGACTTCAGCAGCAACTGCACCTTTTCCTTCAGCATGCCCGGCACCAGCCACTCGCAGCGGCGCGCGTCGACCTGGTTCAGCGCGAACAGCGGCACGGCGAGCGTCACGCCGTCGCGCGGCGTGCCGGGTTCGAAGTGGTACGTGAACGCCATCTCGACGCCGGCCATCGTCGCGCGCTTCGGGAACAGGTCGGTCGTCACGCCCGCCGCCTCGTGGCGCATCAGGTCGTCGCGCGACAGATACAGCAGCCGCTGCTTGTCCTCCGCCTGGCCGCCCTTCTTCACCTCGTCGCGATACCAGCGCTCGAACGCGGCGCCCGTGTGGATGCCTTCCGGAATCGCGTGGTCGTAGTACGCGTAGATCAACTCGTCGTCGACCAGCACGTCCTGCCGACGCGACTTGTGCTCGAGCTGCTCGATGTCGGCGAGCAGCTTGCGGTTGTGCGCGAAGAACGGCAGTTTCGTGTCGAACTCGCCTTCGACCAGCGCGCCGCGGATGAACAGCTCGCGGGCGCGCGCCGGGTCCTGCTTGCCGAACGCGACGCGCCGCCGGTGATAGATCGGCAGCCCGTACAGCGTCGCGCGCTCGAACGCGCTGACCTGCGCGGGACGCTTCTCCCAGTGCGGTTCCGACAGCGATTTCTTCAGCAGGTGCGCGCCGATCTTCTCGACCCACTCCGGCTCGATCTTCGCGAGGCAGCGCGCGTACAGCCGGCTCGTCTCGACGAGTTCGGCCGCCATCACC
Source organism: Burkholderia sp. MSMB1826 (assembly GCF_001526325.1). NCBI lineage: Bacteria > Pseudomonadati > Pseudomonadota > Betaproteobacteria > Burkholderiales > Burkholderiaceae > Burkholderia > Burkholderia sp. MSMB1826. The sequence continues at coordinate 30,454 of NZ_LOYN01000035.1, forward strand.
CAGCGGCCGGCCTTCTTCGCGAGCGCGGAGCCCGGCCACAGGTAGAACTTGATGCCGCGCGCGCCGAGGTAATGCGGATCGTCGTCGGCCTTCATGCCGAGGTTGCCGAGCAGCCCCGTCAACAGGGCCAGATGGATCTGCTCGTAGGTGGCCTCGACTTCGTTGAGCCGCCAGCCGTGCTCGCGCACGACCGTCAGCAACTGCGAATGGACGTCGCGCCATTCACGCAGCCGCAGATGCGACAGGAAGTTCTGCCGGCACGCGTCGACGAGCTGGCGATTCGACTTCTTGTGCGCGACGGCCTCTTCGAACCACGCCCAGATCTTCAGCCACTGCAGGAATTCGGAGCGCTCGTCGGCGAACCGGCGGTGCGCCTGGTCGGCCTGCTCCTGCGCTTCGATCGGACGATCGCGCGGGTCCTGCACGGACAGCGCGCTCGCGATGATCAGCACCTCGCGCAGCGACTGCTGGTCGCGCGCGGCGAGAATCATCCGGCCGACGCGCGGGTCGAGCGGCAGCCGCGCGAGCTCGCGGCCGAGCGGCGTCAGCGCGTTGTCGTCGTCGACCGCGCCGAGCTCGTTGAGCAACTGGTAACCGTCCGCGATCGCGCGGCCGGGCGGCGGTTCGAGGAACGGGAACGATTCGATCGCCGTCAGGTGCAGCGACTTCATCCGCAAGATCACCGACGCGAGCGACGAGCGCAGGATTTCCGGATCGGTGAAGCGCGCACGCGCCTGGTAGTCGCTTTCCTCGTACAAACGAATGCACACGCCGTCGGCCACCCGGCCGCAGCGGCCCGCGCGCTGGTTCGCGGCCGCCTGCGAGATCGACTCGACCTGCAGTTGCTCGACCTTGTTCCGGTACGAATAGCGCTTCACGCGCGCGAGGCCGGTGTCGACCACGTAACGGATGCCCGGCACCGTCAGCGAGGTTTCGGCCACGTTGGTCGCGAGCACGATCCGGCGCGCGTTCGACGCCTTGAACACCTTGTCCTGATCGGCCGCCGAGAGCCGCGCGAACAGCGGCAGGATCTCGGTATGCGGCGGATGGTGCTTGCGCAGCGCCTCGGCCGCCTCGCGGATCTCCCGCTCGCCGGGCAGGAACACCAGCACGTCGCCGGGGCCTTCGCGGCACAGCTCGTCGACCGCGTCGACGATCGCGTCCATCAGGTCGCGCTCGGCTTCGCGCGCGGTCTTCACGCGATCGCGGCCGCCCGTGCCCTCGGCGTTCTTCACCGCCGGGCGATCCTCGGCCACCGGGCGGTAGCGCATCTCGACCGGATACAGCCGCCCGCTCACCTCGATCACGGGCGCCGGGCGCGCGTCGGTGCCGAAATGGCGCGCGAAGCGATCGGCGTCGATCGTCGCGGACGTGACGATCAGCTTCAGGTCCGGCCGCCTCGGCAGGATTTCCTTCAGATAGCCGAGCAGGAAGTCGATGTTCAGGCTGCGCTCGTGCGCCTCGTCGATGATCAGCGTGTCGTACGCCTTCAGCAACGGGTCGGTCTGCGTCTCGGCGAGCAGGATGCCGTCGGTCATCAGCTTGACGGATGCGCCCGGCGCGAGATTGTCGGTGAAGCGCACCTTGTAGCCGACCACCTCGCCGAACGGCGTGCCGAGTTCCTCGGCGATCCGGCGGCCGGTCGACGAGGCGGCCAGGCGCCGCGGCTGCGTATGGCCGATCAGGCCCGTGCCGCCGGCGCCGAGGCCGCGGCCGAGATCGAGACAGATCTTCGGCAATTGCGTAGTCTTGCCCGAGCCGGTTTCGCCGCAGACGATGACGACCTGATGACCGGCGATCGCACGCGCGATTTCGTCGCGCTTGCCCGACACGGGCAGGCTTTCCGGATACGTGATCGGCGGAACGGGATTCGGCGGGACGGCGGCGCGCGGCGCACGCTCGCGGCGCGGGGCCCGCTCGCCCGTCGGCTGCGGCGCTCCCTTCGCGGCCGGCTGGCGCGCGGCGCCGCGCCGTTCGTCATTGCGCGGCCCGCGCGGCGCGGGTGCCGGCGTGCCCGCCGGCTTGTCCTGCTGCTGGCGCGGCGGCTGGCCCGGCTGCTCGCGCGCATCGGCCGCACCATCCGGGTGCTTCGCCGACGGCGTATTGGCCCGCGTCGGCGCGGGACTTTTAGAAACATTCGACATGGGGGCGCATTATAATCCCGGCCATGAATTCCCAAACCGACCTCCCTCCCGCCCAGACCGGCGCCGCGACGCCGCCGGCCGCCGACGATTCGGCCGCCAGCCACGCGCAGTTCGTCGACTGGATGCGCTCCGTCGCGCCCTATATCCACAAGTTCCGCAACAGCACGTTCGTCGTGGGGTTCGGCGGCGAGGTGGTGCAGCAGGGGCTGCTGAATGCGCTCGTGTCCGACATCGCGCTCTTGCAGGCGATGGGCATCCAGATCGTGCTCGTGCACGGCTCGCGCCCGCAGGTCGAGGAGCAGCTGAGCCTGCACGGTGTCGAATCCGAGTTTTCGCACGGCCTGCGCATCACCGATGCGCGCGCGCTCGAATCCGCGAAGGAAGCGGCCGGCGAAGTGCGTCTCGACATCGAGGCCGCGATCAGCCAGGGTCTGCCGAACTCGCCGATGGCGCACGCGCACATCAGCGTCGTGTCGGGCAACTTCGTGACCGCGCGGCCGGTGGGGATTCTCGACGGCGTCGATTTCGCGCACACGGGCATCGTGCGCAAGATCGACGCCGAATCGATCCGTCATTCGCTCGCGAGCCGCAAGCTCGTGCTGCTGTCGCCGCTCGGATTCTCGCCGACCGGCGAGGCGTTCAACCTGTCGATGGAGGACGTCGCGTCGGCGGCCGCGATCGCGCTGCGCGCCGACAAGATCATCTTCCTGACCGAAGGGCCCGGCATCGTCGACGACGAAGGCGAGCTGGTACGCGAAATGTCGCTCGACGCGGCCGCCGAACTGCTCGATTCCGGCAACATCCAGGGCGACGACGCGTTCTTCCTCAAGCATTCGATCCGCGCATGCCGCGGCGGCGTGACCCGCGCCCACCTGATCCCGCAGTCGCTCGACGGCAGCATGCTGCTCGAACTGTTCCTGCACGACGGCGTCGGCACGATGATCTCGTACGAGAACCTCGAAAGCCTGCGCGAGGCGACCCCGGACGACGTCGGCGGCATCCTGTCGCTGATCGAGCCGCTCGAGTCGGACGGCACGCTCGTGCGGCGCGGCCGCCACCAGATCGAACGCGACATCGACCACTTCTCGGTGATCGAGCACGATGGCGTGCTGTTCGGCTGCGCGGCGCTGTACCCGTACCAGCAGGAAAAGATCGGCGAAATGGCGTGCCTGACGGTCGCACCCGAAGCGCAGGGCTCGGGCGACGGCGAACGCCTGCTCAAGCGCATCGAGCAGCGCGCCCGCGCGCGCGGCCTCACGCACATCTTCGTGCTCACGACGCGCACCGAGCACTGGTTCCTCAAGCGCGGCTTCGTCAAGGTCAGCGTCGACGACCTGCCGGAAGACCGTCGCAAACTCTATAACTGGCAGCGCAAGTCGCTCGTGCTGATGAAGCAGCTCTGAGCACCGGCACGACTGCCCTTCCCCCAGACACCGATTACAGGAGAAGTACACGATGGCTCGAATGATCCAATGCGCGAAGCTCGGCAAGGAAGCCGAAGGCCTCGATTTCCCGCCGCTGCCGGGCGAACTCGGCAAGCGCATTTACGAGAGCGTCTCGAAGGAAGCGTGGCAAGGCTGGCTCAAGCAGCAAACGATGCTGATCAACGAAAACCGCCTGAACATGGCCGACCCGCGCGCGCGCCAGTACCTGATGAAGCAGACGGAGAAGTACTTCTTCGGCGAGGGCGCGGACCAGGCGTCCGGCTACGTGCCGCCGACGGAAGGCTGAGCGCCGCGAATCGCGCAGGCGGCGCCCGCTGGCGTCGTCGCGCGAATGGAGCAAACGGCACCGTGTGACCGCACGGTGCCGTTTGCTTTTGGGGCAGCCCAATCGACGCAACCCCGCCGACGCGCGCTCGACGGCGCCCGGGCGAGCCGGCGTGCCCGCCTCATCCCGCCGGTTTCAACGTGCCGCGATCGTCCGGCGGCGCGCCCGCGCCGGCCGGCTGATCCGCGCCCGCGCCTTCCGTGCCCCATTCCGCCGCATCGCTGCGTTCGGCCGTCGACAGCTCGTCCGCGCGGTAGCCGGTGCGATTGAGCAGCGCGAGCATGCACGCAAGCGACACGAGCGCGTACAGCCCCGACGCGATCGCGACGCCGACGATGCTGCCGGTCGCGTTCAGGATCGCCTGCGCGAGCACCGGCGTGCCGCCGCCGACGACCAGCGCGCTCAACTGATACGCGAGCGACAGGCCCGTATAACGGAGGTTGGCCGGGAACACGCGCGCGAGCACGCCGCCGACCGCGCCGTAGAACATCGCCGACGGAATCGTCGAAATGCACATGCCCGCGACGGCGACCCAGTACGAACGCGTCGCGAGCGCATGGAACATCATCGGCATCAGCACGATTTCCGGAATCAGGATCCAGCACATCGCGCGCCGCATGTCGACCTTCGACACGAACCACGCGCCGACCGGCTGCATCAGAAATTGCACGACGAGCGAGATCGACAGGATGCCGAGGAACGTGCCCTGCGCGTAACCGAGCGTCTTCGTCGCCCACGACAGCGCGAACGTGCTGCGGAAATACGTGACGTTGATCACCGGCAGCGTGCCGGCCGCGAGCAACACGACGACCCAGTGGTCGCGCACGACGTCGCGCAGCGGCAGCTTCACCGTGCGCTTGCGCGCGAGCACGCGCTGCATGTCGACCGACTCCTCGAGCTTCAGCCGGATCACCATGCCGATGATCACGAGCACGGCCGACAGCAGGAACGGAATGCGCCAGCCCCACATCAGGAACGACGGCGTCGGCAGCGCGCTCAGCGCGAAGAACGCGGCCGTGGCCAGCAGGTTGCCGGTGGGCGAGCCCTGCTGGGCGAACGCCGCATACAGGATGCTGCGATGCTTCGGCGCATTCTCGCTCGCGATCAGCACCGCGCCGCCCCACTCGCCGCCGACCGCGATGCCCTGCAGCACGCGCAGCACGACGAGGCCCGCCGGCGCCCATACGCCGATCGACGCATAGCCGGGCAGCAGCCCGATGCCGGTCGTCGCGAGCCCCATCATCACCAGCGTGATCACGAGCGCGGTCTTGCGGCCGACGCGATCGCCGAGATGGCCGAACACGATCCCGCCGAGCGGCCGCGCGGCGAAGCCGGCCCAGAACGTGACGAACGCGAGCAGCGTCGCAACGCCGGAATCCATCGTGCTCGAAAAGAACACCTTGCCGAACACGAGCGCCGCGGCGGTGCCGTAGATGTAGAAGTCGTACCACTCGATCGTGGTGCCGACGAACGCCGCGAGGGCGGCGCGGCCTGGCCGCGGCTGCGCGGCGGGCGGGGATGGCGGACGGCTCATCGATGTCTCCTGGTAATCGGGGGCGCGACTGTCGCGCGCCTTGTCGGATGGCCGGCCTTCGCCGGCTGGTCGGATTGCTCTACGTTGCGTGGCTCGAAGTCGACGTTGCGATCGATCGGGTCGGGACGACGTTCATCTGCGGACGCCCCGTGGGCCCGTCACGTCAGGTCGGGCGCGACACGCAGCACGCCGGCATCGAGCAGTTGCTGCTGAAGCGCGCGATCGACGCCGAGCCGATCGAGCACCGCACGTGTGTCGCGACCGAGCGCCGGCGGCGCCGACCGGTAGGTGGCCGGTGTGCGCGACAGCTTCACCGGCGACGCGGTGCCGCGATACGCACCGATCTCGACGAACAGGCCGCGGTGCAGCGCATGCGGATCGTGCGCGACGTCGGCCACCGTGCGCACCGGCCCGCACGGCACGCCGGCCGCCATCAGCTCGCGCGCGAGCGGCTCGCACGCGTGCGCGGCAAGCCGCACTTCCAGCTCGACCTTCAACTGCGGCCGGTGCGCGCAGCGGCTGCGGTTGTCGACGAAGCGCGGATCGCCGGCGAGCGCCGGCGCACCGAGATGCGCGACGAGCCGCGCGAACTGCCGGTCGTTGCCGACCGCGAGAAAGATCGGCACGGTGGCCGTGCGGTAGCTGTCGTACGGCGCGATGTTCGGATGCGCGTTGCCGCTGCGCTCCGGCACGCGGCCCGAACCGAAGAAGTTCGGCAGGTGCGGATGCAGCAGCGACACGCCGCAGTCGTACAGCGCCACGTCGATCGACTGCCCGCGCCCGCTCTTCTCGCGCTCCGCGAGCGCCAGCAGGATGCCGGCGAGCGCGTTGAGTCCCGTGACCATGTCGACGATCGGCAAACCGATGCGCGTCGCGCCACCGTCGCGTTCGCCGTTCACGCTCATCAACCCGGCCATCGCCTGGATCACCGCGTCGTAGCCCGGCAGGCCGCCGAGCGGGCCGTCGTCGCCGAAGCCCGTTACCGCGCAGTGGATCAGGCGCGGGAAGCGCGGCTGCAGGTCGCGTGCGTAGTCCATGCCCCAGCGCGCGAGCGTGCCCGGCTTGAAATTCTCGACGAGCACGTCGGCCTCTTCGAGCAGGCGCCACAGGATCGCCCGCCCTTCGTCGTGCGACAGGTCGAGCGCGAGCCCTTCCTTGTTGCGGTTCACGCCCATGAAATACCAGGCCGTGTCGCCGAGGAACGGCGGCCCCCAGCCACGCGTCTCGTCGCCGGCGGGCGGCTCGATCTTGATCACCGTCGCGCCGTGATCGGCGAGCGCCTGCGTGCAGTACGGGCCGCCGAGCACCCGGCTCAGGTCGACGACCTTCAGGCCGTCCAGTGCGCCACGCGTCGTGCTCATCGCTCGACCTCCGGCAGCAGGTCGAGCGCCGTGTCGAGCGCGACCGGCAGGCCGCGCAGCAGCGCGTCGGACGCGGCCGATTCGTCGTCGCGCGGTGCCGGCGCGAGCGGATCGACCGGCAGCAGCTTGTGTCGCACGATCAGGTGCGCCAGCGCGAGACGCCTGAAATCCGGCGCGAGCCGTACGCCTTCGCAAGCCATCAGCACGGCCGCGCTCGCGTAATACAGCGCGGACGCGGCCTGCCGCACGCGCGCGTCGTCGCCGTCCTCCGCGACCCGCGCGAGCGCATCGCACGCCCGCGCGAGAATGCGCCGCAGCGCCGTGCGGCTCGCGTCGGGCAGCGGCGCCGCGCCCAGACGATCGCCGAGGAACGTGCGCAGCGCGTCGAGCGCATGCTCGCGCTGCGCGGCGCGCGCGACGTCGAGCGCGACGATGTTGCTCGTGCCTTCCCAGATCGAACCGAGGTGCGCGTCGCGCACGAGCCGCGCATCGCTCCACTCCTCGATATAGCCGGTGCCGCCGCGCACTTCCATCGCATCGCCCGTCACGCGGCGCGCGTCGCGGCACGCGCGGAACTTGATCAACGGCGTCAGGATCCGCACGCAGCGCGCAGCCTGTTCGTCGCCCGCATCGGCCTGCGGCAGCAACAGCGCGATTTGCATGAACATCGTGCGCGCGGCCTCGGCCGGCAGCAGCGTCTTCATCAGCTGGCGCCGCATCAGCGGCATCTCGATCAGCTTGCGGCCGAACGCGTCGCGATGCGCGGCGACGTGCAACGCTTCGTTCAGCGCGCGCCGCATCAACCCGGCCGCGCGCACGCCGTTCGACAGCCGCGACATGTTGATCATGTCGGCCATCTGGTGAAAGCCGCGGCCGATCTCGCCGATCAGGTACGCCTGCGCGCCTTCGAGCGCGATCTCGCCGCTCGCCATCGAACGGCTGCCGAGCTTGTCCTTCAGGCGCACGATCCGGTAGCGGTTGCGCGTGCCGTCCGGCAGCGTCTTCGGCAGCAGGAACAGCGCGAGGCCCTTGATGCCGTCCGGTGCGCCGTCGGGCCGCGCAAGCACCATCGCGAGATCGGCGTCGGCATTCGAGCAGAACCACTTGTCGCCGGTCAGGCGCCAGACGGTGTCGCCGTGCGCGTCGGTTCCGCGGGTCGCGCGCGTCGCGATACGGCCGACGTCGGAGCCGGCCGCCTGCTCGGTCATGAACATCGCGCCCTGGTACAGCGTGTCGAAGTCGCGCGACGCGAGCCTCGGCAGGTAGCGCGCGACGAGCGCCGGGTCGCCGAAGCGGCGCAGCGTGCGGGTCAGCGAGTCGGTCATGCTGACCGGGCAGCACAGCCCGAATTCCGCCTGCACGAACAGGAACGTCAGCGCGTACTTGACGAGCGGCGGCACGGTTTCGGCCCCATGGCTCAGCGATGCGAGCCCGAGCTCCGCATACGCGACCCGTTCGAGCGCGACGTACGCCGGATCCTTGTCGATCCGCTGCACGGCCTCGCCGCGCCGGTTGCGGTGCTCGAGCACGGGCGGATGCTTGTCCGCGCGCGCCGCCCATTCGTCGAGTTCGCCCGATACGCGCTCGCCGAGCGCGCGCAGACGCGGCTCGAGTTCGGCATAGTGCACGTCGCCGAGATGCAGCTTCAGCAACGCGCCGAGATCGGGGTCGACGGTGAAGAAATTGATGCCCCGGCTGTCGGGGATATGGGATGCACCGGTGTCCGGCGTGCGAGCGGTGTCGTGCATGCGTGCGTCTCCTGGGTTGCCAGCGCATCGGCCGGGCCACGGTGCCGCGGCGCCCGGTCCGTCGTGCGTCAAGCCTCCCGCAGAGCGTAGGCGCGCGGTCGATAAGCGTCCAATACAGGATTTATCCGGTACGATAGATATCGCTTATCGATGCCGACGCCGGGAGGAGACACCGTGGAACTGAGGCAGTTGCGCTACTTCGTGGCCGTCGCCGAGGAGCTGCACTTCGGGCGCGCGGCGAAGCGCCTGTACATCTCGCAGCCGGCGCTGAGTTTCGACATCCGCAAGTTCGAGGACGCGCTCGGCGTGCAGCTTTTTTCCCGCACCAACAAGACGGTCGCGCTGACCAACGCGGGCGCGGTGCTGCTCGGCGAGGCGCGCCGGCTGCTGCTGCAGGCGGCCGAGGCCGAGCGCCTGACGGTGCGCTCCGCGTCGGGGCTCGCCGGCCGGCTGCGGATCGGCTTCGTCCATTCGATGCTGTATCGCGGGCTGCCCGACGCGGTGCGGCGCTTCGAGGCCGACTATCCGGGCGTCGAGATCGTGCTGAGCGAGATGAACACGCACGCGCAGGTGCAGGCGATCCAGCGCGGCCAGATCGATCTCGGCTACGCGCACTGGGGCCACTGCCCGCCCGAGGTCGAATCGGCGCCCGTCTATGCGGAGCCGTTCGTGTGCTGCCTGCCGGCCGCGCATCCGCTTGCGCGGCGCCGGCAGGTCGCGCTCGCCGCGCTCGCGACGGAACCGTTCATCCTGTTTCCGCGCGACGCCGCGCCGCACTACCACGACCTGATCATCGCGCAGTGCGTGAACGCGGGATTCAGTCCGCTGATCCGTCACGAGGCGCGGCTGTGGCAGACGATCCTGTCGATGGTCGAATTCGGGATGGGCATCGCGCTCGTGCCGCGCGTGCTGCAGCAGGTCAAGAGCGACCGGCTCGCGTTCCGGCCGCTGAAGGATGCGTCGCTCGAATCGCGCACGCTGGAGCTCAAGCGCAGCGGCACCGCCGAACCGGTCGCGCTGCGCTTCGCCGACTACGTGCGCGCGTCGATCGACGCGCTGCCCGCGCTCGCGGGCTGAACACGCGGCTCGCGAACGGGCGCCGGCGGCCGTTTAAAAAAATTTGCAGAAAGGGCTTTACGAACCCAAAAAGCTCTGACATAATTTCAGCTTCTTTGGGCGGTTAGCTCAGCGGTAGAGCACTGCCTTCACACGGCAGGGGTCACTGGTTCGATCCCAGTACCGCCCACCAAAGAATTCAATGGCCTGCGTCTCACGACGCAGGCCATTTTCGTTTTGGCGACGCACGTGCCCTACGCGACGCGGGCGCCGGCATCATGCGACGCCGCACCCGCAGCAGTGCCGGCTTACCGGCCCTGCCCCACCCGCTGCGCCGTCGCGTCGAACGCGCGCTTCGCCTTGTCGACGATCTCGTCGATCTCCGCCTCGCGAATCACGAGCGGCGGCGACAACAGCATCCGGTCGCCGGTCGCGCGCATGATCAGGTTGCCGTTGAAGCAGAAGTCGCGGCAGATCGTGCCGACATCGACGTCCGCGCCGAAGCGCTCGCGCCGGCGCCCGTCGCGCGCGAGTTGAACACCGGCGACCAGCCCCGCTCCCGCAATCTCCCCGACGATCGGATGATCGCCCAACGCGTCCCGCAGCCGCCGCTGGAAATACGGGCCGATATCGGTCTTCACGCGCTCGACGATGCCTTCGTCGCGCAGCAGCTTCAGGTTCGCGACCGCGACGGCCGCCGCCACGGGGTGGCCCGAGTACGTGAGGCCATGATTGAATTCGCCGTTGTCGATGATCGGGCGCGCGATGCGTTCGTGGATGCCCACCGCGCCCATCGGCACGTAGCCCGACGTGAGGCCCTTCGCCATCGTGATCAGGTCCGGCTCGAAGCCGAAGTGCTGGTGCGCGAACCACTCGCCGGTGCGGCCGAACCCGCCGATCACTTCGTCGG
>NZ_LOYN01000036.1:0-34114 GCF_001526325.1 Burkholderia sp. MSMB1826
GCTTACGCTCCACGCTTCCTCTCCACGCTCGGTCACCCTCACGCAGTTGCGCTTCGCTTCATTCGCCGTGATCAACTCATGGCGAGACTTTCACTCGCAGGAGTGCGCCCATGCTGGGCGCACAAAGCAAAGAGCGCTGCATGATGCAGCGCTCTTTTTTCGTCCGCGCGAAACGCGAACCGGAATGCGGGGAGGCGGGGGCGCCGCGCGCCGCTCAGACGATCCGCATCGCGCCCGCCCGCTCGAACGCGTGCCGCGCCTGGATCAGGGTCGTGCGCGCCGCGCGCGCGTCACTCGCGACCTGCAACAGCGGGCCGAGCTGCGACGGCTGCTTCAGCAGTTCGCGCAGGATCGGCAGGATCGCCGTGCTGCCGTCGTCGCGCAGGCCGGCGGTTGCCGCACGCGGCAGCGTGCGCCACGCCGGATCGACGATCGCGCGACACACCGCGAACGGCACGCCGCGCGCGGCCGCGAACGCGGCGGCGATGTGCGACTCCATGTCGACGGCCAGCGCGCCCTTCGCGCGATGCAGCGACGCCTTGTCCTGTTCGCCGACGACCGGCGCACCGACGGCCGCGACCGTGCCGCGCGCGACACGCGCCCACAACGGCGTGTCGTGCAGCGCGGCGACGAGCCGCGTGCTCCAGCCCGCATCGGTCTCCACGCGGCCGAACGGCCCGTCGATCGCGCTCGCGATCACGAGCGCGCCCGGCGCCAGATCCGGCGCGAGGCCGCCCGCCGTGCCGAAGCTGACGATGCCCGCGCAACCGCGCGCGGTCGCGTCGGTCAATGCGCGCTCGAGCCGGTCGGCCCGCGCGGCGAACACGGCCTCGACGCCGTCGCCGCGCGCGATGCGCGCCTCGAACGCCATCCCCGTCACCGCGATGACGGGCAATGCGCCGTTGTGCCGTGACACGCCCACGCGTTACATCCCGACCGTAACGCGCGTCGCGTTCGCGCGCTTCAGGTTGCGGTAGCGCGCGAGCGCCCACAGCGGGAAGAACTTGCGATAGCCGTGGTAGCGCAGGTAGAACACGCGCGGGAAGCCGGTCGCGGTGAAGCGCGTCTCGTCCCACAGGCCTTCTTCGTTCTGCCGCGCGACCAGGTAGTCGATCCCGCGCGCCACGGCCGGGTTGTTCACTTCGCCGGCCGCCATCAGGCCGAGCAGCGCCCACGCAGTCTGCGACGCGGTGCTCGGCGCCTGCTCGAAGCCGCGATAGTTCAGCTTGTAGCTGTCGCCGTCCTCGCCCCAGCCGCCGTCCTTGTTCTGGATCGACAGCAGCCACTGCGCCGCGCGCTTCATGCGCGGATCGTCCGGCGTCAGGCCGGCCGCGTTCAGCGAGCACAGCGCGGTCCACGTGCCGTACACGTAGTTCATCCCCCAGCGGCCGTACCAGCTGCCGTCCGGCTCCTGTTCCTTAAGCATGTAATCGAGCGCGCGGCGAGCCGGCTCGCTGTTCAGCGGCGTCTCGCCGAGCTGCGACAGCATCGACAGGCAGCGGCCCGATACGTCGGCCGTCGGCGGATCGAGCAGCGCGCCGTGATCGGAGAACGGGATGTTGTTCAGGTAGTACTGCGTGTTTTCCGGTTCGAACGCGCCCCAGCCGCCGTCGCTGCTCTGCATGCCGACGACCCATTCGCGCGCACGCGCCATCGATTCGCGATACGTGTCCGACTGCGTGAGCTTCTGCGCGCGATCCATCGCCATGACCACCACGGCCGTATCGTCGACGTCCGGGTAATACGCGTTCGCGTACTGGAACGCCCAGCCGCCGGGCCGAACGTGCGGGCGACGCGAGATCCAGTCGCCGCGCACGTCGAGGATCTGCAGCGGACGCAGCCATTCGAGGCCGCGCAGCACGGCTTCCTGCGCACGCGCATCGCCGGTTTCGAGCAGCGCATGCGCGGCGAGCGACGTGTCCCATACCGGCGACAGGCACGGCTGGCAATACGCTTCGTCGTCGTGCACGACGAGCAGCTTCTCGACCGACTTGCGCGCGAGCGCGCGGTTCGGATGGTCTTCCGCATAGCCGAGCACGTCGTACATCATCACCGCGTTGGCCATCGCCGGATAGATCGCGCCGAGGCCATCCTCGCCGTTCAGGCGCTCGTCGACGAACGACACGGCCTGACGGATCGCGCGTTCGCGCGTATAGCTCGGGAACAGGCCGTCGACCGCGCGCAGCGCATGGTCGACCACGCGGAAGAACGCGAACCAGCCGGCGCTCTGGTGCCCCTGGCGCGGCAGCAGCCCGGCGTTGACGGGCGGATCGATGAACAGCTCGTCGATGCGCACGCCGCGCGGGTTCTTCGCGAGCGGACGCTTCGCGTTCAGCACCAGCAGCGGCACGATCACGGTGCGCGCCCAGTACGACACTTTCGACAGGTGGAACGGGAACCACTGCGGCAGCAGCATGATCTCGACCGGCATCATCGGCACCGCGCGCCACGGAATCGCACCGTACAGCGCGAGCTGGATGCGCGTGAACACGTTCGACATCTCCGCGCCGCCCATCGCATGGATGGCCTTGCGCGCGCGCTGCATGTGCTCGGCGTTCTCGTCGTCGCCGATCACCTTCAGCGCGAAATACGCCTTCACGCTCGCGCTGATGTTCGGCGCGCCATCGGTGAACAGCGGCCAGCCGCCGTCGGCCTGCTGGATGCGGCGCAGATATTTGCCGATCTTCTGTTCGAGCTCGAGGTTCGGCGTCTCGCCAAGATAGTGGACGAGCAGCACGTATTCGGCGGGAATCGTCGAATCGGCTTCGAGTTCGTAGACCCAGTGCCCGTCCGGTTGCTGCGCGGCCAGCAGCGCGTCGGTCGCCCGCGCGACAGCCGCGTCGACGCCGGCCGGCACGGCGCCGGCGGACAAGGTAGCCATTTCGGTGAGATCGTTCATCGGTCCCTCTGTTTATTGCGTCTGGAGCACGTCCGCGGCCAGCTGGCCGGAACGGATCGCGCCCTCGATCGTGGCGGGCAAGCCGGTGGCAATCCAGTCGCCCGCGAGTACAAGATTGGTCCAGCGCGTGCGCACAGCCGGCCGTTTCATTTCCTGCGACGGCACCGCCGCAAAGCCCGCGCGCGGCTCGACGACGAGCTGCCACGCGGGAATGGTTTCCGGGTTCGCGCCGCTCACGCGCGCGACGTCTTCCCAGATGCGTCGCGCGAGTGTGTCGCGCGGCAGGTCGAGCCAGCGGCCCGCATCGCGGATCGTCGCCGCGAGCAGACCGTCGCCGGTCCGCACCGCATCGACGACACCGTTGACGACGGTCGTCTGCAGCGAATCGCCGGCCGGCTTCTCGAGCGCGAAATACGCGGTCACGACCGCGCTGAACGTATCGGGCGCGGCGAGCTCGGGCACGAGCGGCTGCGCGACTTCGGGCGGCACGGCCAGCACGACCGCGTCGCCCGGCGCGAGATCGATGCGCTCGCCGCCGACCGACACCGCATCCACCGCATTGCCGTGCGCGCCGAATTCGAACGCGTCGAGCCGCGAATTCAGGCGGATCTGCGCACCGCCGTGCTGCAGCATCCGCAGCGCCGGTTCGACGAACGCGCTGCCGAGCCCGCGGCGCGCGACGAGCGGACGGCAGCCGGGCCCGCCCGCCGCAAACGTGCCGCGCAGCGCGGCGCGCGCGAGTTCGGCGCTCGCGTGGCGCGGCTCGATATTCAGCACCCCGACGAAAAACGGCCGCAGCCAGCGATCCCACAGCACGCCGTCGCATCGCATCGTCTGCGCGAGCGAGCGGCCCGTGCGCGCGAACGCGAGCGGGGCGAGCGCGAGGTAGTCGAGCGGCGTCGTGCCCGGCGCGCGCGACGCGGCATCGAACAGCCACGACGGCCAGCGGCCGTTGCCGAAACGCAGCGTCCAGCGCTGCTGCGACGCGATGTCCACAACCGGGAATTCAGCCAGCGCGGGTCCCGCGAGCTGATCGGCCGCGCCGATCGCGCGCAGGTAGCGCTGCGTCGCGGGCTGTCCCGCGAAAACCGTGTGCAGCCCGCTGTCGAGCGTCGTGTTCAGCGTCCCGTCGAACCACGAGCGGCAGCGGCCGCCCGCGTGTGCGTGCGCGTCGTGCAGCACGATGCGCCGCCCGCGACGTTGCAGTTCGACCGCGGCCGACAGGCCCGCGAGTCCTGCGCCGATCACGTGGACGGTTCTGGGCATCGCGTCGGCCGACTCAGAACAGCGCGTAGCGCGCGGCGATCATCAGCATGCGCGCCTTCGGCTTGCGCAGCGGCGCGCGCGGCGCGGCAAAGCCGCGGGCGATCGCGGCGTCGAGAATGCAGCGATAGGCACCCGACATGATGCGCGGCGCCTTCACCTGCGCACGCGGGCAGGTGTCCATCACCGCGTCGGCCTGACGGAAGTGCTCGAGCGCGCGCTCGACGAGCGTCGCGCACACGCGCGGCAGCGCCGGATCGCGCACGATCGTCGCCGGATCGGTGATCGCGATGCCTTCGCGCGCGAGCAGTTCGCGCGGCAGGTAGCACCGGTTGATCGCCGCGTCGTCGTCGATGTCGCGCAGGATGTTCGTCAGTTGCAGCGCGCGGCCGAGGTGGTGCGACAGCGCGATCCCTTCGGCTTCCGGCATCCCGAAAATGCGCACCGACAGCCGGCCGGCCGCGCTCGCCACGCGATCGCAGAAGAGGTCGAGCGTCGGCTCGTCGGGCGCGCAGATGTCCTGCTCCGCGTCCATCGCCATTCCGTCGATCATCGCGTGGAAATCGGCGCGCTGCAGGTTGAACGCGCGGATCTCGCGATCGAGCGCGGCAAGGTGGCGCGGCGGGCGGCCGGCGAAACATGCGTCGATGTCCGCGCGCCAGCGGTCGAGGCCCGCGTTGCGCTCGGCGCGCGGCAGGTCGCTGTCGGCGATGTCGTCGACCGCGCGGCAAAACGCGTAGACCTGGAACATCGCATCGCGCTGCGCGGCCGGCAGGATGCGCATCGCCAGATAGAAGGAGCTGCCCGATGTGACGGCAGCGGCGTCGGTTTCTTGTTCGTCCACGACGGAATGGGAAACGGCCAAGACGAGCTCCACGGAGACACCCACGCGGGGCGATTGAAGAAGCCATGCCCGGCTGGGATGGTCAGGGCGTCAAATGCGTGCGAGATATGCGAACGATCGACGCAGACAGGCACAAATTACCGGCCGGAAGCCGGAATTGGCCGAAAGTATAGCAATCTTTGAAGTTCGATGGCGGACGCGCGCCATGTGTGGCGGGGTGTCGGGCGCCGTCTGAGCGCCCGTGCGGCCCGCTTCGGCGAATCGACGCCGCGCGGCGCGTCAGCCGTACACGATGTCGCGCTGCAGATCGAGCGCGATGAGCCCCATTTCGCGCGTGAGCTGGAGCATCGAGCGGCGCTCGAGGCGCGAGCCCATGAAGCTCGTCACGCGGCCGTCGGGCTCGGCGGTGAACTGGAAAACCGCGCCGCCGGTGCCGAACCACGCGCCCGGCACGTCGGGCGATTCCTGCCAGTCGATCTGTTCGAACACCCGCGCGATGCCCGCGCGCACCTGGTCGCCCGGGCCGATCGGCGGCGCGACGTCGCCCAGATCGTCGAGCGAATAGGGGCCGGGTTTGTTCGGCTTCCGGTAGAAGAGATAGTCGACGTTCATGGGGCGCAATCGCAGGCAAAGCAACAAATTAGCGCGCTTCGGCACAAATTCAAATCGGATCCGGACGAAATGTCGCCTGCGCGACACAACGGGACGGTTCGTTGCCGGTCGAGAAACGCGGGCGCGCGATCGCGTCTCGATGCCGGCGGGTTCGTCTAAGATGACACCTTTCTCGAAAAAATACGGACACCATGGAGACGAACGACACCGCCACCCCGCAGTCCGATCATCCCGTTTTCGTGCTCGTGCACGGCGCGTGGCATGGCGCGTGGTGCTACGCCCACGTGGCGGCCGCGCTCGCCGCGCGCGGCTACCTGTCGATCGCGCGCGACCTGCCCGCGCACGGCATCCATGCCCGCTTTCCCGCGTCGTATCTCGCACGGCCGCTCGACAAGGATGCCTTCGGCGCCGAGCCGTCGCCGGTCGCGAACACGACGCTCGACGACTACGCGACGCAGGTGATGCAGGCCGTCGACGACGCGTACGCGCTCGGCCGCGGCAAGGTCGTGCTGGTCGGGCACAGCATGGGTGGCCTCGCGATCACGGCGGCCGCCGAACGCGCGCCGGAGAAGATCGCGAAGCTCGTCTATCTCGCGGCGTTCATGCCCGCGTCCGGCGTGCCGGGCCTCGACTACGTGCGCGCGCCGGAAAACCGGGGCGAGCTGCTCGGCCCGCTGATGCTCGCGAGCCCGCGCGCGGCCGGTGCGCTGCGCATCGATCCGCACAGCGGCGACGCCGCGTATCGCGAATCGATGCAGCGCGCGCTGTACGAAGACGTGCCGCAGGCCGACTTCGACGCGGTCGCGAACCTGATGAGCTGCGACGTGCCGGCCACGCCGTTCGCGACCGCGATCCCGACAACCGCCGCACGCTGGGGCGCGCTCGACCGCCACTACATCAAGTGCCTGCAGGATCGCGTGATCCTGCCCGCGCTGCAGCAGCGCTTCATCGACGAAGCCGACGCGTTCGCGCCCGGCAACCCGACCCACGTGCACCAGCTCGACAGCAGTCATTCGCCGTTCGTGTCGCAGCCGGCCGTGCTGGCCGGCGTGCTCGCCGACATCGCGAAAAGCTGAGCGGGACGGGCGCGCTCGGTCAGGCGTACGCGACCGACCGATCGCGCCCGAGCCGTTTCGCACGATAGAGCGCGGCGTCGGCTTCGTTGACGAGCACGTCGCAGCTCAGCGCGCCGGCTTTCGCGCACGCGGCGCCGACGCTCGCCGTGACCGGCACGCCGACGCCCTCGGCATCGACCGGCATGCTGCCGATCGCCTCGCGCACCTTGTCGGCCACCCGCATCGCCTCGTCGAGATTCGTGCACGGCAGCAGCAGCGCGAATTCCTCGCCGCCGAAACGGCCGAACGTATCCTGTGCGCGCACGATCGACGCGACCCGGCGCGCCGTCTCGCGCAGCACGGCGTCGCCGGCCGCATGCCCGAAGCGGTCGTTGATCGTCTTGAAGTGGTCGAGGTCGAACAGCAGCACCGACAGGTCGCCGCCGTAGCGCTGCCAGCGCAGGAATTCGTCGCCGAGCCGCGCCTCGAAGAAGCGCCGGTTCGCGATGCCGGTCAGCCCGTCGCGATTCGCGTGTTCGCGCAGCTTCGCGACCGCTTCCTCGCGCTCTCTTTGCATCACGCTCACGTGCGTGACGTCCGAGATCGTCACGCACACGGCCTCGACGTCGCGGCCGCGCGTGAGCGGCATGAACGTGCAGTCCTGCTGCATGTAGTCGACACCGCCCGTGATCGGCCGGTCGTGCTCGAAGCGGAACAGATAGGGCCGCTGCTCCCACGAGCTGAAGGCGAAGCTGCCGAGCTGAAACACGCTCTCGAGCTTGCGCGACAGCCATGCGTGCGGCAGGTCCGGAAAGCAGTCGAACAGGTTGCGGCCGATCACGTCGGCGGCCGGGATGCCGCTGTGGTCCTGCATGAAGCGATTCCACATCAGGACGGTCATCGAACGGTCGAGCACGAACAGGCCGAAGCCGACCCGCTCGATCACGAGGTCGCTCAGCGACGGGGCGGCGGCCGTCATAGCGCGGACAGCAACGCGTCGAGCGCGTCGCCCATCAGCCGGATCGAATCCTCGGCCATCAACATCACGAAATGCGCGCGGAACGTGTGATCCTCGAGCCCGAAGTTCACCTCGAGCAGCAGCGCGACGCTCCACCCCAGTTCGTTCGGCTGGAAGACGTCGTCGAACGACACGTTCGCGCCGAGCAGCCCCGGCGGAAAGAACACCGGCTTGCGGCCGAGTTCGTCGAGGATCGACGCGACGCAGGCGCCCATCAGCACGTTCGCGACGTCGAACACGAGCTCGTCCGGCGTCGCCATCCCGCCGTACACGCCGTCGCCGAATGTGCGATCGACGACCGACATGAGCCGCGCGACGCCCGCCGTGCGGCACAGCACGATCGCCTCGCCCTTGATGTCGGAACGGAAGCCCTGGCGCACCGCGGTCACGTTGTCGTGGATGCCCGTCATCTCGCGCAGCGCGGCGCCCGCGTCGGCCGCTTTCACGACGCGCACGCGCGGCACCGACAGCTCGATGAAGTGCCCGAGCAGCAACGCAAGCCGCGCGGCGGCGCGGCCCATTGCAAGGTTGGCGATTTCCTGCAACGCGTCGCGTTGCTCCGCCGTGAACACCGATTCAGGCATACAACCCATACTCCTTGAGAATGGGCAGCAATGCCTCCGACGTCACGGGCTTGGCAACGAATGCGATCGCGCCCAATTCGCGCACGCGTGCTTGCGCCTGCGGCTGGATATCGGCGGAAACCACGATCACGAACGTGTTCAGATCTTCGTGGCGCAGTGTTTCCAGGACCTGATATCCGCTCATGTCGGGCATCGTCAGGTCCAGAAACATCACGGAAGCTTTGCCGTCACGATAGAGCGCCAAGGCCTCGCGACCATTCGCTGCATACGCGACGTCAACGTCCCAATCTCCCGGCAGCGCCTTTGTCAGAAGTTTGCGAGCGAGCAGCGAATCGTCGGCAATTACAATCGGCAAAGGCATGGGGCGATGCGGTATACGGAATGGTCTCTCTCGCGTTAACGACCGCGCGGCGCATTTCTTGAGTGCCATGCGTTTCGGGCGCGGGGCAACCGCCTTGCGGCCGCGCACGGGCGCCGCGACGCAGGTGCGCGCGACGCACCGCGCGGCAATCGCCGGCGGGCGCATGTATCTGTCATAGGGGAAAGCAAGGCGCGATTCTCGGAGTAAACCGGAGGCGATGCAACTCGCCATTTTCACCATTTCGAACAGAATCGGTCCGATCGCGCGCCATTCCGAAAACAGCCGCGACCATTTTCGAGATAAGCACGCAAAATTTTTCCTTGTGTACGTTTGCGCTGCCGGATTCGTCGCGTTTTCAATCTGACGGAATCTGACGGTTTCCGGCGGGCGGATTCGACGGATCTCGTGCGTACGGCGCCGCACGGCGGGCCACCGCAACTCGTTTATGATGGCAGGCACCTCTGCTTCACCCCCTTTCCTCGATGACGTCCGAACGGCCTGCCGCTCCCCAAGCTTCCGCCCCCCCTCCCGCCGACGACTGGCAGGACGACGGCAGCTACGCGTCCGGCGCCCCCGAGCACGATTTCGCGGTGCGCCGCGTGACGCTGATCGTGCTGCTCGTCGCGGCCATCGTGCTGCCGTGCATCTACGTGGTGGTGATGGCGTACAACGACCTGAAGGCGCGCGAGGCCGCCGCGAGCGACGTGACGATGCGCACGGTGCGCGTCGCCGAGGAGCATGCGCTCAAGGTGTTCGACCTGAGCGAAACGCTCGATGCGCGCATCGTCGACCTCGTGCAGGACATGGACGACGCGACCGTGCGCAGCAAGGAATCCGACATCCACGAAGCACTGAACACGATCGGCGGCGGTTATCCGCAGGTGGCGGCCGTGTCGATCTTCGGCGCGAGCGGCATGCTGCTCGCCAACAGCCTCTACTATCCGGCGCCGTACGCGTCAATCGCGAACCGCGACGACTTCGCCGGCATCCGCGACGGCAAGGTCATCGAACACATCTCGCGGCTGATGATGGGGCCGCTCAAGCTCGAGAACATTCCCGTGTTCAACACGGGCGTCGCGCGACGCCATAGCGACGGTTCGTTCGCCGGCATGGTGTCGATCGCGCTGAAGTCGTCGTATTTCAACGCGTTCTACCGCGACCTGCTCGGCGGCGCGAACACGCCGATGACGATGGCGCTCGCACGCTCCGACGGCGCGGTGATCGCGTCGTATCCGCCGCCGCCGTCGCTTGCGCACACCGACCGCTCGGTCACGTTCGGCAATACGCACAACGATCCGCGCGCGGGTGTCGTGCGCGTGCGCCACGACGGCGCGAGCAGCGAGATCGTCGCGTATCGCCAGGTCGGCAGCTATCCGGTCTACGTGAGCTGCGCGTACCGCACGTCGGCGATCTGGCATGAATGGTACGAACACCTGAGCGTGCTGTTCCTCTCGATGTTCGCGCCGTCGGTCGCGCTGTGGTCCGTGATCTGGCTATCGCTCAAGCGGCTGAAGGCGGAAGAGCAGGCGTGGGACCGCTGGCAGGCCGAAGCGTCGATGCGGCGCTCGATCGAATCGGCCTACCGGCAGTCGCGCAAGATGCAGGCGCTCGGCAATCTCGTCGGCAGCGTCGCGCACGACTTCAACAATCTGCTGATGATCATCTCGAGCAACGTGCAGATCGCGCGGCGGCGCGGCGTGCAGCATCTCGACAAGGAGCTCGACGCGATCGAACGCGCACTGAAGAACGGGCAGTCGCTCACGCGCCAGCTGCTCGGCGTCGCGCGCAAGCAGCCGCTGCACAACGAGACGATCGATGTCGGGCAATGGGTCGGCACGTGCCGCGAACTGCTGAAGACGTCGCTCGGATCGAAGTCGTCGCTGGTCGTCTCGATCGAGCCGGGCGTCTGGCCGATCCGCGTCGACGTCGCGGAGCTCGAGCTCGCGGTGATCAATCTCGCGGTCAACGCGCGCGATGCGATGACGACCGGCGGACGCTTCACGGTCGGCGCGCGCAACGTCACGCTGCGCCGCGAGGACGGCTTTCCGCTGACCGGCGATTTCGTGCAGATCTCGCTCGACGACACGGGTTCGGGCATGGCGCCCGACGTCCTCGCCCGCGCATTCGAACCGCTGTTCACGACGAAGCCGCAGGGGATGGGGACGGGGCTGGGCCTGCCGCAGGTATTCGCGTTCTGCGAACGCTCGGGCGGCCTCGCGACGATCGACAGCGCGGTCGGCGCGGGTACGTCGGTGCGTCTGTACCTGCCGCGCGCGCGCGCCGAGGATGTCGTCGCGCGGCCGGCGGCCGGCGCGCACGACGCGGGGGGCGGCGCACACGCGGGCTTGCACGTGCTGCTCGTCGAGGACAACGGCGAAGTCGCGGCCGGCACGGAAGCGCTGCTGTCGCTGCTCGGGCATCGCGTGACCTATGCGCCCACCGCCGACGACGCGTTGCGCCTGATCGAAAGCGCTGCGGCGAACGACGCGTTCGATCTCGTGATTTCGGACATCCACATGCCGGGACGCCTGAACGGCATCGACCTGGCCGAAGCGATCGAAAAGCGGCCGGGGAAGCTGCCCGTGATTCTCGTCACGGGTTACGCGGAGGAACTCGACCGTACGCGCACCGTCAACGTCCGCGTGCTGTCGAAGCCGTTCGACATCGCGCTGCTCGACGAGATCCTGCTGGGCATCCGCGAAGCGCGCGACGCACGACACACCGGCGCGTGACCGGCCGCGCGCGGCCGTCGCGTGCGGGCCGGGGCCGGGGCCGGGGCCGACGCGACGGCGTGAACGGGCGCGTCGATCGGCCCGACGGCGTCAGGCCGATTTCAGCAGGCGCACCCAGCCCGCATAGCGATCCACGAAGGCCTGCAGGAACTTGCGGGTGTCCTCGCTGACGATCTGCCCCTGGTCGTCGATGCGCGCCGGATCGTGCTTGATGAACATCTCGGGCTGACCGAGCGTCTTCACGTCGAGGTACGCGAGCACGTTGCGCAGGTGCTGCTGCGCGAGCGCGGTACCGACTGCGCCCGGCGACGTGCCGAGCACCGCGCCCGGCTTGCCCGACCACGAGTTGGAACCCCACGGGCGCGAGCCCCAGTCGAGCGCATTCTTCAGCACGCCCGGAATCGACCGGTTGTATTCGGGCGTAACGAACAGCAGCGCGTCGGCGGCTTCGATCGATTGCTTGAAGCGTTTCGCGACTTCGGGGAAATCCGCGTCGTAGTCCTGGCTGTACAGCGGCAGCTCGCCGATCTCGACGAACTCGAACGAAAAATCGGCGGGGGCGAGCGAGATCACGGCGTGCGCGAGCGCGCGGTTCGTCGAAGCGCTGCGCAGGCTGCCGACGACGACCGCAATACGATAGGACATGGCATTCTCCTTCCGGTGAGTGAGGAATCGGATCGATTGCTTCCGAACGGGCGACAAAGGTCTGTTTATAGGCAAGCCAGCCCGCGAGCCGTCCCACGGGGCCGTCCGGCCGACTTTCCACAAGGTTTTCCACAGAAATTGTGGATAACTCGACCGTTATGTTCCGACGTTACAGATTGCCGCTGCAGCGATGTCGACGCGCGCGACAACGCGCGACACGGTTCGGCAAGCATAGCGCAGCGCGGCGGCCGGTTTCGTGAATTCGTGACGGAACATTGCGTTGCAGGCCGGCACGGCGCCCAGTAAGCTGCTCGCACCGCGACGCGCCCGCTGCGCGACGCTCGCGCGATTCGCTTCGAGACACTGCCAACCAGACATGCCGTCCGCATACGACGACCCCACCTATCTCGCGCAACTGCGGCGCGACCTGCTGCGCTTCGCGCGACTCCAGCTCCGCGATGCCGACGCGGCCGAAGACGCCGTGCAGGAAGCGCTGGCCGCCGCGTGGTCGCATGCCGGCGATTTCGCCGGGCTGTCGGCGCACAAGACCTGGGTATTCGGCATCCTGCGCAACAAGCTGATCGACGTGCTGCGCGCACGGCAGCGGATGGTGAGCCTGAGCGCGCTCGATGCGGAGCTCGACGGCGAATCCGTACTCGATCGCGAACTGTTCAAGGAGAACGGGCACTGGGCCGCGCATGCGAAACCGCGACCGTGGCCGAAACCCGAAACGCTATTGCAGCAACAGCAGTTCTGGACGCTGTTCCAGGTCTGCCTCGACCATCTGCCCGAGCAGATCGGCCGCGTGTTCATGATGCGCGAATTCCTCGACGTCGAGATCGCGGACATCTGCAGCGAATTGACGTTGACGACGAATCACTGCAGCGTGCTGCTGTACCGGGCGCGTACGCGCCTGCGAACCTGCCTGAGCGAAAAAGGGATGACGACCGAAGATGCTGCCGGGGAAATGTACTGACGTGACACGACTGCTGTCGGATGCGCTCGACCGGCATCTGACGCTGCACGAGCGCCTGCAGGTGCGCGTGCATTTGCCGACCTGCAGCGGATGCCGCGCCTATCGCGGACAGATCGCGCTGTTGCGGACGGCCGCGAAAGCGGCGGCGGGGCAAGGCCCGGACGATGACGATGGGTCGCCCGGTGGAGAGTAGGCGCCGCGGTGTCGACGTAGCGTTCCGGCGGCGGCGAGCAGATTGCCCGGCGATCGCGTCGGCCTGGACTGCCGTTGCGTGTGCCGGGTTGGACCCGGCCACGTTGACGCAATAAGAAAAATACGCCGGGCAAGAATTATTCGAACAGCGCTTTCACCGACTCGGGCGGGCGACCGATGGCCGCCTTGCCTCGGTACACGACGATCGGGCGTTGCAGCAAAATCGGATGAGCGACGATCGCCGCGTAGGCTTCGGCGTCGGTCAAATCTGCGCGGGCCAGATTCAACGTCTGGTACGGCTCCTCGACGTCGCGCAGCATGTCGCGAACCGAACGGCCGAGCTGCCGATGCAGCGTTTCCAGTTCCTCGACCGTCGGCGGCGTCTTCAAGTACTCGACGACGTTCAGCGGCGCGCCGGCGGTATTCAGCGACTCGACCAACGTCAGCGTCTCGCGGGACTTCGAGCATCGGGGGTTGTGGTAGATCGTGATCATCATTCAAGCCTGGATGGTGGAGCCCTGTATTGTAGCCAGTCTGCATCGGGCGCTCGGTGGGGTGGTTCGACCGAGATCGGGGTGGCTTTCCTTTCGACAGGTCGCTGAGACGGTTCGGTTTGGCGATGCGCGGTGATCGGGAGAGGGACGTGCGTCAGGTCCGGGAAGACGCCTCAAAGAGTGGTTCTGTTTATGCGCATAAAGTCGGGGCGGCGTGCTTCGCGGACGAGGAATCGCGGTTAGCCCAGCCAATGCTTCGTGGGCGCTGCCTGTTCGGAAGGCATGCATGATGGTGAGCAAGGCGGTTGGTTTATGCGCATAAAGCCCGTGATCGTCGAGCGAGATACTGGCGTGACGCTAGGTCGGGTCGGGACACATGTCGAAGCGATACAGCACCCGGCAATCGCTGTATCGATAGGCCGGCCTGCCACGGCATCGTCGCGCGACTGACCCGAGCGAGGTTTCCGTGTGCGGGCACTTCGTCGCGCGCACCCCCGTTGCGTCTGGTTTATGCGCATAAACACTGCGGCCCGACCGGACGTCGCCTCGATGCGTGTCATTCCTCTCAACCACACCCCTTGTGGGCACGCATCGCACTCGGGCTCGCAGGTCACTCCTCTCCCTTGCGAATGTCGGGCGCTCCCGCGACGGCGTTGCTCGCCTCGGCCCTCCGGCGACTTTATGCGCACAAACTCCCGGCTTGCAGGTAACGCCGCTCGTCCAGCGAAAGGGCAGCGCACCGAGGCATCGTCGCGACGAGCGGCGCTCCGACACAATAGTCGCGAGGGTCAACATCGAGCGGTCTGCCTTCGGCATCCGCCTCGTCGTCGCCAGCACAACACTCAACCGCGCCACCCATCGCCATCACCTCGTTTATGCGCATAAACCGATAGCCCGAATGGCCAACGCGTAGTTGTTGAACGACAATTTCATTGAAATTCAAATATCGTCCTGTAGAATTCCAACGACCCAAACAGGAGTGAAAATTGGCCGCGGAAATCATTGCAGTCACTCAACAAAAAGGCGGCGTCGGCAAAAGCACGATTGCCATGCATCTCGGCGCCGCGTTCCATGAAAAGGGGAAGCGCGTCCTCGTCATCGACGCAGACCGCCAAAACACGCTGGTTCACTGGTCGAGCGCATCCGGCGACAGCGACAACGGCATCCCGTTTCCGGTCGTCAATCTTGCCGAAGCCGACGGCCAGATCCATCGCGAGATCAAGAAGTTCATCAACGACTACGACATCATCG
This sequence comes from Burkholderia sp. MSMB1826, assembly GCF_001526325.1. Lineage (NCBI taxonomy): Bacteria > Pseudomonadati > Pseudomonadota > Betaproteobacteria > Burkholderiales > Burkholderiaceae > Burkholderia > Burkholderia sp. MSMB1826. The sequence continues at coordinate 14,927 of NZ_LOYN01000036.1, forward strand.
TCGTGGACTGCCCGCCGTCGATCACCGAGAAAGTCTCCGGCGTCGTCCTGCTGGCCGCATCGATTGCCGTGATCCCGACATCGTCGTCGCCGGCCGATTACTGGTCGAGCGTCGGGCTGGTCAAGCTGATTCAGCAGGCGCAGGTGATGAACGAAGACCTCCGCGCGGTCTTCCTGCTGAACAAGACCGAAGAGAAGCGCATGCTGACCCGCGAGCTCAAGCGTGCACTCGAGGAACTCGGCTTCCCGCTGCTGAAGACGCAGATTCCGACTCGGGAAGCGTACAAGCAGGCGATGGCGCTCGGTCAGACCGTCCTGCAGATGAACGATCGCGGCGGCAAGCTGGCCGCCGCCGAAATTCGCGCATGTGCCGACGAAATCGTCGCCATGCTGCCCTGACTTTATGCGCATAAAGGAGTCACATGAAACCTTCCCAATTTGCCAAAGGATTCCAAGCGCGCCCGGATATCACGACGAGCGAAAAGCGCACGGCGCTTGATCGGCTCAATGCGATCGACGGCATCGTCAAGTCCGAGACGCCCGCCGTCGCGCCGACCAAATCCGCGAAGAAAGACATCGCACCGCCGCCTGCTCCGGAATTCACGATCGATCCGTCGATCGACGAATCGCAGCAATATCGCGCGTGGCGCCTCGAGAATCGCTATGCGCCGGGGCAGGTGATCGAGCTCCCGCTGAAGGCGATCAAGCACAGTCCGTTCAACCCGCGTCACTTCTACCTGAAGTCGTCGATTGCCGAACTCGCGGTCAACCTCGCGAAGCAGGGGCAGCAGCAGGCGATCCACGTGATCCCCGATTACGACAATCCGGGCACGTATTTCGTGAGCGACGGCGGCCGTCGCGTGCGGGCGCTGAAGGAAGCGAACAAGGAGTCGGTCAAGGCAATCGTGATCGACGTGCCGATCGGCATCCAGAGCTACAAGCTCGGCTACGATCTCAACGTTCAGCGCGATTCGCAGACGGTGTTCGACAACGCTGTCGTGTGGCGCCGCTTCCTCGACGAAAAGCATTTCCAGAGCCAGAAAGAACTCTCCGAGCATCTGGGTCTCGACGAGTCGACGGTGGCCGTCGCGCTGTCGATCGGCAAGTTGCCCGAAGCGATCATGCAGGAAATGGTCGCGCGCCCCGATCGCTTCGGGTCGAACATGGCCTATCAGGTCGGCCGCTATCACAATGCGCGCGGCACCGAGGCAACGCTGCGGCTGATCAACAAGATCGTGTCGGACGATCTCAGCACGCGCCAGGTGTCGGACATCGTCAAGGGCCGCGTCGCGGCACAGGAGACGCCGAAGGCCGCGGGCCGTCAGCGCTATGCGCAGCGTCTCGAGATCAAGCTCGGCGGCAAGTCGGTCGGCGACCTGAAGTCGTATGGCGAAGACCGCATCGAACTGCGCCTGCGCGGCCTGCCGAAAGACAAGCGTGACGCGATCCTCGAGCAGCTCGAGCGGATGCTGTTGTCGGAGTGATGGAAGCGGCCGGCAGGGCCCGATGAGGACGCCGGCCCCACCCAGGCAGGGTTAGGACCGGCGGCGGCCCGTCAGCGGGCCTGAGCGGGCCTCAAGCGGCCCGCGACTGGTTCAGCGTGAACGACAGCAGATCGCCATCCGTCGGCTCGCCCCAGGTCTTCTGCGCCAGCCAGTCGAAAAAGGCCGTCTCGGCCAGCTTGGAATCGAGGCCGCGCTTGCGCCAGTCGTCGCGCAGATGCGAGCCCATCGTCGGCAATGCCTCCGACTCGAACGACTCGCGCGCCACTTCACGCTCCGCGTCGCCCTGCTCCTCGTACAGCACCTTCGCTTCCTTGCGACGGAACGCCGCGAACTCGCTCAGCAGGCGGGCCTTCAGATCGTCCGGTTGCGCCGCCGCGACCTTCGCGGACGGCATGCCGGCCGGCAGCGCGTCGACCGACTCGACCGGCGGCGCATACCCCTTCTTCAGCGCATCCTTGAACAGCGCCGGCGCGCTGCGCACCGGCGGCAGCGTCGTGCTGCGCATCCGCTGCTCGGTCATCTGCAGTGCGGCGCGAATCCGGTTTTCCTCGCTGTCCGCATAGAGCGTCTGCGCTTCCTTCAGCGGAATCCCGAGCTTCACCATCCGGTCGACCAGCGTGCTGTCGAACACGTTCGGGTGTTCGTCGAGCGCGAGCATCGGTTGCTTGCGCTCGGTCACGCGGAATTGGATCTCGGCAACCCGGCGCCCTTCGCGATGCTCGATCAGCTCGACGAAGATGTTGGTGACCGCGTTGACTTCCGCGATCGCGGGCCGCAGGTAGTCGCGCTTGAAGTACTTGTACTCGCGCTTCGCTTCGTCGCCGGCTTCCGTGTCGGGCGTGCCCGACAGGATCGGCCGCCACCATTCCCACGGCTCGCGCATCGTCAGGTGGCTCGGGTTCGTCAGGTAGCGCACGCAGATCTCGTACAGCGCGAGACCGGCGCTGCTGCGCAGCTGGCTCTGGAACTGCAGGCTCAGGCGCGCATACTGGACCGGGTCGAGCAGTTTCTTCTTGATCTTCGGTGCGAACGAGAATTCGACCCACACGCGGCGGGTCGTCGGATCCTCGAGAATTTCCGCATCGGCGATCAGCGTGGAGATCCCCCACTTGCGGCCCGGCTTCTGGCTCGAGGTGCCCGTGCTCCATTCGACCTGCACCGACACCATGCGGCGCAGGTGTTCCTTTACCAACGCGGTGTCGTTCGAATCGAAAGCGGAGTTGGCGACGATGTCCGACAGCAGCGCGCGATACGTGTCGCCCGAGTCGTCGGCCTGCTGCGCGACGGCCAGCAGGACATTGAACAGCTTGCGAGTGAGGAGCGTGATCTTGCCGCTCTTCGGCTGAATGGCGATCGCCTCGACGGCCTTTCGCAATTCGGCTGAACTGGCACTCACCACATCCACATCGGTTTTCTTGGCGCGCTTCGTCGTGGCCATACGTCGGGTCGGAGGAGAAGTTTCCCGGAAGGATAGCGCCTGCGGTGATGTGCGTCCAGAACGACATGCTCACCATAGCCGGTGAAGCGCGCCGGCAAAACGGCGCTCACCCGAACCGCTCCCGAAAAGGCTCACCGGTCCGCCAGTGCGGTGTTCCGGACTCTTCCAGACGTGCCGCGGCATGCGCCGATTCACAGAATTTCACCTGTGCACGACACGTGCGAAATTGGCTCCCGTATCGGCTCACCTTTCGATTTGTCGTAATTTTGCGACTTCACAGCCGTGAGTCGGACGCAGGGTCGCAATTGCACAGCCGTTCCTCGCCCCGCGCCACACATCGGCCTGTATGCATGTACAGGGGGCGGCTCCCCGGAAGACCGGTTCGGCTTCGACACGCGGAAAACCACCGGCGAAACCGGCACGTGCGGCCCGATCGGCGGGCGCTCGGCCAGTCCGGGCGCGCATTGTACAGTGCCGAATCGTGTCCGGTCCCGAAAATGCTCACCTCAGGCACAGTCTGTTGATTCGACCGGATGCCGACGAAGGCCCGACACACGCGGGACTGGCTGCCAACGGCTCCCGAAAACGCTCACCTTTCGGAGAAAATGCGGCACAGCAGCGGGCACGGAAATGGCTCCCGAAAAACCTCACCGTAACCGGCGCGGTATCAAAAATCCCAATCGGTTCCGATACTTATGCACGGAAGGCATTTGGCTGTGCAGCGCAGGGTTCCCCCGAAAAGCCTCACCTTTCGACCAAGATCCTTCATACGACAACCGTATGTCGGCCCCCGAAAAATCTCACCTGTGCCAAAAGGTGGCACAGCAAAAACGGGATTTCTTCCAGTCCTGGCGGGCTTTTCGGCGAATTCGGCCGGTCACGGCTCCTGAAAAGCCTCACCTTTGACCATTTTTTCAGCAAATCCGGCTCCTGAAAAATCTCACCTGTGAGTCGAGTCGCAGCCTGTGGTCCATGCCCCGAAAAAGCTCACCTTAAGGAGATCGGAGCAGGAAAACCCGCATTTCCCTCCCGAAAAACCTCACCTTTGGGGCATCACAGGCTCTGGAGCGCACTTTTGCTGTGCAAAATGGCGTTCGCGTCCCGGAAATCCTCACAGCAAATTCCCGTGGAGTCCCGTGAAACCTCACCTTTCGCCAAATCTGCCCAAAAGATGGGCAGAATCGGGGCGCGAAGCAGGTCCTGCAAATTCTCACCTATGTCTGCACAGGCAGAAAACTGTGCAGACAGACGCCGCGCGGGTTTCGTGGCTGTGTGGCCCCGAAAACCCTCACCTTTGGGAAAATTCGTGTTTTACTGTGATCCCGAATCCGCTCACGACCTTTCCCGCAACGGCTCACGCAGCTCCCTGAACCCCATCACGTCAGCTCCCGCAGAAGATCACCTTGACTCCCGTAAAACTTCACCTTGTCGGCCGGAAAGCCTTGCCCCATAAGGCTGTGCCGTGGCGTTAACGTTTTTAACTAAGGGTTCAAGGGTGTTTACTTCTAATACTCTCAAGACATCGGCCGACGAGTTTTCCACAGACACCCCAACCCCTGAACACCCACGGGCAACCGGATCCGTCGTCATGTGAAACAAATGCCCAAATTGGGGGCCCGCCGGAAATTGCTTGTAGAACAAGGGTTTGGCCGACTTTCTTCGCTTTGTTTCACGGAATCCCGGGCCTCCTTCAGCAAGATGGGCTCGCAAACCCGATTTCTGTGCAAAGCGACGTAAATTCACAACGGACCCTCGAAACAAGTATCAATAAATACGTATTTCGTTATGATTGCCACATTTCATTGTCTGTGAGTGTGACCATGACCTTGGACGAAATGCGTCAAGTCATTCGGCAAGAACTGGAATCGCTGCGCGCCAGCGGTGCACGGCGCCAGGAATTGTCGCTGCACGCGTGCAAGCGCTTGTTCTTCGATCTTGGTATCCGGCCGTCGGCCGCCAACGTCCGCGATCTCACCCAGACCGGCAGCGCCAGCGATATCCCGAAAGACATCGATCACTTCTGGGAACGCATCCGTTCCGCGTCCAAAATCAGGCTCGACGGCGCGGCGATTCCTAAAGCCGTCGAGGAAAAGGCCGGCGCGTTGCTTGGCGCACTCTACGAAGAGGCATTGAAAGCCGCCCGCGACAGCCTCGATGGAGACCGGGAACAGGTTCGCGCCGACATGGCGCACGCCGAGCAGCGATTGCGGGACGCGACCGTCCGCCAGGAAACGCTCGAGGGAGCGCTCGCGCGCGGTGAAGCGAGAAACGAGCAATTGCAGGCGCGGGTGACCGAACTCGAGGTGCAGCTCGCGTCGCAAACCACCCACGGTTCGGCAAGCGAAGCCACGTTGCTCACCACAGTCGCCCGACTGGAAAAGGAACTGGCCGCGGCTGCCAGCCGGATCGATGCCGAACAGGCACAGAACGCCGCGCTGCGCGACCGCATCGATGCGCTGCAAGCCGAATTGCAGCAGCGCACCGAGCACTACGCGCAACAAATCAAGGATGCGGTGGCCGAAGCCGAACGCCGTGTCAAGCCGATGCTGGTCGAACTGGACTCGTTGCGCAGCATGGCGTCGACCTACCAGAGCGGGTTGCGCGACGTTCAGCGCAAGGAGTTCGATTTCCTGCAGCAATTGAGTTCGGCGAAGGCGCGTGCCGACCGGCTCGAAGAACAGTTGCGCGCCCAGAGCGACGAACTGGACCGCGCAACGCGCGACATGAGCTCGTTGCGTGCGAACCGCGGAATGAATCCGGAAATCGCCGGGTTGCTGCGGCGCCTGGCCGACGCCGGGCAACTGGATGCGGATGCGTATGCCGCGATCGGCACCTCGCTGGATCACGAGATTCCGGCGCCGACCCGGTGCCCGCATTGCGATGGCGAGCCGGAACTGTCACATGGCGACGAGGGTTTCGAAGTCACGTGCCCCGAGTGCGAGCACGCGTCGGGCGCATGGCCGTCCCGCTTCGAAGCCGCCGCGCGTTTCGCGCATACCTGACCCGAAGGCCGGCAACGCTGCACAGGTGAGAGGATCCGGGAAGCCAGCGGTGAGGATTTTCGGGAGCTGTGAAAGGGTGAGGCTGCGCCACGCAAGGCTGCTCACGGATCGATCCGCGTGAGCAGCCGTTTCCGATCAGTGAGTTTCGTCGCGGTCGGATGCATCACCGCTGCCGTCGGCCAGCCCGTCGCGCCAGTTTTTCCATGCGCGATGCAGGCGATTCGACGAGATCGGCCGCATGAAGCCCAGCCATTTGCCGACGCGCTCGGGCGGCACGTCGTGCTCGAACAGTTCGGCCGCGTAGGTGTTGCGCAAGGTTTGCGGACTTGCACGCGCGGTGCGTGACGACGTGAGCCCGGCCGATTCGACGATCGCGTCGATCGCGCGCAGCATCGTCGCCTTGTGCATCGGCCGCCCGGCATGCGATGCGGGGAAGACGAGCTCTCCTGGAATCTGCTGGCGTTTGCGTTCGGTGAGCCAGGCTTCGAGCAACGCGATCGCGAACGAGGCCAGATGGGTGTCGCGCGCGTAATCCGGATGCGTCGACTCGATCCGCAGCGACGTCGTGCTCGTATTGATGCAACTAATCGTAAGTGCGCGCGCTTCTCCGGTTTTGATGCCGGCACCGAGAAATGCGGCAACGAGCGCCCGGTCGCGACGTTCCTTCCAGTACGCGGAACCCGATACGCCAATCGGCGAAAACAGATACGCGAGCAACGTCGCGCGCTCCGCCGGCGTGAGGAAACCGGTCGGCTCGTTGTCGCGGGCCTTGCGCCAGTTCGCTTCGCCATCCTGAGCAATGAAGCGGGCCGGGTTGGTCGATGCATACTCGGTGCGGCGGACATGATCGAGCACACGCTCGATCAGCCGAAGATAGCGCATCCGCTGCGTTTTCTTGATCGGCAACTCGCCGACGAAGTTCGCGATGGTCGGCGTATCGACCGTCGCCAGGTTCTTTTGATGTGCACGCATCCACGCGAGAAACGCGCCCCATTGCGCGCGATAGACATCGGCCGACGAGCGGCGATAGTCCTGCATGGCCAGCCACGCGTCGAACGCGGCTTCGGGCGAGACGACCCAGTCGGACGCATCGCGGTCGAACAGATCCTTTTCTTCCGGCGGGGCAGTGGTGTCGGGAGAGGCGGGAAGGGACATGGCATTAATTCCGTTAGTTGCGTATATGGTAGTCCTTTCCGCAACGTATCGGGCAGCAAGCGGGTGAGCCGGCCGCGGGGCGCCGCGGCCGGGGCTGGGCCGTCAGTCGCCCCACGCCTTGGTTTGGCGGTGAGCGCGCGCGGGACGCGCGGTATCGTGCGTCGTTGCCGCGGCTTCGTACGCGAGAACGGCGAACGAAAAGACCGCGGGCAACGCATTCGAGCGCCCGAAGTCGATCGGATCGTCCGTTTCGGGAAACGTCATGTCCGACGGCCGTTCGAACAGTTGACGCATGCCGGCGTCGTGCCGGCTGGCGAAGCCGAGATCGGCGAGCGCTTCGGCTTCGATCGCGTGCAGCAGGCGCCACGTCAGCGGCACGCGCTGGCGGATGTAGCGCCCGGCGATATGGCGAACGATCAATTCGAGGTCGTGCGCGGCAGCCTTGAAGCTGAGCGCGGCCAAGTCTTGTTCTTCTGTCATTGCAGGCTCCTGTCGACCGGGGCCGGCGCCTCGGTGCGCCCGCTCCGGCCCTTGCATGGCGGAATGTCCGTTTACTGTACAAACATACAGTACTTTCCGCAACTGGCCTGCGATTGACCTTTTGGCCAGCTATACGCGCCGTCAGCGATGTATCACGATCAACAAGGCCCGCGCTTCGGTCCTGCCGGGATTGCGGATCGCATGCGGCTCGTCGGCCGGGTAGCGCGCGGTGTCGCCCGCCTTCAGGCGCCGGCTGGCCGCGGCGGCTTCGATTTCCATCGCGCCCTGCAGCACGGTGAGGTGCTCGCGCGTGCCGGGTTCGTGCGCGTTCGATACCAGTGCGCCGCCGCCCGGCAGCGTCAGTTCATACCACTCGAACTTGCCGGCGAGGTCGATCGGGCCCCATACGCGCAACTGGTACCGGCCGTCGTGGCCCGCGAGCGTCGGAATGTCGTGCGGGCCGTCCACGCGGATCGTCTCGGGCGCCTTCGGCTGCGAGAACAGTTCGTCGAGCGTGATGCCGAGCGCGTTCGTCAGCCGCCACGCGACGGCGATCGTCGGGTTGGCCTTGTCGCGTTCGATCTCGGAGAGCATCGATTTCGATACGCCGGCTGCGCGCGACAGGTCGTCGAGCGTCAGCTTGCGCTCGTTGCGCAGCCGCTGGATCTGCTCGCCCACGCGCGGCGGGGTCGCGGCCGGCGGCTGCGGGGCGGCGTCGGCGCGCGTGCGCCGCGATCCGGAGGAACTTGCCATTTGGATTCCGTTCGCTTAGAGTTGTTCGATATTTCGAATTCTAGTTCGGAATATCGGATAAATGCGGTCAACCGAACGACCGACTATAACAGTAGCAGGCCGCAGCGCCGCCACGAGCCGTGCGCTGCGGAATGCGAATCCCTGTCAGGAGCTTTGCGATGCGTGATGCCTTTCTCGCCCAGGTGCGCGGGACGCTCGACCAGATCCGCGCGGACGGTTTTTACAAGACCGAGCGCGAGATCGCGAGTCCCCAGGCGGCAGCCGTGCGGCTCGCCGGCGGCGCCGGCGTGCTCAATTTCTGCGCGAACAACTATCTGGGTCTGGCGAACGATCCGCGCCTGATCGACGCCGCGAAAGCCGGCCTCGACCAGGACGGCTTCGGCATGGCATCGGTGCGCTTCATCTGCGGCACGCAAACCGTCCACAAGCAACTGGAAAGCGCGCTGGCCGCGTTTCTCGGCACCGAGGACAGCATCCTCTATTCGAGCTGCTTCGACGCGAACGGCGGGCTGTTCGAGACGCTGCTCGACGAGAACGACGCCGTGATCAGCGACGAGCTGAATCACGCGAGCATCATCGACGGCATTCGCCTGTGCAAGGCGAAGCGTCTGCGCTACAAGAACAACGATCTTTCCGACCTCGAGGCGAAGCTCAAGGAAGCCGACGCCGCGGGCGCGCGCCACAAGCTGATCGCGACCGACGGCGTGTTCTCGATGGACGGCATCATCGCCGATCTCAAAGGCATCTGCGATCTCGCCGATCGCTACGGCGCGCTCGTGATGGTCGACGATTCGCACGCGGTCGGCTTCATCGGCACGCACGGCCGCGGCACGCCCGAGCACTGCGGCGTCGAAGGCCGCGTCGACATCGTCACGGGCACGCTCGGCAAGGCGCTCGGCGGCGCGTCGGGCGGCTATGTCGCCGCGCGTCGCGAGGTGATCGAGCTGCTGCGCCAGCGCTCGCGTCCCTATCTGTTCTCGAACACGCTCACGCCGAGCATCGCCGCGGCGTCGCTGAAGGTGCTGGAGCTGCTCGGCAGCGACGAGGGCGCGACGCTGCGCGAGCGTGTGCGCGAGAACGGCGCGCGATTCCGCAAGCAGATGACCGAAGCCGGCTTCACGCTCGTGCCCGGCGCGCATCCGATCATCCCGGTGATGCTCGGCGATGCCCAGCTCGCGACGAACATGGCCGACAAGCTGCTCGGCGAGGGCGTCTACGTGATCGGCTTCTCGTTCCCCGTCGTGCCGCGCGGCCGCGCGCGCATCCGCACGCAGATGAGCGCTGCGCATACGCCCGCACAGATCGACCAGGCGGTTGCCGCGTTCGTGCGCGTCGGCCAGTCGCTCGGCATCGTCTGACGGAGGCGCGACCATGAAAGCACTGGCAAAGCTCGAACGCGGCCCCGGCCTCACGCTCACGCGCGTGAAGCGCCCCGAAGTCGGCCACAACGACGTGTTGATCAAGATTCGCCGCACGGCGATCTGCGGCACCGATATCCATATCTGGAAGTGGGACGACTGGGCGCAGAAGACGATTCCGGTGCCGATGCACGTCGGCCACGAATACGTCGGCGAGATCGTCGAGATGGGGCAGGAAGTGCGCGGTTTCGCGATCGGCGATCGCGTGTCCGGCGAAGGCCACATCACGTGCGGTTTTTGCCGCAACTGTCGCGCCGGGCGCCGGCATCTGTGCCGCAACACGGTGGGCGTCGGCGTGAACCGCGAAGGCGCGTTCGCCGAATACCTGGCGATTCCGGCGTTCAACGCGTTCAAGATTCCGCCGGAGATCTCCGACGATCTCGCGTCGATCTTCGATCCGTTCGGCAACGCGACGCATACGGCGCTGTCGTTCAATCTGGTCGGCGAAGACGTGCTGATCACCGGCGCGGGCCCGATCGGCATCATGGCCGTCGCGATCGCGAAGCACGTCGGCGCGCGCAACGTCGTCATCACCGACATCAACGACTATCGGCTTTCGCTCGCGCGCAAGATGGGCGCGACGCGCGCGGTCAACGTCGCGCGCGAGTCGCTGCGCGACGTCATGGCCGACCTGCACATGACCGAAGGCTTCGACGTCGGTCTCGAGATGTCCGGCGTGCCGAGCGCGTTCACGAGCCTGCTCGAGGCGATGAACCACGGCGGCAAGGTGGCGCTGCTCGGCATCCCGCCCGCACAGACGGCGATCGACTGGAATCAGGTGATCTTCAAGGGGCTCGAGATCAAGGGCATCTACGGCCGCGAAATGTTCGAGACCTGGTACAAGATGGTCGCGATGCTGCAAAGCGGCCTCGACCTGTCGCCGATCATCACGCATCGCTTCGCGGCCGACGACTACGAGCAAGGCTTCGCCGCGATGCTGTCCGGCGAAAGCGGCAAGGTGATTCTCGACTGGACGGTCTGAGCCGCGTGTCGAGACGGGGCAGCGCGGCGCATTCGCCGCCTGCCCCGTGTTCGTTCGTACGCGCACCGTCGAACCGCGGAAGCGCGATTCGACGCTTGAGGTGAGATTATTCGGGAGCCGTGTCTGCGCGCCGAATCGCCAGACGATCCCACGTCGGGGTAATGGCACGTTCGCTTCACCTGTCGACACGCGCGCCGCTTCTTTCCGTCACGCCATTCGACGCCCGTTTCTCCTCTTCCGCACCCTCCCCCGCTTCGCTTGGCGTGCGAGCGCTCGCATGCCACCGTGTGCGATATCGTGCCGATCCGGCATATCAACCGTGAGTCGCACGCAGCGTCGCGACTCACTGATGCACGATGCGATCGACATCGGTCGATCTCGATCGGTGCGTAGACCGCTACCTGGTCCGTTCACCCTTCGCTCCGCAGTGTCGGGCCGAAGGCTCGACTTGACGCGCCGGCGCGTCGGCCACGATTCGCCCCTCCCACCGGCAGGGCCATTTCATCCGGGTATTGACGACGGAGAACGATCGTTCTACCGTAAACCCATGAACACATCTCCCGACACCTCCGGCGAACCCAGCGTTCGCGACCGGCTGCTCGACGCGGCCGAAGCGCTGATCTATTCGGGCGGCATCCATGCGACCGGCGTCGATGCGATCGTCAAGCGATCCGGTGCGGCACGAAAGAGCTTTTATTCGCATTTCGAATCGAAAGAGGCGTTGGTGGTCGCCGCGCTCGAACGTCGCGACGAGCGCTGGATGCGCTGGTTCGTCGACGCCACGCTGGCGCGCGGCAAGGCGCCGCGCGCGCAGCTGCTCGGCATGTTCGACGTGCTGCGCGACTGGTTCGGGCAGCCCGACTTTCACGGCTGCGCGTTCCTGAATGCGTCAGGCGAGATACCCGACGCCGACGATCCCGTGCGCGTCGTCGCCCGCATGCACAAGGCGCGCCTGCTGGCGTTCGTGCGCGAGCGCTTCGACGCCCTTGCCGACGAAACCGGCATCGAGCGCCGCGGGCTCGCACGCATCGCGCGTCAGTGGCTCGTGTTGATCGACGGCGCGATCGGCTTGGCGCTCGTCAGTGGCGATGCAAACGCCGCGCGCGATGCGCGCGCGACGGCCGAACTGCTGCTCGATACCGTATCGCGGTAGCCGACGCAGCGAATCCACCCGGCTGCGTGCATGCGCAGCCCGAACCCTGAACAGGAGCAACCCATGTCCGCTTCCCCCGAAGTTCGTCCGCCCGTTCCGCCGTTCACGCTCGAAACGGCGCGCCAGAAGGTGCGCGCCGCCGAGGACGCATGGAACACGCGCGACCCGCAACGCGTGTCGCTCGCCTATACGCCGCAAAGCCGCTGGCGCAATCGCGCGGAGTTCGTGACGGGCCGCGACGAGATCGTCGGGCTGCTGCAGCGGAAGTGGACGCGCGAACTCGACTACCGCCTGATCAAGGAGCTGTGGGCGTTCGGCGGCAACCGCATCGCGGTGCGCTTTGCGTACGAGTGGCATGACGATGCGGGCAACTGGTTCCGTTCGTACGGCAACGAGAACTGGGAGTTCGATGAAAACGGTCTGATGGCGCATCGTCACGCGAGCATCAACGATCTGCCGATTCGCGAGGCGGACCGGCTTTATCGCTGGCCGCTCGGCCGTCGTCCGGACGATCATCCGGGACTGTCCGACCTCGGGCTGTGATGCGCGTCTGCGTTCGACGGATCGACGAACGCATCGGCCGGATTCAAAGGTGAGGAAATTCGGGAGCCGGCCGCCGAAGGTGAGATTTTTCGGGACGAGGTGAGATGTCGCGTCGAGCTGTGTGCGTTGAACAGATCGACGCGACATCGCACGAGTCAAGCGATGCATGCGTCGGAGTGTTGCGGTGTGCTTCCCTGCACGATGCATCTCACCGATCGCGCCGAAGCGATCGTGCATCGACGATCGGTGTGGGCGAGCGCGCCGTGCAACTCACCGATCGGATCGTCTTTCGACTTTCAAGGAACAACCTCACGAGCCGTGCGCGTTGCGATGAGCCGTTGCTCACCGTTGGATATCACCGCCGACGCATCGGCGGCATCCGCACAAGTGCGTAACCGCATCGCGTGTCGCTCACCGCAGACGGGTTCTCGAGCGCCGTGCAGCGCTGCCCCGCGCGAACGCCGGGCGCGCCCCTCACTCACCCCACAATCCGCGCGGCGATCGCCTCGCCCACTTCCTGCGTGCCCGCGTGGCCGCCGAGATCGCGCGTACGCGGCCCCGTGCGCAGCACGTCCTCGATCGCGGCGACGATCGCATCGTGCGCGTCGCGCTCGCGGCCCGTACCGTTACCGAGGAAGTCGAGCATCATCGCGGCCGACCAGATCATCGCGATCGGGTTCGCGATGTACTGCCCCGCGATGTCGGGCGCCGAACCGTGCACGGGTTCGAACAGCGACGGGAACGTACGGTCGGGGTTCAGGTTAGCCGACGGCGCGATGCCGATCGTGCCCGTACAGGCCGGCCCGAGATCCGACAGGATGTCGCCGAACAGATTCGATGCGACGACGACGTCGAAGCGATCCGGCTGCAGGACGAATCGCGCACACAGGATGTCGATGTGCTGCTTGTCGACCGCGATCTCCGGATAGCGTTCGGCCATCTCGGCCGCGCGCGCATCCCACCACGGCATGCTGATCGCGATGCCGTTGCTTTTCGTCGCGACGGTGACGCGCTTCGCGCGCCGCTGCGCGAGCTCGAACGCGAATTTCAGCACGCGCTCGGTGCCGTGCCGCGTGAAGATCGACTGCTGCATCACGACTTCGCGCTCGGTGCCTTCGAACATCGTGCCGCCGACCGACGAATATTCGCCCTCGGTGTTCTCGCGCACGATCATGAAATCGATGTCGCCCGCGCGGCGGCCGGCGAGCGGTGACGGTACGCCGTCGAACAGGCGCGCGGGCCGCAGGTTGATGTACTGGTCGAATTCGCGGCGGAATTTCAGCAGCGAGCCCCACAGCGAAATGTGATCGGGCACCGTCGCCGGCCAGCCGACCGCGCCGAACAGGATCGCGTCCATGCCCGACAGCTGCGCTTTCCAGTCGTCCGGCATCATCGTGCCGTGCTGCGCGTAGTAGTCGCAGCTTGCCCAGTCGATCTCGACGAAGTCGAAACGCACGCCGAAGCGCGCGGTCACGGCGTCGAGCACGCGCAGACCCTCGGGCATCACTTCGCGGCCGATGCCGTCGCCGGGGATCACGGCAATCCTGTAAGTCCTGTCGGTCATGCAAATCTCCTTGGCTGTTCGGCCGGCTGTCGGGAAGGCAGCGGCCCGTCACGCCATTCTATTTATTTCCATATGGATTAAAATCGCGCAAAAGTTAATCGACTTTCCACGAATCGTGAATAAATCGCCGAACCTCGACGACCTGCGCGTGTTCAGCGTGGTCGTTCGCCTCGCGAGCTTCAGCGCGGCCGCCGAGCAGCTCGCGGTGTCGCCCGCGTACGTCAGCAAGCGCGTCGCGATGCTCGAGGCGCAGCTCGGCACGCGCCTGCTGCATCGCTCGACACGCCGCATGACGGTCACCGAAGCCGGCGAACGCGTGCTCGCGCGCGCCGAAAAGATTCTCGACGACGTCGATCATCTCGTCGAGGACGTGTCGACCACGCGCACGGTGCCGCGCGGCACGCTGCGCATGTCGAGCAGCTTCGGCTTCGGCCGGCACGTCGTCGCGCCTGCGCTGCTCGACTTCAGCGCGCGCTATCCGCAACTGAACGTGCGGCTCGATCTGTTCGACCGGCTCGTCGATGTTGCCGGCGAAGGCTACGACCTCGACGTGCGCATCGGCGACGAGATCGCCGATCATCTGATCGCGCGCCGCCTTGCGGCGAACCATCGCGTGCTGTGTGCGTCGCCCGACTATCTCGCTCGCCGCGGGACGCCGCGCTCGCTCGCGGATCTGGCCTCGCACGACTGTCTCGCGATCAAGGAGCGCGATCATCCGTTCGGCGTATGGCGACTGAACGTGCGCGGCGAAACGGCGACGGTGAAGGTCGGCGGCGCGCTGTCGACGAACCATGGCGAGGTGGCCGTGCAATGGGCGCTGGCCGGGCGCGGCATCGTGCTGCGCTCAATCTGGGAAGCCCGGCCGCTGATCGAGGGCGGCGCATTGTGCCGCGTGCTGCCGGATGCGATCCAGCCCGCGAACATCTGGGCCGTGTATCCGGAACGCGTCGCGGCATCGGCGAAGGTGCGTGTGTGCGTGGATTTTCTGGTGGAGGCGCTGGCCGGCCTGGATGCCGCCGCGGGTGACGATACGGCCTGAAATCGGCGAAAGGTGAGCTTTTACGGGGGCATGCGCAGGCACCGTCGACGGTGCCTGCGGGCGCGTCACGCCGCGTGTCGCGCGCCGAGCATCAAGTCGAGATTCTGCACGGCGGCGCCGGATGCCCCTTTGCCGAGATTGTCGAACACGGCGGACAGCAGCACCTGGGTGCCGTCTGCGCTGACGAACACGCCGAGCCGCAGATCATTGGTGCCGTTCAACGCTTGCGGATCGAGATGCGTTGCCGCGCGTGCGTCCGCGAGCGGCATCACGTCGACGTGACGCGCATCCGCGTAGTGATGCGCGAGACAGGCATGCAACCGCTCGCCCGTCACCCCGGCCGGCAGCAGGCGCAGCTCGATCGGAATGGTGAGCACGATGCCTTGCCGATAGGCACCGTAGGCCGGCACGAAGAACGGGCGGTGCGCGAGCCCCGCGTGTTGCCGGATCTCGGGCACGTGCTTGTGCTCGAGTGCGAGGCCGTAGACCTGCAGCGGCAACGCGCGTGCGGCGGCGTCGCCCGCTTCGAATGCATCGACGGCGGCCCGCCCGCCGCCCGAATAACCGGACACCGCATGGATGCTCACCGGGTAGTCGCGCGGCAGCAGCCCGGCCTGCAGGAGCGGACGAAGCAGGCCGATCGCGCCCGTCGGATAGCAGCCCGGATTGGTCACGCGCTTCGCCTGCGCAATGTGTCGCGCCTGTCCGTCGGCCATCTCGGGAAAGCCGTAGACCCATTCGGGTTGCGTGCGGTGAGCTGAACTGGCGTCGATCACGCGTACTGCCGGATTCCGGATGAAGCCGACCGCTTCGCGCGCGGCCGCGTCGGGCAGGCACAGGATCGCGATATCGCACGCGTTGAGTGCGTCGGCGCGCCGCGCGGGGTCCTTGCGTTCGGCGGCGGGAAGCGTGAGCAGCCGCACGTCGGTGCGCTCGCGCAGACGCGCGTGAATCTGCAACCCGGTCGTGCCCTGGTCGCCGTCGATGTAGATGGTGGGGAAGCGCATGATGGTCGCGTTCGGTCGTCGGGGGAAACCGTATCGTCCACCGAACGCCTAGAATAGGAAAAGTTGAATTTGCTGATCGTCCGATTCAGCTTTTCTGAACGAGAGGTGTGTGATGCGCGAGATCAGTCTGGACCGCCTGCGTACGCTGGTCGCGATCGCGGACCAGGGCTCCTTCGTGGCGGCGGCGCAATGGCTTCATCTCGCCCCGCCGACCGTCAGCCTGCATGTCGCCGAGCTGGAAAGCCGCGTCGGCGCGCCGCTGCTGTCGCGTACCCGCGGCAACGTGCGCCCGTCCGTGATCGGCGAAGTGCTGGTGGAGCGGGCGCGGCGTCTGCTGGCCGAAGTCGAATCCACGCTGGACGACGTGCAGCGACAGGTGCAGGGATTGACCGGGCGCGTACGCCTCGGCGCATCGACCGGGGCGATCGCGCATCTGTTGCCGCAGGCGGTGGCCGGATTGCGCGCGCAGCATCCGGATATCGATGTGCAGATCGCGGTGCTCACGTCGCACGACACGCTGTCGCGCATCGCACAAGGCACGCTCGATGTCGGGTTGGTCGCGCTGCCGCAAGCGCCGGTCGCGGGGCTGACGATCCGCCCGTGGCGCCGCGATCCGGTGATGGCTTTCCTGCCCGCGGACTGGCCGCTTCCGGCCCGGGTGACGCCCGCGTATCTGGCCGCGCGGCCGCTGATTCTCAACGATGCGACGACGCGCCTGTCGCGGCTCACGACCGAATGGTTCGCGCTCAGCGGCTACCGGCCCGAGCCGCGGATCGCGCTCAACTACAACGATGCGATCAAGAGCCTGGTTGCCGCAGGTTACGGCGCGACGCTGCTGCCGCACGAGGCAGGCGCCCCGTTGCCGGATGCGCGCATCGTCATGCGGCCGCTACGCCCGGCGTTGTGGCGCGAGTTGGGGATTGCCCATCGAGCAGGCCCGGTCGAACGGGCGACGCAGCACGTGCTCGATGCGCTGCGGGCGCTCGGCGCGCGATAGCGTGTCGTCGCGCGGCTGGGCCGTGCGGCGCCGCACGCGCGTTCAGAGCCGGTTGTCCTTCGCGAGCATCAGCACGCGCGCCCAGCGCTGCGCATCGCGCTTGTCCATCATCGGCAGCTTCCATTCGCCGCGCACGGCGTCGCGCACGCGCACGACGAGATGCCAGCGGCCGTCGATCGGCGCGGCCTCGCAACCGTCGAGCTGCGACAGCGTATAGCGGCCGTCCGCGCCGTCATGCGACAGCCACAGCAGCCCTTGCGTCGCGGACACGCGCAACTCGCCCCATGCGCGATGCACGATATGCGTCCAGCCTTGTTCCTTCGTGTTCGGTGCGATGTTGCGGCGGCGCTTGAGCCACCATGCGATCAGTGCGATCAGGAGCGCGGCGGCCAGCACGGCGGCCGCGATCGCGACCGGCTGGCCGAACTGCGCGGCGATGACGTGAAACAGGTGAACGGCGCCCCATCCCAGGGCGATGAGCGCGAATAGCGCAATGAAAATCGGCATGTCGAATCGGAAAGGAGGACGGGCCGGCGCATGCGGCGCGCCGGCCCGTTGCACGCGGCATTACCGGCGGCGGTGAATGTCGTGCGTGACGAAGCCCGCGTCGTTGACGGGCAGCGCGAGGCCGTCCTTCACCGCGAGCGTCTTGCGGATGTCGTCGAGACCCGCGGACCAGTGGTCGCGCATCGTCGACAGACCGAACTGATAGTCCTTGTAGTGATGCTCGTACGCTTTCTGCTGATAGATCAGATGCTGGATGTTGTACTTCTTCCCGCTCGACATCTCTTCGGCCTCGACGCACCACGGGTCGTTCTTGCGCCGCTCTTCCGGCACCTGGTCGAGCACGTGACGCAGCACGTTGCGGTAGCGCTGTTCGCGCTGCAGCGTATCGGTGACGAAACGCGTGCGGCTCGAGTACTGCACGTCCTTCGTGCGTTCGGCGACGTCGGCCATCGTGCGCGGCAGCGGCCCGCGCGCGCTCCACAGATCGACCTGGAACGCGAGCGTGTCGCGGCGCGGCCGGGCGCGGAGCACTTCCATCAGCGGCGTGTTCGACACGACGCCGCCGTCCCAGTAGTACTCGCCGTCGATCTCGACGGGCGGGAACGCGGGCGGTAACGCGCCGGACGCCATGAAATGCTCGGGCGCGAGGCGGATGCGCGAGTTGTCGAAGTACACGAAGTTGCCGGTGCCGACGTTGACCGCGCCGACCGACACGCGCGTTTCGCCCGAATTGATCCGGTCGAAGTCGCACAGTTTCAGCAGCGTCGTGCGCAGCGCCGACGTGTCGTACCAGCTGATTTTTTCCGGATGGTCGGACACGCCGGGCAGCGGCGGCGGAAAGCGCGGCACGAAGAAGCCCTGCTGGCCCTGCATCATCGCGCTGGCGGCCTGCGACGCGGTGAAGAACGTGCGGACCTGATCGATGCTGTTGAACAGCGCGAATTCGAACGCGGCCGGAATCGCCGGAAAGAACGCCGGCTGGCAGATCGTTTCCCAGAATTCGCGCAGGCGCTCGACGCGATGCTCGGGCGCGTTGCCGGCGATCAGCGCGGTATTGAGCGCGCCGATCGAGATGCCCGCGATCCAGTCGAGCGGAATGCCTGCTTCATGCAGCCCTTCGAATACGCCGGCCTGATACGCGCCGAGCGCGCCGCCGCCTTGCAGGACGAGCGCGATCGTTTCGTACGGCAGCGACCGCGCAGCGGCCGGCGCACCGGCTTCGTGGTGCAGGTCCGCCGCATCGACGGCCTGCTTTTCTGTACGCGCGTGCGGTTTCATCAGTTGCTCCGAGAAATCCCGCCGTGGACGGCGGTGATGGAGGGCGTGGCGTCGATCGACGACGGCACGCCATCGCAGGAATGACGGCGGCGCGGAAAAGCGCCTGCCGTCGGGGAAGCGCCGGCGTTACTGCATGAACCAGCCGTGACTGACGATGAACGACTGGCCCGTGAGCGCGGCGCTCGGGAATGCCGACAGGAACAGCACCGTCTGCGCGACGTCCTGCACCGTCGTGAACACGCCGTCGACCGTGTTGCCGAGCATCACCTTCTTGATCACTTCCTCTTCGCTGATGCCGAGCTCCTTCGCCTGCTCCGGAATCTGCTTGTCGACCAGCGGCGTGCGCACGAAGCCCGGACACACGACGT
>NZ_LOYN01000037.1:0-17232 GCF_001526325.1 Burkholderia sp. MSMB1826
CGCGCAGTCGGTCGCGCAGGGTGCGAATGCGGTGGCGGTCAGCGTGGGCAGCGTCGCGCTCGGCTCCGGTGCGCACAGCACGGCGACCGATGCGCTCGCGCTCGGCGCCGGCGCATCGGCGACGTTCGCGAACAGCGTGGCGCTCGGCGCCGGTTCGCTGACCACGGTCGGCGCGCTGACGAACTATGTCGCGTACGGGCTGAGCAGCCCGCAGTCGTCGGCCGGCGAAGTGAACATCGGCAATCGCCAGATCACGGGGCTCGCAGCAGGCAAGAACGGCACGGACGCGGTGAACGTGTCGCAGCTCGATTCGGTCGCGAACCAGTTGACGACGCTGATCGACCAGCGCACGACCAACCTCGGCGGGCAGTACACGACGAACCCGACCGGCGTGAACGTGCCGCCGGGCTCGACCGGGCCGAATTCGTCGGCGGGCGGGTCGGGGGCGGTGGCATCGGGCTCGAACAGCACGGCGGTCGGCAATAGTGCGCTCGCGTCGGGCAACGGCTCCACGGCGATCGGCGTGGGTTCGACGGCATCGGGCAACAACTCGACCGCGCTCGGCACGGGCAGCAACGACGGCGGGCGCTCGAACGTGGTCGCGGTCGGCTCGGCGGATTCGGCGCGTCAGGTCGTGAACGTCGCGGCGGGCACGCAAGGCACCGACGCGGTGAACGTGAACCAGCTGAATGCGGTATCGAACCAGTTCACGCAATCGCTGAACACGGTCAACAATCAGCTCACGCAGATGCAGCAGCAGATTCAGCAGACCGATTCGATGGCCCGCGAGGGGATCGCCGCGACCGCCGCGATGGCGTCGATCCCGCACATGGACCGCGATTCGAACTTCGCGATGGGGGTCGGCACGGCGACGTTCCAGGGCCAGAAGGCCATGGCGGTCGGCATGCAGGCGCGCATCACGGAGAACCTGAAGGCGACGCTGAACGGCGGTTTCGCCGGCAGCCAGCGCGTCGTCGGCGCGGGCATGCTGTATCAGTGGAAGTGATCGCGCGCAGCGGCTCGTTCCGGCACGCGTTGCCGGGGCGGGCCGCGCCGAACGCAAACGCATGCGCGTGCGGCCGCGCCGCACGCTGCGCCCATCGCATTCTCGGAGTAATCAAGTGAAAAACATCCATCTTGCACTGCTGGCGTCCGTCGTTTCCCTCGCGGCCTGTTCGAGTGCGTCGGGGCCGACGTACAACGCGTACGAACTGCAGTCGCGCAACGGCATCCGCACGTTCCAGGTCGACTGCCACGGCATCCTGTCGACCGCGAAGACCTGCATGAAGGTCGCGACACGCATGTGCGGCAACGAGCCCGTACGGCTCGTCGACACCACCACGCCGTACCGCGACGGCGCCGATCCGCATTCGATCGTGTTCCAGTGCGGCGCGGCGCCCGCGCCGGCCGCCGCGGCCGTTGCGCCGGCGCCCGCGCCGGTCGAGAAGGTGAGCCTGACCGGCGATGCGTATTTCGCGACCGACTCGGCCGTGCTGACGCCCGCGGCCACCGCCGCGCTCGACACGCTGCTGAACCGGCAGGCCGACCGGCATTTCTCCCGCGTGGAAGTGGACGGCTATACCGACGCGACCGGTTCCGATGCGCACAATCAGGCGCTGTCGAAGCGCCGGGCGGATGCCGTCGCCGCATACTTGCGCGAACGCGGGCTGAAGGCGGATTCGTTTGCCGCGGCCGGTCACGGGGCAGCCAGTCCGGCGGCATCGAACGATACCGCCGAAGGGCGCGCGCGCAATCGTCGCGTGGAAATCTCGCTGCAGAAGTAGGACGCCGCGACCGGGTCGCCGCAAGCGCGGCCGTCGAAGCCGGACGGCTCGCTTGCGGCAAGGATGCCCGGTGCGGACGAAGGCGGCGGGACAGGCCCGGCGCGGCGTGCGCGTGCGGCGGTCGCATGGACGCCGCCCGCACGGCGAGTTGCGCCCGGCCCGCGGACCGTTATCCGCACCAGCCCGCGGATCGGCGTTCAGTGCCTGATCATGCAGACGGCCACGATCTCGTATCCTGGGTCGGCATGCGCGCTCGCGGCTTTTTCCGCTTCGTCGTACGAACTAAAGGATGCGGCATCCTCGATGGCCGGCGCCATCCCGATATCGCCGTCCTCGGCGGTGCACAGGAACTGCTCGCCGGTCTTCACGACGTAGGTGGACATCATGATTCCCTCCAGGGTGTGCAGGGGGAAATTCCAGTCTAGCAGGCAGGAGGGAAGTCGGCGGCCGACGCGAGTCCCGGTCGTCGATCGGGGCCGGCTCGTCGATTCGAGCCGGCCGCGAAGGGCAGGATTCGCGGCTGTGCGCCGGCGTGGACCGATGGGCACGTGGCGGGGCAGTCGCGCGCGGAAGAGCGCAAAGCCGTGCACAATACGCGCATGCATGCCCCCGATCTCGAACGTCTTGTCGCCGTCACGATGCCCTTCGGAAAATACAAGGGCCGACTCATTGCCGACCTGCCCGGACCTTACCTCAACTGGCTGGCGCGCGAAGGGTTCCCGCGCGGCGAACTCGGCCGACAGCTCGCGCTCATGCACGAGATCGACCATAACGGCTTGCGGCACCTGCTGGAGCCGCTGCGCAAACCCGCGTAGCGCGAGCGTCGCGTCCGGTCGGCCGCCTGATTCGGCGAAGGCGGGGCGGCGCGGTCGTGCACTTTCGCGCTCCGGCGACAAATGCCCGGTCATGGCCCGTTCATGGAAAGCTGTATGAATATACAGTATAGTATGCGTCGAACCGGACCGCGCGCAGCATCCCTCGTCGCGGTCCGCGCCGCGCCTGCGGGCATCCGCCGCAGCGTTCCGGCACCGTGAACTCTGGCTAACTCATTCAGACGGGCAGGCAAATTGTCATCCAGCAATCTGATCCGCATTCGCGGAGCACGTCAGCACAACCTCAAGAATCTCGATCTCGACCTGCGCACCGGCGAAATGACGGTCGTGACCGGCCCGTCGGGCTCCGGCAAGTCGAGTCTCGTGTTCGACACGCTGTACGCGGAGGGTCAGCGGCGCTACGTCGAAACCTTCAGCGCGTATGCGCGGCAGTTTCTCGATCGGATGGATCGCCCGCAGGTGGAGCGCGTCGACGGCGTGCCGCCCGCGATCGCGATCGACCAGACCAATCCGGTTCGCAGCTCGCGATCGACCGTCGGCACGATGACCGAGCTGAACGACCACCTGAAGCTGCTGTACGCGCGCGCGGCCGAGCTGTTCGACCGCAAGACCGCGCGGCAGGTGCGGCACGATACGCCGGAGACGATCTACGCGGAACTCGTCGCGCGTACGCAGGCGGACGATCCGCGCGTCGTCGTCACGTTCCCGGTCGAATTGCCGGAAGCGGTGTCCGACGAGGAAATCGCGCAATGGCTGTCGGCGAGCGGCTACACGCGCGTGCAGGCGCAGCGCGAAATCGCGTCGCCCACCGGGCCGCGCAAGGTGCTCGACGTGGTGGCCGACCGTTTCCGCGTGCAGCAGGCCGACAAGGTGCGTGTGGTCGAGGCAATCGAGGCGTCGCTCAAGCGCGGCGCGGGCCGCGTGAACGTGTACGTGCTGGCGCCGGACGCTGACAACACGGTCGCCGAGCCGCAGGTGTGGCGCTTCTCCACCGGGTTGCACGATCCCGACAGCGACCTGCGCTACGCGGAGCCGCAAGCGGCGCTGTTCTCGTTCAACTCGGCGTATGGCGCGTGCGAAACCTGTCGCGGCTTCGGCCGCGTGATCGGCGTCGATCTCGGCCTCGTGATTCCCGATGCGCGCAAGACGCTGCGCGGCGGCGCGATCAAGCCGATGCAGACGCCCGCGTGGAAAGAGTGCCAGGACGACCTGATGCGCTACGCGGCGAAGGCCGGCATCCGGCGCGACGTGCCGTGGTCCGAGCTGACGGATGCCGAGCGCGACTGGGTCGTCGACGGCTCGCCCGACTGGAACGGCAAGTGGCAGAGCCAGTGGTATGGCGTGAAGCGCTTCTTCGGCTACCTCGAATCGAAGGCGTACAAGATGCACATCCGCGTGCTGCTGTCGAAATACCGCAGCTACACGCCGTGCGACGTGTGCGGCGGCGCGCGCCTGAAGACGGAATCGCTGCAATGGCGGCTCGGCTCGAAAGAGAATGCCGACAGCGTGCTCGCGCCGGCCGATCGCTTCATGCCGCGCGGCGTCGACTGGAGCCGCGCGCAGCTCGAAGCGCTGCCGGGCCTGACCGTGCACGACCTGATGCTGCTGCCGATCGAGCGCATCCGGCGCTTCTTCGACGAAATCGTCTTGCCGAGCGCGCTGCTCGACGATGCATTGAAGCTGCTGCTCGCCGAAGTGCGCACGCGGCTGAAATACCTGTGCGACGTCGGGCTCGGCTACCTGACGCTCGATCGGCAGAGCCGCACGCTGTCGGGCGGCGAGGTGCAGCGGATCAACCTGACGACCGCGCTCGGCACGTCGCTCACGAAAACCCTGTTCGTGCTCGACGAGCCGAGCATCGGGCTGCATCCGCGCGATCTCACGCGGATCGTCGAGGCGATGCAGCGGCTGCGCGACGCGGGCAACACGCTGGTCGTGGTCGAGCACGATCCGTCGGTGATGCTCGCGGCCGATCGACTGATCGACATGGGCCCCGGCCCGGGCGAACGCGGCGGCACGATCGTGTACGACGGCACGCCGGGCGACATCCGTTCCGCGCACACGCTGACGGGCGAGTATCTCGGCGGCCGCAAGCAGGTCGCGCATGCGTCGAACTGGGCGCGCCGTCCGGTCGATGCGAGCACGCCGCGCATCGTGCTCGAAGGCGCGACCGAGCACAACCTGCGCGACGTCACGGTCGAGATTCCGCTGCAGCGGCTCGTGTGCGTGACGGGCGTGTCCGGCTCCGGCAAATCCACGCTGCTGCAGGACGTGCTGTACCCGGCGATGGCGCGGCACCACGGCAAGGCGACCGAGTCGCCGGGCGCGTTCCGCCGACTCACGGGCGCCGACCAGGTCGGCGACGTCGTGTTCGTCGACCAGTCGCCGATCGGCAAGACCACGCGCTCGAACCCGGCGAGCTACGTCGGCGCGTTCGACGAAATCCGCAAGCTGTTCGCGAAGGCGCCGCTCGCGCTGCAGCGCGGCTACGGCGCCGGCACGTTCAGCTTCAACTCGGGCGACGGCCGTTGCCCGACCTGCGGCGGCTCGGGCTTCGAACACATCGAGATGCAGTTCCTGAGCGACGTCTACCTGCGTTGCCCGGACTGCGACGGCAGCCGCTACCGCGCCGAGATTCTCGAGGTGCGCATCGAGCGCGACGGCCGCGCGCTGAACGTCGCCGATGTACTCGACCTGACCGTCAGCGAAGCCGCGGCGTTCTTCGCGACCGATGCCGAGGTGCTGCGCGTGCTGCAGCCGATCGTCGACGTCGGCCTCGAATACGTGAAGCTCGGCCAGCCGGTGCCGACGCTGTCGGGCGGCGAGGCGCAGCGCCTGAAGCTCGCCGGCTTCCTCGCCGAGTCGGCGGCCGCGGCCAACGGGCGCCGGGTCGCGACGGAAGAGGCGCGCATCGCGCGCGCGAAGCTGTTCATGTTCGACGAGCCGACCACCGGGCTGCATTTCGACGACATCGCGA
Source organism: Burkholderia sp. MSMB1826 (assembly GCF_001526325.1). Classification (NCBI taxonomy): domain Bacteria; kingdom Pseudomonadati; phylum Pseudomonadota; class Betaproteobacteria; order Burkholderiales; family Burkholderiaceae; genus Burkholderia; species Burkholderia sp. MSMB1826. The sequence continues at coordinate 5,595 of NZ_LOYN01000037.1, forward strand.
AGCTGATGCAGGCGTTCGGCAAGCTGCTCGCGGCCGGCCATTCGCTGATCGTGATCGAGCACAATCTCGACGTGATCCGCGCGGCCGACTGGCTGATCGATCTCGGCCCGGAAGGCGGCGACGGCGGCGGCCGCGTGCTGTGCGCGGGCACGCCCGACGACGTGAAGGCGTGCGCCGAATCGCATACGGGCGTCGCGCTGCTGCAGTACGACCGCGCGATGGACGGCGAAGCGGCGGTTGCCGACGAAGGCGTGCCGCTGCAGGCCGTGCTGAACGCGGCGCGCGCGCGCCGTGCGGTCGAGGGCGAGGACGTCGTGCGGATCGTCAACGCGCGCGAGCACAATCTGAAATCGCTCGACGTCGACATCCCGCACGGCAAGTTCAACGTGATCACCGGCGTGTCGGGGTCCGGCAAGTCGACGCTCGCGTTCGACATCCTGTTCCACGAAGGCCAGCGCCGCTATCTCGAATCGCTGAACGCGTATGCGCGCTCGATCGTGCAGCCGGCCGGCCGCCCCGAGGTCGACGCGGTGTACGGCATTCCGCCGACCGTCGCGATCGAGCAGCGGCTGTCGCGCGGCGGTCGCAAGAGCACGGTCGCGACCACGTCCGAAGTGTGGCATTTCCTGCGGCTGCTGTATGTGAAGCTCGGCCTGCAGCACTGCATCCACGACGGCACGCCGGTCACGTCGCAATCCGTCGAATCGATCGCCGCGCAACTGCTGCGCGATCATCGCGGCGAACACGTCGGGTTGCTCGCGCCGCTCGTCGTCAACCGCAAGGGCGTGTACACGGATCTCGCGAAGTGGGCGAAGGCGCGCGGCAGCACGCATCTGCGCGTCGACGGCGAATTCGTCACGGTCGATCCGTGGCCGAAGCTCGACCGCTTTCGCGAGCACACGATCGAGTTGCCGGTTGCCGATATCGTCGTGTCGCCGGACAACGAAGCCGAGTTGCGGCGCAGGCTCGACGAGACGCTCGAGCTCGGCAAGGGCGTGATGCACCTGCTCGCGCCGCTCGACGGGCTGCACGATGCGATGCGCAACGATCATTCGACCGCCGGGGTCGGCGCGGTCAAGGTGCTGTCGGTCAAGCGCGCGTGCCCGGTGTGCGGCACGAGCTATCCGGAGCTCGACCCGCGGATGTTCTCGTACAACAGCAAGCACGGCTGGTGCACGACTTGCGTCGGCACCGGCGTCACGCTCACGCGCGAACAGCGCGCCGCGTACGACGACACGGTGCTCGCCGAGGACGGCCGCGGCCGCGAACAGACGCTGCCGTCGGACGAGCAGGAGCCGGAGGGTGTCGGCAACGAGCCGTGCCCGGATTGCGGCGGTACGCGGCTGAACCCGACCGCGCGCGCGGTCACGTTCGATGCGCATCCGATCGTCGAGGTCGCGCAATGGACGGTGTCGGACACGCGCCGCTGGATCGACGCGCTCGAACTCGCCGGGCGCGACGCGCAGATCGCGCGCGACATCGTCAGCGAGATTGGCAGCCGCCTCGCGTTTCTCGAGGAGGTCGGGCTCGGCTATCTGAGCCTCGACCGCGCGGCGCCGAGCCTGTCGGGCGGCGAAGCGCAGCGTATCCGGCTGGCCGCGCAGCTCGGCAGCAATCTGCAGGGCGTCTGCTACGTGCTCGACGAGCCGACGATCGGCCTGCATCCGCGCGACAACCAGATCCTGCTGGACGCATTGCGCAAGCTCGGCGACAAGGGCAATACGCTGGTCGTCGTCGAGCATGACGAGGACACGATCCGCCGCGCGGATCACATCATCGACGTCGGTCCGGGCGCCGGCAAGCGCGGCGGCACGCTGGTCGCGCAAGGCGCGGTCGCCGATCTCGCCGCGCAGGCCGATTCGGTGACGGGGCGCCTGCTCGCGCAGCCGATGCTGCATCCGCTGCAGCCGCGCCGCAGCGTGAGCCTGCCGGGCAAGAAAGGCGGGGCGGCGGTGCCGGAAGCGTGGCTGACCGTGCATGGCGCCAGGTTGCACAACCTGCGCGACGTCACGGTCGGCATTCCGCTCGCGCGGCTCGTCGCGGTGACGGGCGTCAGCGGCTCGGGCAAGTCGACGCTCGCGCGCGACGTGCTGATGACGAACCTGCTCGATGCGGTCGGCCGCTCGGTGCTGTCGTCGCCGGCTACGCGGCGGGCGCGCAAGGCGGCGCAGCAGGACGCGCCGGCCGCCGAGCGCCGCTCGAGCGTGCTCGCGCGCAGCGCGCCGCGGCCGTCGCTGAACGTCACGCATACGTGGCAGGGCTGCGAGTCGCTGAGCGGCTTCGAGCAGATCGATCGCGTGCTCGAAGTCGATCAGACGCCGATCGGCAAGACGCCGCGTTCGTGCCCGGCCACCTACATCGGCGTGTGGGACACGATTCGCAAGCTGTTCGCCGATACGCTCGAAGCGCGCGCACGCGGCTATACGGCGTCGCGGTTCTCGTTCAATACCGGCGACGGGCGCTGCCCCGCGTGCGAAGGGCAAGGCGTGCGCACGATCGGCATGAGCTTCCTGCCCGACGTGAAGGTGCCGTGCGACGTATGCCACGGGCAGCGCTTCAACCCAGAGACGCTCGCCGTCACGTGGCGCGGCCGGAACATCGGCGACGTGCTGACGATGGAGATCGACGAGGCGGTGGAATTTTTCGCGCCGATCTCGAACATCGCGCATCCGCTGCAGTTGATGAAGGATGTCGGGCTAGGCTATCTGACGCTCGGCCAGCCGTCGCCGACGCTGTCCGGCGGCGAAGCGCAGCGCATCAAGCTCGTCACCGAGCTGACGAAGGTGCGCGACGACGTCACGCGACGCGGCCAGAAGGCGCCGCACACGCTGTACGTGCTCGACGAACCGACGGTCGGCCTGCACATGGCGGACGTCGCGAAGCTGATTCGCGTGCTGCACCGGTTGGTGGATGCCGGGCATAGCGTCGTCGTGATCGAGCATGACCTCGACGTGATCGCGGAAGCCGACTGGATCATCGATCTCGGGCCGGAAGGCGGGGTGGGTGGCGGCACGATCGTCGCGGCGGCGCCGCCGGAAGCGCTCGTGCAGGTGAAGGCAAGCCATACCGGGCAGGCGCTGAAGCCGGTGCTGGCGCGAACGGCTGTCGAAGGCGCCGAAGCGGCGCGGCAGGGCGCGGCGCGAGTCGGCTGAGCGCGCTGCGTCCGGCGAGCGGCCCCGGTGCCTGGCGACGCATCGGGGCCGTTCTTGTTTCGTCATGCGTCGCTCATGTCGACGCCGCTCAACTCCCGTTGACGCCGATCGTCTCGATGATGGTTTCCAGTTGCGGGCTCATCGGCAGGTTGAGACTCAGGCCCGACGGAAGCGGACGCAGGAACCAGCGCTTGTACTGGCGCGCGATCTCGCCGTCGGCGGCCAGCTCCTGGAACGTGCTCTTCACGAGCTGGGCGAGCTGCGGATCGTCCTTGCGGAACATGATTCCGTACGGGTCGTAGGACAGGAAGTCGCCCACCACGTCGTACTGGCCGCCCTTGTTCGCGTTCTCGGCGATCAGCCCGTACAGCAGCACGTCGTCCGTCGCGAACGCGTCGGCGCTGCCGTTCGCGACGAGTGCGAAGCCCTGCGCATGATCCGGCACCACCTGTAGCTGGATCCCGAGCCTGAACCGTTCGTTCAGGTCGCGCAGCGCCTTCTCGTTGGTCGTGCCGGCCGTCACCGCGACCTTCTTCCCCGCGAGATCGCGGAACGAGCGGATCGGCGCGCCTCGTTTCACCATCACCTTCGTGCCGGCCACGAAGATGATCGGCGAGAACGCCACGCGTTTCTGGCGCTCGAGGTTGCTGGTCGTGGAGCCGCATTCCAGATCGACTTTCCCGCTGACCACCGCGTCGATGCGGTTGTCGGACGTGACCGGCACCCAGCGGATCGTCAGGTTCCGGTTGACCGCATCCTCGATCGACGACACGAGCGCCTTGCACAGCTCGATCGAATAGCCGATCGGCTGGTTGCGCGCGTTCAGGTACGAGAACGGGATCGACGCGTCGCGATAGCCGAGCGCGATCGTGCCGCTGCCACGCACCTTCGCGAGCGTGCCCGTCAGTTGAGCCGGCGCGACCGGCTCGACGCGCGGCGGCGTCGACGGCGCATCTTCCGCGCGCGCGGTCGCGCCCGTGGCGAGCAGGCCCGCGAGCGCGAGCGCACGCCAGAATCGCTGCATCTTCATCGCCGGGCCTCCGTCAGACTTCCGTCGGATGTGCGATCGTCGCTTCCTGTTCCGCTTCGATGCGCGCCGCGTTGGCGTCGGCTTCCGCTTCCGACAGCAGCTGGCCTTCCCATTTCGCGACCACCGCGCTGGCGATCGAGTTGCCCACCGCATTGGTGGCCGAGCGGCCCATGTCGAGGAACGTGTCGACGCCGAGAATCAGCAGCAGCCCGGCCTCCGGAAGCCCGAACTGGTGCAGCGTGGCCGCGATCACGACGAGCGATGCACGCGGCACGCCGGCCATCCCCTTCGACGTGAGCATCAGGACCAGCAGCATCGTGATTTGCGTGCCGAGCGACAGGTGCTGGTTGTACGCCTGCGCGATGAACAGCGACGCGAACGTGCAGTACATCATCGACCCGTCGAGGTTGAACGAATAGCCCATCGGCATCACGAAGCTGGAGATCTTGCGGCGTACGCCGAACCGGTCGAGCGCGTCGAGGATCTTCGGGTACGCGGCCTCGGAGCTCGCCGTCGCGAACGACAGCATGAACGCTTCCTTGATCAGCACGAGCAGCTTGAACACGCGAGGGCCGAGGAACAGGAATCCCGCACAGACGAGCAATGCCCAGAGCAGGAACAGGCTGATGTAGAAGTCGCCCATGAACACCGCGAACTTCAGCAGTACCGACAGCCCGTTGACCGCGACGGTGGCGGCCATCGCGGCCATCACCGCGAGCGGCGCGAGCTTCATCACGTAGCCGGTGATCTTGAGCATCACGTGCGACAACTGGTCGATCGCGGCGATCAGGATCTTGCCGCGCTCGCCGAGTGCGGCGAGCGCGACGCCGAAGAACATCGAGAACACGACGATCTGCAGGATTTCGTTGTTCGCCATCGCCTCGGCGATCGATCTCGGCACCATGTGGCCGACGAAATCCTTCAGCGTGAACTTGGACGTCGCGAGGTTCGCGGATGCGCCGATGTCCGGCAGCGGCAGGCCGAGGTTCTCGCCGGGCCGCAGCAGGTTCGCCATCAGCAACCCGAGCAGCAGCGAGACCAGCGACGCGGTGACGAACCAGCCGATCGATTTCGCGAACACGCGTCCGACCGACGCCGCGTCGCCCATGTGTGCGATGCCGACGACCAGCGTGGAGAAGACGAGCGGCCCGATCACCATCTTGATCAGCCGCAGGAACACGTCGGACACGAGCGAGATGTAGCCGGCGATTTCGGCGGCGGCTTTCCTGTCCGGAAAGCTCGTGAAGATCATGTAGCCGATCACGATGCCTACCGCCATCGCGATCAGGATCCAGACGGCTGCAGCATTCTTTTTTCGCATCGTGAGCCTCCCATGCAGCGGTTTCGCAATCGGGGATGGGAGGACGATACAGGACCAGAATGGCGATGAACAGTGCAACCGGGTCCGGGTTTGCGCTAGCGTCGGGTCGTGACGCGTGGACGGTGGTGATTGCACCGGTGGCGCTTCCGGACACGACGCCGGCGCAACCCAATACCGGTTTGTGCGGAGCAGCACGTTGGCCGTTCGACGGCTGCCGGACGGCGGCGATTGGCGCGAATTCGTTATTCTCGACCGTCATACACCAATCGACCGGCATGTTGCGTTGCCGCGATGCCGCGCTAGTCGTGCGCCCGCGGATCCAGCAGGCTCGTGTTGAAATCGCACGACTGCGCGGCGAGCCGGACGATCTCGGCGATCAACGAATGGGCACGTTCGGCGCGGTGCAGCGCGACGTAGCGAACCGGCGGCAGCGCCGGCTGCGTGCGCACGATCTCCAGCGCGTCGCACGCGACGAGGTGCGCGACGCATGCCTTCGGCAGATAGCTGATTCCCAGGCCCGACAGCGTCAGGCCGATCTGCGCGAGCAGGCTGTTGCTCGACAGCACGCGCTGAGTCGCGACGCCGTGTTCCTGCAGAAAGCGCGTGTACAGGTGCCCGGTGCCTGACAGGTTTCCCTGCAGGATCAGCGGAAACCGCGCGAGATCCGTCAACGAAAGGGCGGCCCGGGACGTCGGCACGAATCCGGCTGCGCACATCCACGCGTTGTCGACCTCGCCGACCGTCGTCACCGTGAACGCGTCCGCCGCATGAATCTGCGGGACCACGATCAGATCGATCGTGTCGGCCGCGAGCCGGTCGCGCAGCGTCGCGGTCAGGTCCACCTCGGCCTCCACGTGCACGCGCGGATACGCGGCCTGGATCGCCGCGATCAGGCGCGGCAGCCACGTCAGCGCGGTCAGTTCGGTCACGCCGATCCGGACATGCCGTACCAGCGCTTCCTTCGAGCTCATCCGTTCGACCACGCGGTCGCGCTGCTCGAGCAATGCCTTCGCATGATCGAACAGCTCCGCGCCCTTGTCGGTGAGCCGCGCGCTGCGATGCGCGCGATCGAACACGGTGAGGTCGAACGTGCGTTCGAGTTCCTGGATCCGCTTCGATACGGCCGACTGCGTCGTGTTCAGGCGCGTCGCCGCGGCGTCGAACGAGCCGAGCTGCACGATCCAGTACAGCGCTTCCATCTGCTTGAACGTCAGCATCGCGAGTCACTCGATAGATGAAGAAAAGCGATATGTTCTCATGTCAAAAAATCGCTTTTTTTACATATTTCGGCTATTTAAGGTGCTCCCGTGGCGTCGCCGGGCGCGTGCGTTCACCAGAAAACGCGCCGCCGCACCAGCGTTCAATCGAACCCCCATTCCTGGAGATTGCATGGACACCGTCATCGATTCCCCGCCCGCCGCCGGCGTGGCCCGCAAGCCGCGCGTCGGTCTTGCGTGGCAGATCGTCATCGGCCTCGTCATCGGCATCGCGACCGGGCTCGTGCTGAACCGGTTTCCGCAATTGCGCGACACCGCCGTGTCCGGATTGCTGCAGCCGGCCGGCGACATCTTCATCAAGCTGGTGCGGATGATCGTCGTGCCGATCGTGTTCACGAGCATGGTGATCGGCATCGCCGGCGTGGGCGACGGCAAGTCGCTCGGCCGTCTCGGCCTCAAGACGCTGCTCTATTTCGAGGCGATCACGACGATCGCGATCGTGCTCGGGCTCGTGATCGGCAACGTGCTGCAGCCGGGCGTCGGCACCGACATGTCGCAACTCGGGCACACCGACATTTCCCGTTACCAGCAGACCACGCAACAGGTGCAGCAGGCGCACCACGGGCTGATGGCGCTGGTGCTCGGCATCATCCCGGACAACATCGTCGCGTCGATGGCGAAGGGCGACCTGCTACCGGTGATCTTTTTCTCGCTGCTGTTCGGGCTCGGGCTGCAGTCGGTGCCGGAAGAGCATCGCAAGCCGGTGCTCGCGATGCTCAAGGGCGTCGCCGATGCGATGTTCAAGGTGACGAACATGGTGATGCGCTATGCGCCGGTCGGCGTGTGCGCGCTGATCGCGGTGACTGTCGCGAGCTTCGGCTTCGGATCGCTGCTGCCGCTGCTGAAGCTGGTCGCCGTCACTTACTTCGCGATCCTGCTGTTCGCGATCGCGGTGCTCGGCGTGACCGCGCGGCTGTTCGGATTCCGCATCCTCACGGTGCTGCGCGTGATCAAGGACGAGCTGATCATCGCGTTCTCGACCTGCAGCTCGGCGACGGTGCTGCCGCAGCTGATGAAGAAGATGGAGGACTACGGCGTGCCGAAGAGCATCACGACGTTCGTGGTGCCGACCGGCTACACGTTCAACCTCGACGGCGCGTCGATTTATCTCGGCATCGGCACGCTGTTCGTCGCGCAGCTTTATGGCGTGCACCTCGGCTGGCAGCAACAGGTGCTGCTGACGCTGACCATGGTCGTCACGTCGAAGGGCGCCGCCGGCGTGCCGGGCTTCATGTTCGTGATCATGCTCGCGACGCTCGCGAGCGCGGGGCTGCCGCTCGAAGGGCTCGCGTTCATTGCCGGCGTCGACCGGATCATGGACATGGGCCGCACCGCGCTGAACGTCGTCGGCAACGCGCTCGCGCCGCTCGTCATCGCGAAATGGGAAGGCCGGTACGACGCGGAAAAGGGCCGCGCGTACGTCGAATCGCTGCGCGGCTGACAGCCGCCATGCACGCATCGCACAACATTCGGAAGCAAACAGGAGCATCTAAGATGAGCAGTCCTCATGGAGCACTTTTTCCAGAAGCGCTGATGCAGCAGATCAAGTCGCGCTTTCATCACGTCGATCGCGACGTCGACGGCCGCGAGCGGCTGTTCTTCGACAACGCGGGCGGGTCGTTCCGGTTGAAGGCGGCGATCGACGCGTACGCACGGGTCGATGCGCTGCCCGATTGCCCGGAGCGCATCCACGCGCGCGCACTCGATCTGCAGGCGATCCAGTCGCGCGGCGAGGACGACGTTCGAACGATCCTGAACGCGCAGGGCGGCAGCGTGTATGCGTCGCTGACCGCATCGGGCGCGATGTTCGACATGGTGCGCGCGATCATGGAGAACGTGCCGGGCACCAATGCGGTGACGACCGTGCTCGAGCATCCGTCGTCCTACGATGCGATGACGTATTACGCGCAACGCACCGGCAAGACGCTGCGCATCGCGCCGAGCAATCCGCAGACCGGCGGCGTGGACGTCGATGCGATCGTGCCGCTGGTCGACGCGGATACCGCGCTGCTCAGCGTGATGGCGGCGTCGAACATTTCCGGCGCGAAATTCGACATCGAGACGATCGTCGCGCGTGCGCGCGAGAAGAAGCCCGACCTGTTCATCGTCGTCGACGCGGTCCAGCATGCGCCGCACGGGATCGTCGATCTTCAGCGCACGCCGGTCGACGGGATCAACTTCGCCCCGTACAAGTTTTTCGGATGCCGCGGCTCGGGCATGTCGTGGCTGTCGCCGCGCGCGGCGGCGTTGCCGCATCACCGGCTCGCCGCGAAGGAGACTGGCGTATGGGAACTCGGCAGCCCGGCGCCCGCGCAGTTTGCGGTCGTATCGGCGATCGTCGATTACGTGGCCTGGATCGGCCGGTATTTCATCGATTCGGACGACCGGCGCACGCTCTTCGTCGAGGGCATGCACCGGATCGAGCTGCATGAGCGCGCGCTGCTCGCCGCATTGCTCGACGGTTTGCGCGCGATCGACGGCGTCGACGTCTACTGGGATCACGACGACCTGACGCAGCGCGACCTGATCGTCGGCATCGGCTTCGCGCATCTCGAATCGACGCAGGCGGTGCGCGAGTACGAGAAGCAGGGGGTGATCGTCTACGAGCGCGTCGCAACGAGCCTGTATTCTGGCCGGATGCTGAAATCGTTCGGACTCCCCGGCGCGGTGCGGATCTCACCGCTCCATTGTCACGCGCCGGACGATATCGCGCGATTCCTCGCGATAACGAAAGCGCTCGCCGCGCACCGATGATCGACGACACGGCCCGGATCGTCCGGGGCGTGTCGCGTTCGCCGTCAAACCGGCCACGCAACCGGTTGCGGCTACGGGAAGCGGGCCGATCGGCCCGTGTCGTTACATGCCGAGCGGGTCGTTGTGCTCGCCGCGCCGGCCGCCAGCGCCGTAGAGCCGGCGAGCGCGCATGACTCGTCGCCCGGCGCGCCCGACGACCGTCGGCTACGTCACATCGCACAATCGGCGCAACCGCGGCCCCGCGCAGCACGAACTCAGCGCTGCCCGTACACGGTAATGGTCACCCGCCGGTCTTTCTGCAGGCATGCGATGACGGCCGGCGATTCGCCGGGCGGACAATGTGACACCGGTTGCGACGCGCCGGCACCGTCAGCCCGAATGCGCGCGGCGTCGATCCCGTGCGCCACCAGGTAGCGTTTCACGGTCTCTGCCCGCGCCAGCGAAAGCGCAAGATTGCTCGCTTCCGAGCCGATGCGATCGGTGTGGCCGACCACGTCGATGTTCGTCGCGCCGGCTTCGTCGCGGATTTTCGCAATCGCGGCGTCGAGTTCCGCGCGACCGCCCGGGAGCATCGAATCGAGGCTCGACTGCGCGAACGGAAACAGTGCCTCCCCCTGGATCGTGTACTGCTCGAGGGGGGCCGGCCGGGCGGCGGCTGCCGCCGGCGCCGTGTCCCGGACGAAGTCCGCGCACGGCGGATCGCGCCAGTACGTCGCGCTCACGCGCATGTTCTTGTCGAACTGCACCTGGTACTGGCAGGACACCACCTGGTCGCCGCGACGGAAGTCGAACAGGTAGTTCCACACGTGATTGCCCACGAACCATTCGTGAAAGTGCGGCGGCCCGATCAGATCGTAGAGCTGATCCTTGTTGAGGCCCGTACTGACGTTGCGCAGGTTCGCGACGTTCACGAACGTGCCGCCCGCGGGCGACGCGGACGCCGCGTCCGGAAAGCGGGGCGGCGTGTGGGGCACCGCACATCCCGTCATGGCGACGGCAGTCGCGACGCACGCCGCGAGCAGCACAGCCTGTTGAGTTTTCATGGTTCGCTTGTTGTTCCGTTTCATGTTTCGCATCGAATCGCCCGTCCGCTTACCACTGATAGCCGGCACCGACCACGGCGCCGTACGTGCCGCGCGTGTTGGTCGACACGGCCGCCTTGTAGATCCAGTGGTTGTTCTCCGAAATGGTCGAGATGCCGAGCGCCTGCCCCGACTGGCCGCGGTACACGCTGCCCGCGATCGCGACCATGCTCTTGCCCGGGCCGGACGGCTGCGGCAGACCGGCCACGGCCATCGCCGTCGCCGTGCCGCCGTCCGCGTCGCGGCGATAGCTGTCGAGGCTGTCGCGCAGGCTCGCGACCTGGCCGTCCGTGTAGCTGTTCGCTTGCGACAACGCGCTGCCTACGCTCGCGTTCAGCTGGTTCACGTTCACCGCGTCGGTGCCCTGCGTGCCCGCCGCGACGTTCACGACTTGTCGCGCCGAATCGGCCGAGCCGACCGCGACCACGTTCGAACGCCCGCCGTCGTTGCTGCCCGTGCCGAGTGCGATCGAGTTGTTGCCCGACGCGGTCGAGCCGACGCCGATCGCCGTCGAACCGGCGCCCGACGCCGTCGAGTTGTTGCCGACCGCCGTGCTGTTCGAGCCCGATGCGACCGATCCAGAGCCGCCCGCCGACGAATTCGGGCCACTCGCCCCCGGCGGCACGTTGCCGCCGTTCGGATTCGACGTGTACGAACCACCGAGGTTGGTCGTGCGCTGGTCGATCAGCGTCGTCAACTGGTTCGCGACCGAATCGAGCTGCGACACGTTCACCGCGTCCGTGCCGTTCTTGCCGGCGGCAAGGCCGGTGATCTGGCGATTGCCGACGTTCACTTCGCCGGCCGACGACTGCGGGCTGCTCAGCCCGTAAGCGACATAGTTCGTCAGCGCGCCGACCGTGGTCAGCGAACCGGCGCCGAGCGCCACGCTGTTCGCGAACGTCGCCGATGCGCCGGCGCCCAGTGCCAGCGCATCGGTCGCGCTGCTACGCGCACCCGAGCCGAGCGCGACGCTGCCGACGCTGACCGCCACCGCGTTCGCGCCTTGTGCCACCGACTGCGCA
>NZ_LOYN01000038.1:0-195819 GCF_001526325.1 Burkholderia sp. MSMB1826
CGACCGTCTGGGCGTGCCTCGACTCTCATGACCTCAACTGCTCGAACCGCCCGGTGCGGACCCGCATGCCGGGTGGTGTGGGAGGGGATCGGTCAGGCTGCCTGACCGCCCCTATCCCGATTGCGCGACCGCGGTTGCGGCGTTACCGCGCGGCCGGGCTGCTCGCTGGCAGCGTCGGCATCGCCGGCGCGATCGGCGCGCCGTTGGCGGCCGGCGCCGTCGTCGCACCGGCCGAAGCGGCCGCCGGTGCAGCCGCCGACGCAGCGACCGGCGCGGCCGCCGATGCGCTTGCGGGCATCGCGTTGTCGGCACCCGGATCGTCGTACTGCGGCAATCCTGGCGCGGCCGGTGCGTTGTTCGGCGTGGCGCCCGATGCACCGCCCGCGTCGCCCGGATCCTCGTAGTTCGGCAGCCCCGGCACGCCCGGCGCGGCCGCCGGCACGGCACCCGATTCGCCCGGTTCGTTGTAGCTCGGCGGCGCGGCCGACGCCGACTGGCTCCGGTACGTCAACGACTTGCGCTGCTGCAGGTACGCGTCGCGCACGAACGAATACGGGTCGAGCGCGGCCTGCTTCAGCAGGTCGGTCGCGCCGAGCAGGTCCGAGCGCGCGCTGATGAACTGCGCGATGTACATCGGATTGCGCGCGGCCGGTTCGATGTAGTTCAGCAGGTTGAAGCGCACGTCCACCGCGCGGCCAACGCCGTCGCGGATCGTGCTCGGCCCGAACACGGGCAGCACGAGGTACGGGCCGGACGGCACGCCCCAGCGCGCCATCGTCAGCCCGAAATCCTGATGATGCTTCGGCAGCCCGGCCGGCGTCGCGATGTCGATCAGGCCGGCGACGCCGAACACCGAGTTCATCGCCACGCGCATCAGATCCTGCGTCGCATCGGTGATGCGCAACTGCAGCAGGTTGTTCGCCATGTTGCCGAGATCGCCGAGGTTCGAGAAGAAGTTGCTGATCGCGGTGCGCACCGGCGTCGGCGTGATCTTCTGGTAACCCTTCGCGATCGGCACCGCGATGTTCGAATCGACCGTGTCGTTGAACTTGTACATCGCGCGGTTCATCGGCTCGAGCGGGTCGTTGGGGTTGCGGTTCGGTCCCGTCGCGCAGCCGGTCAGCATCGCGCTGGCGGCGACGGTCGCCGCAATGATTCGCACCTTATTCATTGATTCCTTGCGATTGGTTCTTGGCGCGTTTGACACGCGGTTTGCCCATCAGGACGGGCTGGAACACCACGGCGCCGATCAGCGTACAGGTCAGGGCCAGCGCGAGCAGCTTGCCCATGCTCGACGTGCCCGGATGGTGCGACAGCCACAGACTGCCGAATGCGGTCGCCGTCGTCGCGGCGCTGAACAGCACGGCGTGCGTGAGGCTCGAATGCAGCAGCCCCGTCTGCCCCGCGCGCCACGCCATCACGAAATACACCTTGAACGCGACGCCGACGCCGAGCATCAGCGGCAGCGCGATGATGTTCGCGAAGTTCAGCGACATGCCGAGCACGACGCACATCTCGAGCGTCACGATGCCCGACACGAGCAGCGGCACCAGCGTGCGCAGCACGTCGCCGAAGCGGCGCAGCGTGACCCACAGCAGGATCGTGATCGAGATGATCGACCACAGCGCCGCGTGCAGGAACGCGTTGATGATCGTGTCGGCCGAATGCAGGATCGAGATCGGCCCGCCGGTCGCGCCCGGCTCCGCGGCCTTCACGGCCTTCGCGAAACGGCGCAGCATCGTGTCGTCGTTCGGGTCGACGCCCTTCGGCACCTTCGGCGAGATCTGCACGAGCGCGTGGCCGTCCGGCGCGACCCAGTCGCGCACGAGCGCCGGCGGCAGCGATTCGCGCGTGATGTCCTGCGGCTGCAGCAGCGACGCGAGCTGGTCGAGCGCGATGCGCAGCGTATCGGAGAACGCACGTTCGGCACGGTCGCGCGTCGCGCTGTCGGCGGCGGCGAGCTTCGCGAGCGACGCGGACAGGTGCTGCGTGGCCGCGGCGCCCGGGCCCGGGTGATCTTCGGCCGCATAGCTCAGCAGGTCGGACACGCGCTTGAGCGCGGCCACGCGTTGCGCGTCGGTCGCGGGCGGCGCGGCCGGCTGCGTCAGCGCGGGCAGCAGCTCGCTCGCGGCTCCGGCGATCGCCGCGCGCTTGGCCGGCTGGTCGGCGGGGATGAAGGTCGACAGCGTGGTCGTGCGGCCGACTTCGGGCAGCGCGTCGAGGCGCTTCGCGGCCGCATCGGCTTGCGCGAGCGACGGCGCGAGCAGCGTGACGTCGTTGACGGCGGCTTGCGGCGAATCCTTCAGCGCGAGCAGCGTCGCCATCGATTCGCTGTTCGGATCCTTCAGGTGCAGCGGGTTGAAGTCGAAATGCAGGAACGCGAGCAGCGGCAGCGCGCCGATCACGACCGCGAGCGTGCCGATCAGGATCGGCTTGCGATGGCGATCGAGGTAATCGTCGACCGGCGCGAGCCACGGAAAGCCCGGCGTCTTCGATTCGCCCGGCGGCGCGAACAGACGCAGCAACGCGGGCAGCAGCGTGAGCGTGGTCAGCAGCGCGACGAACATCCCGACGCCCGCGATCATGCCGAGCTCGGATACGCCGCGATAGGCGGTGGGGATGAACGAGAAGAAGCTCGCCGCGACGGCCGCGGTGGCCAGCGCGAGCGGCATGCCCATCGAGTGCGCGGCGCCGATCAGTGCGTGATCGATGCGCGCGTCGCGGAAGCGTTCCTCGCGGTACTTCACGCCGTACTGGATCGAGAAGTCGACGCCGAGGCCGACGAACAGCACCATGAACGCGACCGAGATCATGTTCAGCGAGCCGACCATCGCGAGGCCGAGCGCGGCCGTCACGACGAGGCCGACGAACAGCGTGACGAGCACCGAACCGATCATCCGCTTCGAGCGCAGCGCGAGCCACAGGATGACGAGCACGGCGAGCAGCGTGAGCGCGCCGTTGAGTGCGGCGCCGTCTTCGACCGACGCGAATTCGTCGTCGGCGAGCGGTTGTTCGCCGGTCAGGCGCACGATCGCGCCGTAGCGTTTTTCGAGGTCGAGCGAACGGGCCGCGTCGCGGATCACCTGGCTCGTTGCCGCGCCGGCCTTCAGCGCGCCGTAGTTGACCACCGGCTGCACGGTGACGAACGCGCGCGCGGGCTGCCGCGCGGCATCGTTGTCGACCAGCGCGCGCCACGAGAACGCGGCCGGCTTGCCGGCCAGCACGTCGTCGACCGTCGCCGCGCTGCGCGCGAGCAGCTTCGCCATCGCGGGCAGCTTCACCTGGCCGGTCAGGAGCGGCTGGCCGAGCGTGGTGGACAGCGTGGTGGCGAGCCCGGTGAGGCTCGGGTTCTTCGCGAGTTCATTGACGAGCGGACGCGCGCTCGCGAGTTGCTCGGTCGTATCGGAAACATCCTGCGGCGACAGGAACAGCAGCCCGTTGTGCTCGAAGAACGGCCCGCCGCCCGGTTCGGCGACCGGGCCGATGCGGCCGGCGTCGGCATCCTTGCGCAGCGCTTCGGTCAGCGCATGCGCGGCGGCCGTCGCGAATTCGGGCGCGGGCGCCTCGACGACCGCGAGGATCGTGCCGTTGCGTTGCGGGAACGCCTTATCGACGGCCTTGCCGAGCGCGGCCCATTGCGGTTCCGCATCGACGAGCTTGCTGATGTCGGTGTTGATCTTGAAATGCTGCGCGACGTAGACGCCGCTGAAGGCGGCGATGACGAGCGACAGGACGACGACCCAGACGGGGCGGCGCACCGACCACGCAACGAGTCGGACGATGAGAGATGTCACCATGTGGCGGTGGGGAGCGGCTGGCAAGGGCAAAGTAGCCAAGTATACCGGCGCGACGACGCGAGGGTCGTGACGTTGGGAGATTCGGGGCGGGAAGGATATTTGCTCCCGGCGCGGCAAACGGATCGCGCGGCCGGTTCATTTGTATGAGGATATTGACATAATCGCCGCGGCGGTGCGTCGCCCCCGTTCGCGGGCCTGTGACAAACGGCGCTGAAAGGTAACAGTCGGTCACCGGGCGGCAACGCGGCGTCAGGCCCGGTATACTTTGCTCCACCGGCCGATGCAAAGCGCCGGCCGTTTTTTCCCATCGAGTGCGAAATTCGTATGAAACGTCATTTGTTTGCTTTCGTCGCGGCGGCCGCCGTGTCGGTTTCCGCTTTCGCGCAGAGCGCGCCGGTCGACGTCGTCCGCACCGCGGTCGAGGGCACCGTCAATGCGATGAAGGCCGATCCGGCCGCGCGCGGCGGCGACATGGCGAAAATCACGCAAGTCGTCGAGCAGCGTTTCCTGCCCGTGACGAACTTCGAGCGCACGACGCGCATCGCGATCGGCGACGCGTGGAAGCAGGCCACGCCGCAACAGCAGCAGGAGCTGTACAAGCAGTTCCGGTTGCTGATGACGCGCACCTATGCCGCGTCGCTCGCGCAGCTCGGCAACCAGGACGCGAAGTTCTCGTTCAAGGCCGGCGGCGCGTCGGGCGCCGACGCGCTCGTGCAGTCGACGGTCACGACGCCGGGCGACAGCCAGTCGGTCGGCTATCGTCTCGGCAAGGTCGGCAACGACTGGAAGATCTACGACATCGACATGTCGGGCGCGTGGCTGATCCAGGTCTATCAGGGCCAGTTCAAGAGCCAGATCGCGACGGGCGGGATCGACGGGCTGATCGCGTACCTGCAGAAGCACAATTCGCGGACGAACTGACGGCCGCTGCAACACCGCGGTCCGGACGGACGAAGGGCGCCCTCGGGCGCCCTTTTTCATGTGCGGCGCGTCGAGTGCGCGTCATGCGCCGACGCCGAGCATCCGCACGCAATCGTCGACCACCGAATCGACGAACGCCGCGCGATCCGTTTCCGGCGCCGCGATGATATGATCGGTCGCGCCTTTCGCGGCGGATAGGCCCGGCAGGCGCGCCTACAGCCGCCGATGCTCGACCGCGAACTTGATCAGCTCGGCCTGCCCCTCGATCTCCAGCTTGCGCTTCAGGTTGAGCCGGTGCGTCTCGACCGTGCGCACCGACAGCCCCGTCTGTTGCGCGATCTGCTTGCTCGACAGCCCTTCGGCCAGCGCGTCGAGGATGTCGCGTTCGCGCGGCGTCAATCGATCCAGCGGCGACGCGGTCGCGCTGGCCTGGATCATCCGCGCGGCCAGCCCTTCGCTGAAGAACGTTTGCCCGGCCAGCACCGCGCCGATCGCGCGGACGATCTCGCTCGCGGGCGAATCCTTCAGCAGATAGCCGCTCGCGCCGGCGCGCACCGCCTGCGTCACGTACTCGATGTTGTCGTGCATCGACAGCATCAGCACGCGAATGCCCGGAAAACGCTCGTGGAACACGCCGGCGAGCGTGATGCCGTTCATGCCGTTCATGCCGACGTCCATCAGCGCGAGATCGGGTTCGAGCGACGCGGCCAGCGCGAGCGCCTCGTCCGCGTTGCCGGCCTCGCCGACCACCGACAGATCGGCCGCTTCGAGCCGCATCCGCAAGCCGTCGCGCACGAGCGGGTGATCGTCGACGAGCAGCAGCCGGGCGGCGGGACGGACGGTATCGGGGGCGCTCATGGGCAAAGGTCTCCGGTCAGGGGGCGCGTGTTCAAGCGGCGGCGCGCTGCAGCGGCACGCGTGCGGCCACGACGGTATGGCCGACCTGCGACGTGACCGACAGCGTGCCGCCGAGCGCGTCGAGGCGCTCGCGCATGTTGCGCAGGCCGATGCCGCGGCGCGCGTCGGCCTGCGAGCGTTCGGCGTCGAAGCCGCAGCCGTTGTCGGCGATCGTCAGCGTGACGGTTTGCGCGCCGACGTCGAGCGTGACGGCCGCGCGCGACGCCCGTGCATGATGCACGATGTTGCTCAGCGCTTCCTGCGCGATCCGGAACAGCGCGGTGTTGACGGCTTCGGGCAGCGGCCGCGTGCCGCTGTGCGCGACCTGCGTATAGCCGATGTCGATGCCGCTTTCGGCGCCCAGCTCGCGCACGAGTTGCTCGAGCGCGGCCGCGAGGCCGAGATCGTCGAGCATCGACGGCCGCAGCGCATGCGAGATGCGCCGGACTTCGCGCAGCGTGTCGCCGAGCCGCCCGACGCCCGACGCGAGCGCCTGCTCGGCTTCGGGCACGCGCGACGTGCCGCGCTCGAAGCGCGCGAGCGCGGATTCGAGCATCAGCTTCGCGGACACCATCATCTGGCTGATCCCGTCGTGCAGTTCGCGCGACAGCCGCGCGCGCTCCTGCTCCTGCGATTCGACGACGCGCTGCGCGAGCAGCTTGAGTTTCGCATCGGCGCTGCGCGACTCGCTGACGTTCAGCACCAGCGCGCACACGGCGATCGCCGCCGCGCCGGTGAGCGCGATCGCGGTGAGCCAGCTCATCGTGCGCTCGATGTTCGCGGACGCGCGCGCGTCGATGCGCTGCAGTGCGGTGTCGACGTCGTCGAGATAGATGCCGGTGCCGACCATCCAGCCCCAGCGCTCGAGCGCGACGACGTAGCCGAGTTTCGGCGCGACGCGGCCCGTCGACGGCCGCTGCCATGCGTACCGCACGTAGCCGCCGCCCTGCGAAGCCGCGCCGATCAGCTTCTGGATGGTCAGCGCGCCTTGCGGATCGCGCATCGACCAGAAGTTGTGGCCGACGCGCTCGGGCTCGCGCGGATGCATCAGCGAATTGCCGTGCAGGTCGTAGACGAAGAAATAGCCGTCGGGGCCGAAATCCATCTTCTGCAGCATCGCGAGCGCCTGCGTGCGCAGCAGCGCGTCGTCGCGCGCGTTGCGGCCGCTCGCGTCGTAGAGCGGCATGATCGCGCTGGTCGCGAGCTCGACGTAGTGTTTCAGCTCGACTTCCTTGCTCGACAGGTACGCGGCCTGGATCGTCGCGTGCTGCGTGCGCGCGAGCGACGTCGCCTGTTGGCGCACGCCGAAGCCGATGCCGGCGATCGCGAGCAGGAACGGCACGATGGCCAGAAGGAAGATCTTTGCCTTGAGTCTCATGGTGGTGCGAAGCGGCCGCGAGCCCGCGCGGCCGGCGAGGGGCGGCCGGCTTGGCGCGGGCCGACCGCGGGCTGGGCCCGCGGTGGCGCGGTGGCGTATCGAGCCGATATTGTCGGCGATTTTGCCTGCGGACGGCGGTCGCCCCCCTGCTGCCCGACTGCTCAGGCGCGCCGCGATGCGAGTTCGTCCGGCGGCGTGGCCGCCTGCACGACGATGCGGTTGCGCCCGCCTTCCTTCGCGCGGTACAGCGCATCGTCGGCCAGCTTCAGCGCGGCCTGGATGTTGTCGTCGCGTTCGGGATAGCTGGTCGTCACGCCGATGCTCACCGTCAGCCGGCCGGCCGTGCCGGCGTCGTGCCGGATGCCGAGATCGAGGATGCCCGTGCGGATCGTTTCGGCGATCGTCACCGCGCCGTCCGTGTCGATGTCCGGCAGCACCACGACGAATTCCTCGCCGCCGTAGCGCGCCGCATAGTCGGCCGGGCGGCGCAGGCAGCCGGCGATGCAGTGGCCGACCGCGGCGAGGGCGTCGTCGCCGGCCTGGTGGCCCTGCGTGTCGTTGTAGCGCTTGAAGTAATCGACGTCGATGAACAGCAGCGACAGCGCATGTTGCGAGCGCGCGGCGCGCCGCCATTCGCGCGCGAGCGTGACGTCGAGCATTCGGCGGTTGTCGAGCCCCGTCAGGCCGTCGGTGCGCGCGAGTGCCTGCAGCTCGGTTTCCGCGCGATGGCGCTTGCGCAATTGCACGTCGAGCAGCAGCGACAGGCCGACGAAGCCGATCGCGAGCACGACCATCGCGGAGCCGATCGGGATCGCACGGTCGTACCACGCGGCGTAGGTGTCCGCTTCCGAGCGCGCGACCATGACGATCAGCGGCAGGTGTTCGAGGTGGCGGAATACGTACAGGCGCCGCACGCCGTCGATCGACGCGGTATCGGCGAAGCTGCCTTCGCTGGCGGTCATGAAGTGCCGGAACGTGCTCGCGCGGCTGATGTCGCGGCCGACGATTTTGGGGTCGTACGGCTCGCGCGCAACCATCCTGCCGTCCGTATTGATCAGCGCGACCGAGCCGCGATCGCCGAGCGACAGGCGCGAGAACAGGTTCTGGAAATATTCGAGTCGGATCGACATCACCGCGACGCCGCCGAACGAGCCGTCGGGCCGCGTGATGCGTCGGCTGAGCGCGATGCTCGGCGAGCCGCCGCGCAGCCGCGAATCATACGGATCGCTGACGTACAGGCCGACGTCGGGCCGGTCGCGGTGCACGGTGAAGTACGGCTCGTTGCCGAAGTTGGCCTGGCGCGGCACGTCGCTCTTGCCGTCGACCGCGATGTCGCCTTTCGCGTCGAGCACGTAAATGCCGCCGAGGTACTTGGCCGTCGTCGCGCGGTCGAACAGCACCTGGCGGCGCAGCGGCATCGGCAAGGCGACGACCGCGGGGTCGTTCATGCCTTCGACGACGGCCTGCAGCGACAGCGAATAGATCTCGATGTTGCGTTCGATGTCCCACGACGCGATCAGCGCGAGATTTTGCTGCATGCTGCGCGAACGGTCGCGCGCATCGATCCGGCCTTCGTACAGCACGATCCCGCACAGGAGCAGCAGGATCAGCGCGATCAGCAGCCCCGTGTAGAAGATCAGATGCGGCAGCAGGAACCGGCGTAGATGAGCGGCGACACGGCTCGTCAGGCCGGATTCGCTGGGCACTGCGTAATCGGTTTCTGCCATGGTCCGTGGATCGGAGAGGCATCGTCGCCGGGCAGCGGGCCGATGCGATTATTCGTATGACTGCGGGTGGCGACCCGGTGCGCGGCCCTTTCCGTGCATGCCTGCCGTTCAGTAGAGAAAACCGGCGCCGATTATCGGCAATCGCGGCCAGATAAACCGATAAATCCTGTATTCACGGTTAACATCTGCCGCAATTCGACGATCCGACGAATTGCGCGGCGCGAATGCCACGGAGTATAACGCGCGTGTTTGCGTGCGCGGAAAATGTCGCAAGCCATTGATCAGGGTCAAATTACGGCATGATCCGGCGCTTGGCGATATCGGGCGGAGCGTTGTGGCGCAAGGCTTTGCGGGGCGGCGGCACAGGTCGCGCGGCAAACGGTTGCGGACACCGGCGAAACAACGGCCGGAGGGCGTCGTCCGCGAAAGCGCGCGACAGGCGCCCATTATCGGTTTCAACGCTCGGGTGAGCGCGAATAGGAAAACGGGCAGCCGCGAGGCTGCCCGTTTCGCGAGGCCGGCGTACGGCCGGCACCCGGCATGCGGGCGCGCCCGCATGCGCAGGATCATGCGCCGTGCCGTTGCGCCTTGAACGCGAGCCGGAACCGATGCAGCAGTGGCTCGGTATAGCCGCTCGGCTGCGACGTGCCTTGCAGCGCGAGCGCGCACGCGGCCTGGAACGCGGTCGACTGGTCGTAGCCGGGCGCCATCGGGCGATAGTTCGGGTCGCCGGCGTTCTGCTGGTCGACGACGCGGGCCATCCGCTTGAACACGTCGAGCACGAATGCCTCGGTGATCACGCCGTGGCGCAGCCAGTTCGCGATGTGCTGGCTCGAAATGCGCAGCGTCGCGCGATCTTCCATCAGGCCGACGTCGTGGATGTCCGGCACCTTCGAGCAGCCGACGCCCTGTTCGACCCAGCGCACGACGTAGCCGAGAATGCCCTGCGCGTTGTTCTCGACTTCGCTGAGGATCTCGGCCTCGCTCCACGCGGCGCGCTCGACGACCGGCACCGTCAGCAGCCCTTCGAGCAGCGCGTCGCGCTCGCTCGCGTACGGCGTCTTCTCGAGTTCCTGCTGGACGGCCTGCACGTCGACGAGGTGGTAGTGCAGCGCGTGCAGCGTCGCGGCGGTCGGCGACGGCACCCACGCGGTGTTCGCGCCGGCGCGCGGATGCGCGATCTTCTGCTCGAGCATCGCGTGCATCAGGTCCGGCATCGCCCACATGCCCTTGCCGATCTGCGCGCGGCCGCGCAGGCCGGCCGACAGGCCCGCGAGCACGTTGTTGCGCTCGTACGACTGGATCCACGCCGACGACTTCATGTCGCCCTTGCGGATCATCGGGCCCGCTTCCATCGCGGTGTGCATCTCGTCGCCGGTGCGATCGAGGAAGCCGGTGTTGATGAACGCGACGCGCGCGGCGGCGGCGGCGATACACGCGGCGAGGTTCACGCTGGTGCGGCGCTCCTCGTCCATGATGCCCATCTTCAGCGTGTTGCGCGGCAGGCCGTACAGATCCTCGATGCGCGCGAACAGCGTGTCGGCGAACGCGACTTCGGCCGGGCCGTGCATCTTCGGCTTCACGATGTAGATCGAGCCCGTGCGCGAATTGCGCTTGGCCTTCAGGTCGTGCAGCGCGCACAGCGTCGTGACGACGCCGTCGAGGATCCCTTCCGGAATCTCGTTGCCGTCACGGTCGAGCACCGCGCCGTTGGTCATCAGGTGGCCGACGTTGCGCACGAACAGCAGCGAGCGGCCGTGCAGCGACAGCGTGCCGCCGGCCGGCGTCGTGTACTCGCGATCGGCGTTCAGGCGGCGCGTGAAGACCTTGCCGCCCTTCGCGACTTCCTCGGCGAGCGTGCCCTGCATCAGGCCGAGCCAGTTGCGGTAGAGCTGGACCTTGTCGTCGGCGTCGACCGCCGCGACCGAATCCTCGCAGTCGATGATCGTGCTGACCGCGGCTTCGAGCACGACGTCCTTCACGTTCGCGAGATCGGCGCGGCCGATCGGCGTCGACGCATCGATCTGGATCTCGAGATGCAGGCCGTTGTGCTTCAGCAGAATCGCGGACGGCGCGTCGGCGGCACCCTGATAGCCGACGAATTGCGCGGGCTGCGCGAGATGCACGACGCCCTTGCCGGTTTCGACGGCGAGCTGGCCGTCCTGCACGCGGTAGCGCAGCGCGTCGCGGTGCGAGCCGCTCGCGAGCGGCGCGGCGTTGTCGAGCACGCCGCGCGCGTAGTCGATCACGCGCTGGCCGCGCGTCGGGTTGTAGGCCGACGTGCGTTCGGCGCCGCCGTCCTCGGGCAGCGCATCGGTGCCGTACAGCGCGTCGTACAGGCTGCCCCAGCGCGCGTTCGCGGCGTTCAGCGCATAGCGCGCGTTCGACAGCGGCACGACGAGCTGCGGGCCGGCCTGCGTGGCGATCTCGCTGTCGACGTTCGCGGTGGCTGCCGCGACGTTCGACGGGACCGGCACGAGATAGCCGATTTGTTCGAGGAATGCGCGATACGCGGCATGGTCGCGTACCGGGCCGGGGTGCGCGCGATGCCACGCGTCGAGTTCCTGCTGCAGGCGGTCGCGTTCGGCGAGCAGCTCGCGGTTGCGCGGCGCGAGATCGTGCACCAGGGCCGAGAAACCGCTCCAGAACGCGGCCTTGTCGATGCCGGTGCCCGGCAGCGCTTCGTTTTCAATGAACTGGCTCAGCGCTGGCGCGACTTGCAGTCCTGCTTGGTCGATCATCGTGAATCCTCCCGGGGAATGAAAAACGCGTGCGGCTTGGCTGGTTATTCCGCGACGCTTCGTGTGCCGGCGCGGGCGATCTGCGCGTCCTGTTCGGACTTTACGCCAGACACGCCGATCGCGCCCGTTATCCGGCCGCCGACCGCGACCGGCACGCCGCCTTCGAGCCATCCCGCCGACGGCGCGCTCAGGAGCGCGGTGCGGCCACCGTCGATCATATCCTCATACGCCTTCGTCTCGCGACGGCCGCGCGCCGCCGCGCGCGTTGTCGCCGATGCCGGTTGCGCACGAGAAGCATATCGGGGCGGTGGCTATGCGGTTGCGCGGCGGCGCGGACGGGGCGCAACCTCGGCGGCAACCGCTAGAATTGCGGTTTTCGCCCGGAATACGTCCATGTCTTTTGCCTCGCTTGGCCTGATCGAGCCGTTGCTGCGTAATGTGCAGAGCCTCAATTACCAGACACCCACGCCGGTGCAGGCCAAGGCGATTCCCGCCGTGCTCGGCGGCAAGGACGTCATGGCCGCGGCGCAGACCGGCACCGGCAAGACGGCCGGCTTCGCGCTGCCGCTGCTGCAACGGCTGGTGCAACACGGCCCGGCGGTGTCCAGCAACCGTGCGCGCGTGCTGGTGCTGGTGCCCACGCGGGAACTGGCCGAACAGGTGCTGCAAAGCTTCGTCGCGTACGGCAAAGGGCTCGATCTGCGATTTCTGGCCGCGTACGGCGGCGTGAGCATCAATCCCCAGATGATGAAGCTGCGCAAGGGCGTGGATGTGCTCGTTGCCACGCCGGGCCGCTTGCTCGACCTCCATCGCCAGAACGCCGTGCAGTTCGATCAGGTGCAGGCGCTGGTGCTGGACGAAGCCGACCGCATGCTGGATCTCGGCTTCGCGCGCGAACTCGACGCGGTCTTTGCCGCATTGCCCGCCAAGCGCCAGACGCTGCTGTTCTCGGCCACGTTCTCCGACGAAATCCGGAAGATGGCGGCGGGCATTCTGCGCAACCCGGTCGATATCAGCGTCAGCCTGCCCAACGCCACGGCGAGCAAGATCAAGCAATGGGTGGTGCCGGTCGACAAGCGGAACAAGCCCGATCTCTTCATGCACCTGGTGGCGCAAAACAAGTGGGAGCACGCGCTGGTATTCGTCAAGACCCGCAATGGCGTCGATTATCTGGCGCTCATGCTGGAGAAAGCGGGCTACGCGGTCGATACGATCCACGGCGACAAGCCGCAACCCGCGCGTTTGCGCGCGCTGGAGCGATTCAAGACGGGTGAGGTGCAGATGCTGGTCGCCACCGACGTGGCGGCGCGCGGGCTGGATATCGACGATCTGCCGCTGGTGATCAACGTCGATCTGCCGATCGTCGCGCAAGACTACGTGCACCGTATCGGCCGCACCGGCCGCGCGGGCGCCAGCGGCGTGGCGGTGTCTCTCGTGTGTGCCGATGAAGCGCCGCAACTGGCCGCGATCGAAGCACTGATCCGGCAGACGCTGCGGCGGGAAGAAGAGCCGGGCTTCGAAGCCGAACACCGCGTGCCGGAAACCAGCGCGACGGGCCAGATCATCAAGAAACCGAAAAAGCCGAAGAAGCCCAAGGTGCCGAACGCTGCGCCAGTCGCCAGGCAGGCGCCGGGCAAGCAGCCGCGTACGCAAGGTGGCGAAGCCAAGCGCAAGTCCGGCGCGCAGCATGCGACGGCCGCGGGTCAGGATCGGGACTACACCATCGGTAGCCCGTTCAGCGTGCAGAAGCCGCGCAGCAAACCTGCGGCCAAGCCGCCGGCGGGGAAGGCTGCCGGCAAATCGGCCGGCGGGCGTGGCAAACCTGGCAAACCGTCCAGGTAGACTGAACCCTTCCCTTTCAACGTGCCCGATACGATCGAACCGTCCGATGCAGTGACCGCGGTTCGGAACCGCCGGCCTTCTCGTTCGCGACCTGAAACCGCGCGCGATCGCGGCTTCCCCGCGTGACCCATGATGGGCGATGACTGAAGTGAGAGATGGAATGACGACGACATTCGACAAGACGACAACGGCGGCGATCGCCGCCTTTGCCCAACTGGATTTCTACACGGCCGCGCAAGCGATGCGCGCCGAGGCCGATTACGACCGCGAACGAGACCAGTGGATCTCGCGCTATATCGACGAGCATGGCGGCGGCGTGGACGATGCGGAATACGACGCCCTGCACGCGCAGGCGCAGGCCACGCCGGAATACGCGGAGTTCATCGACGGCGTTCGGCGGGAAATTCTGGCGTACTTCGGCGTGACCGACGATCAACTGGACTGCATTGCCGTATTGCGCGAAGACGACAGCGATGCGCTTTGGGCGGAAGTCAACCGGCAGCGCAGCGCGCTGGGAACCGGTGAAGTGCGCGGAGATCTCTGACCGGGACCGTCATTCGTCGACAGGTTTGGGGGCGCCATTCGAAGGTCGGCGCCGCACCGCGTATCGGACGCTTGCCTGTCGATCAATCTTCTCGCGCCAGTCGTAGCAGGATATCGGCGAGGGCGCGAATTTTCGGTTGTGCCGCCCGTTGCGGCGGATAGACGAGGAAGTAGGAAAGGCCGTCTTCAGCCACATCCTCGAACGGTGTCACGAGCGATCCGGCACGGAGTCGGTCTCGCGCCATGCGCGGGTCGCCGATTGCAATTCCGTGTCCTTCCGTCGATGCCGCGAGCGTCAATTCGAGGGTATCGAATACGAGCCCGCGTCCCGCATCGATCTGGCGTGCCCCCACGTGATCGAGCCAGCATCGCCACTCTGCGCGGCTGGGCCCGGGATGGAGCAAATCGACATGCGCGAGGTCGGCAACGGATCGCAGCGATGTCGCCAATGCGGGCGCGCACATTGGCGTGAGCCGCTCGGGAAACAGCGGTATCGCTTCCGTGCCGGTCCATTGTCCCGTGCCCCGCACGATGATGGCGTCGACGTCGGACGTGGCGAAATCCGGCGTGTCGTCCGCGGATGTCGAAATACGCAGCTCCGTCCCGCTCATCGCGCGATGAATGTCCGGCAGCCGTGGGAGCAACCAGCGAACGGCGAACGTGGACGGCAACTTCAACGTGAGCACCGAGGTCGCCCGTGCATGGGCATCCGCATGCCCGACCAATTGCGCGAGCACGTCGACCGCGACCGTCAGCAGTGCATTGCCTTCCGGCGTCAACGTCAGCCCCGATACATGGCGCACGAACAGTGCGCATCGGTAATGCGTTTCCAACTGCTGTATCTGGCGGCTCACTGCGCCCTGCGTGCGGCAGAGATGATCCGCGGCCTTGCTGACGCTGCCCAACTGCGCCGCGGCGACGAACGACTGAATCGCCGCCAAGGGCGGGAGCGGTCGCGTCAGATCGGCCAGCGGATATGCATGCGCCGCATACCCGGGTTGCAAATTTTTCGATTGTTCGGTCATCGGTGCGTCGCTATCGTGCGTCTACCGGATGCCCTGTTCTCGCGAATGAACGGGGTCGTCGACGAATGATCGGAGGATAATTTTGGGCTCAACGTCGGAATCACTCTACACGGAACAGGTTCGCGCTTACCTTCGGGAGCTGGAGCGAGGCGACGTCAGCGCCATTTGCGCGCTGTTTACGCCGGACGCGCAGATTTTCTCGCCATTTCTCGGCTGGATGCATCCCGGGCCCTTCTTTTCGAAGGTCGCTGCCGCATCGGGAGCAAGCAGGATCACGCCGATCGATATCTGCGTCAGCACGAGCGGGGCTCGACGTGCGACAGGTTACTTCATCTACGACTGGGCCCTGAAAGACGGTTCGGTGGCGCGCTTCGAATGCGTCGACGTGTTCGAGTTCGACACGGCGGGGCTCATCGAACGGATGGTCATCGTGTACGACACCCATCCGATTCGCAGTACGGTCGGCGACAAGTATGCCTAGTTGAATCGATGTCGGGCAAAGTCGTGCCCTGACGCCCACGCGCGTCGAAGCCCCGCCGAGCGACGAGTTTGATCGGTCGATGACGTCGAAGCCTGGACGGCGGGCCGGGTTCGCCAGGCGACCCTACCCGGATCCGCAACAAAATCCGCAACGAAAAAAGCCCGCCGAAGCGGGCAACCTCACGATGCGGAGGGGGAGATGAGAAGACGCGGCGCGTTCAGCCCTTCGTCGCACCGAACGTGAGCCCCGCGACGAAATGCTTCTGCATCGCGAAGAACATCGCGACCGACGGCAGCGCGGCGAGAATCGACCCGGCCGATACGAGATTCCACGACGTCGTCCATTGCCCCTTCAGCGCCGCGACGCCCGCTGTGATCGGAGCCGCCTCGTCGCCTTGCGTGAGGCACAGCGCCCAGAAGTAATCGTTCCACACGAACGTGAACACGAGAATCGCGAGCGCGGCGAGCGCCGGCCGGATCAGCGGCAGCACGATTCGCCAGAACACCGTCCATTCGCCCGCGCCTTCGATGCGCGCCGCCTCGATCAGCTCGAACGGCAACTGCTTGATGAAGTTGCGCAGGAACAGCGTGCAGAAGCCCGTCTGGAACGCGACGTGAAACAGGATCAGCGCTTCGACGGTATTGAACACGCCGAGCCGCAGCGACAGGTCGCGCACCGGAATCATCAGCACCTGCACCGGCACGAAATTGCCGGCGACGAACGTGCCGAACAGCGCGGTATTGCCGCGAAACCGATAGGTCGCGAGCGCGAAGCCGGCCATCGCCGCGAGCGCGATCGAGCCGATGACCGACGGCACGGTGATCTGCACGCTGTTCCAGAAGTAATGCAGCATCGGCGACGTGGTCAGCGCGTCGCGATAGTTCTCGATCATCGCGAAGCGGCGCGGCCAGCCCCAGTAGTGACCTTCGACGAGCTCCTCGGTCGAGCGCACCGATGTGACGAACACCGCGATCATCGGCAGCAGCCAGATGAGCAGCGCGACGGGCAGCGACAGCTTGTACAGCCGGCGCGATACCGGCTTCCAGTGGGCGACGGGTGTCGGAAACATGATGAGCGCACTCCCGAAAATCACTGCTCGTTGCGCAGCATGCGGCGCAACTGGAACACGATGTAGACGAGCATGATCGCGAACAGCACGACCGCGATCGAGGCGGAATAGCCGAGCCGGTAGTACTTGATCGCCTGGTCGTACATGTAATACGCGAGCACGGTCGAGCTTTCGAACGGGCCGCCGCCCGTCATCACCGAGATCAGGTCGAAGCTGCGCAGCGCGCCGATCACCGTGACGACGATCGCCATGAAGGTGGTCGGCCGCAGTTGCGGCAGCACGACGTGCCACAGCAGCGCGAAGCCGCGCGCGCCTTCCATTCGCGCGGCCTCGATCTGTTCCGGGTTGACCGACGTGAGGCCGGTCAGGTACAGGATCATGCAGTACGCCGTTTGCGGCCACAGCGCGGCGAACACGATGCCGAACGTCGCATAGCGCGCGTCGCCGAGCACCGGGATGCCATGGCCGGCGAGCAGCGCGAGCAGCCCGAAGGTCGGATCGTAGAACCACGAGAAGATCAGCCCGACGACCACGCCCGACAGCACGAACGGTGCGAAGAACAGCGACTTCACGAGCCGGATGCCGCCGACCGCCTGGTTCAGGTACAGCGCGAGCGCGAGGCCGAGCGGCGGCGCGAGCATGAACAGCACGAGCCAGATCACGTTGTTGCGCAGCGCCGTGTAGAACGTCGGCGCGTGCAGCAGCTCCGCATAGTTCGCGAGACCGACGAAGGTGCGCTCGGTCATCCCGTCCCAGTTGTACAGGCTCAGCCACAGCGTCGACAGGATCGGCCAGATCACATAGACGGCCACCATCGCGCAGGCCGGCGCGAGAAAGAGCCACGCGGCGCGCCGTTGCCGCCGCACGGCGGGCGACGGGCGGCGCGCGGGCAGCGTGGCGGCGGATGGGCCGCGCGTCGGCGGCGCGGTGCCGGCGGGCGGGGGGGGCGCGATCGGACTGGACACGGCAAGCCTCCTGAACGGACACGGCGGCGCGCGGCCGCCGGTTGGGTCACGCGGTCACTTCTTGTAGATCCGCTTGCGGGTCTGTTCGAGCTGCGCGAGCACCGTATCGAGTTGCGCGGGATTCGCGAGGAACTGCTGCATGCCCTTCATCCCTTCGTCGGCCATTTCCTTGGTCATGTCGCGATCGTAGAACTGCGCGACGCCGCCCTTCGTGTCGGCGAGGATCCGGAAGCCGATGCGCGAGATCGGATCGGCCGGCTCCGGCGACTTGCTGTTGGCCGACAGCGAGCCGAGCCCTTCGGCGAGCTTCGCGCCGATCTCCGGCGTTTCGACGAACGCGAGGAACGTGTGCGCGTCGGCCTTGTTCTTCGCCTTGGTCGGGATGTGCAGCGATTCGACCGGGCCGTCTTCGGCGGTCGGCACCTTCGGGTCGATGATCGGGAAGCGGTAGTAGCCCATTTCCGGCTTGACGTTCGGCGGGAAACCCGCCGCGATGAAGGTGCCCATCAGCATCATCGCGGCCTTGCCCTGGAACAGGAACGGCTGCGCGCCGTCGAGATCGTAGGACAGCGCGTTGTCGATGAAGTAACCGGCATCGATCAGCGATTTCCACGTCGTGTAGACCTTCTTCACGCGCGGGTCGGTGTACGGCACGTCGCCGGCCATCAGTTGCTGGTGGAACGCGTTGCCGTTCAGCCGCAGGTCGAGATAGTCGAACCAGCCGGCGAGCGTCCACGCATCGCGGCCGCCGATCGCGATGGGCGTGATGCCCGCGGCCTTCAGCTTCTTGCACGCATCGAGAAACTGGTCCCACGTCTTCGGTTCGTCGGCGATGCCGACCTTGCGGAACAGGTCCTTGCGGTAGAACAGCCCCCACGAGTAGTAGACGGTCGGCGCCGCGTACTGCTTGCCGTTGTACGACGATGCGCTGCGCGTCGACGCGTACATCGCATCCCAGCCGTTCTTCGTCCAGTCGCCGCTCAGGTCCTCGAACAGCCCGCGCTTCGCGTAGTACGCCATCCGCTCGCCCGCGTGCCAGTTCACGACGTCCGGCGCGACGGTCGTGAGCCAGGCGGGGAGCTGCACCTTGTACGCTTCCTCGTCGACGAAGGTCGGCTTCACGTCGATGTCGGGATGCGCCTTGTGGAACGCTTCGATCGTCGACTGCCACACGGCGCGCTGGCTTGCGCCCTTGAACGCGATGTTGATCGTCAGCGTGCCGGCATCGGCGGGCGTCGTCGCGCCGAACGAGGCGAACGCGATGGCGGCGGCGCTCGCCAGGCGGGCAGCGACGCGAAGAGGGCGATGGGTCATGAGTGTCTCCAGTCCTGTGTGTCGTTGTTTGTGCGTGACCGGCGCGCGGCGGCGCCGGGGCGGTTGCTACGAACGGCTTCGATAAACGGCCACGCCTTGCGGCTCGACCCGGGCCGCGCCGACCACGAACGCGGACGGCGGCACCGCGTCGATCGTGTGCGGTGTGTTCGCGTAGTTGAACACGTAAGTCAGGCCGCCGCGCCGGCTCACGCGGACGGCGTCGCCGAGCGGCGTCGGCGCGAGGCCCGCTTCGGCCGCGACATCGGCGAACAGTCGCGTGGTGGTCGCATCGTCGAACGGCGCGGCCCAGTAGTGCAGCGTACCGTGCGAGATACACGCCGGATGGCCGTCGGCGAAGCGCGCGTGCACGACGCTGTGTGCGCCGCCGTCGTTCAATTCGACGAGGTCGCGCCAGTGACGCGCTTCGCCCGCGAACGGCGCGCCGTCGCGCAACGTGCCGTCGATCCGTTCGGTCACGTTCGGCCGCAGCGATTCGACGCGCCATACACGCACGGGCAGGATCGACGCGAGCGGGCCGGGCGGCAGCGCCGGCGGAACCTGCAGGTCGGCGGTCTTCGAGCCGGTGCGCGGCCCGAACACCGCATGCGCGCCCGACGCGGCGAGCCGCGACGCGAAATCGTCCGGTACGATCGGCAGCGGCGGCACGACGACGAGGCGGTAGCCGTCGAGCGGCGCGTGCGCCGACACGATGTCGACGTCGAGGCCGAGCGAGCGCAGCGCCGAGTAGTACTCGAACGCGAAACGTGGGTAGTGGAAATCGGCGCCCTGCGGCTGCACTTCGAACAGCCACTTCGCCTCGTAGTCGAAGACCAGTGCGACCGGCGCGCGCACGGGGCCGCTCGCGTCGGCATCCGCGCCGGCGTCGAGCACGGCGGCGATCTCCTGCGCGACGCGCTGCGCTTCGCGGCCGCCTTCGTCGAGCCGGTTGTCGGGGGTGTTCAGGCCCGCGTGCATCTGTTCCTGCGCGAACGGCGCCTGCCGCCAGCGGAAGTACGACACGCAGCCGGCGCCGTGCGCGAACGCTTCCCAGCTCCACAGCCGCACCATGCCCGGCAGCGGCGCGGGGTTCCAGTGCGCCCAGTTCACGGGGCCCGGCTGCTGTTCCATCACCCAGAACGGCAGCTTCGACATGCCGCGGTACAGGTCGTGATTGAACGACGCGAAATCGGGATGGCCGGTGCGCAGCCAGCGCGCCTTCACGTCGGGCGCGAACCACAGCTCCTCGAGCGCGCCGAGCGGGTAGCTGTCCCACGTCGCGACGTCGAGGTCGCGCGCGACTTCGTAGTGATCGAACTCGGTGAACAGCTGCATGAAGTTGTGCGCGACCGGCCGGCCCGGCGAGTGTGCACGGATCACGTCGACCTGCATCCGGTGATAGCGCGCGAGCTCGTCGGACGCGAAGCGCCGGTAGTCGAGGCGATGCGACGGATGGGCTTCGGTCACGGTGCCCACGGGCGCGTCCACTTCGTCGAAATGGCGATACTCCATGCTCCAGAACACGGTGCCCCACGCACGGTTCAGCGCATCGATCGTGCCGTAGCGCGCCTGCAGCCACGCACGGAAGCGCACGAGCGCGGCCGGCGAGTAGCTGACGACGGTCTGGTGGCAACCCAGCTCGTTGTCGGTCTGCCAGTAGCGCACGGCCGGATGACGGCCGTAGCGTTCGGCGACCGCCGTGCAGATCTGGCGCGACGCTTCGAGATAGGTCGGCGACGAGAAATCGTAGTGGCGGCGCGAACCGAACGTGCGCGGCCGGCCGTCGGCGCCGATCGCGAGGATGTCGGGATGGCGGTCGACCAGCCATTTCGGCGGCGTGGCGGTCGGCGTGCACATCACGATCTCGAGGCCGGCCGCGCCGAGCACGTCGACCGCACGGTCGAGCCAGCCCCAGTCGTATTCGCCCGGCGACGGCTCGATGCGGCTCCATGCGAATTCGGCGATCCGTACCTGCGCGATGCCGAGCGCTTTCATCCGACGGGCGTCGTCGGCCCACATCGATTCCGGCCAGTGTTCCGGGTAGTAGCAGACTCCGAGGCGCATGCCGATCCTTATGCGTAGTGGTGAACGTGGACGTCGGCGCACGCGGGCACCGCGCGGCCGTCTTCGGTGAACAGATGGCAGGCCGCGGCCGGCGCGTGCACGGGCACGCGTTCGCCGGTGCGCACCTGCGCGTCGCCCGGCACCTTCGCGATCAGCGGCGTCGCACCGGGCTGGCCGCACGGATCGAGGTGCACGTAGGTCTGCTCGCCCAGGCGTTCGACGAGCGCGACGTCGCGCGCGAGCGTCGTCGCATCGGGCGCGGCGCCGAGCGTCAGGTGTTCGGGGCGGATGCCGAGCGTCACGGCGGCGCCGGTGCCGAGCGCCGAGCCGTCGCGCGGCAGCACGAAGATTTCGCCGGACGGCACGAGCGAGACGGTCGTGCGATGCGCGTCGCACGCGGTCACGACAGCCGGCAGAAAGTTCATGCGCGGCGAGCCGATGAAGCCCGCGACGAAGCGGCTGGCCGGGTGGTGGTAGAGGTCGAGCGGCGCGCCGACCTGCGCGATGCTGCCGTGCCGCGCGGTATCCGCTCCGGCGTGCAGCAGCACGATCTTGTCGGCGAGCGTCATCGCCTCGGTCTGGTCGTGCGTCACGTAGACGACGCTCGCGCGTTCGAACTGCCGGTGCAGCCGCGCGATCTCGATGCGGGTCTGGCCGCGCAGCGCCGCGTCGAGATTCGACAGCGGCTCGTCGAACAGGAACACGCCGGGCTCGCGCACGATCGCGCGGCCGATCGCGACGCGCTGCCGCTGGCCGCCCGACAGCGCCTTCGGCTTGCGTTCGAGCAGCGCGTCGAGCTGCAGGATCCGCGCGGCGTCGCGCACCTTCCGGTCGATCTCGGCCTTCGGCACGCGCGCGAGCTTCAGCCCGAAGGCCATGTTCTCGTACACCGTCATGTGCGGAAACAGCGCGTAGCTCTGGAACACCATCGCGACGCCGCGCTCGGCGGCCGGCACGTCGTCGACGCGGCGGCCGTCGATCGACAGCTCGCCCGCGCTCAGATCCTCCAGCCCGGCGATCATGCGCAGCAGCGTCGATTTCCCGCATCCGGACGGCCCGAGAAACACGCAGAACTCGTGCGCGCCGATCTCCAGATCGACGTCGCGAATGACCGG
The DNA here is from genome assembly GCF_001526325.1 of Burkholderia sp. MSMB1826. Taxonomy (NCBI): domain Bacteria; kingdom Pseudomonadati; phylum Pseudomonadota; class Betaproteobacteria; order Burkholderiales; family Burkholderiaceae; genus Burkholderia; species Burkholderia sp. MSMB1826. The sequence continues at coordinate 21,877 of NZ_LOYN01000038.1, forward strand.
CGCATGCTCGCCATAGGCTTTCTGCACGCGTCGCATCGAGATGCTCGCCATTGTCTCCGCTCCATGTTTTAATGCGCCTTACTGCATGATTAAGCGCTTAATCATCGCGATCAAAAAAAGAGGCGACGTGATCGCGGCCGAGTCGCGCCCGTCGGTCGGGCGGCAAGGTGTGCGGCGATAGTGCGCCGCTTCGGTGAGCGAAGCAAATATTGGATCGACGTCTCATATAGTGGACAAACGATGGCAACTCTGGATGAAGTGGCGCGCCGTGCCGGCGTGACGGCCGCGACGGTGTCGAACGTGCTGCGCGACCGCGGGCGAGTCGGCGACGCGACGCGGGCGCGGGTGCTCGAAGCGGTCGACGCGCTCGGGTATCGGCCGCATCTCGCCGCGCGGGCGCTGGCGGAAGGGCGTGCGCCGACGGTCGCGCTGATGGTGTCGAGCATCGCGAACCCGTTCTATCCGGAGTTCGCGCTGGCGGTCGAGCGGGCGGTGCGCCGCAACGGGCAGTTCCTGATCGTCTGCAATACGAACGAAGATCCGTTGCAGGGGCGCGCGTATCTCGACCAGATCGCCGGCACGATCTCCGAAGGCATTCTCGTGACCAATGCGAACCTGCATCTGCCGGATCTGCTCGACGTCGCGCGGCGCGGCGTGCCGGTCGTGCTGTGCCTGTGGGAGCGGCCCGAGGCGCCGCCCGACGGGCTGCCGTGCGTGGCGATCGATTTCCGCGAGGCGGGGCGAATCGCGACGAGGCATCTGCTCGAGCTCGGTCACGAGACAATCGGCGTGATCGTCGGCGGCGCGGCGAGCGGCGTGCAGGCGGCGCGCTATGACGGCTTCGTCGACGTGATGCGCGACGCGGGGCTCGACGCGTCGATCGTCGCGGCCGAACACGATTCGATCGAAGGTGGCGTGCGCGCGGCGGGCCGGCTGCTCGATGCGCACCCGCGGTTGACCGCGCTGGTCGCGACCAACGACCTGCCGGCGATCGGCGCGCTGCATGCGGCGGCCGATCGCGGCAGGCGCGTGCCGGAGGATCTGTCGATCGTCGGCATCACCGACATCCATCTCGCCCGCGACACGCGGCCCACGCTGACGACCGTCACGATTCCGACCGCCGAGGCGGCCGGAATCGCGGTCGAGTTGCTCAATACGTTGCGCGAGGCGGGCGGGCAGGGCGACGACGCGTCGCGCGTGCGGGTCGCGTCGCTGCCGACGCTGACGGTGCGCGGCACGACCGGGCCGGTACCGCACGCGGCATAGCGAAGCGCGGGCGGTCGTGCGCCGCCTCGGCGGCCTCAGCCGCCTTCGACGAGCCGCAGCACGATGCGTCGGGCCGACTCGAGATGCGCGACGGTCATCGCGCGGGCGCCGCGGGCATTGCGTTCGCGGCACGCCTGGAGGATAGCGTCGTGCTCGACCTGGAACGATGGCGTATCCGCGAGCAGCGTGGCCTGCAGGCGCTCGTAACGTTCGACCTGGCTGCGCAGTTCCGCGATCGACTTCAACTGCCGCGCGTTGCCGCAGCACGCATACAGCAACGCGTGGAATTCGCGGTTCAGCTCGCCTTGCCGGCGCGGCACGGTTGCGTCGCCGAGCAGCCGATGCACGAGTTCGGCGCGCGCGAGTGTTTCGTCGTCGAGCCGCTTCACGCTGCGGTAGATCGCATCGCCTTCGAGCAGCACGCGCAAGTCGTAGATTTCCTGCACGTCCGACGCGCTCAGCATCCGCACGACGGCGCCGCGATTCCTGAAGATGTCGAGCAGGCCTTCGCGTTCCAGCCGCTGGATCGCCTCGCGCATCGGAATCCGGCTGATGCCGAACCGTTCGGCCAGATCGCGCTCGACGAGCCGCTCGCCGGCCGCCAGCTCGCCGTTGACGATCATGTCGCGCAGCGACGCGGCGACCGCATCCGCCGTGGAGTCGAGTCTGGTTTCCATGCCTGCATGTTTCGTTGACTTGGAATAATGGTATACCAAACGACGATCCGGTGCCAGAATAGCGGCTACCGGCGGGGCCTCGCGCAACGGCGTTCGGGCCGGTCGAGACACCGACTTCAATGGAGAGCGAGATGGCATCGAGCGAACACACGTATCGCGTCGCGGTGGAGTGGACGGGCAATCGGGGCACCGGCACATCGGGGTATCGCGAGTACGGCCGCGATCACGTGATCCGGGCCGGTTCCAAGCCGGATATCCCCGGCTCGTCGGATCCGGCGTTCCGTGGCGACGCGGCGCGCTGGAACCCCGAAGACCTGTTGCTCGCGTCGGCGTCGGCATGCCACAAGCTCTGGTATCTGCACCTGTGTTCCGAGGCCGGCATCCGCGTGCTGGCCTACGTCGACCACGCGGAAGGCACGATGCTCGACGGCGCCGAAGCGGGGCGCTTCACCGAAATCGTGCTGCGTCCGCAGGTGACGATCCGGGCCGGCGACGATCGCGAACGGGCGGCGCATCTGCATCACGACGCGCATGCGAAGTGCTATATCGCGAATTCGGTCAACTTCCCGATTCGCTGTGAACCGGTGATCGAGTGTGCAGCGGCGTGACGCGCCGGCAATGGACATCAGCACAAGGTCCTCGTTCCGTTGACGCGCTTTTCATGGCGAAGTGCGAGGAGAAATCCAAGCGGTTCAAGCTCTGAGAAATCAACACTCGGTTGTGTCCAGAATTTCCAGAGCAGATCAACTCGGTTGGATGCAGCCTCGCGATAGCGATTCAGATTGTGCGTCCCGAAATGTGTCCGTTCGTTGTGAGAGGATGGATTGGCGACTTTCCATAAATCTCGAACGACTTGTGCAATTCATCGCATATCGAAACGTTTTAATCGAAAACGGAACTCGTGCGTGCAAATGGGTGAGCGAAAGCTGCGCGAGAAATCGATCCGGTTTGTTGTCCGTACGCTTTAGTGGCTCGACCCGAGACGTTGCGGGAACACGTAATTAGACGCGTCCGAAACTTGAAATTTGTGGTTTCCTTTCAACGGTTTGGCAATTTTTGACAGTCATTCGTAATGGTTTCGGTAAGCTCGCGTCCAATAAGCAAACGAATGGACGCGGGCCGCGTCGACGAGAATGAACAAGAATACGCATCGCCTGGTGTATTCCGGGCTTCGGGGTATGGTGGTGGCCGTCGCGGAGACGGCGGCGGCCGAGGGGAAATCGGCAACGGGCGAAGCTCGCGCGCGGCGGCGGGCGCAGCGGCGGTTGTCGACGTCCGGCGTTCGCGTTGTGATGGCGGGCGTCGCTGCGCTCGGCATGCTGCCCACCCTGTCCGATGCGCAGATCATCCCCACGCCGGGCACCAGCACGCAAGTGATCCAGACGCCTAACGGCTTACCGCAAGTCAACGTGGCGCGTCCGTCGAACGCGGGCGTATCGGTCAACACCTACAACCAGTTCGACGTCCAAAAAGCCGGCGCGATCCTGAACAACTCGCCGACGATCGTCAATACGCAGCAAGCGGGCTATATCAACGGCAACCCGAACTACGGTCCGGGTCAGTCCGCGCGAATCATCGTCAATCAGGTCAACAGCAACGCCCCCTCGTTTATCCGCGGATTCGTGGAGGTCGCGGGGCCGAGCGCACAGGTCGTCCTGGCGAATCAAGCCGGTCTTGTCGTAGACGGCGGCGGCTTCATCAATACCAGTCGCGCGACCTTGACGACCGGCCAGCCGTACTATGGCGCAGACGGATCGTTGACTGGCTACAACGTATCGCGCGGGCTCATTACCGTGCAAGGCGCCGGCCTCAATGCGTCGAATGTCGATCAGGTCGACCTGATTGCCCGCGCCGTGCAGGCCAATGCCGCGATCTACACAAAAGATCTGAACGTGATCGCCGGTGCGCAACAGGTCAATCATGACACGCTTGCCGCGACGCCAATCGCCGGTGACGGTCCTGCCCCGGCTGTCGCGATCGACGTCGCGCAATTGGGCGGTATGTATGCCAATAGGGTGTTTTTGGTTGGCAATTCCGCTGGCGTCGGTGTCGCGAACGCAGGGACGATCGCGGCGCAGGCAGGCGACCTGACGTTGCAATCGGACGGCCGACTCGTGCTCACGGGCAAGACGACCGCGAGCGGCAATCTCGCGCTGTCGGCCGCAGGCGGTATTCAGAACAGCGGCACGACGTATGCGCAGCAATCGCTGTCGGCGAACACCGCCGCCGATCTCACGAACAGCGGGACGCTGGCGGCACAGCAGAACACGACGGTAAATGCGGGCGCCATCAATTCGACCGGCACGCTCGGCGCGGGCGTGAACAGCGACGGGTCCGTCGCGCACAGCGGCGACCTCAACGTGACTGCGTCGGGCCAACTGAGCGCAACCGGCCAGAATGTCGCGGGCGGCAACGCGTCGCTGACGGGCGGCAGCGTGAATCTTGCCGGCAGCCAGACGGCGGCGAACGGCAACCTGTCGCTGAATGCGACGGCCGGCGACGTGAACCTGTCGAATGCGACAACGAGCGCGCAAGGGGCCATTCAGGCGAACGCGACGGGTACGGTGATCAACGACCACGGCAGCCTGTCGAGCGGCGGCGGCATGGTACTGACCGGCGGCAACCTGTCGAACCAAAGCGGCAAGGTCTCGTCGCAAGGCGTGCTGTCGGTGAATGTTGCCGGCCAGATCGCCAACCAGTCCGGCGAACTGATCTCCGAAAGCACGGCGGACCTGCACGGCGGCGCCATCGCGAACAACCAGGGCACGATTCAAAGCGCGGCCGGCATGACGGTGACCGGTGCGTCACTGGACAACACGGCGGGACGGATCACGTCGCTCAACGGCGATGGCTTGTCGGTGAGGACGAGCGGCCAATTGACCAACGCCGCCGGTACGACAGCGAACGGCGCGCAAGGCGGCGTCATCGGCGGCAACGGTGATGTTTCGGTCAGCGGCGCAAACGTTGTCAACCGCGGCGCGATCACGTCCAACACGAATCTGCGTATCGCGGGCCACTCGCTCGACAACGGCAGCGGAACCCTGCAGGCCGCGCAGAGCGTCGCGGTGGAAGCCGGCGCGCACTTGACGAACAACGGCGGCTCGATCGTCGGCAAGACGGCCACGGTTAGCGCCACGACGCTCGACAACAGTGCCGGCACCGTGCAGGCCGGTCAGGTGTCGTTGACCGCAACCGACCTTGCGAACCACGGCGGCACGATCACGCAGACCGGTACCGGCCCGATGACCGTCAATGTGTCGGGCACGCTCGACAACTCGAATGGCGGCACGCTGCAAACCAACAGTACTGACCTGACGCTCGCGCCTGCCGCGCTCGTGAACGACGGCGGCACGATCACCCATGCCGGCACTGGCACGCTGACAGTAGGCAGCGGCACAGGTTCGGTGTCGAACGTGGGCGGTTCGATCGCGAGCAACGGGCGCGTCGTCGCGCAAACCGGCGCGCTGAACAACACATCGGGCGCGTTCAACGCGCAGACCGGCCTGACGGCAACCGTCGGCGGCACGTTGAACAACGCGAACGGCAAGCTGCTGTCGAACACGGATCTGAGCGTCACCAGCGGCACGCTGACGAACGACGGTGGTCAGATCGGTGCCGGCACGAACGCAACGGTCCACACGGGCTCGATGACGAACCAGGGAGGGTCGATCGTTGCACCGGATCTGTCGGTCACGGCCGACTCGACGCTGGACAACAGTGGCGGCAAGCTCGAGGCGAATCAGCTTGCGCTGACGGCTGCGAACCTGACGAACCACGGCGGCACGATCACGCAGTACGGATCGTCGGCAATGGGCCTCAACGTCAGCGGCACGCTCGACAACTCGGCCGCCGGCGTGATCCAGACCAACAGCACGGACCTGACGCTCAAGCCGGCCGAGTTGAACAACGCGGGCGGTACCATTACGCACGCCGGCACGGGCACGCTGACGATCGCTCCGGGTACCGGGACCACTGCGGGCGCCAGCGCGCTGAACAACGCGTCGGGCACCATCGTGACGAAGGGGCAAGCCATCGTCAACGCGGCTACCTGGAACAACGCGGGCGGTATTCTTGCCGCGCAACGCGGCCTCAATGCGACCATCGCCGGCGACGTGAACAACGCGCAGGGTTTGCTGCGATCGGACGCGTCACTGTCGTTGAAGAGCGGCGGTGCGCTGTCGAACCAGGGCGGCCATGTCCAGGCCGGGCAATCGACTGCAGGCGACACCAGCACGCTCGACATTCAATCGGCGTCGATCGACAACGCAGACGGTGCCATCGTCGACCTCGGCGCCGGCAAGATGACGGTGCAGGGCGGCAGTCGGATCGCAAACAGCCATGCAGGCGGCGTGTCGGGCATGGGCGCCATTACCGGCAACGGTGACGTGACGGTGGCCGCGGCGTCGATCAACAACACGCAGGGTGGTCAGCTCAGCGGTGGATCCTTGCATGTCAACGCGAATACGCTCGACAACAGCGGCGGCAGCATCGGCAACGTCACGAACTCGAACGGCGACGTGAACGTCACGACCACCGGCGCGATCACGAACACCAACGGCCAGATCAGTTCTACCCACGACCTGTCAGTCGCGGCGGCCACGCTGCAAGGCGGCGGCACGTACAGCGCGACGCACGACGCCAACGTGAATCTGCAAGGCGACTACACGGCGGCGCCCGACACGCAATTCAATGTCGGTCACGATCTCGCGTTCACGTTGCCCGGCACTTTCACGAACAATGCGAACCTGCAATCGGTCAACGACCTGAGCGTCAACGCGGGCAACATCGTCAACGTGGGCGCCCTGACTGCCGGCGGCCTGCTGCGCACGCACTCGACCAACCTGTTCAATACCGGCGCGCTCGTTGGCGCCCGCGTTTCGCTGAATGCGACGAACACGATCTCGAACCTCGGACCGACCGCGTTGATCGGTGCATCGGACAGCAGCGGCACGCTCGAAATTCTCGCGCACGACATCGAGAACCGCGACGACACCACTACGACCGATTCGATGGCGACGACGGCGATCTTCGGCATGGGCAAGGTCGTGCTGGCAGGTGGCAAGGACGCCAGCGGCAATTACACGAACGCCGCGCTGGTCAACAACGTATCGGCGCTGATCCAGTCCGAAGGCGACATGGAACTACACGCGGACAAGGTGACGAGCACGCGGCGCGTGATGAAGACGACCACCAGTCAGATCGATCCGACATTGCTCGCGCAGTTCGGCATCAGCATGTCCGGATGCGCGGCGTATTTCGTGGGGAATTGCACGGGGCAGACGAGTTACGGTATCCAGGACCCTACACCGGACCAAGCGGCAGAACTGATCAAACAACCGGGCGGCTTATTCATTTCGCCGCCTCATAGCGGTCAATGGAACAGCAGCTATCAGTTCACGACCTACTATGCCGACAGCGCGACGGCGACGACCGTGACCGACATCAGCCCGGCCGCACAGATCGTGTCGGGCGGCAAGATCGATGCGTCGTCCGTCGGCACGCTGCAAAACTACTGGAGCAACATCGCGGCAGTCGGCGACCTCAAGATGCCGGGGCACTACGACGCCGACGGCTGGGCGGCGTCCGGACAGAAACTGCCGGGCGTGACGGTCTCGTACTCGGGCCAATACCACTACAACAACTACGACAATTCCGAACACGACTGGCAGTTGCCGTTCGGCAATGCACCGTTCGTGACCGGGCGTCCGGGTGGCTTTACGCAGGCAGCGCCGGCATCGATCAAGGATTACACGCTGCCGGGTTACTTTTCGACGCTGAGTTCGAACGGCACGATCTCGGGGACGGGCGTCAGCGTCAGTAACACGGCGGCCAACGCGTCGATTCCGTCGCTCGGCTTGTTGCCAGGGCAGTCGGCGCCAGGGCTTACGCCCACCAATCTGAGCGGTAACGCAAGCGGCGCTAAATCGGGTGCATCGTCGGTGCACGGCGGTCAACCGGCGCCGGTCGATCCGATCATCGCCAGCGCGACGGCGCTGAACGTGCTGAACAATCTCACGATTCCGCAAGGCGGGCTGTACCGGCCGACTACCGCGCCGAATGCGAACTACGTGATCGAGACGAATCCGGCGTTCACGAACCAGAAGAACTTCATTTCGAGCGACTACTTCTTCGGGCAGCTCGGCGTCGACCTCACGCATATCCCGAAGCGTCTTGGTGACGGTTTCTACGAACAGCAACTCGTGCGCAATCAGGTGACTGCGCTGACCGGCAAGGCGGTGCTGGGGCCGTATGCCGACTTGCAGACGATGTACCAATCGTTGATGACGGCTGGCGCGGATCTGTCGAAGTCGCTCGATCTTCCCATGGGTGCGAGCCTGTCGGCCGAGCAGGTGTCGAAGCTGACCAGCAACGTGATCATGATGGAAACACAGGTGGTCGACGGGCAGTCGGTGCTGGTGCCGGTCGTGTATCTCGCGCACGCGAACCAGCAAAATGTCAACGGCCCGTTGATCAGTGCGACGAACATCGATTTCCAGAATGCACAGTCGTTCACGAACAGCGGCGCGATCAAGGCGGACAACACGCTGGCGATCCAGGGCAAGCAGATCGACAACGCGTTCGGCGCGCTGCAAAGCGGCGGGCTGATGGCACTGAAGACCGAGAACAACATCGACCTGACGTCGGCGAATGTAAAGGCCGGCAGCCTTCAGCTCGATGCCGGCAAGGACCTGATTCTCGATACGGCGACGAAGACGAATACGCGCGTGAGCCGCGACGGCGCAACGAGCGTGGTGACGACGCTCGGGCCGACCGCCAAACTGGATGTTGCGGGCAATGCCTCGATCGTCACCGGCGACAATTTTCAGCAGAACGCGGGCAACCTGTCGGTCGGTGGCAATCTCGGGATGAACGTCGGCGGCAACTGGGATCTCGGTGCGGTGCAGACGGGCGAGCACAAGATCGTGCAGCGGGCGAACGGTGTGTCGAATACCGACATCAACAAGGTCACCGGTAGCTCGGTGACGGTTGGTGGACAGTCGAACGTCGTCGTGGGTGGCGATCTGACGGCGAAGGGTGCGCAGATCGACCTCGGACAGGGCGGTACGATCGCAGCCAAGGGTAACGTGACGCTCGGCGCGGCGAGTACGACGTCGACGGTGAACAGCAACAGTTCGGGCAGCGACAGTCACGGCAGCTCCGCGGATACGCAGCACACGTCGGATCAGGTGCTCACAGGCACGACGCTCAAGGGCGGCGACACGGTGAACATCGTGTCGGGTAAGGACATCACGCTCTCCGGCAGCGCAATCAGCCTCGACAAGGGCAACGCGAACCTGCTGGCGGCCGGTGACGTGAATATCGGCGTGGCAACCGAGATGCACGAATTGAACTCGCACGAAACGCATAGCCACAGCAATGTGGTGAGTGGCGTGAAGGTTGCGAGCGGGATCGATCAGACGATGACGCTCAATCGCGGCAGCCTGGTGTCGGCGGACGGCGTGAACATTGTCAGTGGAAAGGACGTCAATGTTCAGGGCAGCACCATCGTCGGAACGAACGACGTAACGCTCACGGCAGCGCGCAACGTGACGGTGACGACGTCGCAGGACACCTTGCAGTCGTCGAGCTACTACAACAAGAAGGAATCCGGACTGATGTCGGGCGGGGGCCTGTCGGTGTCGGTGGGCAGCAGTTCGCTGAAGACGACCAGCCAGACGACCGAGGTGTCGAACAACGCCAGCACGATCGGTTCGCTGAAGGGCAACCTGAGCATCACGGCTGGCAACGATCTGCACGTAACCGGCAGCGATCTAATCGCAGCGAAGAATCTCAGCGGGACAGGCGCGAACGTGACGATTGACGCGGCGCAGGACAAGAACCACCGCGGTGAAACGCAGGAAGTTTCCAAGAGCGGCCTGACGCTGGCACTGAAGGCGCCGGTGATCGACGCGGTATCGAATGCCGTTGGTCAATCGCGTGCGTCCAGCAATAGCCAGGATGGTCGGGCAGCGGCGCTGCACGGGATGGCTGCGGCGAGCGCCGCGTGGGATGCGAACATGGCTGCGGGCGATGTGGTCCGGGCGCTGGGGGCGGGCGAAACGCCTCAGTTCAAGGTCGAAGTCAGCGTCGGCAGCAGTCACAGCAAGAGCGCATTCTCCGAAGGCAGCGTGACGAATCGCGGTTCGAATGTGAATGCGGGCGGAACGGTGGCATTTGCGGCAACGGGGAACGGGCAACCGGGTAGCGGTAATGTGGCGATCGTTGGTTCGAACGTGAACGCAAACGACGTGATCCTGGCAGCGAAGAATCAGGTCAATATCACCAATACGACCGATACGGATTCGACGCGTAGCACGAATGAGTCAAAGAGCGCGAGCGTGGGGGTTTCCGTCGGCACGGGCGGGTTCGGTGTTTCCGCGGCGATGTCGAAGGCGAACGGCGATGGCAACAGCGATCTGGCCACGCAGAACAATAGCCATGTAAACGCAGCAAACAATGTGACGATCATCTCTGGCGGCGATACAAACATCATCGGCTCGAACGTGAAGGGCAATAAGGTGAACGCCGACGTGGGCGGAAACCTGAACATCGTCAGCGTGCAGGACACGTTGTCGAGCGCGGCGCATCAGTCGAGTTCAGGCGGGGGCTTCAACATCAGTCAGGGTGGCGCCAGTGCGAGCTTCAGCCAGAGCAAGGGCAACGCGTCGGGCACCTATGCGGGCGTCAATGAACAGGCCGGGATTCAAGCAGGTGACGGCGGTTTCAATATCAACGTCACCGGTAATACCGACCTGAAGGGTGGGCTGATCGCAAGTCAAGCCGATGCGTCGAAGAATTCGCTGACAACAGGTTCGCTGTCCTTCTCGGACGTCCAGAACCAGTCGCACTACGATGCGAGCTCGAGCGGCTTCAGTGCAGGTGCGACGACCGGCGATGGGGGGATGAACTACAGCACGCACGGCAGCACGTCGGGCAAGAACGCGGGCGGCGCCGCGCCCATGCTTGGCCAGAACGACAGCGGTAGTGATAGCGCGACGACGAAGAGCGGCGTGAGTGCGGGGACGGTCACGATCACGGATTCGGCGAACCAGAAGCAGGACGTCGCCAGCTTGAACCGCGATACGACGAACACGAACGGTACGGTCGCCAAACTCCCCGACATGCAGAATCTCTTGAGCAATCAGGCGGACATGATGGCGGCGGCCAGTGCGGCGGGTGAAGCCGTATCGCGTCGGATCGGGGACTACGCGGACAAGATGATGAAGGACGCCGCGGCGAACGGTGATCAGGCGGGCGTCGACGCGTGGAAGGAAGGCGGAGCGAATCGCGCATTGATGCAAGGTGCCGGCGCGGCGCTGGTGACGGGGTTGGCGGGAGGCAATGCAGTAGGCGGTGCCGCCGGTGCGGCGATTGCATCGATTGCGTCGGGCAAGCTGAATGAGTTGAGCAGTGCGATCGCGGGCAGCGATCCGACTGGGAACGCCAATATGAACCAGGCATTGGGCAACATCGTGGCGAACGCGCTTGCGACGGGGGCGGGTGCGGCGGTGGGCGGTGAGTCGGGGGCGTTCTCTGGGTACAACGTCGATCGGTTCAACCGGCAGCTTCACCCCGACGAAAGACAGTGGACGAAGGACAAGGCGAATGACTTCGCGAAGTTCTATGAAGAAAAGACCGGAAAGGCACTCACTGCGGAGCAGGCGGAGAATATGCTGCTCGCGAACGGCTATCGTTTGGTGGATGCGGCGGCAAGCAAGGGGCCGGGAGGGGACGCAACCGCGGTGGCCTATATCAGTCAGAACGGTGGCGGGCTGTTCCATGCGACGTCGGCGGAGTACAACAGTCCGTTCTTGTCTGGAAACAAGGATGGCACGCTGACACCCGAGCAGCGAGCTTTGCCCGGATCTGCGGCAAACCCGACAGCAGGACTGCTGATCGCTGGTGGTCTCGTTACCGCGGGCCTCGCACCGGAAATAATTGCTGGTGGATCGGCAGGGGTATCGTACGCGCAAGACCTGTTTGCCGCCTACAAGGCTGCGCAGGCAGGGTATTCGCTAACGACGGCGGCTGCAACTGGAGCGGCAGTTTCCGGTGGCATCTATACGGGCGTAGCTGCGGCCAGTGCTGGGGTAGCTACATTGAAAGGGAACAACTTCTACGAGAGTTTTAATCAGAATTTTTCACTAGCCGGATTGGCGACCGCAACGACATTTGGCGCATATAATTCTATATTTACTACATCTATGTTGGGCTGGGCGGGAATTCCTAATTCGATCATGAATGTCGCAACTATTCCAGGGTTTGTGATCCGTGGAGTCGGGCTTGCGCTAAGTCAAACGGCTGGTAGAGCAGCGCAGGCAGTTGTGAAATCTGGTGAGCCTCATAAGCAATAAGGAGTGGGAATGTCGCTTGAATCCATAAGTGGTCTTATAGGAGGATTCTTCGGCCCAGTTTTCGGAAGGATTCTCGGGAAATTTCGTCTCTGGAAGGTTTTCTTCGCATCAATGTTGCTTATATATCTTGGATTATTTGCGGCGGGGATTGTGGTGGTTGGCTTCAAGGCTACAGTATCTAGATTCGGTGAATTCCTTACGCCTTTCGCGTTGCTTGTATTTGTGGGTTTGTCTGCCACGGTCACTCTCGTTGCTTTTTTAGGGCATACCGCACAAAAAAACCGAGAGAACTGACCGACCTGCACTCCTATTGGTCAGGGACTGCCATGTTGGGTTAGATCATAGGCGGGTTGATTGACGAAATGTTCAGGACACTTGTGGGTAAGGTGCTTGGGAAGTTTCGCCTCTGGAAAGGCACTCGTGCGTCTTTTTTGAATCCCATTCTGATGGGGAATTTATTGGTTAGATTTAAGAAGGCGCTCCCATATTTTCAGAAATGAAGGATGGCAAAGATAATTAATGGCGTTAATGAGCGTCGAATTAATCGCTGCTTTTATCTTCGGGCGCCCATGGCTTCTTGCGATGTTGTAATGCGGTAAGTCTAATGGTGTTGACGGATGCTAGGTGCGTCCGGTTAACTGCCGATCGCATACTGAGCACCGATCGGTGTGCGACGTAGTCGACATTCACAATCAAGCGATGAAAAATACATGAGAACTATTTGCCGGGGGAATTCCGCTGTAGCAGCGCTGCTGCTTATCGCGACCAGTGTGTCCGCGCAGGAAGCGCCGCGCCTGACCGTTCCGGGCAATGACCAGCAAACCCGACAGCAAGAAGAGGCACGTGAGCGCGAGCGAACCGTCACCGCGCCCGGGGTACGGTCGAACATGACGGCACGCGCCGGGTATCCCACGCTGCCGTCGGAAACGCCCTGCTTTCGCATTGATCGTTTCTCCCTCGACGTACCCGATGCGCTGCCCGCTTCCCTGAAGTTGCAAGGCGCGTCGGCATTGCCGATGGATCGTTTCGCCTTCGCGCGCGAATGGCTCGAACACTACACCGGGCAGTGTGTCGGCAAACAGGGACTCGACGCGCTCGTCAAAGGCCTGTCGCAAGCCATTCTGGCGCGCGGGTACGTGACGACGCGCGTGCTGCTGCCCGAACAGGATCTCTCCATCGGCACGCTGAAGCTCTCGCTGATCCCCGGTGTCATCCTCCATGTACGCTTCGCCGATGAAAAGCTCCGCGGCACCTGGAAAACCGCCTTCCCGACCGGCGACGGCGAACTGCTCAACCTGCGCGACCTTGAGCAAGGTCTGGAGCAGATGAAGCGCGTGTCGAGCCAGGACGTGTCGATGCAGATCGTGCCGGCCGATGTGCCCGGCGAAAGCGACGTCGTGCTCGACGTGAAACGCAGTAAGCCGTGGACCGTCGTCGCATCGATCGACAACTCCGGCACACGCGCGACCGGCAAACTGCAGGGTAACCTGTCGCTCGGCATCGACAACCCGCTGGGCCTGAACGACCTCTTCAACATCGGCGTGAGCCAGGATCTCGAGTTCGGCGACAAGCGCCTCGGCTCGCACGGCTGGAACGGCTTTTATTCGATTCCGTGGGGCTACTGGACTGCGACGCTGTCCGCGTACACGAACACGTACTATCAGCAAATCGCCGGGGTCAACCAAACCTTCGTCGCGAGCGGTAATTCGAAGACAATCGATTTCAAACTCGCCCGCGTGCTCGCGCGCAGCCAGAACGACGTATTCGGCGGCTACGTGCGCCTGTCGCGCCGCTTCGGCCAGAGCTTCATCGAAGATACGGAAATCCCGCAACAACGCCGCAACAACACGTTCATCGAACTCGGTCTGAATGATCGACACTATTTCGGCGGTGCTCAATTCGACGGCACGCTCGCGTACCGTCAAGGCGTCGGCGGGTTCGGCGCGCAGGACGATATCCCCGAGCTGAATGGAGACCAGACCTATCGCTTCAAAATGGCCGTGCTCGACGCGAACCTGTCGGTGCCGTTCGCGATTGCGCAGCAGCCGTTCCGCTACGTCACGACGTTCCACGGCCAGTACACGGGCAATACGCTCTACTATATCGACGATCTGACGATCGGCAGCCGCTATACGGTGCGTGGATTCGACGGCGAGACGATGCTGGCCGCCGCGCGCGGATTCTACTGGCGCAACGAGCTTCAGGCGCCGATTGGCCAAACCGGACAGGCCGTCTATGCCGGCATCGACTACGGCCGCGTGTGGGGCCCGCAGCCGGTCGCCTTGGTTGGCACGCAACTGGCGGGCGCCGTGATCGGCGTGAAGGGCAGCGTCGCGACCCGATTCGGGGCCTACGGTTACGACCTGTTCGCCGGCACGCCGATCTACAAGCCGTCCGGGTTCCCGACGGCGCGTGTCACGGTTGGTTTTCAGGTCACCGCACAGTTCTGATGATGAAAGCGTAAGCCCGTGCCCGGCCTGTCCGGAAGCCGGCGCCCGCGTCACAGCGCGACGTCGTACACCTCTCGCGCCGCCGCCCGAATCGCCTCGACCATCACCGTCACTGCCGGCGAATGCAGCCGGTCGGTGCGCGTGATGATCCCGAAATCGTCCATCCGGCAGTCCATCTCGAGCGGCAGCACCGTGACGATGCCGTGCCGCGCGTAGTACCGCGCGACGTCCTCGGCGAGCACCGCGATCATGTCGCTCTGCTCGATCAATTGCGTGATGAACAGCAGCGCGGCCGTTTCGACGACGTTCGCCGGCGGCGCGAGGCTCGCGCGCTGGAACACGAGATCGAAGCGGTGGCGCAGCACGCTGCCGGCCGGCGGCACGACCCAGGCGGCGCGCTGCACGTCCGCGAGCGACAGCGGCGCGTGCGCGAGCAGCGGATGGCCGGGACGCACCACGGCCGCCACCGACTCGCCGGTCAGCGGCTCGTAGCGCAGGCGCAGCTTGTCGTGTTCGGCCGACAGCCGGCCGAGCACGATGTCGATCTTTTCCTGCGCGAGGTGTTCGAGCAGCACGTTGCTGGTGTCGATCTCGACCGACACGTGCAGGCCGGCATGCGTGCCTTTCACGGCGGCGACGGCCGGTGGCACGAGGCGCAGGCCCGGCGACGTGATCGCACCGACCGCCACGTGGCCGAGATGGCCGGCCTTCAGCGCGGCCAGCTCCTCGTGCGCCTGGTCGAGGCTGCCGAGCGCCGCGCGCGCGTGGCGGATCAGCGCGTCGCCGTACAGCGTCGGCCGCATCCCGCGCGGCAGGCGCTCGAACAGCACCGCGCCGATCGATTCCTCGAGTTCGCGCAGCAGCTTCGACGCAGCCGGCTGCGTCATGTTCAGCGCCGCCGCCGCGCGGTGAATGCTGCCTTCGTCGGCGAGCGCGACGAGCAGCAGCAACTGGCGCGTCTTCAGGCGGGCGCGGTTTCCCCACGGGCTGGCTTCGGGCATCGTACGGGTTTATATCGATATCGGAATGGATATCGTAATCGCCTAAATCGTCATTAGCCAGTTATCAAAATTCTGCCTAGACTGCGCCGGTATCCCGTCACCACAGGACTGACGATGTCGGCAACAAAACCCAGGCTGCGCTCCGCTCAATGGTTCGGCACGAACGACAAGAACGGCTTCATGTACCGGAGCTGGATGAAGAACCAGGGCATTCCCGATCACGAATTCGACGGCCGGCCGATCATCGGCATCTGCAACACATGGTCGGAACTGACGCCGTGCAACGCGCACTTTCGCAAGCTCGCCGAGCACGTGAAGCGCGGGATCTCGGAGGCGGGCGGCTTCCCGGTCGAGTTTCCGGTGTTCTCGAACGGCGAATCGAACCTGCGGCCGTCGGCGATGCTCACGCGCAACCTCGCGTCGATGGACGTCGAGGAAGCGATCCGCGGTAACCCGATCGACGCGGTCGTGCTGCTCGCCGGCTGCGACAAGACGACGCCCGCGCTGCTGATGGGGGCGGCCAGTTGCGACGTGCCGGCGATCGTCGTGTCGGGCGGCCCGATGCTGAACGGCAAGCTCGAAGGCAAGAACATCGGTTCGGGCACGGCCGTGTGGCAGTTGCACGAAGCGCTGAAGGCCGGCGAGATCGACGTGCATCACTTCCTGTCGGCCGAAGCCGGCATGTCGCGCTCGGCCGGCACCTGCAACACGATGGGCACCGCGTCGACGATGGCGTGCATGGCCGAGGCGCTCGGCGTCGCGCTGCCGCACAACGCGGCGATTCCGGCCGTCGATTCGCGCCGCTACGTGCTCGCGCACATGTCGGGCATCCGGATCGTCGAGATGGCGCTCGAAGGGCTCGTGCTGTCGAAGATCCTGACGCGCGCGGCGTTCGAGAACGCGATCCGCGCGAACGCGGCGATCGGCGGCTCGACGAATGCCGTGATTCACCTGAAGGCGATCGCCGGCCGCATCGGCGTGCCGCTCGAACTGGAAGACTGGATGCGCATCGGTCGCGACACGCCGACGATCGTCGACCTGATGCCGTCGGGGCGCTTCCTGATGGAGGAGTTCTATTACGCGGGCGGGCTGCCGGCCGTGCTGCGCCGGCTCGGCGAAGGCGGGCTGCTGCCGCATCCGGATGCGCTGACGGTCAACGGCAAGTCGCTGTGGGACAACGTGCGCGAAGCGCCGAACTACGACGAAGAAGTGATCCGCCCGCTCGACCGGCCGCTGATCGCGGACGGCGGAATCTGCATCCTGCGCGGCAATCTCGCGCCGCGCGGCGCGGTGCTGAAGCCGTCGGCGGCGAGCCCCGAACTGCTCAAGCATCGCGGCCGTGCGGTGGTGTTCGAGAACCTCGAGCACTACAAGGCGACGATCAACGACGAATCGCTCGACGTCGACGCCAGCTCCGTGATGGTGCTGAAGAACTGCGGGCCGCGCGGGTATCCGGGCATGGCCGAGGTCGGCAACATGGGGCTGCCGCCGAAGCTGCTGCGCCAGGGCGTGAAGGACATGGTGCGGATTTCCGACGCGCGGATGAGCGGCACCGCGTACGGCACGGTGGTGCTGCACGTCGCGCCGGAAGCCGCGGCCGGCGGGCCGCTCGCGGCCGTGCGCAACGGCGACTGGATCGAGCTCGACTGCGAGGCCGGCACGCTGCATCTCGACATTACGGACGAAGAGCTGCAGCGGCGCCTGTCGGACGTCGATCCGACCGCGGCGCCGGGCGTGGCCGGCCAGCTCGGCAAGGGCGGTTATGCACGGCTGTACATCGATCACGTGCTGCAGGCCGACGAGGGGTGCGACCTCGACTTCCTGGTCGGCACGCGCGGCGCGGACGTGCCGAGCCATTCGCATTGAGCGGCGGGCGGTCATAGCCGGTCGGGCAGAGAGGCGGCCCGCGTCGGTGCCGAAGCGCCAACGTGGGTCGACAGCGATGCATGGGACGTACGTAAGCGCTGAAGCGCCAACGGACGTCGACCGCGAAGCATGGGACGTACGTAAGCGCTGAAGCGCTAACGTACGTCGACAGGAGACAAGATGACGACGCAGTACACGAGCGCGCAGGACGCGGCGGAACAGTCCGATTCGATGGCAGCCGTCGACGAACGGCACCTGACCCGCCTGCTCACGCGCAAGCTGGTGCCGTTCCTCGCGCTGATCTACGTGGTCGCCTACGTCGACCGTACCGTCGTCGGCTTCGCGAAGCTCCACATGAACGCGGCGATCGGCCTCGGCGACGCCGCATACGGGCTCGGCGCGGGACTGTTCTTCATCGGCTACTTCCTGTGCGAGGTGCCGAGCAACCTCGCACTCGGCCGCTTCGGCGCACGCGTATGGTTCGCGCGCATCCTCGCGACCTGGGGCGCGATCACGATGGCCATGGCGCTCGTCCAGGGGCCGACCAGCTTCTACGTGCTGCGCTTCCTGCTCGGCGCGGCCGAAGCCGGCCTCTATCCCGGCATCCTGTACTTCCTCACGCAATGGTTCCCGATGCGCGATCGCGCGCGGGTGATCGGCCTGCTCGTGCTCGCGCAACCGCTCGCCGGCATCGTGACCGGGCCGCTCGCCGGCTGGCTGCTGTCGACGCACGGGTGGTTCGGCCTGTCGGACTGGCAGACGCTGTTCGTCGTCAGCGGCCTGCCGGCCGTGCTGCTCGCGTGGCCGACGCTGCGGCTGTTGCCCGAGTCGCCCGCGCATGCGCGCTGGCTGAACGACGGCCAGCGCCGCTGGATCGCCCGGCAACTCGCCGCCGACCGCGACACCTATCGCCCCGATTCGCACGGCAATCCGCTCGCCGCGTTGCGCGACCGCCGCGTGCTGCTGCTCGCCGCGCTGTTCCTGCCGTTCCCGCTGTGCATCTACGGATTGTCGCTGTGGCTGCCGACGATCATTCACGCGTTCGGCACCGGCGATGCGACGACCGGCCTGCTGTCCGCCGTGCCGTACCTGTTCGCGGTGGTCGGCCTGCTCGTCGTGCCGCGCCATTCGGACCGCAAGCGCGAGCGCTACTGGCACATCGTCGTCGTGTCGGCCGCCGCCGCCGTGACGATGGCCGCGAGCGCGTGGGTACGGCAGCCCGCGCTGCAATTCCTGTTCATCTGCCTCACCGCGTTTTCGCTCTATTCGATCCAGGCCGTCGTGTGGGCGCTGCCCGGCGAATTCCTGACCGGCACGAGTGCGGCGGTCGGCATCGCCGCGATCAATTCGCTCGCGAATCTCGGCGGTTACGTCGGGCCGTACGGGATCGGCCTGATCAAGGCAGCGACCGGCAGCCTCGCGGCCGGCCTGTACTTCCTCGCGGCGACGCTGTTGTTCGCGGTGCTGATGACGTTCGTGGTCCGGGCCGCGCTGCGCGTGCCCGAACCGGCCGCCGGCGCGTTCGCCGGCGAATCGTGAACGCCTTGTTTTCCGGCTCAACGCCGATTCGACTGATGCAGGACCAACCATGACATCGAGCAGCACGCCGCGCTATCGTGGCATTTTCCCCGTCGTCCCGACGACGTTTGCCGAGACCGGCGAGCTCGACCTCGCGAGCCAGAAGCGCGCGGTCGATTTCATGATCGACGCCGGCTCGGACGGGCTGTGCATTCTCGCGAACTTCTCCGAGCAGTTCGCGGTTACCGACGACGAGCGCGACGTGCTCACGCGCACGATCCTCGAGCACGTCGCGGGCCGCGTGCCGGTGATCGTCACGACGTCGCACTACAGCACGCGGGTGTGCGCGGCGCGCAGCCTGCGCGCGCAGCAGCTCGGCGCGGCGATGGTGATGGCGATGCCGCCGTATCACGGCGCGACGTTTCGCGTGCCGGAAGCGCAGATCTTCGATTTCTTCGCGCGCGTGTCGGATGCGATCGACATCCCGATCATGATCCAGGATGCGCCCGCGAGCGGCACCGCGCTGTCCGCGCCGTTCCTCGCGCGGATGGCGCGCGAGATCGAGCAGGTCGCGTACTTCAAGATCGAGACGCCGGGCGCCGCGAACAAGCTGCGCGAGCTGATCCGGCTCGGCGGCGACGCGATCGAGGGGCCGTGGGACGGCGAGGAGGCGATCACGCTGCTCGCCGATCTCCATGCGGGCGCGACCGGCGCGATGACGGGCGGCGGTTTTCCGGACGGCATCCGGCCGATCCTCGAAGCGTTCCGCGAAGGGCGGCACGACGATGCGTTCGCGCATTACCAGACGTGGCTGCCGCTGATCAATCACGAGAACCGCCAGTCCGGGATCTTGACCGCGAAGGCGCTGATGCGCGAAGGCGGCGTGATCGCGTGCGAGCGGCCGCGGCATCCGATGCCGGAACTGCACCCGGACACGCGCGCGGAATTGCTCGCGATCGCGCGCCGGCTCGATCCGCTCGTGCTGCGCTGGGCGCACTGAGCGAGTGGCGAAGGAGGAAAGCACGATGAGCGATGTGATTTCGTTGGGCGTCGTCGGAATCGGCAAGATCGCGCGCGACCAGCATTTGCCGGCGATCGCCGCCGAACCGGGCTTCGCGTTGACCGCCTGTGCGAGCCGTCACGCGGAAGTCAACGGCGTGCGCAATTATCCGGATCTGAACGCGCTGCTGGCCGCCGAGCGCGAGCTCGACGCGGTCTCGCTGTGCGCGCCGCCGCAAGTGCGCTACGCGCAGGCGCGCGCCGCGCTCGAAGCCGGCAAGCACGTGATGCTCGAGAAGCCGCCGGGCGCGACGCTGGGCGAAGTAGCCGCGCTGGAAGCGCTGGCGCGCGAGCGCGGCCTCACGCTGTTCGCGACCTGGCATTCGCGTTGTGCGAGCGCAGTCGAGCCGGCGCGCGCGTGGCTCGCGACGCGCACGATCCGCGCGGTGCAGGTGCGCTGGAAGGAAGACGTGCGGCGCTGGCACCCGGGGCAGCAGTGGATCTGGGAACCGGGCGGCCTCGGCGTGTTCGATCCGGGCATCAACGCGCTGTCGATCGTCACGCGAATCCTGCCGCGCGAGCTCGTGCTGCGCGAGGCGACGCTGTTCGTGCCGAGCGACGCACAGATGCCGATCGCGGCCGAACTCGATTGCGCGGATACCGCCGGCGTGCCGGTGCACGCGGAATTCGACTGGCGGCACGGGCCGGTCGAGCAATGGGAGATCGCGGTCGACACGGCCGACGGCGTGCTCGCGATCAGCCGAGGCGGCGCGCAACTGTCGATCGCGGGCGAGCCGGTCGAGGTCGGGCCCGAACGCGAGTATCCGGCGCTGTATGCGCACTTCCATGCGCTGATCGCGCGTGGCGAAAGCGACGTCGACGCGAGGCCGCTGCGGCTCGTCGCCGATGCCTTCCTGTTCGGCCGGCGCGTGCAGACCGACGCGTTCGGCCGCTGAACCTGCGTGCGCGCGTCGGCGCGAAGCGCGCGACGCGTGATCGATTACGACACACATCCACGGCATTGGCCGATACAAAGGAGACACCCATGAACCGCACGATTCGTCGACATACCCTGCGCGCGCTGCTGGCCGCGCTCTGCATCGCACCGCTCGGCATGCAGGGCGCCGCGCGCGCCGATGCGCCGCTGAAGATCGGCTTCCTCGTGAAGATGCCGGAGCAGGCGTGGTTCATCAACGAGCAGAACGCGGCGTCCGCGCTCGGCCAGAAGGAGAACTTCTCGGTCGTGAAGATCGGCACGCCGGACGGCGAGAAGGTGCTGGCCGCGATCGACAACCTCGGCTCGCAGGGCGCGCAGGGCTTCGTGATCTGCGCGCCGGACGTGCGCCTCGGGCCGGCGATCGCGTCGCGCGCGAAGCGCTACAACATGAAGTTCGTGACGGTCGACGATCAGCTCGTCGATTCGACCGGCAAGCCGCTGCCGAACGTGCCGCATCTCGGGATGTCGGCGACGAAGATCGGCAACCAGGTCGGCCAGGCGATCGCCGACGAGATGAAGCGGCGCGGCTGGAAGCCCGAGGAAGTCGGCGCGCTGCGCGTCACCAACTACGAGCTGCCGACCGCGAAGCTGCGCACCGACGGCGCGACGCAGGCGCTGCTCGCGAACGGCTTCCGCAAGGAGAACATCTTCGACGCGCCGCAGAAGACGACCGACGACGAAGGCGGCTTCAGCGCGGCAGCGCCGGTGCTGGCCCGCCATCCGAACGTGAAGAAATGGGTGATCTACGCGCTCAACGAGGAAACGGTGCTCGGCGCGGTACGCGCGACCGAGCAGTTGCACATCCCGGCGGCGGACGTGATCGGCGTCGGCATCAACGGC
Source organism: Burkholderia sp. MSMB1826 (assembly GCF_001526325.1). Taxonomy (NCBI): domain Bacteria; kingdom Pseudomonadati; phylum Pseudomonadota; class Betaproteobacteria; order Burkholderiales; family Burkholderiaceae; genus Burkholderia; species Burkholderia sp. MSMB1826. The sequence continues at coordinate 43,846 of NZ_LOYN01000038.1, forward strand.
GCGGGCGAGGCGTTCGCCGAGTTCCAGAAGAAGGAGCCGACCGGCTTCTACGGGACGATCGCGGTTAGCTCGACGAACCACGGCAAGGACAGCACGCAGAACCTCGTCGACTGGATCCGCACCGGCAAGACGCCGCCGGCCGACACGCAGACGAGCGGCAAGCTGATGACGCGCGCGAACTGGCAGGCCGTGCGCGCCGAACTCGGTATCTGAGCGGGGCGAGGCGAGAACGCGATGACGATGCAGACGATGACGGCCGCGTCCGGCCACGACGCCGAAGCGGCCACGCCGCCTGACGGCCCGCTGCTCGCGCTCGACGGCATCACCGTGACGTTTCCGGGCGTGCGTGCGCTCGACGCGGTGTCGCTGTCGGTGCGTGCGGGCGAAGTGCACGGGCTGATGGGCGAAAACGGCGCCGGGAAATCGACGCTGCTGAAGGTGCTGTCCGGCGTGAACCAGCCGCAGGCCGGCACGCTGACGCTGAACGGCACCGTGCAGCGCTTCGCGTCGACGCGCGCGGCGCTCGAGGCCGGCATCGCGATCATCTACCAGGAGCTGCATCTGGTGCCCGAGCTGACGGTCGCGGAAAACCTGATGCTCGGGCAATTGCCGAGCCGGCTCGGCGTGGTCGACGAGCGCGCGCTCGCCGCGCGCGCGCTCGATGCGCTGGAGCGGCTCGGCGAGCGCATCGATCCGGGCATCCCGGTGAAGTATCTGTCGATCGGCCAGCGCCAGATGATCGAGATCGGCAAGGCGCTGATGCGCGACGCGCGCGTGATCGCGTTCGACGAACCGACGAGTTCGCTGTCCGCGCGCGAAACCACGCAACTGTTCCGGATCATCCGCGCGCTGCGCGCGGAAGGCCGCGCGATCATCTACGTCACGCACCGGATGGAGGAAGTCTACGAACTGTGCGACCGCGTCACGGTGTTTCGCGACGGCCGCCGCATCGACACGTTCGAATCCGTCGCCGATCTCGACCGCGACCGGCTGATTGGCTGCATGGTCGGCCGTTCGATCGAGGACGTGTACGGCTATCGGCCGCGCCCGGCCGGCGACGTGCTGATCGAAGCGAAGGGACTGACGGGGCCGGGGTTGGCCGAGCCCGTGTCGTTCACCGCGCGGCGCGGCGAGATCGTCGGCTTCTTCGGGCTCGTCGGCGCGGGCCGCTCGGAACTGATGAAGTTGCTGTACGGCGCGGTGCGGCCGAGCGCCGGGTACGTCGAGCTGAACGGCAAGCGAGTGGCGTTCGGCAGCCCGCGCGACGCGGTGCGCGCCGGCATCGCGCTGTGCCCGGAAGACCGCAAGCAGGAAGGCATCGTCGCGATCGCGTCGGTGGCCGACAACCTGAACATCAGCGCGCGGCGTCATTTCAGCCCGGCGCGCGTGCTGCTCGACGGGCGGCGCGAACGCGAGCTCGCGCAACAATACATCGAGCGGCTCGCGATCAAGACGCGCGACGGCGAAACGCCGATCGGCGCGCTGTCGGGCGGCAACCAGCAGAAGGTCGTGCTCGCGCGCTGGCTGGCCGAGCGCATCGACGTGTTCCTGATGGACGAGCCGACGCGCGGCATCGACGTCGGCGCGCGCGCGGAAATCTACAACCTGTTCTACGAACTCGCGGAAGCGGGCCGCACGGTGATCCTCGTGTCGAGCGATCTGGCCGAGGTGATCGGCGTGTCGGACCGCATCGTCGTGATGAAGGAAGGGCGGATCGCGGGCGAGGTCGCGAAGGCGCACGCGACGCCCGACGCGCTGATCAAGCTCGCGCTGCCGCGCTAGCGGCCCGCAGTCAACCGGAAAGCAACTGATATGAGCCAGGCAATGCAACCTCAACGTACCTCCCCGTCCCCGGATGCGGCCGCCGCCGCGGCCACGCCCGCGCGCCCGCGCGGCGGCGTGTGGCAGCTGATCAACCGCTCCGGCATCGTGATGGTGTTTCTCGTGCTGTTCGCGACGCTGTCGCTGACGGTGCCGGACTTCCTCACGCCGCGCAACATCCAGGGCCTGCTGCTGTCGGTCACGCTGATCGGCTCGATCGCGGTGACGATGATGTTCGTGCTCGCGCTCGGCGAGGTCGACCTATCGGTCGCGTCGATCGTCGCGTTCGCGGGCGTCGTCGCGTCGACGCTGATCACCGCGACGCACAGCGTCGTGCTCGGCATCGCGGCCGGCGTGCTCGCGGGCGGCGCGGTCGGGCTCGTGAACGGCGTGCTGATCGCGCGCTACCGGATCAACTCGCTGATCGTCACGCTCGCGATGATGGAAGTCGTGCGCGGGCTCGCGTTCATCACGTCGAACGGCGACGCGGTGATGATCTCCGAGGAGCGCTTCTTCGATCTCGGCGGCGGGTCGTTCCTCGGCATCTCGTACCCGATCTGGAGCAACATCGTCGGCTTCGTCGTGTTCGGTTTCCTGCTGCGCAAGACGGTGTTCGGCAAGAACGTGCTGGCCGTCGGCGGCAACGGCGAGGCCGCGCTGCTTGCGGGGCTGCCGGTGATGCGCATCAAGATCACGGTGTTCGTGCTGCAGGGGCTCGTGACCGGCTTTGCCGGCGTGATGCTCGCGTCGCGGATGAGCCTCGGCGATCCGAAGACGTCGGTCGGCCTCGAGCTCGGCGTGATCTCCGCGTGCGTGCTCGGCGGCGTGTCGCTGACGGGCGGCGTCGCGACGATCTCGGGCGTGCTGGTGGGCGTGCTGATCATGGGCTCCGTGCAGGACGCGATGAGCCTGCTGAACGTGCCGACCTTTTACCAATATCTGATACGCGGCGGAATTCTGTTGCTCGCGGTGCTGTTCGACCAGTATCGTCGCAACCAGCGGCGCGCGATGAAGATCTGACTTCGACTCACGCGCGGCCGCCTGTACTTACGACGAATATCGGGAGACGGCATGCAACAGACTCAACCGGGCACGGCGGCGGCGCTGCTGGTCGACAGCCGCAACACGCTCGGCGAAGGCGCGACGTGGTGCGACAGGACGCACGCGCTGTACTGGGTGAACATCGAGGGCGCGCAGCTGTGGCGCTGCCGCGCGGACGGTTCGGACCTCACGCAATGGCCGATGCCCGAACGGCTCGCGTGCTTCGCGCTGACCGACGACCCGGACGTGCTGCTCGTCGGGCTCGCGACCCATCTCGCGTTCTTCGACCTGCGCCGTGGCGCATTCACGCGGATCGTCGACGTCGAGCCCGATCTGCCCACGCGGCTGAACGACGGGCGCTGCGATCCGTTCGGCGCATTCGTGTTCGGGATGAAGGACGAGGGCGCCGAGCCGCCGCGCGCGATCGGCGGGTTCTACCGGCTCAATCCCGATCTCACGCTCGAACGGCTCGCGTTGCCGCCGGCCGCGATCGCGAACAGCATCGGGTTCTCGCCGGACGGCACGAAGCTGTATTTCTGCGATTCGCTGGTGCGCGAGATTCTCGTGTGCGATTACCGTGCCGGTGGCGACGTCGCGAACGTGCGGCCGTTCGCGCGGCTGACGGATGCGGACGGCGATCCGGACGGCTCGATCGTCGATCGCGACGGTGGGCTGTGGAACGCGCAGTGGGGCGGCCGAAGGGTGGTGCGTTATGGGCTGGACGGGACCGAGACGGACCGCGTCGAGGTGCCGACCGCGCAGCCGAGTTGCGTCGCGATCGATGGTGAAGGCCGGTTGTACGTGACGAGTGCGCGTGTCGGGCTGAGCGACGACGCGCTGGCCGGCGACGCGCACGCGGGCGGCGTGTTCGTCGCGCAGACGCGGCATGCGGGGCTGCCGACCGCACGGTTCGCGGGCACGCCGCACGGTTGATCGCGTCGTCGCATACGGGTTCCCGTCCGTGGGATCCTGCCGACGCGGCGGACTTCGCGGTCAGGCCCGCGATCCGCCGCACATGCGCGAGCGCACGGCGGCCGACCGTCATCTCCGAACATCCGTCCCTCTCCCCGCCTGCTGGTAAGATGGCCCGCAATTCCATCCCGCCAGCGCCATGAGTTCCGCACCGACCAAGCCCGCGAATCCGAAAAACGCTGCCACGCGCGCCACGGCAGACGCCGCGAAGAACGCCCGCGCGACGGGCGACAAGCCGAAAGCGCGCGTGCAACAACGCCTGACCTACGTGATCGGCGGCCTCGACCGGCTGCTGCGCCGTCACATGACCGATGCGCTCGCGCCGCTCGGCATCACGCTCGCGCAATACACGGCGCTGTCGGTGCTCGAGGCGCGCGGCGCATCGTCGAACGCGCAGTTGGCCGAGCGCTCGTGGATCACGCCGCAATCGGCGAACGAGGTGATGAGCGTGATGGCCGCGCGCGGTTTCGTCACGCGCGAAGCCGACCCGTCGCACGGCCGCATCATCCTGCTTACGCTGACTGATGCAGGCGCGGCGATGCTGCGCGAATGCGAAGCCGTGCTGCGCCCGCTCGAGGCGCGCATGCTTGGCGACATCTCGGCCGATGACGCCGCGCACGTGCAGCGCGCGCTCGAACTGTTCTCGCGCAACCTGCGCGGCTGACCGCTTCCTCGATTGCCGCGACGCGGGCCCGCCGGCCCCGCTCGCTTCGTACGCGCCCGCGGCGCTCGCCCGACCGCTCCCCGATTTCCCCGACGCTTTCCCCGCTTTCCGCTCCGGGTTTACACCGGCGCTCGTGCCGCTTGCAATATCAGGTAGCCTGATATTAAATGAAGTCGTCCGCAGCAGGGATGCTGCGCACCGAATCGCACAGGAACGAACGACAGGAACAGACATGAGCAAGTACGACAATCGCTGGCAGACCGTTGAAGTGAAGGTGGAGGCCGGCATCGCGTGGGTCACGTTGAACCGCCCCGAAAAGCGCAATGCGATGAGCCCGACGCTGAACCGGGAGATGCTGGACGTCCTCGACGCGATCGAGTTCGACGACGAGGCGAAGGTACTGGTGCTGACCGGCGCGGGCGCCGCGTGGACGGCCGGCATGGATCTGAAGGAATATTTCCGCGAGATCGACGGCGGCCCCGACGCGCTGCAGGAAAAGGTGCGCCGCGACGCATCGGAATGGCAGTGGCGCCGCCTGCGGATGTACAACAAGCCGACGATCGCGATGGTGAACGGCTGGTGCTTCGGCGGCGGGTTCTCGCCGCTCGTCGCGTGTGATCTCGCGATCGCGGCGGACGAAGCGGTGTTCGGGCTGTCGGAGATCAACTGGGGCATCCCGCCGGGCAACCTCGTCAGCAAGGCGATGGCGGACACGGTCGGGCATCGCCGCGCGCTGCACTACATCATGACCGGCGACACGTTCACCGGCACGGAAGCGGCTGAAATGGGCCTCGTGAACAGCAGCGTGCCGCTCGCCGGGCTGCGCGATGCGACGATCGCGCTCGCCGCGCGGCTGATGGACAAGAACCCGGTCGTGCTGCGCGCCGCGAAGCACGGCTTCAAGCGGTCGCGCGAGCTCACGTGGGAACAGTGCGAGGATTACCTGTATGCGAAGCTCGACCAGGCGCAACTGCGCGACCCGGAGCGCGGCCGCGAGCAGGGGCTGAAGCAGTTCCTCGACGACAAGACGATCAAGCCGGGCCTGCAGGCATACAAGCGCTGAGACAAGCGCCGACGCAGCCGCCGGCGTCACCGCCGGTGTAATCCCAAGAGACAGGCAAGGCAGGAGACGACATGACCGACAGACGGATGCTGATCGGCGGCGAGTGGTGCGCCGCCCGCGACGGGCGGACCTTCGACCGCCTCAACCCCGCGACGGGCGCGCTCGCGTCGCGCGCGCCGGCGGCCGGCATCGCCGACGCCGACGCGGCGATCGACGCCGCGCACCGCGCGTTCCCCGCATGGGCGGCGCTCGCGCCGACCGAGCGGCGCCGCCGGCTGCTGAAGGCGGCCGACCTGATGGATGCGCGCATCGACGCGTTCGTCGAAACCGGCGTCGCCGAAACCGGCGCGACGCCCGGCTGGCTCGGCTTCAACGTGACGCTCGCGGCGAACATGCTGCGCGAGGCCGCGTCGATGACGACGCAGATCGCCGGCGACGTGATCCCGTCCGACGTACCGGGCAATCTCGCGCTCGCGATGCGCGTGCCGTGCGGCGTGGTGCTCGGCATCGCGCCGTGGAACGCGCCGGTGATCCTCGGCACGCGCGCGCTGGCGATGCCGCTCGCGTGCGGCAACACGGTCGTGCTGAAGGCGTCCGAGGCGTGCCCGGGCGTGCATGCGCTGATCGGCGTGGTGCTTGACGAAGCGGGGCTCGGTGCGGGCGTGGTGAACGTGATCACGCACGCGGCGGCCGACGCACCGGAACTCGTCGAGCGGATGATCGCGCATCCGCATGTGAAGCGGATCAACTTCACCGGGTCGACGCACGTGGGCCGCATTGTCGCGCGCCATGCGGCCGCGCACCTGAAGCCCGTGCTGCTCGAACTCGGGGGCAAGGCGCCGGTGCTGGTGCTCGACGACGCGGATCTCGACGCGGCCGTCGACGCGATCGCGTTCGGCGCATTCTTCAACCAGGGGCAGATCTGCATGTCGACCGAGCGCGTGATCGCCGCGCGGCCGATCGCCGATGCGCTCGTCGAACGGCTCGCCGCGAAGGCGCACACGCTGGTCGCGGGCGATCCGCTGGCCGGCCATCCGCTCGGCACGATGGTCGATGCGCGGGCCGCCGCGCGCGCGGCGTCGCTGGTCGAGGATGCGCGTGCGCACGGCGCGCAACTGCCGCTCGGCTGCCGTGTGGAAGGCGCGACGATGCAGCCCGCGATCGTCGACGGCGTCACGCGCGACATGCGGCTCTATCGCGAGGAGTCGTTCGCGCCGGTCGTCGCCATCCTGCGTGCGGATAGCGACGACGACGCGGTCGCGCTCGCGAACGACAGCGAGTTCGGGCTGTCGGCGAGCGTGTTCAGCCGCGACGTCGCACGTGCGATGGCGGTCGCACGGCGGATCGAATCGGGGATTTGCCACGTCAACGGGCCGACCGTGCACGACGAAGCGCAGATGCCGTTCGGCGGCACGAAGGCGAGCGGCTACGGCCGCTTCGGCAGCCGTGCGTCGATCGCCGAATTCACCGAACTGCGCTGGATCACCGTGCAGACCGCGCCGCGGCACTACCCGATATGAGCGAGGTCACGATGAACGTCTCGCACCCCGCCGGCGGGCCGGCGGCCGACACGGGCGGCGTGCGCTATCGCGCGGCCGCCGTCGCGGTCGGCGCGGCCGAGATTCGCCGTGACGATGACGGCACCTGGTACCTGCGCTCGCGCGAGCCGCTCGGCGACTATCCGACGCGCATCACCGACTGCCTCGTGCGCGGCGCGCAAGCGCACCCCGACCGCGTGCTGGCCGCGCGGCGCGGCGCCGACGGGCGCTGGATCGAGATCACGTACGCGCGGATGCTCGAACGCGCGCGCGCGCTCGGCCAGGGCCTCGTCGATCTCGGGCTGTCGGCCGACCGTCCGCTCGCGGTGCTGTCCGGCAACGATCTCGAGCATCTGCAGCTGATGTTCGCGGCGATGCTGGCCGGCGTGCCGTACTCGCCGATCTCGCCCGCGTATTCGCTGGTGTCGACCGACTACGGCAAGCTGCGTCACACGCTCGGCGTGCTGCGGCCGGGTGCGGTGTTCGTCGCGGAGCGCGCACCGTTCGCGCGCGCGCTCGACGCGACGCTGCCGGCCGATGCGGCGCTGATCGTCGCCCGCGATGCCGATGCACAGGAGCATGCCGACACCCGCGGCGCGGGCCGCGCGGTGCCGCTATCGCGCCTGCTCGCCACCGCTCCGCGCACGATCGACGCGATTCACGATGCGGTCGGCCCCGACCATCTCGCGAAGATCCTGTTCACGTCCGGTTCGACGAAGCTGCCGAAGGCCGTGCCGACCACGCACCGGATGCTGTGCAGCAACCAGCAGATGCTGCGCCAGACGATGCCCGAACTCACGCGCGAACCGCCGGTGCTGGTGGACTGGTTGCCGTGGAACCACACGTTCGGCGGCAGTCACAACCTCGGCATCGCGCTGTACAACGGCGGCACGCTGTATATCGACGACGGCCGCCCGATGCCCGGCCGTTTCGACGAAACCGTGCGCAACCTGCGCGAGATCGCGCCGACGATCTACTTCAACGTGCCGAAGGGCTGGGAGGAGCTGACCGCCGCGCTCGAACGCGATGCCGCGTTGCGCGACACGTTCTTCTCGCGCGTGAAGCTGTATTTCTTCGGCGGCGCGGGGCTGTCGCAAGCCGCGTGGGATCGGCTCGACCGCGTGACCGAAGCGCATTGCGGCGAGCGCATCCGGATCATGGCCGGCCTCGGGATGACGGAGGCGTCGCCGTCGTGCCTGTTCACGACGGGGCCGCTGATGCGCGCCGGCTATATCGGGCTGCCCGCGCCCGGCTGCGACGCGAAGCTCGTGCCGTGCGGCGGCAAGCACGAACTGCGTTTCAAGGGGCCGAACGTGATGCGCGGCTACTGGCATGCCGACGTCGATCCGCGCGACGTGTTCGACGAAGAAGGCTATTACCGCAGCGGCGACGCGGGGGTCTTTGCCGATCCGGCGCGACCGGAGCTCGGGCTGCTGTTCGACGGGCGGCTCACCGAGGACTTCAAGCTGAGCAGCGGCACGTTCGTCAGCGTCGGGCCGTTGCGCGCGAATGCCGTGTCGACGGGCGCTCCGTACGTGCAGGACGTGGTCGTGACCGGGATCGATCGCGACGACATCGGCTTGCTGGTGTTTCCGCGCGTCGATGCGTGCCGTGCGCTCGCGGGGCTCGCCGCCGATGCGTCGGTGGCCGACGTGCTGCGCGCGCCGCCCGTGCGGGCGGCGTTCGCGGCGTGGCTCGCCGAGCTGAACCGGCACGCGAGCGGCGGCTCGACGTTTGTCGCGCGGATCCGGCTGATCGACACGCCGCCGTCGCTCGATCTCGGCGAAGTGACCGACAAGGGTTCGCTGAACCAGGCGGCCGTGCAGAAGCATCGCGCGGCGACGATCGATGCGCTGTACGATCCGGCGCGGCGCGATCCCGACGTGATTTACGCGTAAGCAGCACGCACGCGCGGTAACGAGCAGCAAGCAGTAACGAGCATCGACAAGCAGGCACAACGACCGGCCGGCCACGACACCGGCAGGCAATTTTGCGGCCAGTGAACCAGGTTGCCTGATAAGGGCGGCCGTTCACGCGACACCTCGCGCGCCGAACCGCCATTGGCTGGCGGCGGCGCGCGAAGGTCGTTGCAAGGCCGACCGACTACAAGACATCGGATTTGGAGACAGCATGAACACTTACGTTGCCGAAAAACCCACGGTCGCGACCACGCTCGCGCTGTGTTTCGCGATCGCACTCCTCGAAGGGCTCGACCTGCAATCGGTCGGCGTCGCCGCGCCGCGCATGGCGCGCGAATTCGGGCTGTCCGTGTCGCAGATGGGCATCGCGTTCAGCGCGGGCACCTTCGGGCTGTTGCCGGGCGCGATGCTCGGCGGGCGGCTCGCCGACCGGATCGGCCGCAAGCGCGTGCTGATCGCGTCGACCGTGCTGTTCGGGCTGCTGTCGATCGCGACCGCGCAGGTCTCGAGCTTCGCGATGCTCGTCGTCGTGCGCGTGCTGACCGGCATCGGCCTCGGCGGCGCGATGCCGAACCTGATCGCGCTGTCGTCCGAAGCGGTCGAGCCACGCTCGCGCAGCAGCGCGGTCGCGACGATGTACTGCGGGATCCCGTTCGGCGGCGTGATCGCGTCGCTGATCGGCGTGCTGCTCGCCGGCGACACCGAATGGCGGCACATCTTCTACGTCGGCGGCGTGGGGCCGCTGCTGCTCGTGCCGCTGCTCGTGTGGTTCCTGCCGGAATCGCGCGCGTATCTCGACGTCGCGGGCACGCCGGCCGCGCGCACGAGCGTCGCCCGCACGCTGTTCGGCGACGGCCGCACGACATCGACGGTCGCGTTGTGGGTCAGCTACTTCTGCACGCTGATCGTCCTGTACTTCCTGCTGAACTGGCTGCCGTCGTTGATGGCCTCGCGCGGGCTCGATCGCGCGCACGTCGGCCTCGTGCAGATCGCGTTCAACGTCGGCGCGGGGCTCGGCGCGCTCGGCATCGGCGCGGCGCTCGATCGGATGCGCGCGTCCCGCGTGGTCGGCGGCATGTATGTCGGGATCGTGCTGTCGCTCGCCGCGCTCGCGGCCGCGCCCGGTTTCGCGTCGCTCGCGGCGGCCGCGTTCGCGGCGGGGATGTTCGTGGTCGGCGGGCAGTCGGTGCTGTATGCGCTCGCGGCGATCTACTACCCGACCGCGATGCGCGGCACCGGCGTCGGCGCGGCGGTGGCCGTCGGCCGGCTCGGCTCCGTCGTCGGGCCGCTCGCGGCCGCGACGCTGCTGGCCGCCGGCCGCAGCGCGCCCGTCGTGATCGGCGCGAGCATTCCCGTCACGCTCGTCGCGGCCTTCGCTGCCTTCGTGCTGATTCGCCGGCCGCAAGCCGGCGACTGAGGTTTCGTTTTTTCAATGCGCGCCGTCAGAGCGCGCGATTCAACAAGGTCTGGAGACGCAACGAAATGAAAACGAAGACAAGGAACGGCCTGCTGGCCGCGGGCGCGTGCTGCGCGCTCGTCGCACCGGCTGCACACGCGCAGTCGAGCGTGACGCTGTACGGGATCATCGATACGGGCGTCGAATTCGTGTCGCACGCGAACGCGGCCGGCGACCACGTGGTGCGGATGCCGGGCGTGACGGGCGAGTTGCCGTCGCGCTGGGGGCTGCGCGGCACCGAGGATCTCGGCGGCGGCTACCAGGCGGTGTTCACGCTCGAAAGCGGCTTCAATGTGCGCGGCGGCGATCTCGGGCAGGGCGGACGGCTGTTCGGGCGGCAGGCGTTCGTCGGGCTGAAGAGCGGTTTCGGCACGCTCGCGTTCGGCCGTCAGTACACGATGACCTATCTCGCGCTGCAGGGCGCGGACATCATCGGCCCCGACATCTACGGGCTCGGCTCGTTCGACGCTTACGTGCCGAACGGCCGCGCCGACAACGCGGTGACGTACCTCGGCACGTATCGCGGCGTGACGCTCGGCGCCGCGTATTCGTTCGGCCGCGACGGCGCGGGCACCGGCAACTCGCCGGGGCAAGGCACGTGCGCGGGGCAGGTGCCGGGCGACGCGGTGCAGTGCCGCAACTGGTCGGTGATGCTCAAGTACGACAGCGCGTATTTCGGCGCGGCGGCGTCGTACGAGGAGCAGCGCGGCGGCACCGGCGCGGCCGCCAACTTCTTCGACGGCGTCGCGCCCGTCCCCTTCACGAGCAGCGGCGGCAAGGACGCGCGCACGCACGTGAGCGCGTATGCGCAGGCGGGCGGCGCGAAGATCGGCGCGGGCTGGATCGGACGGCGCGTGTCGACCGGTTCGCCGGCCGCGGCCGGCGCGCATTCGGACCTGTTCTTCGTCGGTGCGTCGTATGCGGTGAGGCCCGCTTTCATCGTCGATGGCGAAGGCTACCGGATCGTCAACAGCGCGCACGACACGCGCGCGACGATGGCCACGCTGCGTGCGACCTATCTGCTGAGCAAGCGCACGGCCGTCTACGCGCAGTCGTCGTATCTGTGGAACAGCGCGCATGCCCGCTACTCGGTTAGCGGCGGCGGGCCGGGCACGACGCCGGGCGCCGGGATGGGGCAGCTCGGCGCGATGGTCGGCGTGCGGCACATGTTCTGATTCACCGGCGTGACGAACCGAACGGGAGTTATCTTGAACAGAAAATCTGCAATCCTCTGCATTGCGCCGCTGTCGGCCGCCGCCATGCTCGCCGGTTGCGGCGGCGACGATTCGATCGGTGCCGCGCCCACGCACCTGAGCGCCGCGACGCCGGCCGCGATGGCGCAGACCTGCGACGCGCTCGCCGCGAAGCTCGCGTATGCGAACACGTCGTTCACGTCGGTGACGACCGCGGCGGCCGGCGCGCTGACGGTGGCCGGCAAGCCGGTCGCCGAGCACTGCGTGATCGCAGGGAAGATGAACGAGCGCGTGAGCGCGGTGGACGGCAAGACCTATGCGATCGGCTTCGAGATGCGCTTGCCGAAAACGTGGAACGGCCGCTTCTTCTACCAGGCGAACGGCGGACTCGACGGCAACGTCGTGACCGCGACCGGCGAGATCGGCGGCGGCGGGCCGCTGACCAACGCGCTGAACCAGGGTTTCGCGGTGATCAGCTCGGATTCCGGGCACAGCGCCGCGCAGAATCCGCTGTTCGGCCTCGATCCGCAGGCGCGGATCGACTACGGCTACGGCGCCGTCGATGCGCTGACGCCGATGGCGAAGCAGGTGATCCGGCTCGCGTACGGCAAGGCGCCCGATCGCAGCTATTTCGGCGGCTGCTCGAACGGCGGCCGTCACGCGATGGTCACGGCGGTGCGCAACCCGGCCGACTACGACGGCATCATCGCGGGCGATCCGGGCTTCCATCTGCCGAAGGCGGCGATCGGCGAGATGTACGGCGCGCAGCAGTTCGCGAAGATCGCGTCGGCCACCGGATCGAACGGGTTGCCGGATATCCGCAGCGGTTTCAACGATGCAGAGCGCCAGTTCGTCGGCGCGAAGATCCTCGACAAATGCGATGCGCTCGACGGCGCGGCCGACGGGATGGTGCAGGACGTCGCCGCGTGCCAGGCGCATTTCAGCGTCGATGCCGATATCCCGACCTGCGCGAACGGCACGCGCACCGGCGCCTGCCTGACGCCCGCGCAGAAAACCGCGCTGGAGAACGTGTTCGCCGGGGCGCGCAACGGCGCGGGCACGGCGCTGTACGCGAGCTTTCCATACGATCCGGGCGTGGCTGCCGGCGGCTGGGCGTCGTGGAAGCAATCGGCGTCGATCACGCTCGATCCGGCCGCGATGGCATTCACGTTCATGACGCCGCCGAAAACCGCCGCGGCGCTCGCGAACCTGCCCGGTTTCGCGCTCGGCTTCGACATGGACAACGACGCGCCGGCGATCTTCGCGACGAATGGCGTGTACACGCAATCGGCGTGGTCGTTCATGACGCCGCCCGACGAGACGAACCTGTCCGCGCTGAAGGCGCGCGGCGCGAAGCTGCTCGTCTATCACGGCACGGGCGACCCGGTGTTCTCGTTCAACGACACGCGCGACTGGTACGCGCAGGTCGCGCAGGCGAACGGCGGCGATGCGTCGAGCTTTGCACGCTTCTATCCGGTGCCGGGGATGAATCACTGCTCGGGCGGGCCGGCCGCAGACCAGTTCGACATGCTGACGCCGCTCGTCGCGTGGGTTGAACAGGGGCAGGCGCCGACGGCGATCGTTGCCGCCGCGCGCGACACGACGAACGCGGTGCCGAACGCGGACGTGCCCGCATCGTGGGGCGCGGGGCGCACGCGGCCGCTGTGCCCGTATCCGCAGATCGCGCGCTACAACGGCTCGGGCGACCTGAATTCGGCGGCGAGCTTCAGTTGTCGCTGACGTAGCCGTCGATGGGAAGCGGCCGGCGCAGGCAGTCGTGCGCCGGCCGTTTCATCGCAGCGTTTACTCGCCGGCGTCGACCGGCACGTCGAGCCCGACCTTCACGCGGCTCATGCTCACCAGCGTCTTGAACCGCTTCACGTTGTTGTTCGCGAAGAACAGCTCGCGCGTGAGCGCGTTGTACTGATCCATGTTGCGCACCGCGAGGATCAGCACGAAATCCCATTCCCCCGTCACGTAGTAGCACTGCTGGATCTGCGGGCAGCGCTCGAACGTGCGCTTCATCGCGTCGAGCTGGTCGATCTGCTCGCTTTCGACCTCGACGTTCACGACGATCGTCAGCGGATGATCGACCTTGTCCGGCGCGACGACGGCCGTATAGCGCACGATCACGCCGTCTTCCGCGAGGCGCCGCAGCCGCCGGTTCACGGCGGCGGTCGACAGGTTGACGCGCGCGCCGAGCTCGGCCTGCGGCGTCTGCGCGTCGCGCTGGACTTCCATCAACAGCTTGCGATCGAACGCATCGAGCGGGGTCGTCATGATGGCGGGTCGAACCTCGAAAGAATGAGAAATTTTTGCGTATGAGCCGTCGATTTGGCGATTTCGTTCATCAGCGTACGCAATATTATTTTTCCAACCGATGGCGAGCGCAACCTGCGTCTGCCTGATCCGACTTACCCGACGGACCGTCAGCGGTCCCGCTCCGGAGCCCTTTGCCATGCTGATCGCCAACCCGCGCGCGTCGCGCACTGCCTACCCGGACGCGCTGCGCCGCGTGATGAACATCGCGTCGGCCGACGAAAGCGGCGCGTGGCTGTCGCACTGGCCGCTCGTCGGCCACGCGTGCACGCCGCTGCGGGCGCTGCCCGATCTCGCCGCGCGGCTCGGCGTCGCGAGCGTCAGCGTGAAGGACGAGTCGTGCCGCTCGCCGCTCGGCAGCTTCAAGGCGCTCGGCGCGCCGATCGCGCTGGTGCGGCTCGTGAAGCGGCTGCGGCGCACGCAGGAACTCGATCCGCGGGGGCTCGTCACCGGCCGCTATGCGTCGGCGCTGGCCGACCTGACGGTGATCAGCGCGACCGACGGCAACCACGGCCGTGCGCTGGCCGCCGCCGCGCGCGCGATCGGCTGCGGGTGCGTGATCGTGCTGCACGCGAACGTCGACGCCGAACGCGAACGCGCGATCTCGGCGTACGGCGCGCGGATCGTGCGCATCGCGGGGAACTACGACGAATCGGTCGTCTGCGCGGCGCAGCTCGCGCAGGCGAACGGCTGGTACGTCGTGTCGGATACGTCGTACGACGGCTACGAAGCGATTCCGCGCGACGTGATGCAGGGCTACGGCGTGATCGCCGCCGAAGCGGCCGCGCAGGCGGCAGCGGACGACGGGGGACCGTTCACGCACGTATTCCTGCAGGGCGGCGTGGGCGGCCTGGCCGCAGGCGTCGCGAGCTACCTGTGGGAGCGCCACGGCGTGCAGCGGCCGCGCTTCGTCGTCGTCGAGCCGCGCCAGGCCGATTGTCTGTACCAGAGCGCGCTGGCCGGGCGCGCGACGAAGGCCACCGGCAGCGTCGATTCGGTGATGGCGGGGCTCGCGTGCGGCGAGGCGTCGCCGCTCGCGTGGGATTTCCTCGAGATGTGCATCGATCACTTCATGCTGATCGACGACGAAGACGCGGTGCAGGCGATGCGCAGCCTCGCGGCCGGCAGCGAACGCGACGTGCCGCTCGTCGCCGGCGAATCGGGCGCGGCCGGCGTGGCTGGGCTGGACGTGCTGATGCGCGACCCGGCGCTCGCGCGGCAGGTCGGGCTCGATGCGCATGCGCGGGTGCTGGCGATCAATACGGAAGGGGCGACCGCGCCGTCCGTGTACCGGAAGTGCGTCGGCGAGACGGCCGACGCGGTGCTCGCGCGCCAGCGCGCGTGGCTCGGCCGCGCCGCGGTGGCGGCCTGAACGACATGACGACCGACGAGGCGAACGCGATGGACGAAACCGACGCAATCGAAGCAAGCACGCTGCACGGCCAACTGAAGACCTGGCGCCGCCATCTGCACCGGTACCCGGAGACGGGTTTCGAAGAGGTGAACACGTCGGACTACGTCGCGCGCATCCTGACCACGCTCGGGCTCGACGTGCATCGCGGCATCGGCGGCACCGGGCTCGTCGCGAACCTGACGGCCGGCACGGGCACGCGCGCGATCGGCATTCGCGCGGACATGGACGCGCTGAACATTGCCGAGCACGCGCCGGGCCGCGAACACGCGTCGCGCACGCCGGGCAAGATGCATGCGTGCGGGCACGACGGCCACATGTCGATGGTGCTCGGCGCCGCGCAGTTGCTGGCCGAACGCAAGGATTTCGACGGCACGGTGCGCTTCATTTTCCAGCCGGCGGAAGAGCACGGCCGCGGCGCGAAGGCGATGATGGCCGACGGGCTGTTCGAGCGCTTTCCGGTCGACGCGATCTTCGGCGCGCACAACATGCCGGGCATGCGCGCGGGCACGTTCTCGACGCGTGCGGGCGGCATCATGGCGAGCGAAGACAATTTCGTGATCCGGATCGACGGACGCGGCACGCATGCGGCGCGGCCGCACATGGGCATCGACCCGATCGTGATCGGCGCGCAGATCGTGCTCGCGCTGCAGACGATCGTGTCGCGCAATCTCGACCCGGGCCGGCAGGCGGTGGTGTCGTGCACGGAATTCATCACCGACGGGCTGCGCAACGTGCTGCCGTCGACCGTGACGATCAAGGGCGACACGCGCAGCTATTCGCGCGACGTGCAGACGTTGCTGGCCACGCGGATGCGCGAGATCGGCGAAGGGATCTGCCACGCGCACGGCGCGACCTGCACGTTCGAGTACACGCACGAGTTCGCGCCGACGGTGAATTCACCGGAATGGGTCGAGACGGCCGTGCAGGCCGCCGCGCACGTCGCGGGCGCCGACGCGGTGAACGCCGACGTGCAGCCGATGATGATCTCGGAGGATTTCGGCGCGTTCCTGCAGGCGGTGCCGGGCAATTTCATGTTTATCGGCAACGGCGAAGCAGCGGGGCAGGGCGGCGTGCCGCTGCACAACGCGACGTACGATTTCAATGACGACATTTTGCCGGTCGGCGCCCGGTATTTCGCGGAAGTGGCGCGGCGCGCGTTGCGGGCCGCGTAGCGGGCGGGTGGGCCCGCTACGCGCTTGCGCGAGTACCGGGCCTTGCGTCACCTCACACCAGCTCGCCCAGACACGCATCGAACTGCGCGACGAGCCGGTCGACATCGTCGGCGGTCGTTTGCGGGCACACGAGCATCATGTTGTGGAACGGCGTGATCAGCACGCCGCGATTCAGCAGGTACAGGTGCACGATGTGCTCGAGTTCGCTGTCGAGCTGCGCGCCGGCCAGCGTGCCGTTGCGCGGCGGTACGGGCGCGAACTGAAACTCGGTGCGCGCGCCGATGCGCGTCACGCACCACGGCAGCCCGCGTTTCGCGATCGCGTGCTCGAGGCCCGTCGCGAGCCGCGCGGCGAGCGCGAACATGTGCGCATAGGCGGCGTCGGTCGCGACTTCGGCGAGTGTCGCGCGCATCGCATGCATCGCGAGCATGTTCGCGGTGAGCGTCGTGCCGATTCCCGAATGGCCGGGCGGCGCGTTCAGCTTCGCCTGCTTCGCGCGTTCCGCGAATTCGGCGCTGAACCCGTACACCGCGCACGGCACGCCGCCCGCGATCGGCTTGCCGACCACCAGCATGTCCGGTTCGAGACCGTGCGCGACCGCGTAGCCGCCGGGGCCGCTGCTGATCGTGTGCGTCTCGTCGATCACCAGCAGCGTGCCGTGGCGGCGCGTCAGTGCGCGTGCGGCCTCCCAGAAGCCCGGGTCGGGCAGCACCATGCCGATGTTCGTCATCGCGGGCTCGGCGAGCACGCATGCGACATCGCCGTCCTGCAGCGCCGCTTCGAGCGCGTCGAGATCGTTGAATTCGACGACACGCGTGTTCGCGAGCAGGTCGTACGACTGCCCGAGCAGGCTGTCGCGCTGCACCGGGCGGCCGTCGACGAGATCGACGAACACGTCGTCGACCGTGCCGTGATAGCAGCCGTTGAACACGACGATCGTGTTGCGGCCGGTGGCCGCGCGCGCCCAGCGCAGCACGAAGCGGTTCGCGTCGCTCGCGCTCAGCGCGAATTGCCAGACCGGCAGATGGAAGCGGCGCGCGAGTTCGCGCGACACCCAGGCGGCGTCCTCGCTCGGCAGCATCGTCGTGTAGCCGCGCGTGGCCTGCTCGGCGAGCGCGCGGGCGACGGGTTCGGGCGCATGGCCGAACATCGCGCCCGTATCGCCGAGGCAGAAATCGACGTAGCGATGACCGTCGACGTCGGTGAAGGTCGCGCCGCGGGCCTCCTTCACGTAGAGCGAGAACGGGGTCGACCAGTCCTGCATCCAGTGCAACGGCACGCCGAACAGCAAGTGCTCGGACGCTTCCGCGGACAGCGCGCGGGAAACCGGCATGGCTTCGGCGAACGCTTGGCGCTCGCGATCGAACAGCGCGCGGGCGCGGATGAGGTCGACTCCGTGGCGGGTAGGCAAAGGCAGCTCCTGGACTGTGGGAATGGACAAACGATAGCGCGGGTGGCGTGGGGCTGACCAGAGGCGAAATTACCGAGGCGGGTCGGCGGCGGGCGGGCAGGAACCGTACCGTTGGAGCGTGGTGGCCGGAGAGGATTGAGCGGAAGTTTTTGCGCATAAACATACGACAACATATCTCTTGAGCCTCATGCGTCGATGTGAGTGTGCGCACACATACGATACGTAACCCCATAGATAACAGGGTAAACGACAAATACATACGCCGCGCCGATCGCGTCTAGACTGCGTCATGTAGTACGACGACGTATAAATAACGATCCGCCGACCGGCGCATCGATACCCTCTACCCTGAAGGAGTGCCCATGGCCGCCCATCGCCGCCGTTCGTCTTCGTCCGCCCGATCGCCCGCGTCGAAACGGGTATCGCGCCGCGCTTTCATCGGCTGGACCGGCGCGCTCGCCGGCGGCGCGATGCTCGGCGGTCCGTTCGCGGCCACCCGGGCGCTGGCGAAGGGCGCGACGCCCGATGCGTCGGCGGTCGATCTTGTGTGGGGCGAGCACGGCGCGGCGGCGCGCATCGCGGCATCGCTCGCGCACGTGTCGCGGCTCGCGCGGCGCGGGCGCGACTTCGACGTGACGCAGTACGGCGCGCGCCGGTGCGCGACGGTCGCGCAGACGTCGCCGTACCCGGCCGCGAAATCGCCGGTCAGCCCCGGTTCCGAACTGACGGTCGCGCCCGGCGCATTCGATGCGCGCCCGGCGTTTCTCGCGGCAATCGATGCATGCCGGCGTGAAGGCGGCGGCCGGGTCGTCGTGCCGTCCGGCGCCTGGTATTGCGCGGGGCCGATCGTGCTGCAGAGCAACGTCACGTTCCACCTGAGCGCGAACTGCACGATCTACTTCAGCCCGAACCCGGCCGATTACGCGAAGGACGGCCCGGTCGATTGCGGCGCGAACGGCCGGCTGTACTACAGCCGCTGGCAGGCGAACGATTGCCTGAACTTCGGTGCGCCCGTCTACGCGCGCAACGCGACGAACATCGCGCTGACCGGCGAAGGCCCGACGTCGGTGCTCAACGGGCAGGCGATGACGCCGTTCTCCGGCAGCGGCGCGAACAGCGTGTGCTGGTGGACCTACAAGGGCTCGTCGGGCGCCTACGGCGCAGGCGCGACGGTGCCGGCCCAGAACTATGCGAACCCGAACAACGTCGACCTGCGGATCGTCGCGCCCGCGATTCCCGACGCGCTCTATGCGCTGCTGACGTCGCCCGTCACGCCGTGGCAGCAGGACCAGAACTACCTGCCCGCGCTGTCCGAGGCCGGCGTGCCGGTGGAGAAACGCATCTTCGGCCTCGGCCACTACCTGCGGCCGTGCATGGTCGAATTCATCGGCTGCACGAACGTGCTGATGGCGAACTACCAGACCCAGAACACGCCGTTCTGGCAGCACCATCCGACTGCGAGCCGCAACGTCGTGATCCGCGGCGTGACGACCAACAGCATCGGCCCGAACAACGACGGCTTCGATCCGGACGCGTGCACCGACGTGCTGTGCGAGGACTGCACGTTCAACACCGGCGACGACTGCATCGCGATCAAGTCGGGCAAGGACCGCGACACCGAATACGGGCCCGCGAAGCGGCACCTGATCCGCAACTGCACGATGAACAGCGGGCACGGCGGGATCACGCTCGGCAGCGAGATGGGCGGCGGCGTCGAGCAGATCTATGCGACGAACCTGTCGATGCTGAACGCGAACTGGCAGACCAACCCGTTGAACATCGCGATTCGCGTGAAGACCAACATGAACCGCGGCGGCTACGTGAAGGATTTCCACGTGAAGGGCGTCACGCTGCCGAACGGCGTGACGCTGAAGGGCGGCGGCTACGGCAGTGCGCTGCTCGCGGGCAGCCCGGTCAACGCGAGCGTCCCGCTCGGCGTCGTCACGCCGTCGGCCGGCAATCCGTCCGCGGCGCAGGGCGGCATCGTCACGTTCGACTGCGACTATCAGCCGGCGAACGACGCGGTGCGCACGCGCGCGCCGGTCGTGCAGAACGTGACGATCGCCGACGTGAAGGCGAGCAACGTGACGCTGAACGGCGTGAGCGCGTCGTGCTTCCAGGCGATCGTCGCGCAGGGGCCGGTCGCGTTCGACTACAACGGCACGCCGCCCGCGCCTGCGGTGCAGCCGATCTCCGGCGTGACGATCGCCAATTGCGACTTCGGCACGCCGGTGGCGTCGGGCACGCCGACGGTCACGTCGCCGGGGCCGATCTATGCGTTCAACGTGAGCGCGATGACGCTGACGAACGTGACGATCGCCGGGCAGGTCGTCAACGCGACGATCGCCGACACACGATGAGATGACGTCACGTCGCGGCGTTCGCGTGCAACCGGTCGGCGCCTGCACGCGAACGCCGATGCGTCATGCCAGCATCTTGATCATGTAGTGCTCGTCGTAGAAGCGGCCATCGACGCACATCGAGCGCGGCTCCGTGCCGAACCGCACGAACCCCTGCGAGGCATACAGCCGCTCCGCGGTGTGGTTGGCCTCGTTCACGCACAGCATCAGTTGGCTGCATCCCCACGCGTTCGCCGCATGCGCGGTCGCGCTGTCGAGCAGCGCCTGTGCGATGCGTTGCCCGCGATATGCGGCGTCGACGTAGACGCCCCAGATCGTTGCCTTGTGCGCGATCTTCGTGCGCGCATCGCGGCGCACGCCGGTAATGCCGACGAGCGTGTCGCCGTCGAACGCGCCGAACACCGCCTGTACCTGCGTCGGCGTGAGGCGCTTCGCGAATTCGTCGACCGGCACCTGCGATTCTTCGTCGAGCGTCGGCAGAAAGGAGGTGGGCGCGGTGTCGACCGCACGCAAGCGGACGGTCCGGAAAGAGGCGGCGTCGGCCGCGTCGAGCAGGCGGATCGTGATCGTCATCGGGGGCATTCCGGTTGAGGGACGCGCATGCCCGCGCGCGCCGCCGCGGCGGTCGCGGGATGCATCGTCCTTATCCTAACGGGAATCCGGATGTCGCGTGGCGATGCCCGGTGCGGGCGCGATCGTGAACCGGGAAGACGGTGAAGACGGCGGGGCGCGCCACCATCGACGAGGGAACGCCTGGCACATGTGCCGTTGCGCCGAACCGGCGCCCGACGCCGAAGGCTCGGCACGCGCGAGATCCGCTCACGCGCGCGCGACGGGAATCAATAGCGCGACAACTGATTGCCGTTGATCTGCACGCGGTCGCCCGGACGCAGGTTGCCCGGCGACTGCACGTCGAACGAGCGCATCGAGCCGTCGCTGACCTGCACGTCGATCCGGTAGCTGCTGGGGCCTTGCGCGGCGCCCATCTGCTGGCCGATCTGGTTGCCCGCCACCGCACCGCCGAGCGCGCCGATCACCGTTGCCGCATCGCGGCCATGACCGCGGCCGAACTGGTTGCCCACCAGGCCGCCGACCAGCGCACCGACGACGGTGCCGGCGACACCCGACGGGCCGACCGAGCCGTTGACCGGCTGGATGTTCGCGACGGTGCCGTATTGCGTGCCGTACGGGTTCGCGTATTGCTGTTGCTGATTGCCGTACTGGTCATACGGCTGCGAGCCGTACTGCGACGGGTTGCCGTATTGATCGTACGGTTGCGGCGCCTGGTTCGGATACGCCGGCTGCTGCTGCACGTAGCCCGGTTGCGAATACGCGGGCTGCGCATAGCCGGGCGTCGCGTATTGCTGCTGCTGCGGATAGCCCGGCTGCGCGCCGTAGTAGCCCGGCGCGACGCACGCGGTGAGCGGAAGCGCCGCCACGGCGACGAGCGAGGCGAACAGAACGGTCTTCGTGGAAGGCATGCGCATCATGGGTTTCCTGCATCGGCAACGTGTCCGCCGATGGATTCCCGACACGGGTGGCGAACTCGGCGTGAGTATAAGGAATGGGCGAATGCGCGTCCGGTGCGGCCGGGTAACAACGTGTAAAGTCTGTTGCCGCGTAAATCGCCGGTCGGACGGGGTGCCGAAACCCCGTCCGGCAACGCGGCGACGCGGCTTCCCGGCGCTCGCATGCGGACGACGAAGACGACGCAGGCGATGCAGGCGATACGGGCGATGCGCGGCCGCCGACCGGTCGGCCCTTTCCCCGTCGATCGCGCCCGCCGTCGCACCCGGTCCGGGGCGCCTGCGCGCCGCACATCGCGAAATCGAATGCGCGGCATCGCGACATTTAATTGGCCTCGGGCAGCGGCGTCCGATATCGTGGCCGGATTCCCTGCCAACGGTCGCGCCGCGCCGGCTGCGGTTCCTTCCCCTGTCCGCGTCGGTGTCGCGCCGCGACCACCTCCTATTCCAGGCCATGACCGAACGATTCTTCATCAATGCCGTCGACGCCGGCGGCCAACCCGTCAACCTCGTCGTGCGCGACGGCCGCTTCGCCGCGATCGGCGCCGATTGCACAGCCGCGCCCGGCGCGCAGACGATCGACCTCGACGGCCGCGTCGTGCTGCCCGGTTTCGTCGACGGCCATATCCATCTCGACAAGAGCTTCGTCGGCGATCGCTGGGTGCCGCACGAACCGGCCGGCTCGCTGCGCGAGCGGCTCGCGGCCGAGAAGCGCCAGCTCGCGGCCGCGCCGCCGATCGTCGAGCGTGCGAACGCGTTGATCGCGCAGGCCGCCGCGTTCGGCACGATTGCGATGCGCAGCCACGTCGACGTCGACGCGACGACGGGCCTGTCGAACCTGCACGCGGTGATGGCCGCGCGCGAACGATGGCGCGGGATCGTCGACATCGAACTGGTCGCGTTTCCGCAGGCCGGCGTGATCACGTGCCCGGGCACCGCCGAGATACTCGATGCCGCCGTGCGCGAAGGCGCGGACGTGGTCGGCGGGATCGACCCGACGACGCTCGACGGCGACGCGGACGGCCAGCTCGACATCGTGTTCGGCATCGCCGAGAAGCGCGGCGCGAAAATCGACATCCACCTGCACGAGCCGGGAGAAACGGGCATCGCGCAACTGCTGCGGATCGCGGCGCGCACGCGCGTGGCCGGGCTCGGCGGGCGTGTGAACGTGAGCCATGCGTACGCGCTCGGCCAGGTGAGCGATGACGACGTGCGGCGTACGGCCGCGGTGTTGGCCGAAGCTGGCGTATCGATCCTGACGAATGCGCCGGGCGACTGCGCGTTCCCGCCGGTGCAACGGCTGCGCGACGCGGGCGTGCACGTGTTCGCGGGCAACGACAACATCCGCGACGCGTGGTGGCCGTACGGCAACGGCGACATGTTGCAGCGCGCGATGATGGTCGGCTACCGGTCGGGCTTCTACACCGACGAGGCGCTCGGCGTCGCGCTCGACATGGCGACGCACGCCGGCGCGCGCGCAATCGGCAAGGAGAACTACGGAATCGCGGTCGGCTGCGACGCGAGCTTCGTCGCGGTGCGCGCGCCGAATGCGGCGGCGGCCGTCGCGGGCGTGCCGGCCGAACGCTGGGTATTCCGCCGCGGCGAAAGCGATACGGACGCGCCGTTCGCGCCGTCGCTGCGCTTTACGCGCTGACCCACCCGAGCGGCGGCACGGCGCGCGCCGTGCCCGCCTTGCACCGACCGACCCGACCGGACCCGACATGACGAAGCTGCTGATCCGCAATGTCCGCACGAATGCCGACGCCGCGCTCGATATCCTGATCGAACGCGATCGCATCGCGCGCGTCGGCCCGTCGCTCGATGCGCCCGCCGGCTGCGCGATCGAGGACGGCGCGGGCGCGTTGGCGCTGCCCGGCCTCGTCGAAGGCCATACGCACCTCGACAAGACCCACTGGGGGATGCCGTGGTATCGCAACCAGGTCGGGCCGCGCCTCGTCGACCGCATCGAGAACGAGCGCCACTATCGCGCGACGAGCGGCCATGACGCGGGCGCCGCATCGCTCGCGCTGGCGCGCGCATTCCTCGCGGCCGGCACGACGCGCATTCGTACCCACGTCGACGTCGATACCCAGGCCGGGCTGCGCCACCTGAACGGCGTGCTGGCCACGCGCGAGACGCTGCGCGGGCAGGTCGAGATCCAGATCGTCGCGTTTCCGCAATCGGGTGTCCTTAAGCGGCCGGGCACCGATGCGCTGTTGTCGGACGCGCTCGACGCCGGCGCCGACCTGCTCGGCGGGCTCGATCCGTGTGCGATCGAAGGCGATCCGGTCGAGGCGGTGGACGTGCTGTTCGCGATCGCCGCGCGCCACGGCCGCGGGCTCGATATCCATCTGCATGAGCGCGGGTCGATGGGCGCGTACTCGCTCGACCTGATCCTGCAGCGTACCGCGGCTCACGGCATGCAGGGAAAGGTCACGATCAGCCACGGTTTCTGCCTCGGCGATATCGCCGAACGCGAGCGCGATGCGCTGCTCGCGCGGATGGCCGAGCTCGGCGTCGCGATCGTCACGACTGCGCCGGCCGCGGTGCCGGTGCCGCCGGTGGCCGCGTGCCGTGCGGCGGGCGTGACCGTGATCGGCGGCAACGACGGCGTGCGCGATACGTGGACGCCGTACGGCTCGCCCGACATGCTCGAGCGGGCGATGCTGATCGGCATGCGCAACGATTTCCGCCGCGACGATGCGCTCGAAGTCGCGCTCGACTGCGTGACGCACGGTGCGGCGCGCGGCTGCGGGTTCGCGGATTACGGGCTGCAGCCAGGCTGCCGCGCGGACGTCGTGCTCGTCGATGCGCTGACGTTCGCCGAGGCCGTCGTCGCGCGGCCGGTGCGGCGTCTCGTCGTGTCGTCCGGGAAGATCGTCGCGCGCAACGGCGCGCTGGTGTGAGTGCGGGCGGCCCGCTCGGGTGCGTCAACGCGTCCGGGAGTGCATGGGCGGTGTCCTCGGTATGATCGGGCCTTCAACGATTCGACCGGGAGATCGAGATGCGACGCATGGCAGCAGGACGGACGACACGATGGATCGCGGCGGCGACGTTCGCGGTGACGGCCGCGCATGCCGCGGCCGCCGGCGCGGGCGACACGCAGCAGGAGGCCAATCGCCGGACGGTGCTGGCGTTCTACGAGAAAGGCTTGAACGAGAAGGATGCGGACGCCGCGCTCGCGTATGTCGGCGATCGCTACGTGCAGCACAACCCGAACGCGGCCGACGGGCGCGACGGTTTTCGCCAGTTCGTCGCGTTTCTGCGCGACAAATATCCGCAGTCGCACAGCGAGATCAAGCGCGCGTTCGTCGACGGCGACTACGTGATCCTGCACGTGCACGCGGTGCGCGAACCCGGCACGCGCGGCAGCGCGATCATGGACATCTTCCGGCTCGAGCACGGCAAGATCGTCGAACACTGGGACGTCAACCAGCCGGTGCCCGAGCAGGCGGCGAACGGCAACACGATGTTCTGACGCGCGGCCGTGCGGCCGGATCGGGGGCGCGTCTCGCTTACCGCCCTTCGAGTTCCAGCATCGCCGCGAGCGTCTTCGTCAGCGCGCCGACCATCGGGTCGGCCGTCGGCCGGTGCAGGATCGCGATGTCCATGTGCTCGATCGGTGCGAAGCCCTGCTTCGCGGTCAGCACCACGTGCTCGTCCGTCACCACGCGCGCGGGCAGCACGCTGATGCCGAGGCCGTCCGCGACGGCTGCCTGGATCCCGCTCAGGCTCGACGTCGTGAAGCTGATTCGCCAGCGGCGGCCGCGCTCCTCGATCGCCTTGATCATGTCGTCGCGGTACAGCCCACGCGGCGGGAACACGACGATCGGCACCGGGTCGAGATCGATCGACGGATGCTTCGCGCTGTCGATCCAGCGCAGCTTCTCAGGCCAGCGCACGACCGCCTCGCGGCTGTCGCGCCGCTGCTTGATCAATACGAGATCGAGTTCGCCGCGATCGTACGCGGCGCTGATGTCGCGGCTCAATCCGCACGTCACTTCGAGCTTCACCTGCGGATGCTCGCGCTTGAACGCCGCGAGCGCATGGGTCGTGCGGCCCGCCGCGAAATCGTCGGGTACGCCGAGCCGGATCGTCAGCGCGACCGTCGCGCCCGACAGCGCCTCCAGCATCTCGTCGTTCAGCGCGAGCATGCGCCGCGCATAGCTGAGCACCGTCACGCCCGCGTCGGTCGGCCGCACGTCGCGCGTGCCGCGGTCGAGCAGGCGGTGGCCGGCGATTTCCTCGAGCCGGCGCACCTTCTGGCTGACCGTCGACTGCGTCGAATGCAGGCGCGCGGAAGCCGTCGTGAAACTGCCGCAGTCGGCGACCATCACCAGCGCGCGCAACAGGTCGATGTCGAACAGGGGTCTATTCATTTTTGTACTTCTGTAAATTCGAGCATTTCGTTTTCAAATGCATGCGACGACTTTTAACATGGCCGCCCATCGCAGGCAATCGCGGTTTCGCCGGACCCGGCGGGGGGCGCGACGCCACGGGCGGCGGAGATCGGGTGGGGGCGGGAGGGGCGCAAGTCTTAGCGGGCGCGCGATTTTGGTTCGGGCGTGCTGTCGGGGAGTTTCCGCAGGAACGCTTCGGCCAGTTCGACGCAATAGTCGAACGATGGCGTGTAGTCGAGTGTCCGGATGGCGTCGAAGCGCGGCTGTACGAACGCGCGATGTTCGTTGAGCAGACGCAGAAACGTGTCGCGATGCCGAACGAGGAACGCACCGGCTTCCATCAGGCTTTCCGGCTCGCGCTCGATGACCACGCACAGGTCGAACAGATCCCGCGCGGTCGGACGATCGCCGCGATGCCACATTTTCTTGGCGACGATTTCCGCGGAAGTCTCCACCTTGACGACATGATTCATCAGCATCCATTCGTCGTAGCCGGGAGACGTCAGATTCCGGGAGACGACGAAGTCGATTTCGCCGTTGGGCAGCACCAGCTTCATGAAGCTGGCGTGTTCCTCGTAGTCCATCGTGATGTCGGACGCGGCGTCGCTGATGCGGGGATTCACGTACCCGAGATACTGCGGGTCGGGTACGAAGATGTCCACGTCCTTGCTGACGCGATGGCCGTGGCGCAGCATGAGAACCGTGCCCCACCGAACGTCCAGAACGGATTCGGCATGCCGTGCTTCCGTATCTCGTCGACCAGTGTCAGCGCGTGGCGAAAAAGACCCTGCCACGGTCCGTCGGGCAACGTGGATGGTGCGGTCATACCCATACCTCCCGATACAGATGGAGATCCTTCGACCACGCGGCAAGGTTTTTCCAGATGGTCCGAAGCGGGGTGCCCGAGCGCTCGGCGGCTTCCTCGGCCGCTTTCACGACGACAGGCAGCGGCACTTCGTCGAGGATGACGGAGAACTGCGATGCGTATCCTTCAGGAATCCGTCCGGTGGCCAATGCGTCGGCCAGCAGTCGTTCGGTCAATTCGCCCTTGTAGCTCACGTTCGCGCTCACGACGGCCTTGTGGAGACCGTTTTGAGCCTGCCGCGGCAGCGCCAGGAGTTCGATGCCGAGCACGCTGAGCAACGGGATGAGCTTGTTGATGCCGAGATCCTTCACCTTGCCGCTTTCGAGCTGGTTGATGGTAAGGCGAGACAGCCCGGCGAGCTTGGCAAGTTGGGCCTGCGTGAGATCGAGTTCGGCTCGCCGCCTAGCTATGGCCTGCCCGATTTCATAGAGTTGCATGTTCACCTCCCCACGCGGATTCGTCGCGCTTCAATGTAAGGTATATATTACATTTTCGACCGGGTTACTGCCTCCGAGGGAGTTTTCGAGGCGGTATAGGTCGCATCGTGATTTCGCTGAGGCACGCCTCGTTCGAGGCGCCGCTCAGATCGCATATATCGACATCATTGCCCCGTGGACATCCGGAAAAACGCCCGCTATGGGGGACGCGCGACGCACAGGGTAAACACCTGACAGTCCCGTAAATCAGCCATACATAAAGCGTCGCCCCGTCTTTCCGCGTCCGCTGGACCTCGATCCATCCTGTCTCCGCTTCCTTCCGCTTGCACTCGGAAATCTGGCGGTCTAGACTGCATCGCAGTTTCATCGAAGTCCCCGTCTTTCGCGCCTCGCACCGGCATGCCGTCGCGGCGCCTTCACCGGACGCCGGCGTCGCCCGCCGCGTCGAGACTTTCAAGGACACGCCATGAACCGTACCGCCAAGTTCCTCGTTACCGCGCTGGCGTTCGCGCCGCTCACGTCGTTCGCGCAGGACACGTCGACGATCCGCTGGGGTATCGATCCCACGTATCCGCCGTTCGAGGCGAAGCAGCCCGACGGCTCGCTCGCCGGTTTCGACATCGACCTGCGCAATGCGATCTGCGAGCAACTGCATGCGAAGTGCGTGTGGGTCGAGCAGGGCTTCGACGGGATGATCCCGGCGCTGCGCGCGCGCAAGTTCGACGTGATCATGTCCGCGATGACGGCCACCGACGAGCGGCTCAAGCAGATCGACTTCTCGAACAAGCTGTATGCGTCGCCGGGCGCGCTCGTCGCGCCGGTCGGCTCGAAGCTGCTGCCGACCGCCGCGTCGCTCGCCGGCAAGCGCGTCGGGATCGACCAGGGCACGACGCAGGAGGCGTACGCGAAGGCCGAATGGGCGACCAAGGGCGTGACGATCGTCTCGTACCAGAATCAGGACCAGGTGTATCAGGATCTCGTCAACGGCCGCCTCGACGCGACCTTCCAGGACAAGACGCAAGCCGGCTACTCGTTCCTGAAGACCCCGCGCGGCAAGGGCTACGCGTTCGCGGGCCCGGACGTGACCGACGTGCGGATCACCGGCTACGGCGTCGCGATGGGCATACGCAAGGGCGACGCCGACCTGAAGAAGCGGCTGAACGACGCGATCGCCGCGATTCGCGCGAACGGCACGTACCAGAAGATCGCCGCGAAATACTTCGACTTCGACATCTATGGTGCGAAGCAGCAACTGACTTCGACGCCGTGACCCCGTGACCCATTCGATCGACAGGTACACCATGACGAGTATCCAGGAGCGCGTCGCGCAAGCCGTGACGCCCGAACTGATCGCCGCGTTCCGCGACGAAGGCGCGGTCTGCATCAAGGGCATTTTTTCGCCCGACGAAGTGGCCGCGTTGCGGGCCGGCATCGACGCGAACCTCGCGCAGCCGAGCGAACGCGCGAAAGTCGCGAGCCGGCCCGACGATCCGGGCTGGTTCTTCGAGGATTTCTGCAACTGGCAGCACAACGACGCGTATCGCGACTTCATCGTGCGCTCGCCGGCGCCGTCGGTCGCCGCCGCGCTGATGGGCACGGACACCGTGCGGCTGCATCACGACCATCTGCTCGTGAAGGAGCCCGGCACGCGGCAGCGCACGCCGTGGCATCAGGACCAGCCGTACTACAACATCGAAGGCGACGACAACGTCAGCATGTGGATTCCGGTCGACCCGGTGCCGCTCGAATCGACGCTGGAATTCGTCGCCGGCTCGCATCGCGGGCCGTGGCTGATGCCGCGCACGTTCATGGACAAGGAGGCGAAGTGGTTCCCGGAAGGCAGCCTCGCCGATCTGCCCGACATCGAAGCCGACCGTGCGGCCTTCCCGATCCGCCGCTGGGCGCTCGAACCCGGCGACATGGTGTGCTTCCGGATGCTCACGCTGCATGCGTCGGGCGGCACGCGGAACCGCCGGCGCGCGTTCTCGATCCGCTTCGTCGGCGACGATGTCCGTCACGCGCCGCGCCGCTGGAAAACGTCGCCCGATTTTCCCGGGCTCGCGGAACAGCTGGCCGACGGCGCGCCGCTCGATCACCCGCTGTTTCCGGTCGTGTGGTCGCGCGAGGCGGGGCAGGTTGGCGCGATCTGACTCGACGTCACGAATGAACACGGCGGCCGTTTCGTGACGAAACGGCCGCCGTGCGCGTCGGGGGTGTGCGACGAAGGATCAGGTCGGGTGGCGCCCCGCGCCCGGCTTGAAGCGCGAGCCGAGCCGGTAGCGGTTGCCCGGATGCAGGAAGTGCACGAACGTGACGGGAAGCCCGTCCGTCCACGTGCGGCGCGTGAGCGTGAGGCACGGCTCGTCGGCGCGCATGTCGAGCAGCCGCGCCTGTTCGCCGGTGGGCAGCGACGCGTCGACGACGTGCTCGATTTCCAGTTCGTAGTGCGACACGTTGTTGTACAGGTACTCGGATGGCGGCTCGACCCGGAAATCCTGATCGATGAAGCCGGGCGCGGCAGCCGGATTCACGTAGCGATCCTCGAGCTGGATCGGGCGGCCGTTTTCCTCGTGCACGCACACCACGTGAAAGACCGGCGTATTGACCGGCAGGCCGAACGCGGCCGCGACGTCGAACGACGCGGGCTCGCGCGCCTGGCTGAGCACGCGGCAACGGTATTCGTGCCCGCGCGCACGGATCTCGTCGCGGATATGCGCGATCATCAGCAGGTTCGACTGCGGCTTCACCTCGGCGACGAACGTGCCGACGCCCGCGATGCGCTTCAGCACGCCTTCCTCGGTCAGCTCGCGCAGTGCGCGGTTGACCGTCATGCGCGCGACGCCGAACTGCGCGGCGAGATCGAGTTCGGACGGAATGCGGTCGCCGGGGCGCCAGTCGCCGGACTCGACGTTCTGGCGAACGAGCGTCTTGATCTGCTGGAACGGTGCGGTGGCCCTGGTGACCATCGGAAGATCCTTGCGCGAAGAAGTGACGAGGCTAGTCGTCGTGGCTGACGATGACCAGAATCTCCGCCTGCGCGGTGCCGAGGCTGCGCGTGCGGTGGGGAATGAGTGCGTTGAAATAGACTGAATCGCCGGCCCTGAGTTGCACCGTCTCGTTCGGAAATTCGATTTCGACCCGCCCCTTGTGCACGAACAGGAATTCCTCGCCTTCGTGCTCGCGGAACGTCGACGCGACGAATTCGTGCGGCGGATGCACGACGAACGGCAGCATCTTCTTCGGCGCGACCCCGGCCGCGATGCTCTCGAAACGGTGGGCGTGGCTGTCGGCCGCTGCACCCATCGCGGTGCGCTCGCCGGCGCGCGTGACCGTGATCAGCTCGCGGTTGCGGCTTTCCGAGAACAGTTGCTCGACGTCGACGTTCAGCGCCTTCGACAGCTTCAGCGCGACCGCGATCGACGGCACGCTCAGGCCGCGCTCGACCTTCGACAGGTAGCTCTTGGTGAGGCCGGTCTCGTCGGCCAGCACGTCGAGCGTCCAGCCTTTCTGTTTTCTGAGCAGCTTCAGGCGAATCGTCATGGGGGCGCCAAGTGTCCTTCGAAGAATCGATTGTAACGCATGACACAACGTGTCATTCGGTGTATTGTGTGTCATTCGCTCGGGGAAACGGCCGCGGACGGCGCGGCAGACCCGGTGCATTCAGGAGGCGAACATGGCGGAAACGCTGAATTTGACGAAGGAAGCGCTGGTCGCGCTGGCGGAGCGGCGCCTTGAAAACGAAGTGGGCGACAGCGGCTGGTCCGCGCGGCAAAAGCTCGCGCTGACGTGCCGGATCCTGTTCGACGCCGGCCACGACTCGGGCCTGGCCGGGCAGATCACCTGCCGCGCGGATGCGGCCGGCACCTACTACACGCAGCGGCTCGGGCTCGGCTTCGACGAGATCTCGGCCGAGAACCTGCTGCGCGTGAACGAGGATCTCGACGTCGTCGATGGCGAAGGCATTCCGAACCCGGCCAACCGGTTCCATACGTGGATCTATCGCGAGCGCCCGGACGTGAACTGCATCATCCACACGCATCCGGCGCATGTCGCGGCGCTGTCGATGCTCGAGCAGCCGCTCGTGGTGTCGCACATGGACACCTGCCCGCTGTACGACGATTGCGCGTTCCTGAAGGACTGGCCGGGCGTGCCGGTCGGCAACGAGGAGGGCGAGATCATCTCGAAGGCGCTCGGCAGCAAGCGCGCGATCCTGCTGTCGCATCACGGCCAGCTCGTGGTCGGCAAGACGATCGAGGAGGCGTGCATGCTCGCGCTGCTGATCGAGCGCGCCGCGAAGCTGCAACTGCTCGCGATGTCGGCTGGCGAGATCAAGCCGGTGCCGCCGGCGCTCGCGCGCGAAGCGCACGACTGGATCTCCAAGCCGAAGCGCGATGCGGTGACGTTCGACTACTATGCGCGCCGCGCGTTGCGGACGCATCGGGACTGCGTCGCATAAGCGGGCGTGTCGTTCCGCTCCTGTCAGACAATCATTGAGGAATACGAATCGTGACGATTCTGTTGAAGGGCATCATTGCCTACCCGGTTACGCCGTTCGCCGCCGACGGCGGCGTCGACCTGACAGCGCTCGATGCGCTGATCGAGCGCCTGATCGCCGACGGCGTTCACGCGATCGCGCCGCTGGGCAGTACCGGCGAAAGTGCCTACCTGTCCGATGCCGAATGGGAGGCCGTCGCCACCGCGTCGATTCGCGCGGTGCGCCGGCGCGTGCCGACCGTCGTCGGCATTTCCGA
The DNA here is from genome assembly GCF_001526325.1 of Burkholderia sp. MSMB1826. Taxonomy (NCBI): domain Bacteria; kingdom Pseudomonadati; phylum Pseudomonadota; class Betaproteobacteria; order Burkholderiales; family Burkholderiaceae; genus Burkholderia; species Burkholderia sp. MSMB1826. Next base: position 76,168 of record NZ_LOYN01000038.1, read on the forward strand.
TCTCACCACGGCGGGCGCGGTGCGCCGTGCCCGCTTCGCCGAGCAGGCCGGCGCCGATGCGGTGATGGTGCTGCCGGTGTCGTACTGGAAGCTCGGGAACGACGAGATCGTCGCGCACTACCGCGCGATCGGTGCAGCGATCGGCATCCCGATCATGCTGTACAACAACCCGGCGACGAGCGGCGTCGACATGTCGCCGGACCTGATCACGACGATCTGCCGCACCGTCGACAACGTGACGATGGTCAAGGAGAGCACCGGCGACATCGGCCGGATGCATCGGCTCGCGCAATTGAGCGACGGGACGATCCCGTTCTACAACGGCAGCAATCCGATGGCGCTCGCCGCGCTGGCCGCGGGCGCGGCCGGATGGTGCACGGCCGCGCCGAACCTGAATGCCGCGTTGCCGCTCGCGTTGTTCGACGCGATGCGCACCGGCGACCTCGCGCGCGCCCGATCGGTTTTTCACGCGCAGTTGCCGTTGCTGCAGTTCATCGTCAACGGCGGGTTGCCGGTGACCGTGAAGGCCGGGTTGAGGCTGCGCGGCTTCGACGCCGGCGAACCGAGGCGGCCGCTGCTGCCGCTCGGCGAAGCACGCACGCGCGAACTCGAACGACTGCTCGCGGCGCTGCCGGCCGGTGTGGCCGCATGAGCGACGACGCCCGGCCGGCGATCGCGGCCGCCATCGGCGCGGTGCGGATCGGCGCGAGCCGTCCGCTCGCCGGCACGCCGCACGCAAGCGCGATCGACAAGCAGCCGGTGGATGCACGCCTGTGGCTGGGCGCGCTCGGCTTCGCCGGCGACGCGCAGGCCGATGCGCGGCATCACGGCGGCCCCGACAAGGCCGTTCATCACTATGCGCACGATCACTATGCGTGGTGGGCCGGGCAGATCGGCGCGCGCGACGTGCTCGCCCGGCCGGGCGCGTTCGGCGAGAACCTGTCGACGCGCGGCATCACCGAGCACGACGTGTGTCTCGGCGACGTGTTCATGCTCGGCGGCGCGGTGCTCCAGGTGTCGCAGTCGCGGCAGCCGTGCTGGAAGCTCAACGCGCGTTTCGATCATCCGCGGATGGCGGCGCTCGTGCAGCAAAGCGGCCGGACCGGCTGGTACTACCGCGTGTTGCAGGAGGGCTGGGTGGTGGCGGGCGATGTGCTGGCGCTGCACGCGCGCCGCTACCCGCAATGGCCGCTGTCGACGGTGCTCGACGTGCTGTATCGACGCACGCTCGACATGGCCGCGCTCGATGCGCTGTGCGACGTGCCGTTGCTGCCGCCCGGCTGGCGCAGCATGCTGGAAAAGCGCCGGACGGCGCGGCAGGTCGAAGACTGGACGAAGCGGCTCGAAGGATGACGCGCCGCGTCCGATGCTACTTCGTCGGCAGGTTGCGCACGTCGGCCGTCGGCTCGTTGCCGAATGCGTCGCTCAGCGCATAGCCGATCAGTTGCCGGGCGGTTGCCTCGGGCGTCGCGAGCGCGCCACTCGACTTCAGCTCGTCGAATTTCTCGCGCATCGGGAAATCGTCTTTGCCGGTCGCGCGGATCGTGGCCTGCATGCCCGTGTCGACGACGCCCGGTGCGACGCTGCAGATGCGCAGCGCGCCGTTCGCGTCGAGCGCGACGGCGCGCGCATGGTGATCGAGCGCGGCCTTGGTCGCGCAGTAGACGCTCCAGCCCGCATACGCGTTGCGGGCCGCACCGCTCGACAGGTGCACGATCCGGCATTCGGTCGCGGCCGACGCGGCCTGTGCGAGCGCGGCCGACAACATCAGCGGCGCGGCGACGTTCAGGCCGACCGCGCGGGCGACGATCGCCGGGTCCTGCGCGGCGAGCGGGCCGATCGGATCGACGATGCCCGCGTTGTTGAACAGCAGCACGAGCGACGCGCCGTCGACGAAGCGGCGCAGGGTGTCGCCGGCCAGCCAGGTCGCGATGGTCTTCGAGTCCGACAGGTCGAGTTCGACTTCGGCGAAGCGCTCGCCGGCCTGCGACGCGAGCGACGGATGACGGCTGCGCGACACGCCGAGCACGGCGATGCCTTCCTGCAGCAGTTGTTCGGCGAGCGCCGCGCCGACGCCGCGCGTGTGTCCGGTGACGATGGCGCGCACGGGTGCGGGAGAAGATGCAGTCATGGTGGTGAACCGGTGAGGGCGTGAACGGGTTTGGCGAGCGGCGCGCGGCATGATGCAGCGCGTTCAACGCGAGCGATGAGTGGTATCGACGTGTGAAGGCCGCGCGCGGCGCCGCTGATATCGGGATGAACATCTATCGTAGCGCCGGCATGCGCATCGCGCAAACGCCTGGGCGTGCGCGAAGGACGAATCTGCGGCGCCGTGCACATGGGTCGCCGCGTCGTCGCCCGCTATCGGGCGCGCCGCTACGTCCGACGAAAGCCCGCTGTGGCGCGTGCGCGCACCGGTGCGGCGAGTGGCGCCGGGCCGCGCGTCGCGAGCTATCATATGGCTCGCCCGTGCGCGACGCCGGACGGGCCGCGACCGTTTCCCTTCACCTGCTGCACGCTGCGACGCCACTCATGAACACCACGCCGGATACGCCCACGCCCCGCGCTCTTCGCGAACTCACGCCTCTCGAGGCCCGCATTCTCGGCGTGCTCGTCGAGAAACAGCACACGGTGCCGGATACCTACCCGCTGTCGCTGAACGCGCTGACCGCGGGCTGCAACCAGAAAACCGCGCGCTCGCCGGTGATGAACGTCAGCGAGGACGAAGTCACGACCGCGCTCGACGGGCTGAAGCACTTGAGCCTCGTGATGGAGGGCAGCAGCAGCCGCGTGCCGCGTTTCGAGCACAACATGAACCGCGTACTCGGCATTCCGAGCCAGGCGATCGCGCTGTTGACGATCCTGTTGCTGCGCGGCCCGCAGACGGCCGCCGAGTTGCGCCTGAACAGCGCGCGCCTGCACGGCTTCGCGGATATCTCGTCGGTCGAGGCGTTCCTCGACGAACTCGCGGCGCGCGCGCAACCCCTCGTCGTCCGGCTGCCGCGTGCACCGGGCGCGCGCGAGAACCGCTGGATGCATCTGATGTGCGGCGCGGTGAACGTGGCCGATTTCGCGAGCGCGGATGCCGGCGGTGCGGAGGCTGTGCCGCCTTCCGAATTCGAAGCGCTGAAGGCCGAACAGAAACGCCTCGCGGATGAAGTGGCGCGGCTGAATGCGCTGGTTCGCCGGATGGCCGGCGAACTGGGGATCGACGTCGACGCGCAGGGCGACGCGGGCTGATCGCTTCCTGACGCAATGGCGGTGGTGCGCGCGCACCGCCGCGTCACTTCAGCGCGATGTCGTCGGCGGCCGTCTCGGGCGTGGAGCCGAGTCTGCGTTGACGCGCCACCCCTGTTCCGTGCGAACTTGTTCCGACAGGTCGTGGACGCTGCCATGCAGCGCGTCTTCGGCCGGCGTGTCGGCTGCTGCCTCGCCCGGGTGCCATAATCGAGCCTGCCCATCATTCCAGATAGACGTCCCCGGAGAATCGCCATGCAGAACCTCGACAATCCTTCCCACGATCGCGAGGTAGGCAGCGCCGACGCGACGCAGGACACCACGCGCATCGACGACGTCCGCATCGGCGCCGTGCGCCCGCTGATTTCCCCGGCGCTGTTGCTCGACGAACTGCCGGTGCCGGCCGCCACGCAGACGCTCGTCGAGGATACGCGCCGCGCGATCGGCGATATCCTGCACGGCCGCGACGACCGGCTGCTGCTCGTCGTCGGCCCGTGCTCGATCCACGATCACGACCAGGCGCTCGATTACGCGCGCCGCCTGAAGGTCGCCGCCGACGCGCTGAAGGACGACCTGCTGATCACGATGCGCGTCTACTTCGAGAAGCCGCGCACGACGGTCGGCTGGAAGGGGTACATCAACGATCCGCGTCTCGACGGCAGCTTCCGCATCAACGAAGGGCTGCGCGCCGCGCGGCAACTGCTGCTCGACATCAACGCGCTCGGCCTGCCGGCGTCGACCGAATTCCTCGATCTGCTGAGCCCGCAGTACATTGCCGACCTGATCGCGTGGGGCGCGATCGGCGCGCGCACGACTGAGAGCCAGAGCCATCGCCAGCTCGCGTCTGGCCTGAGCTGCCCGATCGGCTTCAAGAACGGCACCGACGGCGGCGTGCAGGTCGCGTCGGACGCGATCGTCGCCGCAGCCGCGAGCCATGCGTTCATGGGGATGACGAAGATGGGGATGGCCGCGATCTTCGAGACGCGCGGCAACGACGATGCGCACGTGATCCTGCGCGGCGGCAAGAACGGACCGAACTACGATGCGGCGCACGTCGAAGCGAGCTGCGCGGTGCTGCGCAAGGCCGGCCTGCGCGAGCAGGTGATGGTCGATTGCTCGCATGCGAACTCGAACAAGTCGCACGAGCGGCAGATCGAGGTGGCGCAGGATCTCGCGCGGCAACTGTCGCAGGGCGAGCACCGGATCGTCGGCGTGATGGTGGAGAGCCATCTCGAGGCCGGCCGCCAGGATCTGAAGCCGGGCGTGCCGTTGCAGTACGGCGTGTCGATCACCGATGCGTGCCTGAGCTGGACGCAGACGGAGCCGGTGCTCGACGTGCTGGCGGAGGCGGTGCGGCATCGCAGGGTGTATTCGCGCAATGCGTGACGCAGCGGCGCGGCGGCGTGCCGGCCACCGCGTCGTTCGGCGCGCCGCGAAGATCGGGTGGCCGTCTGCGAGGTTGTCCTGATCGACGGGCCGCGGCGTCATTTTTTCGTGCCGCGCGCCCGTCCGTTCTGCGTGATCTTTGATCCCGATCCGGTTCGCCCTACCTGCTGCATCGCACTCCGAACGCACGATCCGTCGTTTGCCGCTACCATGAACGCCGTGTTGCACGCTGCGGCCCGGCCATGTCGGTCCGCCACGCACACACGCCGTGGCGGCGCGGTCGGCCGCCACGCGACTGACGAAGCGCGGGGCGGCCATCCGCGGGGCGGCCACCCGCAGGGTGCTCACCGATCGGCCGTTGCACCCGTGTCGCTTCGTTCCCGGAATCCACAACAACCGAACCGGAGTGCAACGCATATGAAGTTCTACAAGACCCTCCTCGTAGCAACCGTCCTCGCCTCGAGCGTCGGCGCGCACGCGCAGATCGCGGGCGCGCAGCCGATCAGCGTGACCGTCGAGCAATCGCAGGCGCTGCTCGAAGGCTGGAGCGTGAAGAAGAGCGTGCTCGGCAAGACCGTGTACAACGACGAGAACCAGAAAGTCGGTAAGGTCCGCGACCTGATCGTCGCGCCGGACGGCTCGGTGTCGGCCGCGATCGTGTCGGCCGGCGGCTTCCTCGGCGTGGCCGCGCACGACGTCGCGGTGCCGATCGCGTCGCTCGACGTGCGCAACGGCAACATCTATCTGCCCGGTGCGACCAAGGAGGCGCTGAAGGCCACGCCGGCGTTCCAGTACGCGAAGGTGCCGTCGCCGCCGAAGCCGAAGAAGCTCGACGAAAAGCACTGATCTGCCACCTCGCGCGGCACGCGTCGTCCGTCGCGTGCCGCGCGTTCTCGCGACGGTCAGGTTGCGTCGAGTCCGCCGTCGACCGTGATCACCTGCCCCGTCATCCATGCCGCCTGCGGCGATGCGAGCGACACGATCCAGTTCGCGACGTCCGCGGGCTCGCCGCGCCGGCCAAGCGGAATGCGCGCGCGCTCCTGCGCCTTGATCGCTTCGATCTCGGGTGCCGACAGCTTCATCCGTTCCGACAGGAAGTCCGTTTCCGTCGGACCCGCCGCGACGGCGTTCACGCGTACGCCCGCCGATGCGAGCTCGAGCGCCCAGCAGCGCGTCAGATGCTCGAGCGCGGCCTTGCTCGCCGCATAGTGCGACAACAGCGCCGCGGCCTTGTGTCCGAACGTGCTCGACACGTTGACGATGCTGCCGCGGGCTGCTTTCAGGTGCGGCAACGCGGCGGTCGCGAGCATCGACGGTCCGAGCGTATTGACCGAGAAGATCGCACTGATCGCTTCGAAGGTAGCCTGCTCGAGCGGCAGGATTGCACCCGCGCCCGCATTGTTGACCAGCACGTCGAGCCGCCCCGCCAGGGCGACCGCTTCGTCGATCGTGCGCGCGGCGTCGGCCGGATCGCCGGCATCCGCGACCACGTAGTCGATGCCCGGCGCGCTGCGCGCGGCTGCGGACAGCGCATCTTCGCGGCGGCCCGTGATGACGACGCGCGCGCCTTCGCGTGCGAACGCGACGGCCGCTGCCAGCCCGATGCCGGCACCGCCGCCGGTAATGAGGACCACCTTGTTGTCGAATGACTGCATGACTTTCTCGTGAAGACGATGAGTTGAATGTGCGTGCCGTTTAGCGTTCGGGCGCATCGTCCGCCGGCGCGAGCGCCACGACGTGGCTGATTCCCTCGTGCGCCATCTTCGTGTACGGACAGAAACGCTCCGTATTGCGGACGAGTTCTTCCGCCACCGCGCGTTCGACGCCCGGCAACTGCACGCGAATGTTCGCGTTCAGCATGAACAGCCCGTCCATCGGATCGCGACAGAAGTCGATCGATGCGGATACCGATGCGCCGGCGATCGACACGCCTGCCCGTGCAGCCAGCAGGCTCAGCGCGCCGTGAAAGCACGCCGCATAGCTGGCGGCGAACAACTGCTCCGGGTTCGGACCGTCGCCGGGCCCGCCCAGCGCGGACGGCAGGCGCAGCTCGATGTCCAGGCGTCCGTCGTCGGAACGGGCGACGCCCGATGCGCGGCCGTGCTCGGCCGCCCCGCCCGTGACGGTCACCGTCGTCGAGTACAGCGTCTGCGGTTCCCGTCCGCGATACCGGTCGAGCAGCGACAGCGGCGGAGGGCGCAGCGGCGTCATGGCGTGGGTGATCCGGCTGCGGCGTTCAGCGCACGAGCGCGTTCTGCCGGGACCATGCGTCGAAGGTCGTCGTGCCGAGGCGTGCACCGGGCGCCGGCACGAGCGTGTCGTCCTGCAGCAGCGCGCCGAAGTAGTCGGCGCCCGCATCGCGCGTCACCGTCCGCGCGTCGTGCGTGGCCGCCAGGAAACGCTCGACCAGATCCGCGATCCGCACGCGCTCGGGGCCGCCGATCTCGGCGATGCCGTTGCGCGGCGCGTCGAGCGCGAAGTCGGTCACGGCGGCCGCGACGTCGTCCGATGCGATCGGCTGGAAGTGCGCGGTGGTCAACCGGACCGTGTCGCCTTGCGTGCCAGCCTGCGCGATCGCCCCGACGAATTCGAAGAACTGCGTCGAGCGCACGATCGTGTACGGCACGCCTGCATCGCGGATCAGGTTTTCCTGAATGATCTTGCCGCGGAAATACGCGCTCTGCTGCAGCCGGTCGGTGCCGACCACCGACAGCGCGACGTGATGGCGCACGCGGGCCGCGCGCTCCGCGGCGAACAGGTTGCGCCCCGACGCCTCGAAGAAGGCCTTCACGGCCGCTTCCTCGAACGACGGCGAATTCGCGAGATCGACGACGACTTCCGCGCCGGCGAGCGCGTCGTCCAGTCCCGTGCCCGTGATCGTATCGACGCCGGTCGACGGCGCGGCCGCCACCGCGTCGTGGCCGCGTGCGACCAGGTTCCTGACGACCTTGCTGCCGATGAGGCCGGTACCGCCAATCACGACGATTTTCACGATTGCTCTCCTTGAACGGGCGCGCGACATGCACGCCGCTTGAACCTGCCGAAACCGGCGACCGTCGCGCTCGCGCGACCGGGCCGGTATCTTGCCGAACGGCGCAGCGCCGTACTCGCGTGCGTGTCGAACAGCCCGCATCGTAGGCATGCGCCGCGTGATCCGGTAGAGGCCTGCAAGCCCTCACCGTGTTGCTGCGAATGCATCAATCGATCGTCTCCAGCGGCGCCATCGTCGTCATCGTGGCCGGGCACTGCAGGTCGCGCGCACGCGTCTGTTCGATCATGTAGTCGATGAACACGCGGATGCGCGTGGGCAGGTGCTTGCGGCTCAGGTAGCAGAGGTAGTGTCCGCCGTCGTCCGGCGCATGCTGGCCGAGACAGCTCACCAGCCGGCCGTCGGCGAGCAGGTCGCACACCTGATACGCCGGCAGTTGCGCGATGCCGAGCCCGTCGAGCGCCGCGCGCACGACGAGGTCGATGTCGTTGAACGTGTGATGCGCGGCGACCTGACGCTGCTGCGTCAGTCCGTCGATCCTGAATTCCCATTCCGTCACGCGGCCCGACGCGGTGCACAGGTTGATGCAGCGATGCCGGGCGAGATCGTCGACGTGGCGCGGCAAGCCGTGCCGGTGCGCGTACGACGGCGACGCACAGACGATCATCTGCATCGGAATCAGCCGGCGCGCGACGATCGCGCTGTCCTCCATGCGGCCGTCGCGAAACGCGACGTCGATGCGGTCGGCGGAGAAATCGGCCGGCCGGTCGTTCAGCAGCAGGTCGAGCGTGATGTCCGGATACCGCGCATGGAAATCGCGCAGCAGCGGCGCGACGACCTTGCGGCCGAAGCCCGGGGTCGAGCCGACGCGCAGGTGTCCGCTCGGCGGCCCGCTGCGCAGCTCGCGCATGTCCTCGAGCGCCTGCGCCAGATGCTCGATGCCGGGCCGGCAGTTTTCGTAGAAAAGCTCGCCTTCGCGCGTCAGCGACACGCTGCGGGTCGTGCGCTGGAACAGGCGTGCGTCGAGCCGGTCCTCGAGCCGTTGCACGTGGCGGCTGACGGACGAGCGGCCGACGCCGAGGCGATCGGCGGCGCGCGCGAAGCTGCCTTCGGTGACGACGGCCAGAAAGGTGACCACGCCGGCATAGCAGGTCGAGAAGCTGCGCGCGAACGGATCGTCGGCATCGGGGCGGCGAATGGAGGTGTCGGGCATGGAGGCGCTGGAATCGTGGTGTCCGTATGCGACTAGACGTTTCAGCGCTGCTGCCTGTGACACCGCCCGCCGCATTTTTTCAAACAGGGTGCGGGCGACGTGCGAGCCGGCTATTTTTCCGGCACGAGCACGGGTGCGCCCTTGTCCTTCAACAGCAGCACGATGAACTTCGCGGGCCGGGTCCGGCTCGCGTTGCGTCCGACCGTGTGCAAGTCGTTCGGGCCCTCGTAGAAGGTGTCGCCCGGCTTCAGCGTGACGGGCTCGCCGCCCTTCACCTGCATCACGATCGAACCCTCGACCACATAGACGAACGCGTCGGCGTGGTGGCGGTGGACGGGATCGACCGCGCCGGGCGGATACTCGACCGAGATCATCAGCGCTTCCTTGCCCGGGTACGCGTCGAGCGGCTTCGTCATCAGCGGCGTGACGATGGCCGAGGGCGCCGCGCGAGCGGCGCCGGTCGCGGCGCCCGCGACGACGAGCGCGGACGCGATCACGTGTGTCATGCGAATCATGGTGGTGGCTTCCGGTGGGCCGCCGGCCGAGGGCCGGCAGCGAAGGAGGGTGGCGGGCGGCCGTCAGGCGAGATTCGCCTTGTCGAGGCCGAACGCCTTGTCGGACGAGCCCGGCACGGTCCGGAACGCGACGTTCGCGCGGTTCCAGCCGTTGATCGCCATCACTTCGAACGTCAGGTCGGACAATTCCTTTTCGGAGAACTGGCCGCGCACGCGCTCGTAGAGGTCGTCCGGTACGCCGTGCTCGGGCAGTGTCGTCAGGACTTCGGTCCACGCGAGCGCGGCCCGCTCGCGCGGCGAGAAGAGCGTCGATTCGCGCCACGTCGCCAGATGGTGCAGGCGCAGCTCGCGCTCGCCGTGGATGCGCGCTTCCTTCACGTGCATGTCGACGCAGAACGCGCAGCCGTTGATCTGGGATGCTCGGAGCGACACGAGATCCCGGATCGATTCCTCGATCGCGCCGTTGCGCAGTTGGTTGCTGAGTTCGAGGAATTTCCTGAACAGCTCGGGCGACTGTTGAATGTAGTTGATACGCTGCGTCATGATTTCTCCTGGCGACGAAGAGGCTGGCCCGCGCTGCGCGGGTGTCGTGGGCGGCAGGGCGCCGCGCGAAATCATCTTAGGAGGGTGCGCCGGTGCGCGGTAGCCACGCACGGGGACGCATCGTGTTGCGCGCGCTGCACCAATCCGCGCTCGACCGCGGCCGGCGCGCGATGCACGCGTCAGCCGGCGGCGCAGGCAGCCGCGATCCGGGCGAGCTTGTCGGGGTTGCGCTGCACGAGAATCCGGCCGATGCGCGTACCGTCGGTCTCGAACGCCATCGCCGCTTCGAGCCGCCCGTCGATGAAGCGCAGCAGCGCCCACTGGCCGTTGAGCACGACCGGCCGCATCTCGACACCGCTGCCGCAGCGCAACCACGTCGCATAGAACAGTTGGGCGATGCGCCGGCCGCCGACCATCGGTTTCGGGAAGCTCTGGACGTGACCGCCGCCGTCGCCGATCAGCATCGCATCTTCGGCGAGCAGCGCCTGGATCGACGGGAAGTCGCCTCGTGCCAGCGCCTGCGTGAACGTCTGCAGCAGCCGGCGATGCGTTTCGTGCGGCACCGCATGCCGCGGCAGGGTATCGTCGCGCAGCCGCGCCCGGGCCCGGCTGACGAGCTGCCGGCACGCGGCTTCGGTCTTGCCGATCGCGTCGGCGATCCGGTCGTAGTCGAACTCGAAGATTTCATGCAGCAGGAACGCCGCGCGCGCTTCCGGCGTCAGCCGTTCGAGCAACAGCAGGTACGCCACCGACACGTCGTTCGCGCGCTCCGTCATTTCCTCGGGCGTCGCGGGCGATTCGCCGAGCTCCGGTTCGGGCAGCCAGATACCCGTATAGTGCTCGCGCCGGAGCTTCGCCGCGCGCAGGCGATCGATCGACGTGCGCGTCGTGACCGCGACGAGCCACGCCTCGGCGTTCTCGATGCTGTCGCGCGCCGCGTCGTGCCAGCGCAGCCACACGTCCTGCACGATGTCCTCGGCATCCGCGACGGAACCGAGCATCCGGTACGCGATCTTCTGCAGGCGCGGGCGCAGCGCGTGGAAAGTTCGTGCGTCGTCGGGCGTCACAGCCACACTCCGTCGAACCCGAACGTCACCGGCCCGCTCAGGAACGCGCTGCCTGCGCCGTGCCATCGAACGGTGACGTCGCCGCCGTCGCACGTCACCCGCACGGTGTCGTCGAGCAGCCCGCGCCGGACGCCGTTGACCACCGCGCCGCACGAACACGAGCCGGAGCCGAGCGGCACGCCGCCGCCGCGTTCCCAGATACGTAGACGGACATGCGTGCGGCTGAGGACCTGCACGAAATGGACGTTGGTCTTCAGTGGAAACAGCGGATGCGCTTCGATCGGCGGGCCGAGCGCTTCGATGTCGAGCGCAGCGACGTCGTCGACGAAGAACGTGCAGTGCGGATTGCCCATGCTGCAGGCGGCCGGCGCACCGGGCAGCGGCAGCGCGAGCGTGTCGACGGCTTCCGAGAGTGGCACGTCCTGCCAGCCGAGCCGCGGCGCGCCCATTTCGACCTCGATCAGCCCATCCGCCCCCTGCGCACAGTGCAGGCGCCCGCGATTCGTGCGCAGCATGACCGACGCCGCGCCGGTTTCCCGCATCAGCTTCCATGCGACGCCGCGCGTCGCGCTGCCGCAGGTATCGAGCGCCGAGCCGTCGGGATTCCAGAACGCGACGCGCGCGGCTGCGTCGTCGTCGTTCGAGATCGCCGCGAGCTGGTTGAAGCCGATGCCGCGACGCCGGTCGCCCATGCGCCGCACGAGGTCGCGATCGATGCGCTGCGCGGGATCGTGTTCCCGGCCGCGCAGGTCGACGATGACGAAGTCATCGCCATTCGCGTTCATCTTCTGAAATCCGATCGGCATGGCGGTTCCGGAATGGAGGCAGGCAAATACTGTACGTGGCTCGCCGGTCGCGGGCAATCGCGGCCTGACGGCATGCAGGCGCCACGCATCTACGTAATTCTACGTAGATCCTCATACGTAGTTATCCGCTTGTAAGGGGCCCCCGTCGCGCGGAATACTACGGCCCATCGCCGCGGTCTCTGCGAGGCCGCGGCACGACGCATCGACGTCACGCGGGTTCGGCCTCTCGCCGCATCCACTCAAAAACACATTGGAGACCAGGAGACGCCATGAATCGGGCTTCCAGTACCCTGCTCTGGATCGCGGTCGCGCTGCTCGGCGCGTTCGCATTCGGCACGATCGCGCTTGCACACGGCGAGCGCGTCAGTGCCCTCTGGATCGTGATCGCCGCAGTCTGCGTGTATCTGATCGCGTATCGCTTCTACAGCCGTTTCATCGCCAGCAAGGTCATGCAGCTCGACGGGCTGCGGATGACGCCGGCGGTCAAGTACAACGACGGCCTCGACTACGTGCCGACCAACAAGTACGTGCTGTTCGGCCATCACTTCGCCGCGATCGCCGGCGCCGGGCCGCTGGTCGGCCCCGTGCTCGCCGCGCAGATGGGCTACACGCCCGGCATGCTGTGGATCCTGGCCGGCGTCGTGTTCGCCGGCGCGGTGCAGGACTTCATCGTGCTGTTCATCTCGACGCGCCGCGACGGCCGCTCGCTCGGCGACCTCGTCAAGATGGAACTCGGCACGGTGCCCGGCGTGATCGCGCTGTTCGGCGCGTTCCTGATCATGGTGATCATCCTCGCGGTGCTCGCGCTGATCGTCGTGAAGGCGCTGACCAATTCGCCGTGGGGTACGTTCACCGTCGCCGCGACGATTCCGATCGCGCTGTTCATGGGCGTCTATACGCGCTTCATCCGTCCGGGCCGCATCGGCGAAGTGTCGATCATCGGCTTCGTGCTGCTGATGGCGTCGATCGCGTTCGGTCAGCACGTGCACGATTCGCCGACCCTCGCCGCGTGGTTCACGTTCAGCGGCACGCAGCTCACGTGGATCCTGATCGGCTACGGCTTCGTCGCGTCGGTGCTGCCGGTGTGGCTGCTGCTCGCGCCGCGCGACTACCTGTCGACGTTCCTGAAGATCGGCACGATCCTCGGCCTAGCGATCGGCATCCTGGTCGTCGCACCGGAGCTGAAGATGCCCGCGCTGACGAAGTTCGTCGACGGCACCGGCCCCGTGTGGTCGGGCAACCTGTTCCCGTTCCTGTTCATCACGATCGCGTGCGGCGCGGTGTCGGGCTTCCACGCGCTGATCTCGTCGGGCACGACGCCGAAGCTGATCGACAACGAAACCAACGCGCGCTTCATCGGTTATGGCGCGATGCTGATGGAATCGTTCGTCGCGATCATGGCGCTGGTGGCCGCGTGCGTGATCGAGCCGGGCATCTACTTCGCGATGAACGCACCGGCCGCCGTGCTCGGCTCGACGCCGGAAGCCGTCGCGAACACCGTCACGCAATGGGGCTTCGTGCTGACGCCCGACATGCTCACGCAGACCGCGAAGGCCGTCGGCGAAACGACGATCATCGCGCGCGCGGGCGGCGCGCCGACGCTGGCCGTCGGCATGGCGCACATCCTGCACCAGGTGATCGGCGGCGAAGCGATGATGGCGTTCTGGTATCACTTCGCGATCCTGTTCGAGGCGCTGTTCATCCTGACGGCCGTCGATGCGGGCACGCGTGCGGGCCGCTTCATGCTGCAGGACCTGCTCGGCACGTTCCACCCGGCGCTCAAGCGCACCGAGTCGCTGCCCGCGAACCTCGTCGCCACCGCGCTGTGCGTGGCCGCGTGGGGCTACTTCCTGTACCAGGGCGTGGTCGATCCTCTCGGCGGCATCAACACGCTGTGGCCGCTGTTCGGCATCTCGAACCAGATGCTCGCCGCGATCGCGCTGGTGCTCGGCACCGTCGTGCTGTTCAAGATGAAGCGCGAGCGCTATGCATGGGTGACGATCGTGCCGACCGCATGGCTGCTGATCTGCACGCTGACGGCCGGCTGGCAGAAGATTTTCGACGCGAATCCGAAGGTCAGCTTCCTCGCGCACGCCGCGAAGCTGCAGGCCGCGGTGGACGAAGGCAAGGTGCTCGCGCCGGCGAAGTCGATCGCGCAGATGAAGCGGATCATCTTCAACGACTACATCGATGCGGCGCTGGCCGGGCTGTTCATCTTCGTCGTGGTCAGCATCGCGGTATACGGGCTGATCGCCGTGCTGCGCGCGCGCCGCGAAGCGAAGCCGACCGTGCGCGAGACGCCGTACGAAGCGATGCCGGCCGCGCAGGCGCTCGGCAGCGGACGATAACGGGAGGCCGCGATGTTCACCGATCTTGGCAGCGACCTGCGCAGCGCGGGGCGTTACCTCGGGCAGGCGTTGCGGCTGATGGTCGGCCTGCCCGACTACGATACCTACGTCGCGCACATGCGCGACACCCATCCGGACCGCGAGCCGATGACGTACGAGGAATTCTTCCGCGAGCGTCAGAATGCGCGGTACGGGTCGGGGGCGGGGAAGTGTTGCTGAACCGGGCCGTTGCAATGTTGCAATGAACTGACGAATCGGTTCGGTATCGAAACGGAAAGCGCCGCGATGGCTATCGCGGCGTTTTTTTTGGGGGGGCGGGCCGGCCGCGCATCACACGGCGCACGCCAGCCGTTTGCCGGGGCGCAGCACGGCGATATCCGGCCGCCGGTATCATAGGGCTTCTTTTTTTCCCGATGGCCCCCGCAGGAGAACACGTCGTGCATGTCGGTGAGCGTTTCAACAGCATTTCCCATCTCGTCGGCGCGGTGCTGTCGGTGGCAGGTCTCGTCGCGCTCGTGACGATGGGCGCGCTCGAAGGCGATCCGTACAAGGTGGTGAGCTTCAGCGTGTACGGCGCGATGCTGATCCTGCTCTACGCGATCTCGACGGCGTATCACAGCGTGCGCACCCCGCGCCTGAAGGCGATCCTGCAGAAATGCGACCATTCGGCGATCTACCTGCTGATCGCCGGCAGCTACACGCCGTTCACGCTGGTTACGCTGCGCGGCCCGTGGGGCTGGTCGCTGTTCGGCGTGAGCTGGGGGCTTGCCGTGTTCGGCATCGTGCAGGAACTCACGCTCGGGCGTCGCACGCGCCTGCTATCGATGATCTTGTACGTGCTGATGGGCTGGCTCGCGCTCGTCGCCGTGCGGCCGCTGATCCATGCGCTGCCGCCGATCGGCACCGCGTGGCTCGTGGCCGGCGGCGTGATCTACAGCGCGGGGATCTACTTCTTCATCAACGACGAACGCATTCGCCACGGGCACGGCATCTGGCATCTGTTCGTGCTGGCCGGCAGCCTGTGCCAGTTCGTCAGCGTCGCGATGTATGTCGCGTGAGCAGCGCGCGGCGCCGCATGGGCGAGCGCTTCGGCGCGGCGGCGGTCATGCGCGCTCGGCCGTCGATGCTGCGCCGCGCAGCACGTTGAACCCGACCCATCCCCAGTACACGCGATGATGCGCGATCAACCCGTCGCGCAGATCCATCACCTCGACGAGATCCACCTGATCGCCGTCCGGCGTTGCGCGTGGATATTCCCACGTCAGTTGCCGTCCGTTCGAAAAGAACACGCCGGTGCGGTACCAGCGTCCGAGCCGGTTTCCCGGATTGCGTAGGCCGGCCGCGAAGAATTCGCCGATTGCGGGCTTGCCGCGCAGCATGCCGGAGCCGTGGCCGGGCAGCGCGACGACGATCAGCGGCGTTTCGAGTATCGCGTCGTCCGCGTAGAGCGACATCAGCGCGTCGAGATCGCGCGCGACGACGGCGGCGTGCCAGTTCTGATGAATGCGGTGCGCATCGGTGTGGTCGGCGAGGGTCATGGCGGTGGCGGCACGCGTGGATAACGGAACCACTGTATCGGCGCGATGCCGCCGGACGTTTCAGCGCGGGCCGAAACGTGGATGCCGCATGTGCCGGACACGATCGTGCCGCCCGCAAGTCCCTCGCGTCGCAGACCGGTCCGGACGTCAGCCGCCCAGCGCGCCGAGGTTCAGCTCGTGCGACTTGCCGATCCACACCGCGCAATCGCGATGATCGCGCAGGTCGTCGCCGGTATTCGGATGCAGGAAGATGTCGAGCGCGCCGTGATTCAGCACGAGCCACGGCACGATGTCGTCGAATCGCGCGGCGCCGAACGCGATCTGGTACGACCAGGCCGGATGCGGGCCGACGAGGCGTTCGTGAAAGCGGCCGAGTTCGATGGCCGCGCCGAACCGCGCGTCGACGACCTGGCGAAACGCCCAGGCCGCGTCGCGGCTCGCCGCATCGAAATAGACGTGCGCGTGCCAGCTGTCGATGGCGGTAGTGTCGAGGGCGGCCATGGAGAGACTCGATTAAAAAGGGAAATGCCGGAGATGCCGTGCGAAACGGCCGATGCGTGATTATCGCGCGTCCTCGTCGATTGCGTCGTGTCTCGATCCTGCAAGCCGATGCAGATGATTTGTCCTATATCGAAGAATCGGCTGATCCGATGAGGTCGTCTCCGCGGTATCCGCGTGCGCGATAGCACGCCGCAGCCTTGCGGACAGGCGCGCCGGCCGGAATCGCACCGGCAACACGTCATTTCCGAAATCGAAAGAGCGGAATGAGCACCCGCCGAATCGCCGGTAAAGATCCGATCAGATCGTTGAATGAAATAAAGAAATTCCATTTCGACGGGATTCGCGAGCGACGCCGTCCGCACGCCGAATGCGCGGCTGAAAATAACAATTGCGGATTCGGCTATTCAAGCGACATGCGCCCCGACATACGATGATTTCAACGCATCGATGACGGATCGATGCGGGGACAACCATCTGGAGGCCACTATGCGATCCCTCGTTCCCGTTACCGTTCTTTCCTGCGCACTCGCTGCGCTGCCGGCCGTCGGCTTCGCGCAGTCGATCGGCGCCGGCGACACGCCGCATGCCGCGCCGTTGACCTGGTCGGCGGCACGTGCCGAAACCGATGTGCAGCTGATGCAGATGACGCGTGCCGGCTATCGCGCGACGACGGTCGGCAACCAGAACTATCCGCTCGCGATGCAGCGGGCGCTCGAGCGCGTGAACAACCCGATGCCCGACCGGTGGCGCGACGAAAAGGCCGCGATGGAAGCGCGGGCGGCCCGCGACGCGCAGAGAGGCCATCCGGTGAAGGCGTTCTTCGTGAAAACCGCGTACTACCTGAAGGGCGAGAACACGTTTTGACGCAGGAGACGAACATGGCATGCCCCGACCGATGGTGCGGCGTGTTGCGTGCGTCGGCGATACGCAAGCTGCCGCAAGCGTGCGCGACGCGACGGCGCGCCGATGTGCACGGCATGCGACGCCGGGCGAACGCCCTGCGCGACGCGGGCCGCAGCGCCGTCGCGTGCCGCAGCGCGTGGCGCGGGTCGGCGGAGGGCGGCGCGTCCGCGCGCGAGGGCGAATCATGAAGGCTGCCCGAAAAGGCCGCAGCCATCCGCCGTTGACGCGCGAATGGCTGCTGCCGCTGCCGCCCGCGCATGCACGCGACATCTCGCTGAAATGCCACATGGCGCTGGTCGCGCTGCGCGGCGAGCACGGTAGCGAAACGTTGCTGATGCGGCTGCGCACGAGCGTGTATCTGGTGTTCCTCGCGCTCGACGATGCGGTCTGTCCCGATGCGACCGTCGACCTGTGCGTCGACGCGGAGCGCGCGCTGGACGCGAGCGTGGCGCGCGCCGCGCAAAGCGGTGCGTGGACGCTGCACGACGACGAATGCGCGGTGCTCGAACGCGTGCTCGCCGCGAACGACGCATGCGTCGCGACGCTCACGCGGCATCGGCTGGCGGAGCTGTGGCGTCATGTCTGCACGTTCGCTACGGCCGAACAGCCGGGGCTGGTCGCGCAGGCCGCGGCGAAGATGCGGGAACCGGCCGTTCTGCATTGAGTGGCGGCCCGCGGGCCGTGTTTCATACGCGTCTGATTCCTTCGCGCGGCCGCGCGCCGTCTAATGACATGACTGGAACCCCGGCGAGCCGGGCGATGACGATCCATCCTCGCGTTGGCGACGAACGTGCGTGTCGACGCGAACGCATTCGTTTCAGTCAGGAGGAGCGATGGCGCTATACAGGAGCGGCGGCTACTTCACGTGCGGAAGTGGCCGCGCATTCAGCGAGAACCTGCCGCCGGGCAGCAAGGTGACGGTGGCGGGCATCTATCGATGCACCGTGTGCGGCGACGAGATCGGTATTGCGAAAGCGCAGACGTTGCCGTCCGAGGAGGCGCATCCGCACGATCTCGATCCGCCGTCCGACCCGCTGCTCGATCCGGGGCCGACCGCGTGGCAACTGATCGCCGCAGCGGAGTCGCGAAGCTAGGCAATCGACGGTCGCCTCCGCGCAGGCGCGCCAGCGCAAATGCGTCACTCGGCGTCCGTCAAAACAAAAAGCGCCACGGAGCGAACTCCGTGGCGCTTTTCGATGCGTGGCCGCTGCGAAGGCGCGAACCTTCGCACGGCGCAACGCGCTTAAGCGGCCGTCGCCGACTTCGCCGGCTTCTGCAGCTTGCCCTTGCCGGCGCGCTGGATTTCCTCGAGCTTGATCTCGACGTGGCGCGAGAACACGTACTCGGCCGGACGCTGCTTCGCGATCGAGATGTCCGGTGCGAACGGGCCGTCGGTCTTGATGCCCTTGCGGCTCACGCGCAGCGCCTTCAGCGGGTTGGAGATCGTGTCCATCACGGCCGTGGCCTCGAAGCCGCAGTGGACCATGCAGTCCGCACACTTCTCGTAGTTGCCGACGCCGTAGTTGTCCCACTCGGTCGTTTCCATCAGTTCCTTGAAGGTCTTCACGTAACCTTCGCCGACCAGATAGCACGGCTTCTGCCAGCCGAACACCGTACGCGCCGGGTTGCCCCACGGCGTGCACTTGTACGTCTGGTTGCCGGCCAGGAAGTCGAGGAACAGCGACGACTGGCTGAACGACCAGCGCTTGCCGCCTTCGCCGCGCTTCAGGATTTCGCGGAACAGGTTCTTCGTCTTGTCGCGGTTCAGGAAGTGCTGCTGATCCGGCGCGCGCTCGTATGCATAGCCCGGCGACACGGTAATGCCGTCGACGCCGATCGGGCCCAGCGTGTCGAAGAACTTCGCGACGCGCTCGGGGATCGCATCGTTGAACAGCGTGCAGTTGATGTTCACGCGGAAGCCGCGGCGCTTCGCTTCCTTGATCGCCGCGACCGCCTTGTCGTACACGCCTTCCTGCGACACGGAATGGTCGTGCATGTCCTTGTCGCCGTCGAGGTGGACTGACCAGACGAAATACGGGCTCGGCTGGTAGTCGTCCATCTTCTTTTCCATCAGGAGCGCGTTCGTGCACAGGTACACGAACTTCTTGCGCTTCATGATGCCCTTGACGATTTCCGGCATCTCCTTGTGGAGCAGCGGCTCGCCGCCGGCGATCGACACGACGGGCGCGCCGCACTCGTCGACGGCCTGCAGGCATTCCTCGACGGACAGGCGCTGGTTCAGGATCGGATCCGGATAGTCGATCTTGCCGCAGCCGTTGCACGCGAGGTTGCAGCGGAACAGCGGCTCGAGCATCAGCGCGAGCGGATAGCGTTTGTTGCCGGACAGGTGCTGGCGCACGATGTAGGCGCCGACACGGACTTGCTGGAGCAGCGGAATAGACAAGGGATGTCCTCCTTAAACTTCGCGGGCGACAGCTTGCGTGAGCTTCGCCGGCAACTTGAATTCGACTTTTTCTTCACGGCCCGCCATCGTCGCGACATCGACGGGCCCCAGCGCGCGCAGCGCGCCGATTACATCCTCGACCATTTCCTCGGGCGCCGACGCACCGGCGGTCAGGCCGACCGTCTGCACGCCCGCGAACCATTCGGGCTTCACTTCCGAGCCGTCGGCGACGAGATAGCTCGGCACACCGCTTTCGGTGCCGATCTCGCGCAGGCGGTTCGAGTTCGAGCTGTTCGTCGCACCGACGACGAGCAGCACGTCAACCTGTTCGCTCAGCTCGCGCACGGCGGCCTGGCGATTCTGCGTGGCATAGCAGATGTCGCGCGTGTCCGGGCCGACGAGGTCGGTGAACCGACGCTGCAGCGCTTCGATGATGCCGCGCGTGTCGTCGACCGACAGCGTGGTCTGCGTGATGTACGCGACCGGCGTATCGACGGGCAGCGTCAGCGTATCGACTTCGGCTTCGCTCTGCACGAGGATCACCTCGGCCGGAATCTGGCCGATCGTGCCCTCGACTTCCGGGTGGCCCGCGTGGCCGATCAGGATCAGCCGGCGGCCCGCCGCGACGTACTGGCGGCCCTGCACGTGCACTTTCGTGACGAGCGGGCAGGTCGCGTCGAGCACGTCGAGCCCGCGCGCTTGCGCGTCGTGCTCGACCGTCTGGGCGACACCGTGCGCGCTGAAGATCGCGACGGCGCCGTGCGGCACCTCGTCGAGTTCCTCAACGAATCGTGCCCCTTTATTACGCAGATTTTCGACGACATGCCGGTTATGCACGATCTCGTGACGCACATAGACCGGCGCACCGTGCTGTTGCAGCGCGCGATCGACGATCTCGATCGCACGGACAACCCCCGCACAGAAGCCGCGGGGCTGGGCAAGGATGACTCGCATAAGTGAGCGAACTCCGACGACAGACGCCGGGGTCGAGGCGCTGGCACACGCTTGCTCGCCCCGGCTTGGTGTTATGAAGGCAGGAACGAACCGGCCGGCCAGGCCCCGGAACCCCGAATTAATCGCGCATTTTAACCCTATCGCGCCGTCCTTGCTTTGGTGCCGTGTCGAACCGTTGCAATTGCGGGAGAGCGGCGTCGGCGCTGGCCCGCGCGGAACCCGGTAAACTGCGCGGTTTCGCGGTCGGCCGCTCCGGCTGCCCGCCATCGCGCTCATTTCAAGGCCATTCGATGACCGTCGATTCTTACGCGTATTGCCCGTCCGCCCGTGCGGATTTGGGCGTTTCGTTCCCGACCCTTATTCGCGCCGCCGAAGCCGGCGCCCGGCAGGAGGCAGGCCGATGATGCTGGCGATCGCTTTCCTGGTGTCCGGCCTGTCGCTGGCGATCTGGATCGTGCTGCTTGTCGCGCGCGGCGGCTTCTGGCGCGCGCAGCCCGCGCGGCCGCTGCCGCCCGACGCCCGCGGCGCCGCGGCCGAAGCCGGCTGGCCGGCCGTCGTGGCGGTCGTGCCGGCGCGCAACGAAGCCGACGTGATTGCCCGCGCGGCGACTTCGCTGCTCGAGCAGGATTATTCGGGCGCGTTCCATCTGATCATCGTCGACGACCACAGCGACGACGGCACCGCCGACGCGGCCCGCGCGGCCGCGCTCGCGATCAACCGCGCCGACCGGCTGACGGTGCTGACCGCGAAGCCGCTGCCGGCCGGCTGGTCGGGCAAGGTGTGGGCGCAGTCGCAGGGGATCGCGGCGGTGCAGACGCTCGGCCTGCCGGCCGACTACCTGCTGCTGACGGATGCCGACATCGGCCATCCGGCCGACGCCGTCGCGCAGCTCGTCACGCGTGCGCAGGCCGAGAATCGCGATCTCGTGTCGCTGATGGTGCGGCTGCGCTGCGACTCGTTCTGGGAAAAGGCGCTGATCCCGGCGTTCGTGTTCTTCTTCGCGAAGCTGTATCCGTTCTCGTGGATCAACAACCCGCGCAACCGGACGGCCGGCGCGGCCGGCGGCTGCATGCTCGTGAAGCGCACGGCGCTCGAGGAAGCGGGCGGCATCGAGTCGATTCGCGGCGCGCTGATCGACGACTGCAGCCTCGCCGCGCAGATCAAGCATCGCGGCAGCGGCCACCATCCGATCCGGCTCGATCTCGCCGATCGCAGCGTGTCGCTGCGCCCGTACGACAGCTGGCGCGACATCTGGAACATGATCGCGCGCACCGCGTTCACGCAGCTCCACTATTCGCCGCTGCTGCTGGCCGGCACGCTGCTCGGGATGACGATCATCTACCTGGTGCCGCCCGTCGCCGCGCTCGCCTACGGCGCGCGCGCATGGCCGGCGTGGCTCGCGTGGGCATCGATGTGTGCCGCGTATGCGCCGATGCTGCGCTATTACCGTCGCTCGCCGCTGTGGGCGCCCGCGCTGCCGCTCGTCGCGCTGTTCTACGTCGGCGCGACGTTCGCGTCCGCGTGGCGTTACTGGCGCGGCAAGGGCGGCCAGTGGAAGGCGCGCGTGCAGGCGCCGGTGGAGCGCTGACCTGCGCTGGCGGATACCGGCCGTCCCGATCAACCGGAACCCTGAAAGCAAACAGCCCGGATCGACGCAAGCCGATTCGGGCTGTTTGCTTTCCGGCCGGCTTCCGGCCGATGCGCACGCTTACCGCTGCGTCAGCATCATGTACATCTGGATCACGACGTCCGGCGAGAACGTGAACGGCACCCAGCCGTAGCCCGTATGGCGGGCGACCAGCAGGCGGTCGCCGTTCGACTGCTTCTGCACGGCCATCATCGGGTTCTTCGTCGTCACGAAACGCCAGCCGGCCGGAATGCCAGGCGGCGGCTCCGGCTGCATCGACGCGCGCGCGTGCGCGAGTTCCTCGATCAGTTGGCCCAGTTGCTCCGGATGCAGCGTGATCGATTCGCCGTTGATGGTCAGCGTGAGTTCGTTCTGGGACGGGCGCGCGACGTGCAGCGTCGCCTTGTCGGCCGGTGCGGCAGCGGTGCCGGCTTCAACCGCGGTTTCGGCTTGTGCCGCCGGGATCGGTGCGATTTCGGTATCGGCCGGGGCGTCGGCTGCCTCGACCGCTTCGACCGTTTCGGCCGCTTCGGTCACCGCTGGCGCGGCCGCGTTCGCGGGCGCTTGTGCCGCCGCTGCCGGCTCGACGACGTCGGCTGTCGCGGCCGAGGCGGTAACCGCGTTCGTCGCGGCTTCCGTGACGACGGCCTCGACCAGCGCTTCGGCGTCGGCGATGGCCTTCGCGTGGTGCTGCGCGGCCGCTTCGGCCTGGGCGATCGCTTCGGTATGGCGCCGCGTAATGGCTTCGGCTTCGGCGGTGGCTTCGGCGTGGCGTTGCGCGGCGGCTTCGGCCTGGGCGATCGCTTCGGCGTGACGCCGCGTGATCGCTTCGGCCTCGGCGGTGGCTTCGGCGTGACGCTGGGCGGCCGCCTGCGTGTCGGCGAGCGCCTGCGCGTGACGCTGGGCGAGCGCCTCGGCCTCGGCGATCGCGGCCGCGTGGCGTTGCGCGGCGGCCTCGGCCTCGGCGGTCGCTTCCGCATGGCGCTTCGCGGCGGATTCGGCTTCGGCGGTCGCCGCGGCATGGCGTTGCGCAGCCGCTTCGGCTTCGGTCGCGGCGGCGTGATGGCGCTGCGCGGCGGCCTCGGCTTCGGCGATCGCCGCCGCGTGGCGCTGCGATGCGGCTTCGGCATCCGCGTGACGTTGCGCGAGCGCTTCGGTCAGCGCGGTGGCTTCCGCATGGCGCTGGGAAGCGGCTTCGGCTTGCGCGGCCGCATCCGTATGACGTTGGGCAGCCGCTTCGGCGGCGGCGGTGGCGTCGGCGTGGCGCCGCTGCGCGGCTTCGGCATCGGCGGCAGCGGCCGTGTGGCGCTGCGCGGCGGCCTGCGCTTCGGCTTCCGCCGCCGCGTGACGCTCGGCCGCGGCCCGGGCTTCCGCCGCCGCGGCGCGCGCGAAGGCTTCCGCGCTGCGGGCCGCCTGCTGGGCGGCGTGGTGATCGTGGAGGAGCTGATCGACGCCCGTGGCGAGCGAAGCGATCTGATCGTTCAGGTTCATGCGTGTCTTCTCTGCGTAAGACCCGCGATTTTAACCGCTGCGCCGATACCGGTCCGTGCGCGACGTGTAACAAAGTGCGCGAAGCGGCGCGAGGTGCGCCGCTTTGTGTTACTTCAGGTAGCCCGCCGCGCCGAACCAGTCCAGCGCATCGCGCAGCCCTTCGCGGTACGGGCGCGCATGGTAGCCGAGCTCGCGCTCGGCCTTCGCGGACGTGAAATACATCTTGTTCTTCGACATCCGCAGCCCGTCCACGGTGACGAACGGCTCCTTCTTCGTGAACTTCGCGACCGCTTCGGCGCCGACCGCGAGCGGGTACAGCGGCCAGCGCGGCAGCGCGATCGTCGGCGCCTTGCGGCCCGTCATCTGCGCGATGTCGGCGAGCATCTGCTGCAGCGGCAGGTTCTCGCCGCCGAGGATGTAGCGCTCGCCGATCCGGCCGTGCTCGAGCGCGAGGAAGTGGCCGTGCGCGACATCGTCGACGTGCACGAGGTTCAGCCCCGTGTCGACGAACGCGGGAATCTTGCCGAGCGCGGCCTCGACGATGATGCGGCCGGTCGGCGTCGGCTTGACGTCGCGCGGGCCGATCGGCGTCGACGGATTGACGATCACGGCGGGCAGCCCTTCGTCGGCGATCATCCGCTCGACCGCGCGCTCCGCGAGCACCTTGCTGCGCTTGTAGACGCCGATCGCCTGCTCGGCCGTGAGCGGCCGGTTCTCGTCGGACGGGTCGCCGGCGCTCGTCACCTTCAGCGTCGCGACGCTGCTCGTGTAGACGATCCGCTCGACGCCTTCCGCGCGGGCGGCGCGCATCGTCGCGACCGCGCCTTCGAGGTTCGCGCGCTCGATCTCGTCGGGGTCCGGCGCCCACAGCCGGTAGTCGGCGGCCACGTGCAGCAGGTAGCGCACGCCGCGCAGCGCGGCGCGCATCGACGCCTCGTCGCGCATGTCGCCGGTGACGATCTCGGCATCGAGATCCGCGACGTTCGTGCGCGGGCTGGTCGGGCGCACGAGCACGCGCACCGCATAGCCTTTCTGCTGCGCGATGCGCGCGACGGCCGAGCCGACGAAACCGGACGCGCCGGTGACGAGAACGAGATCGCGGGAAGTATCAGTCATGCGTTTCCTTCAGGGCCACGCGGGCGGCGCGGCGGTTGGGCATCGGCGAGATTGTACGTGGTCGGCGTGCGCGGCGACGCCCGGCCGGCGCGTGTGCGAAGCGGCCGACGCGACTACAATGCCGGGCTTGAATGCAACGGGAGGGCGACGCGATGAGCCGCAATGAACTGGACGAACGGATCGAGACCTACTACGTGCGGGTGCGCGGCGTCGTGCAGGGCGTCGGCTTTCGTCATGCGACGGTGCGCGAGGCGCATGCGCTGAAGCTGCGCGGCTGGGTCGCGAATCTCGAGGACGGCACCGTCGAGGCGATGATCCAGGGGCCGGGCGCGCAGATCGACCGGATGCTCGCATGGCTGCGTCACGGGCCGCCCGCCGCGCGCGTGACCGAGGTGACCTTCGAGGAACGCCCGACCGAGCGGCGCTTCGAGCGCTTTCAGCAGCAGTGAGCGGCACGGCACGATCGTGACGGGGTATCCGGAAGCCGGGCGCGGCCTCACGCTGTCGGTGATGGCGTCGACGCTGTTCGCGCTGATGTCGGTTTACGCGAAACTGCTCGCGCCGCTCACGGGGCTCGACATCTTCGCGTGGCGCGTCGTGTGGACCGCGCCGGGCGCGCTCGCGCTGATCGCGCTGCGCGGCCGCTGGCCGGCGCTCGTCGAGCTTGCGCGGCGCGGTGCGCGCGACTGGCGCCTGCTGATCGCGCTGCCGGCGAGCGCGGCGCTGCTCGGCGTGCAGCTGTGGCTGTTCCTGTGGGCACCGCTGCACGGGCGCATGCTCGAAGTGTCGCTCGGCTATTTCCTGCTGCCGCTGACGATGGTGCTCGTCGGCCGTTTCTACTATCACGAGCGGCTCGACCCGCTGCAATGGACGGCGGTCGGGTGCGCGGCGCTCGGCGTCGCGCACGAGGTGTGGGCGACGCGTGCGTTCGCGTGGCCGACGCTGGTCGTCGCGCTCGGCTATCCGCCGTATTTCGTGCTGCGCCGGCGCATCAACGCCGATTCGCTGGCCGCGTTCGCGATCGAGATCGTGCTGCTGTGCCCGATCGCGCTGGCGATGGTCGCGACGAGCTCAACGCGTGTCGCCGGCCATCCGCTGCTGTGGGGCGCGTTGCTGCCGGGGCTCGGCATCCTCAGCACGCTCGCGCTCGCGAGCTACCTGAAGGCGAGCCGGATGCTGCCGATGGCGCTGTTCGGCATTCTCGGCTACGTCGAGCCCGTGCTGCTCGTCGTGGTGTCGCTGCTGCTGCTCGGCGAGACGCTCAGCGTCGCGCAGCTCGCGACGTATGGACCGATCTGGGTCGCCGTCGCGCTGACCGCGTGGCACAGCGCGATGCTGATGCGGCGCCTGCCCGTGCGCGGATAACCGCGTCGTCGCGATGCACCGGCCTTTCGGAACGTGCCGCGCATCGCGTGCATCGTCGACGTCGAGCCGTGCTCGTTTCTCCGCCGAATCCCTCGATACTGACCGCCAACTGGCGCCGCACTGACGCGAATCTGGCGACGCTGCCTGCTTCGCCGCGCCACGCGCGCGCTTGTAATCGAAGAGAAGATTCGGTTGCACTTTGTTACTTAGGGTCTCCCCTGAGCGGTCATTAAACTGATCTGACCGACTTCCCTTCGTATGCAGCTTTTCAATGAACGGTCACCTCCGTGCCGGGCCGGCCGGATTGGCGCGATGCGAGCATACGCGTATCGCCGCCGATCGCGCTCGCCTGCTTTTTCCCGATCCCTACTCCGGTGCGCGTCGCACCGCCGCCGCACAGGTGCGCTCATGTCGTTGAGGCCGTCGCATTCCGCCACGGTGCCGTCGTCGCGCAGCGGCCGCCTCATCGAAGTCGATTTCTTCCGCGGGCTCGTGCTGTTGATGATCGTCGTCGATCACATCGGCGCGAGCGTGCTGTCGCGCGTGACGCTGCACGCGTTCGCGCTGTGCGATGCGGCCGAGGTGTTCGTGTTCCTCGGCGGCTTCGCGACCGCGAGCGCGTACGGCGCGATTGCCGAGCGGCACGGCGCGCGTGCCGCGCAACGGCGTTTCGTGCGGCGCGCGATGCAGATCTACCGCGCGTTTCTCGCGACGTCGACGCTGATGCTCGTCGTGTCGGCCGTGCTCGATCACTACGGCATCGATGCGCCGAACCTCGCGCTCGACGACGTCAGCGTGATGCTCGCGTCGCCGCTCACGGGCGCAGCCGAGCTGCTGACGTTCCAGCGCCAGCCGTATCTCGCGTCGGTGCTGCCGATGTACGTGCTGTTCGCGCTCGCGTCGCCGGTGCTGGTGCCGTTCGCGCGGCGCCAGCCGTGGCTGCTCGTCGCGATCAGCGCCGCGTCGTGGCTCGCGGCGGGCTGGCTCGGCCCGGAGCTGCTCGACACCGACGGCTTTCGCTGGAGCTTCAACCCGTTCGCGTGGCAACTGATGTTCGTCGCCGGCGTGCTCGCGCGCTGCCAGCCGTTCTACCGGCGCATCGCGCTCGGCCGCTGGGGCGCCGCGGCGACCGGGCTCGCGTGCGCGATCGTGCTCGGCTGTGCAAGCTACAAGCTGTTCTCGGGGTTGCCGGTGCCCGAAGGCGTGCTCAAGCGCGATCTCGCGCTGCCGCGCGTCGTGAGCTTCGCGGCCGTCGCGTGGCTGATGGCCGATTGCGTGCGCTTCGGCTGGATCGCGCGGATCGCGCAGGGCGTGCGGCCCGTCGTCGCGGTCGGCCAGCGCGGGCTGATCTGCTTCGTCGCGGGCGCGGCGATCTCGCTCGTGATCGATTCGCTGCTGCATCCGGTCGTGCGCAGCGCCGATCCGCTGCATGTCGGCGTGGGCCTCGTGGCCGACGCGTGTGCGCTCGGGCTGATGATGGCGGTGGCCGGTTCGGGAACGTGGATCGCGCGATGGCGCGGCGCGGCGGCGTAGGCGCGCGCGACGGAGCATGCGGCGCGGCAGGCGTCGCGCGGCGTCAGTGAGGTGAGCCGATACGGGAGCGGGGCGGGGCGGTTGCGTCGTCGGCTTCGGCGTCGTCGCGTTCGTCCTGCGCCGGGTCGTCGCGCTCCGCGAGGACCGCGTCGGCTTCGGCCGAGGCCCGGGCGGCGCGCATCGCGGTGCAGCGCTGCGCGTGCCGGATGTCCGACAGGATTCTCAAAAGCCGCGTCGTCTTGCTTTTCATCGTGTTCTCCCGCCCGTGCGCATCTCGCGAAGCGGATGCATTGCCTGCAACCAGTGTAGGACGCGTTCGCGCACCTGGCGGGAGAATGTGGCGTGCAAGCCGCACGCCGAGGGATAGTACTTACTGCGCGGCGGCGACCTGCGCCTGCACCGCTTCCTCGCGGCGCTCTTCCGCACAGCGCTGATGCTGGCGCGACAGGCGGTTCATCAGCGGCAGCAGCAACAGCGCGAGCAGCATGCCGATCGCGGCGAGCCAGCCGAGCTTCTCGAACAGCGACAGGTAAAGCGGCAGCGATTCGGTGGCCGGCAGTTCGTGCGACGGCATCTGCGCGAAGTTCGCGACGACGCTGCCCAGATACTGCGACACGCCCGTCGCGACGAAATACGCGCCCATCATGAAGCCGCTCATGCGCGCCGGCACGTAGCGGGCGATCATCGCGAGGCCGAGGCCGCTCACCAGCAGCTCGCCGAGCGAGTACAGGCCGTAGCCCCACACCATGAACCACGACGACACGCGGCCGTCGACCGCGTAGCGGCCGCTGATCGTGAACACCAGGTAGCCCGCGGCCACCGCGCCGAAACCGAGCGCGTACTTCGCGGCGACCGGCAGGTCGCGGCCGCCCTTCGCGACGGCGTTGTAGACCCACACGAGCACCGGGCTCAGCAGCATGATCCAGATCGGGTTCAGCGCCTGGAACTGCGCGGCGCTCCACGTGAACAGCGTCGTGCCGAACAGCATGAAGCGCGGATCGACGTTGCGCAGCGCGAACAGCGTCAGCGACGTCGACATCTGCACGTAGAAGATGAAGAACAGGATCACCTGGCCGATCAGCACGAGCGCCGCGATCAGGCCCGCGCGTTCCGAGCGCTCCGACTTCGCGATCATGTACGCGAAGATCGCGAGGATCGCGAACGCGGCCGTCCACACGCTGGCGACCGCGAGCTGCTTGTGCTGCAGCACGTACAGCGTGATCAGCGCGAGCGCGACGCCGCCGGCAGCGACCGCGCCGAGGCGCTTCCAGCGGATCGGTTCGTCGTCCGGCTGCGAGCCGACGTGCGCGAGCGTACGGTGCATCAGCATGAAGTTGAGGATCGCGAGCAGCATGCCGCCGCAGCAGACCGCGAACGCGGTGTGCCAGCCCCAGTGATCCTTGATCCACGGCGTCGCGAGCATCGATACCGTCGAGCCGATGTTGACCGCCATGTAATAGATCGTGAACGCGCTGTCGATGCGCGCGTCGTCGCCTTCGTAGATGCGGCGCACGAGGTTTGCCGCGTTGGCCTTGAACAGGCCGTTGCCGACGACGATCACGCCGAGCGACGCGTACATGTACGTCAGGTGATCGTTCGGTACCGCGAGCATCAGGTAGCCGGCGCACAGCACGCACGCGCCGATGATCATCGTGCGGCGCGCGCCGAGCACCTTGTCGCCGATCCAGCCGCCGATCGACGGCGCGGCGTAGACGAGTGCGGTGAAGGCACCCCAGGTCAGGTTCGCGTGGCTGTCGGTGAAGCCGAGCCGGTCGACCATGAAGAGGACCAGGAGCGCGGCCATGCCGTAGTAGCCGAAGCGCTCCCACATTTCGATGAGGAA
This sequence comes from Burkholderia sp. MSMB1826, assembly GCF_001526325.1. Classification (NCBI taxonomy): domain Bacteria; kingdom Pseudomonadati; phylum Pseudomonadota; class Betaproteobacteria; order Burkholderiales; family Burkholderiaceae; genus Burkholderia; species Burkholderia sp. MSMB1826. The sequence goes on from NZ_LOYN01000038.1 coordinate 105,547, forward strand.
GACCGTCGTAAACGATCGGGTCTGTGAAACAGGTGCGTGCATCATCAATCTCGTTTGAAACGGACGGCGCGGATCGCGCGTCGCCTTGAGGGTCGAACTGGCGCCGGAGCACTGTGGCCGGGTAGGCTTGCGTCGGCGATGGAGCAGTCGGGCGGGTGGCCCGGGCCGGGGTCGGACTCCGCCCGGGAAGGCGGAGCGCGGCCCCGACCGGCGCGCGAATGGTAACGTTTGCCGGTCCGGTGCGTCAGGTCCGCGCCACTTAGGGAAACTCCCGATGTGGCAGCAGCTTTCAGGAACATTTGTCTCATCATCTACTTGTAAGCTTGGCGCGCGTTCTCCGCAGATTCCCGGAGAGCCGCTTGCAGCTTGCCTGTGAAGCCGGCGAGTCTGGCAAGATAGCGCGTCGTTTCGCTCGCTTCGGGCCCTGTTTAGTGCACCGGGCTCAACGCCGAAGGCGTGTGCGAACCCGAAGATTAAGCCATCTCGTATTAACTTAGTTACTTTCCATCAAACATTTTTTGACGACCACTTTTCGGCCTGCTATGGTTCCCCCCACTGAAAACTCGCGATCGGCAGACGCTGTCGCACTCGGCAGCAAGATTCGCGCGTTGCGCCAACGTCTGAAGCGCACGCTCGACGACACCGCTACCGCCGCGGGGATTTCGAAGCCGTTTCTGTCTCAAGTCGAGCGCGGGCTCGCGTCGCCGTCGCTGACGTCGCTGGCCGGTATCGCGCATGCGCTCGGTGTGACGGTGCAGTACTTCGTGGATACGCCGAGCGAGGAACGCTCGGTTTGCCGAGGCGATCAGTTGCGCTTCTTCGGGTTTGCCGATTCGGCGAACCTGTTCGCGAGGCTGACGAACGTGTCCGAAGGGCGCCAGCTGGAGGCGATCCTCGTGAGGATGCCGCCGGGGCAGAAACGGTCGGAGGTGACGACACATGCAGGAGAGGAGTTCCTGTACGTGATTGAAGGGGAAGTGTCGCTGACGCTGGAAGGCAAGACGTTCGTCCTGCAGGCCGGCGACAGTTCGCACTATCAGTCGACGGTCCCGCACAGCTGGGTCAACACCGCGAAGATCGAGTCGGTGGTGGTCTGGGTCGGTACGCCGCGACTGTTCTAACGCACGGGTATTCCTTCGTTTCTTCGACGGAATGCCCGTCGAAAGAAATGTAAGGAATACTAACATGCATACTAACATGCAATACGAGAACCACGGGCCTCCTCGATCGCTGCCCCCGTCAGCGTCTCACGCGTAAGCCGCGGCATCCGCCGCGCGACGCCCACCGAACCACCTTCTCAAGACCGCCACGATGAAATCCTTGCATGCCATGTCGGCCGTGCTGGCCGCGCTCGCCCTGACGACGCCCGTCGCCCACGCCGTAACCGTTCCGTCGAACGTCGCGCTCGCCGCGCAACAGGACCTGACGCGTCAGGTGCCGGCCGAAGTCGAGTCGCTCGACCCGGCGCACATCGAATCGTGGACCGGCAACACGATCGGCCTCGATCTGTTCGAAGGGCTTGCGCGCATCGATGCGGCCGGCCAGGTCGTGCCGGGCGTCGCGCTGTCGTGGGAGCGCAAGACGCCGCAGACGTGGATCTTCAAGCTTCGCCACGACGCGAAGTGGAGCAACGGCCAGCCGGTGACGGCCGCCGATTTCGTCTATTCGTGGCAGCGCCTCGTCGATCCGAAGACGGGCTCGAAATACACGATCCTCGTCGAGTTCATCAAGAACTCGAAGGACATCATCGCCGGCAAGGCCGCGCCGTCGACGCTCGGCGTGCGCGCGGTCGATCCGTACACGCTCGAGGTGACGACCGACGTGCCGGTCGCGTTCTTCCCCGAACTGACCGCGATGGCGCCGCTCGCGCCGGTGAACAAGGACGTGGTCGCGAAATTCGGCGACGCATGGACGCGCCCGGGCAACATCGTCAGCAACGGCGCGTACCAGCTCGTCGACTGGCAGCCGAACAACCGCATCGTGGCGACGAAGGACGCGAAGTACTGGAACGCGTCGAAGGTCGTGATCAACAAGGTCACGTACCTGCCGATCGAAAGCGACGAAACCGCGATGCGCATGTACCAGGCCGGCCAGATCGACTACAGCTACTCGATTCCGTCGGGCATCTTCCAGCAGGTGAGCAAGCAGTTCGGCAGCGAACTGCGCCCGGGCCTGCAACTCGCGACCTACTACTACTACCTGAACAACAGCGACGCGGCGCTGAAGGACAAGCGCGTACGCCAGGCGCTGTCGATGGTGATCGATCGCGACGTGCTGACGTCGAAGCTCACGCAGGCCGGCGAGAAGCCGATGTACGGGCTGATGCCGAACGGCACGAAGGGCGTGCAGCCGTTCACGCCGGAATGGGCGTCGTGGCCGATGGCCAAGCGCATCGCGACCGCGAAGGACCTGCTGAAGCAGGCCGGCTATTCGGACGCGAAGCCGCTGTCGTTCACGCTCACGTACAACACCAACGACCTGCACAAGAAGGTCGCACTGTTCACCGCATCGGAATGGCGCACGAAGCTCGGCGTCACCACGAAGCTCGAGAACGTCGAGTTCAAGGTGCTGATGAAGCAGCGGCATGACGGCAAGGTACAGATCGCGCGCGACGGCTGGTTCGCCGACTACAACGATGCGATGACCTTCTTCGACCTGATCCGCTGCGGCAGCTCGCAGAACACCGTCGGCTATTGCAACAAGCAGATGGACGCGCTGGTCGACGAAGGCAACCAGAAGCTCGACGACAAGGCGCGCGCCGCGCTGCTCACGCAGGCGCACGACATGGCGATGAACGACACGCCGATGGTGCCGCTGTTCCAGTATTCGGCCGACCGTCTCGTGAAGCCCTACGTGGGCGGCTATTCGCTGAAGAACGTGATCGACATGCGTGCTTCGCAGGACATGTACCTGATCAAGCACTGAGCGGAGCGATCATGCTGGCCTACGCATTGAGGCGCACGTTGTGGGCGGTGCCGACGATCCTCGCGGTCATCACCGTCTGCTACCTGCTGCTGCATTTCACGCCCGGCGGCCCGTTCGATACGGAGAAGCAGTTGTCCGCCGCGACGCTCGCGAACCTGAACGCGAAGTACCACCTCGACGAGCCGCTGTGGAAGCAGTACCTGCTGTATCTCGGCTCGCTGCTGCACGGCGATCTCGGCCCGTCGTTCCGCTACGTCGACTGGTCGGTGAACGATCTCGTGAAGAAGGCGCTGCCCGTGAGCCTCGGCGTGGGCGGCGTGTCGATCCCGATCTCGATCGTGTTCGGCGTGCTGCTCGGCACCGTCGCGGCCGTGCGCCGCGACAGCGTGATCGATCGCTTCGTGATGCTGATCGGCAACTTCGGCAACGTCGTGCCGCCATTCGTGCTCGGCCCGGTGCTGGTGTGGATCTTCGCGATCCTGCTGAAGACGTCGGCCGGCAACGGCTGGCTGCCGGCGGGCGGCTGGGGCGACGGTGGCTGGCGGTACCGGCTGCTGCCGATCGTGCTGCTCACCTTCATCAACGTGTCGTTGCTCGCGCGCGTGATGCGCGGCTCGATGATCGAGACGCTGTCGAGCAACTACATCCGCACCGCGCGCGCGAAGGGCCTGCCGGGCTCGACGATCGTGCTGCGCCACGCGCTCAAGCCCGCGCTGATGCCGGTCGTGTCGCTGTTCGGCACGGTCTGCATCACGTCGATCACGGCGGCCGTCGTCACCGAATCGGTGTTCGCGCTGCCGGGTCTCGGGCAACTCGTCGTGAACGGCGCCATCAACCGCGACTACACGCTGGTGCTCGGCCTCGTCGTGCTGACGACCGTTTTCGCGGTGCTGTTCAACCTGCTGGTCGACCTCGCGTACGCGTGGCTCGATCCGCGCATCCGTTATTGAGCGAGGCACAGCGATGACCCCGACCACTCCCGTCGTCGGCCTGCCCGTGCAGACCGATTCGCCGCCGCGTTCGCGCTCGCCGCTCGAGCTGGCGTTCGCGCGCTTCCTTCACAATCGCGCGGCCGTGTTCAGCCTCGTGCTGCTCGCGTTGATCACGCTCGCCTGTTTCGTCGGCCCGTGGCTGCTCGCGGCCGATCCCGCCGCGAGCGACTGGGCCTCGATCAGCCTGCCGCCGACCTGGGCGAACCAGCACTGGTTCGGCACCGACGAGCTCGGCCGCGACCTGCTCGTGCGCACGCTGATCGGCGGCCGCGTATCGATCGAGGTCGGCCTGCTCGGCACGCTCGTGTCGGGCCTGTTCGGCGTCGCATGGGGCGCGACCGCGGGCTTCGCGGGCGGCCGCGTCGACTCCGTGATGATGCGCATCGTCGACATGATGTACGCGATCCCGTACCTGCTGATCGCGATCCTGATGATGACCCTGTTCGGCCGCTCGTTCATGCTGGTCGTGCTGACCATCAGCGCATTCTCGTGGATCGACATGGCGCGCGTCGTGCGCGGCCAGACGCTGTCGCTGCGTAACCGCGAGTTCGTCGATGCGGCGCGCGCGATCGGCGTGTCGCCGGCGTCGATCGTGCTGCGTCACGTCGTGCCGAACCTGCTCGGCGTGGTCGTCGTGTACGCGACGGTCTCGGTGCCCAATATCGTGCTGACCGAATCGGTGCTGTCGTTCCTCGGCCTCGGCGTGCAGGAGCCCATGACGAGCTGGGGCGTGCTGATCCAGGACGGCGCGCAGAAACTCGAATCGATGCCGTGGCTGCTGCTGGCCCCGGCCGTCATGCTGTGCGTGACGCTCTACTGCGTGAACTTCGTCGGCGATGGCCTGCGTGACGCGCTCGACCCGAAGGATCGCTGAAATGGCTGCACTGCTGGAAGTTGAAAACCTCGGCGTGCGCTTCACGCGCAAGGACGCGCCGCCGATCGACGCCGTGAATGGCGTGTCGTTCTCGCTCGAAGCCGGCAAGACGCTCGGCATCGTCGGCGAATCGGGCTCGGGCAAGAGCCAGACCGTGATGGCGCTGCTCGGCCTCCTGGCCGGCAACGGCACGACGACCGGCACCGCGCGCTACCGCGGCGAGAACCTGCTCGACATGAATACGCGCGCGCTGAACGCGGTGCGCGGCGACCGGATCGCGATGATCTTCCAGGATCCGATGACGTCGCTCAACCCGTTCCTGACGATCGAGCGGCAGATGACGGAGACGCTGCAGCTGCATCGCAAGCTGTCGCGCAAGGCCGCGATCAAGCGCGCGATCGAGGCGCTCGAATCGGTGCGCATTCCCGATGCGGCGCGCCGCATCCGCATGTATCCGCACGAGTTCTCGGGCGGCATGCGCCAGCGCGTGATGATCGCGATGGCGCTCTTGTCCGAGCCGGAAATCCTGATCGCGGACGAGCCGACCACCGCGCTCGACGTGACCGTGCAGGCGCAGATCATCGACCTGCTGCGCGAGCTGAACCGCGAGCGCGGCACCGCGATCGTGCTGATCACGCACGACATGGGCGTGGTCGCCGGGCTCGCCGACGACGTGATGGTCATGTACGCGGGCCGCACCGTCGAATACGCGCCGGCCGAATCGATCTTCGCGGCGCCGTCGCATCCGTACACGATCGGGCTGCTCAACGCGCTGCCGCGGCTGACCGACGCGGACGATGCGCCGCTCGTCGCGATTCCCGGCAACCCGCCGATGCCCGGCGCCGCGCCGGCCGGCTGTGCGTTCGCGAAGCGCTGCACGTATGCGGAAGAACGCTGCGCCGCTGCGCGCCCGGTGCTCGAAACCTATGGCGCCACGGGCGCGGTGCGCGCGTGCCACCGCCCGGTGGCCGATCTGACGGGAGGTCTGCGATGAGCGTCGATGAACGTCGCCAAGCCGGTGCGACGGACGACACGTTGCTGTCCGTCGAGAATCTGAAGGTGCATTTTCGCGTGCCGCTCGGCGGCTATCCGTGGTCGCCGAAGGGCACGCTGCGCGCGGTCGACGGCGTGTCGTTCGACGTCAGGCGCGGCGAGACGGTCGGGCTCGTCGGCGAATCGGGCTGCGGGAAATCGACGCTCGCGCGCGCGTTGGTCGGCCTCGTGCCGATGACGGCCGGCACCGTGAAATGGCGCGGCCAGGCCGTCGCGCCCGATCACCTGCGCGGCACCGCGATGAGGCGCGAAGTGCAGATGATCTTCCAGGATCCGCTCGCGTCGCTCGACCCGCGCATGACGATCGAGCAGGTCGTCGCGGAGCCGCTCGTCACGCATCAGCCCGGCCTCGGCCGTACCGAAGTGCGCCGCCGCGTGATCGCGATGCTCGAACGCGTCGGCCTGAACGCGCATCACCTGCTGCGTTATCCGCATGAATTTTCCGGCGGGCAGTGCCAGCGCGTCGGCATTGCGCGCGCGCTGATCGGCGAGCCGCAGCTCGTGATCTGCGACGAGCCCGTCTCGGCGCTCGACGTGTCGATCCAGGCGCAGATCGTGAACCTGCTGCGCGATCTGCAACGCGAACTGTCGTTGTCCTATCTGTTCGTCGCGCACGACCTGGCGGTGGTGAAGGCCATCAGCCAGCGCGTGCTCGTGATGTATCTCGGCCGCGTGATGGAGTTCGGCACGCGGCATGACGTGTACGGCGTGCCGCAACACCCGTACACGAAGGCGCTGCTCGATGCGGCGCCGACGCCGGAGCCGGCGCGCGAGCGTGCTCGCCGTCCGATGCTGCTGGCGGGCGAGATGCCCTCGCCGCTCAACCCGCCGTCCGGCTGCGCGTTCCGCACGCGCTGCCCGGTCGCGATCGACGCGTGCGCGCAGGACGTGCCGCTGCCGGAAGTGCGGCAGGGGTCGGCGGCGCGCGTCGCGTGCATCCGTGCGGGCGCGGCGTGATGTGAAGTGACGCAGCAAACATAACCAAGGCAGGTCAACAGGGGTAGGTGCGGCGCGAACGATCTTCGCGCCGCGGGTACAGGCGCGCCCTTAGCCGGGCTCGCCGGGGGGCCGGGAGCGGATCGCAACCGGTGTGGACGATATCAACACAAGACGAGAATTATTACGATGAAAAAGCAGAAGACGATCGCGACGGCATCGAAGATGCTGCTCGCATGGGGACTGCCGGCGCTCGCCGGCGTCTCGCTGACGGGCGTCGCGCACGCCGACGACGCGGCGAGCGCGCCGCTGACGGTCGCGCAGGCCGCGCCGGCTTCAGGTACCGGCGCAACCGTTGCGCAGGCAACGACTCCGAACGCCATTGTCAACGCCGAGGCGACCCAGGCCGTCACGCCGCCCGACGAGCCGTCGGCGCAGTCGAAATCGAACGGCTTCATCGCCGACAGCCATCTCGACTTCCTGTTCCGCAACTATGCGGACGTGCTCGACGCCAAGGGCGGGCCGCATCGTCATGCGTGGGTCCAGGGCGCGATGGCGAACTTCGAGTCGGGCTATACGACCGGCCTGATCGGGATTGGCTTCGACGCGTCGCTGTATGCGGCGCTGAAGCTCGACGGCGGTCAGGGCGCCGGCAGCATGGTGCACATCGCGAAGGGCGGCGGCGGCGGCAACCAGCTCGCGTGGGCCTACCCGGGCATCTACGACGTCAAGGCGCGCATTTCGAACACGGTGGTCAAGTACGGTTTGCAGGCTGTCGACAACCCGTTCATGGAGCAGCACGACAACCGTGCGCTGCCGCCGACGTTCCTCGGCGCGACGCTCGTCAGCAATGAATTCAAGAACGTGATGCTCGAGGCCGGCAGCTTCACGAAGACCGACGCGCGCGGCCATACGACGCTCACTAACCTGACGACGCAATACGGCGGCACGCGCATCAATCGCCTGACCTATGTCGGCGGCACGTGGGACTACTCGCCGAACGGCGAAGTCGCGCTGTACGCGAACCAGGCCGACGACGTGTGGCACCAGTACTACGCGTCGGTGAAGCACAGCATCGGCAGCCCGCAGACGATCAAGTGGACCGGCTTCGGCAACGTCTACTCGACGCACGACACGGGCGATGCGCTGCAAGGCAAGATCAACAACAACGCGTACAGCCTGTCGCTGGCGGCCCAGCATGGCCCGCACGAACTGCTGCTCGGCTTCCAGCAAGTGCTCGGCGACCAGTTCTTCGACTACCTGAACGAAACGAACGGCATCTTCCTGACCAACTCGATGGACGTCGACTACAACGCCCCGCACGAGAAATCGCTGCAGCTGCGTTACACGTTCTACGGCAAGGAAGCGGGCCTGCCGGGCTTCAAGGCGATGGTGTGGGGCGTGACGGGCTGGGGGGCGGACGGCAGCGCGGGCGCGGCGAACGACCCGAGCAAGTCGAGCATCTACTGGAGCAACGGCGCGCCGGTGCAGGGCCGTCACCACGAGTTCGGCTTCATCCCGTCGTACACGTTCCAGAGCGGCAAGCTGAAGAACACGAAGGTCACGTTCATCGCGATGTGGCACAACGGCTCGGCGCACTACTCGGACGCGTCGAACACCGAGTACCGTCTGGTCGTGAACCTGCCGCTGCACGCGTTCTGATGGAAGGGGGCGCAAGGCCCCCTGTCTCGCACGGCCGGCCCGCGATCGACGCGATCAGGCCGGCTTGTGCCATCCCGCGACGGAATCGTTCGCGGCGGGCACCTCTTCCACGAGCGATGTGAGCTGGCGGCCCGTATCGCGCCATGCGTCGAGGCCGCCGCGCAGCGCGAGTGCGTCGGTGAAGCCTGCATCGAGCAGGCGCTTCGCCATCAGCGCGGCCGTCACTTCGTTCGGGCACGAGCAATACACGACGAACTTCTGCGTGAGCGGGTAGCGCGCGACGATGTCGCCGATCTGGCGCTCGTCGGCGAACTGCGCGCCGGGAATCGCGAACGGGTCGAGCTTGCGGTGCTCGGGCGAGCGGACGTCGAGCACCACCGGGGCGGCGGTGTCGCGCAGCAGCACGTCGAGCTCGTCGACGCCGATCCGCGCGTTCGCGAGCTGGCGGATCAGCGCGCGGCGGCGCATCCAGCGCACGGCCGCATAGATGGCGAGCAGCGCGACGATGACGAGCAGCGCCGCACGGCCGAGACGGCTCGCGCCGGCGAACAGCCAGTCGATCTGCCGGTAGAACACGAGGCCGGCGATCAGCCCGACGATCGTCCACAGCGCAGCGCCGAGCGCGTCGTAGCCGGCGAACGTGCGATAGCGCGTGCCGAGCGCACCGGCCATCGGCACCGACACCAGCGACAATCCGGGAATGAAGCGCGCGACCGCGAGCACGCGCACGCCGTAGCGGCCGAAGAAGCGTTCGGTCTTTTTCACGCAGGTATCGCGCGACAGCGACAGCCGACAGATCGTCTTCAGCGTCGTGCCGCCGTAACGCCGCCCGGCGACGTACCAGACCGTGTCGCCGATCAGCGCGCCGAGCACCGACAGCACCACGACCGTCACGAGCTGCGAGCCGATCATCGCCGGATGCATCGCCGACATCGCGCCGAACAGCACGAGCGTCGGCATCGCGGGCACCGGCAGGCCGATGGCCGCCGCGAGCACGTTGGCGAACACGAGAAGCGGCCCGTACTGGGCGACGAGGTCACGTAGGAGCATGACGGCTGGCCGAAAAGGAAACGCGTGGGGGGGAAATGCAGATGGGCCGATTATCGGCCTTTTTCAACGCAGCGGCGGGAATGATGCAAAGCGCCTGACGGCGACAGGGGGATGGGGGTGAGCCGACGCATGGCGCGCGGCTCACCGTTCGGAATCAGGAGGGCGTGCGGGCGAGCGATGCGGCGCCGTGGTTTTCGCCGGGCAGCTCGGCGCCGTGCGAGCGGATCGCCGCGATCAGTTCGGCCGGGGTGATCTCGTAGCGGACTTCGCGGTGGATGCCGGGCTTGCGTTCGTCGATCTCGATCAGCAGCACGCTCTTGCCGTCGCCGGTCGCTTCGAGCCGGAGCGAGCGCAGTTCGCGGCCGTCGGCCGCGTCGTGTTCGGTGAGCAGGGTCATTGCCCCGGATGAGCCGGTAGTGCGCATCGAACCTATCCTCGTGTCGTGGATGCCTTGGCGGCAAAGATGTCTTTGTTGAATACGGCTTGATGCAGTTTAACGCGAACGGGCCGCAACACGGAGCATTTTCGTGGGGGTGAAATGAGGGCTGAACCACCGATCCTTCTGATGTTTGAGCCACGCCGGGCGGGCGTCTGCGCTGGATCGGGCACCGGCGGGAACCGGTGCCCGAGCGGCATTCGCGGCCACGCCGACGCGGGCGGCGACACGCGCCGCGCGTCGCCGCGGTGGCGTCAGAAGCGGTCGGCGAGCCCCATCGCCGGGTCGCTGACCGAGTGCCGGCCGGTTTCCACGCGGCCGGCCACGCGGCGCGAGAAGCTCGCGTCGCTGTCTGCGGTGACGATGAAGTCGTACCAGTAGCCGGTCGAGTCGAGCTTCCAGTGCAGTTCGGACTGGTCGCCGGCGCGCACCGTGACGGTCCACGTGGTGCCGGCGCCATGGCCGTTGCCCCGACCCGGGCCGTGACCGTTTTCGTTGTCGCGGCCATGACCGTGGTCGTCGTTTCCGCCGTGTCCGGGCAGCGGCCCGTAGACCTGGTTCGACTTCACCGTGAAGCGCACCGTGCCGCCGCCGTCGTTGCGCAGCCGCAGGTGGAGGTTGCCGCTCGCGCCCGCATAGCCGACGCGTACTTCCGGTTGCGGCGCGCGCGCGCCGGCCAGGCGGCTCAGGTCGCCGGTGAAGCGGCGGTGATAGCCGTTCGGGCCGAGCACCCACAGGTCATATTTACCGCCATCGTCGGCGCGCGCGGCCCAGTCGCCGCGCAGCGTCTTGCCGGGCTCGACGACGTAGCGCCGCGGCAGCCGGTCGAGGTGCAGCTTGTCATAGACGTGAAACACGACGGCGGCGCGGCCGGTGTTCGCGAACTTCAGCGTGACCGTGCCGGCGCCGGCGTCGGTGCGCGCGCTCGCGTGCAGTTCATACGGCAACGCGCGCGACGGACGCACGCCGGTCGCCTGTGCGGGCAGCGCGGGCGTCGCGGGCGGCACGATCTTCGGCGCGGTTTGCTGCGCGGCGCTCAGTGCGTCGACCTGGCTTTTCGTCGTCCGGCCCGCGAGCGTCGGCAGCGGCTCGTTGTTCGGCGTGCGGAAATTGAACGCGCTCGTCAGGTCGCCGCACACCGCGCGGCGGTACGCGCCGATCTGCGGCTCCGCGACGCCGAAGCGCGTCTCGAGGAAGCGCAGCGTCGACGTATGGTCGAACACCTGCGAGTTGACCCAGCCGCCGCGGCTCCACGGCGACACGATCCACATCGGCACGCGCGGGCCCGGGCCGTACGGACGGCCGTCGGTGGCCGGCTGGCTCGACGTGGCCGGCGTGAAGTCGTGGTACTCGACCGCGACGTCGGCGGCCGACAGCGTATGGCCGCCTGCGAGCGTGCCGTCGGCGTTGCGCGACGGCACGGCCGGCGACGGCATGTGATCGAAGAAGCCGTCGTTCTCGTCGTAGTTGACCAGCAGCACGGTCTTGCTCCAGACCTCCGGGTTCGCCGTCAGCGCGTCGAGCACGGCCTGCACGTACCAGCCGCCCTGCGCGGGGCTCGACGGCCCCGGGTGCTCGCTGTACGCGGACGGCGGGATGATCCACGACACTTCCGGCAGCTTGCCGCTGCGGATGTCGTTGCGGAACGTTTCGAGAAAGCCGTACGGCATCGTGTTGCCGAAGCCCTTCGCGAGCGGGCTCAGCGGATCGTCGATCGCGGGGTCGTAGAACGCGCCGGCCGCCGTGACCGGCTGCGTGATATCGGTCGACGCGACGTACGCGGGCCGGCGCGCGGCCGGCATCTGCTCGATCGCCGCACGCCAGTGGCGGAAGCTCATCATCTCGTTGCAGCCGAAATTGTCGATCAGGCTCTGGTAGACCTTCCAGCTCACGCCCGCCCGTTGCAGCCGGTCGGCATAGGTCGTCCAGGTCCAGCCCTGGCTCGACGGGCCGATGTCGTTGCCGCCGTTGAACTGGTTGTTCAGCGCGGCGATCTTCACGCGGCTGCCGTCGGCCGGGCTGATGCCGTTCGGGCCGTTGGTGCCGCTCCAGTAGAACAGGCGGTTCGCGATCGTGCCCGTGTGCATCCCGCAGTGATAGTGGTCGCACAGCGTGAACGCATCGGCCAGCGCGCGCTGGAACGGCACTTCGGCCGCGTCGTAATAGCCCATCGACAGTGGCGTCTTCGCGTCCGGCCAGCGGTTCATCCGGCCGTGATCCCACGCGGCCTGCGCGTCGGCCCACGTGTGCGGCGTGCCGCCCGCGCGCTGCGCGTTGCCCTGGCGCGCGTCGAGGTGATACGGCGTCACGGTCGCGGCGGGCGCCGCCTTCGTGTACGTCTGATAGAACACGTCGCGGCCGTTCGGCGACGGCACCGCGAAGCGGTCGCCATAGCCTCGCACGCCCTTGAACGTGCCGAAGTAGCTGTCGAACGCGCGGTTCTCCATCATCAGCAGCACGACGTGCTTGACGTCCTGGATGGTTCCCGTTTCGTGGAAGGCGGGAATGGCGAGCGCGCGGCGAATGCTCGGCGGAAACGCGGACAGCGCGGCGGCGGCGAGGCCGGAGCCGGCGGTCTGCTGAAGGAATTTGCGGCGTGACGTCATGGCGTTCGGATCCTGTGAGGGTGGGAGCGTTCGTGAGTTCGTCCGGCGGTGCCCGCGCGGCGTCCCGCCCCGGGACGCATCCGCGATGCATGCGTGCTTGGGGTATCGGCCGTGCGTCGCGGCGCGTATCGCGCCCGACGCGCGACGTCGCGCGGATGCCGCGGCCTCGCCGTCGCGATCCTGCGCGCCGCACGCGCGGATGCGCGGGGCAGGTATCGGCACACATCGGCCCGACGCACGCCGGGCTGGGGCGGCGCCCAGTCTAGGGGCGCGACATGACGTCGACGTGATGAAGAAATGACATCGCATGTCGCGTGCGTGACGTTGCGTGCGCAACGATTCGTTCACGCGCGAAAGTAAGATTGAAAACGGTAAGAAATTACCGGTCGTCGCAGGTGCGACCGGTCAGAATTTTCCGGATTTCGCGGGGATGGCATGCACTCGCTTCGTTGCGGATACAACCTGACGCGCGACGGCGTGACGCCCATGTTTCAAATGCGTGAAATCGGCTAAGCTCGATGCGTTGCTGCGCACGTGCGCAGTCCGCGCGTTCGGCGCGACTTTTCGGAACCGGCCCACCCATGACCGATATCAGGATCCGGCACAGCGAGACGCACGACGTCGACGCGATCCGGCAGATCGCCGCGCATCCCGCGGTGTACACGAATACGTTGCAGCAGCCATTTCCGTCGCTCGAAAAATGGCGGAAGCGGCTCGACGACGTGCGCGAGCACGGCGTGAGCCTCGTTGCCGAAATCGACGGCACGGTGGTCGGCCATCTCGGCCTGCATCCCGAGCCGAATCCGCGCCGGCGCCACGCGGCGGCGCTCGGCATGATGGTCGACGCGGCCCATCACGGGCGCGGCGTCGGCGGCCGGCTGCTCGCGGCCGCGATCGATCTCGCGGAGAACTGGTTGAACATCACGCGTCTCGAACTGACCGTGTTTACCGACAACCGTGCGGCGATCGCACTCTACGAGCAACACGGTTTCCGCATCGAGGGCGAATCGCCGGATTACGCGTTGCGCGACGGCGTGCATGCGTCCGTGTATCACATGGCCCGCATCAGGACGCGGCAATGAAGGGCCGGCCGTCGCGGACGTGACGGCACGTGGGCACGACGCCGCGCGTCATATTCAATCGAGAATTCGTTCGTTTTCCTTCGGCTGTATCCGTCGTATCGTCGAACGATTTGCCGGTCGCTGCGGCCGGCTTCGTTTTTCCGTATCGATGCATGCGCGGCGCTGCAGGTCGGCCGGCTTCATCGCCATCGCATCGCGGCCCTCGTTGTGCGCGCGGCATCCCCCTGAAACCGTCTTTTTCAACGGAACCCGCTTCGATGAAAACCGTTCTTCGCAATCTCACCGCCGCCTGTCTGTTCGCTGCCGCCAGTGCCGCGCTTGCCGCTGCCGCGCCCGCCGGCGCTCCGGTGGCGAACGCGTCGCCCGAAGGCGCGCATCTGCCGCCCGGCATCGCGTGGCAACACGGCGACGTCGATGCCGCGTTCGCGCTCGCGAAGCGCGAGGGCAAGCCGCTGCTGCTGTACTGGGGCGCGGTATGGTGTCCGTCGTGCAACCAGGTGAAGTCGACGATCTTCAGCCAGCAGGCATTCAAGACGCGTTCATCGTTCTTCGTGCCCGTGTATCTCGACGGCGACACCGAAAGCGCGCAGAAGCTCGGCGAGCGTTTCAAGGTGCACGGCTATCCGACGATGATCCTGTTCCGCCCCGACGGCACCGAAGTGACGCGGTTGCCGGGCGAAGCCGATCTCGACCGCTACATGCAGGCGCTGTCGCTCGGGATGACGGCCGCGCATCCGGTGCGGCAGACGCTTGCGACGGCGCTGAAGAACGGCGCGTCGTTGACGCCGGACGAATGGCGCCTGCTGGCCGACTATTCATGGGATACCGACGGCGCGTTGCCGGTGCCGGCCGATCGCGTCGCCGAGACGCTGCAGTCGCTCGCGCAACGCGCCCGGGCGGCGGGGGCGAAAGCCGAATCGGCGCGCTTCGCGCTGAAGTCGGCGGTGGTCGCCGCGTCGGACGACCCGGCGCAGGCCGGTGCGCTCGACAAGGCCGCGCTTGCCGATTCGCTGCGCACGGTGCTGCGCGATCCGGCGCTGTCGCGGGCCGATTCGGACGTGCTGGTCGCGGCGCCCGCGCGCGTGGTCGCGTATCTCGGCGGCGACGATGCGCAGCGCACGAAGTTGCGCGGCGCGTACGACGCGGCGCTGGCGCGCCTGTCGACCGACGGCACGCTGTCGTCGATCGACCGGCTGATGGCGCTGCACGGCCGCGTGCTGCTCGCGCGCGGCGACGCGCGCAAGGGCGCACCGCCCGCCGCACCGGCGCTCGCCGACACCGCGCGCAAACAGATCGCCGCGTCGGTGCAGCGCGCGGCGAACGCGTACGAGCGGCAGGCGCTCGTCAGCGAAGGCGCGGACACGCTGACCGACGCTGGGCTGTACGACGAATCGGATGCGTTGCTGAAGGCCGAGTTGCCGCGTTCGTCCACGCCGTACTACTTCATGTCGGGGCTGGCCGCGAACGCGAAGGCGCGCGGCGACAAGGCGGCCGCGCTCGACTGGTATCGCAAGGCGTACGACGCGGCGAGCGGGCCGGCGACGAAGCTGCGCTGGGGCGCGACCTACTTTGCGAATGCGGTCGAACTGGCGCCGGACGATTCGGCGCGCATCGAAGGGATTGCAGCGAGTGTGCTCGCGCAGGCCGACAAGACCCGGGACGCGTTCTACGGCGCGAACCTGCGCGCGCTGACCAAGGTCGTCACGCAACTGAACCGCTGGCGCGGCAGCGGCGCGCACGATGCGTCGGTCAGGTCGGTCGTGAAGCAGTTCGACGGCGTGTGCGGCAAGTTGCCGGCGGGCGATCCCCAGGCGGCGGCGTGCGCGAAGCTGATCCAGCCCGTGAAGGCGTAACGGCGCGCGGAGGGATCGCCGGGCGGGCCGACGATTACCGGCCCGACTCCGACGACGCGCCGCGATCGCTTCCGTATCCGGCGTCGTGCTGACGGGCGATCTTCGCTTCGGCGGAGACGATGCTGGCCGGATAGAACCAGTCGCTCGACTGGAAGCCGGCCTGCTTGAGCGCCTTGACTTCGGCGTGGACCTGCGCGCGCGTGAGCGGCTGGTTCGACTGGGCGTGCGCGGCGAACGGGGCCGACACGGCCAGGACGACGGCAATGGCTGGGATCAGGCGCTTCATGATGGGGACCTCCACGATTTCCGGGGAATCGCGGCGCTTCGTTCGTCGAAGCGCCGCGAGACGTTGGAATCAGTGTAGGCCGGGGCGGGCGCCTGAAAAATGCGATCGCGCCCAACGCAGTGTTTTGCTGCGGGTAACAATGCGTGGAGGCGGGGGCAGGGGCGAGCGATGGCCCGGACGACTGCCGGCGTGTCGATTTGGCGTAGGGAAACGGAAATCGGACCGGATGCGCTTGCCGGAATCCGTTCCGGTGCGCATGCGGTCCGATCCTGAAAGGCGCGACGGCGGCGCACGAAGCGCCGCCCCGATGCCGAGGCTTACACGAGCCCCGTCGCGTAGTACACGGCGATCACGAAGAACACCGCGAGCGTCTTGATGACGGTGACCGCGAAGATGTCTCGATACGACTCGCGGTGCGTGAGGCCCGTGACGGCGAGCAGCGTGATGACCGCGCCGTTGTGCGGCAGCGTGTCCATGCCGCCGCTCGCCATCGCGACGACCCGGTGCAGCACGTCCACCGGGATGTTGGCCGCCTGCGCGCCCTTGATGAACAGGTCCGACATCGCGGCGAGCGCGATGCTCATGCCGCCGGACGCGGAGCCCGTGATGCCCGCGAGCGAGCTGACCGACACGGCTGCGTTGACGAGCGGGTTCGGGATGCTCTTCAGCGCATCGCTGACGACGAGGAAGCCCGGCAGCGCGGCGATCACGCCGCCGAAGCCGTATTCCGACGCGGTGTTCATCGCGGCGAGCAGCGCGCCGGCGACGGCGGCCTTCGAGCCGGCCGCGAAGCGACCGCTGACGCGCTTGAATGCGGTCAGCAAGACCAGCACGATCCCGAGCAGCAGCGCGGCCTCGACCGACCAGATCGCGACGACCGTCTTGATCG
Organism: Burkholderia sp. MSMB1826; assembly: GCF_001526325.1. Lineage (NCBI taxonomy): Bacteria > Pseudomonadati > Pseudomonadota > Betaproteobacteria > Burkholderiales > Burkholderiaceae > Burkholderia > Burkholderia sp. MSMB1826. The sequence continues at coordinate 122,191 of NZ_LOYN01000038.1, forward strand.
ACGTCGTGACCGGCGCGTGCACGCCCGGCAGCACTTCCGGCGCGACCGTGTACGACGCGGCGCCGTACCACTGCGGGATCAGCTTCGTGAACGCGAAGTTCGACACGCCGACGAGGATCAGGGGCAGGATCGCCAGCGCGGGATGCGGCAGCGCCGTTGCCTCGACGCGCTCCGGCTCGTTGACGAGCGACGTGCCGTAGCCTTCGCCCTTCGCCATCGCCGAACGGCGACGCCATTCGAGATACGCGAGGCCGACGACGATGATGAACAGCGAGCCGATCGTGCCGAGCGCGGGCGCGGCCCAGGCAGTCGTCTTGAAGAACGTGGTCGGGATGATGTTCTGGATCTGCGGCGTGCCGGGCAGCGAATCCATCGTGAACGAGAACGCGCCGAGTGCAATCGCGCCGGGCATCAGCCGTTTCGGGATGTTGCTCTGACGATAGAGTTCGGCCGCGAACGGATAGACCGCGAACACCACGACGAACAGCGATACGCCGCCATAGGTGAGCAGCGCGCACACCGCGACGATCACCGCATTCGCGCGCGAGCGGCCGATGTAGCGGATCGCCGCGTGGACGATCGACTCGGAGAACCCGGACAGTTCGATCACCTTGCCGAACACGGCGCCGAGCATGAAGACCGGGAAATACAGTTTGACGAAGCCGACCATCTTCTCCATGAAGATGCCGGAGAAGACCGGTGCGACGGCGGCGGGGTCGGTCAGCAGCACCGCGCCGAGCGCGGCGATCGGCGCGAACAGGATCACGCTGTAGCCGCGATACGCGGCAAACATCAGGAACGCCAGCGCGGCGAGGACGATCACGAAAGACAAGGGAGTCTCCTAATGGCTTTGGTTGTTGTTCGATCGCGCGGTGCGCCGCGGACCGGCTCAGGTTCGTGCAGGTTTCGTGCCATCGGCCGGATTGCGCCGCCGGACATGGGGCCGCCGGCGGCCGGCGGGCCCGCGCCGGCGTAGGTCTGACGATTCTACATAAAACGTCTCCATCCGGAGACGTTTTGGCCATCCGGTCGAGCGTCGACATCGTGCAGGGCTTTCCCGCACAACGCGTTGCGGCGTGTCTCCGGAGTGAGATAATCCGTCTCGTTCCGGAGACGTCCGGCCGACGATAAACGGAGACGAAGACACGATGATGAACGACTGGGCCCGCCTGCCCGTCAACTACGGCGACGTGCTGCGGCGCGCTGCCGAGTCGCTGTTCCGGACCTTCGAGGATTCGAGCGCGGGCACGGTGGTCGTCGATCGCGACGCGCGCGTCGTGTGGATGAACGAGCGTTACGCGGCGCGCTTCGGTTTCGCCGATCCGCAGCAGGCCGTCGGCCTCGATTGCGAGGCCGTGATTCCGAACAGCCTGATGCGCGAGGTCGTGTCGACCGGGCAGCCGATCCTGCTCGACATCATGGAGACGGGCCGCGAGCCGCTCGTCGTCACGCGCCTGCCGTTGAAGAACGAGGCCGGTGAGACGGTCGGCGCGATCGGCTTCGCGCTGTTCGACCAGTTGAAGACGCTCACGCCGATTTTTTCCCGCTACGCGCAGCTTCAGCAGCAACTGATCGCGACGCAGCGCTCGCTCGCCCAGGCGCGCCGCGCGAAATACACGTTCGCGAGCTTCGTCGGCACGAGTGCCGCGAGCCTCGAGACCAAGCGCCAGGCGCGCCGCGCCGCGCAGGTCGACTCGCCGGTGCTGCTGCTCGGCGAGACGGGCACCGGCAAGGAGCTGCTCGCCCACGCGATACACGCGGCATCGGCGCGTGCGCTCCAGCCGCTCGTGACCGTCAACGTCGCTGCGATTCCCGACACGCTGCTCGAAACCGAATTCTTCGGCGCGGCGCCCGGCGCGTACACCGGCGCCGATCGCAAGGGGCGCGTCGGAAAATTCGAGCTGGCCGATCGCGGCACGCTGTTTCTCGACGAGATCGGCGACATGCCGCTGCCGTTGCAGGGCAAGCTGCTGCGCGTGCTGCAGGACAAGGAGTTCGAGCCGGTCGGCTCGAACCGGATCGTGCGCGCGGACGTGCGCATCATTGCCGCCACGTCAGCCGACCTGCCGGCGCTCGTGGCAGCCGGGCGGTTTCGCGCGGATCTCTATTACCGGCTGAACGTGCTGACGATCCATGCGCCGCCGTTGCGCGAGCGCGCATCGGACATCGCCGCGCTCGTCTACGCGACGCTCGAGGAGCTGGCAGCCCAGCACGGGCGCGCCGCGCACTGCGAGCTGACCGACGATGCGCTGCGGATGCTGTGCGCGTATCCGTGGCCCGGCAACGTGCGCGAGTTGCGCAATACGCTCGAACGCGCGCTGATGCTGTCGGACCGTTCGGTGATCGATGCGCGTGCGCTCGCGCCGTTTCTCGGGCCGGTGCGCATCTCGCCGGAGGGTGCCGCGCCGGTGCAGCGAGTCGCCGCGGCGCCGGCCGAGCAGCGCGCGGGCGATGCGTCGACGGCATCCGGTGCGCCGGCCGCCTCGTATGCCGATGCGCTGGCGGCGTGGGAGCGCCAGTTTCTGACCGATGCGCTGGCGGCCTGCGACGGGAAAGTGGTCGAAGCGGCCGCGCGTATCGGGATCGGCCGCGCGACGCTGTACAAGAAACTGGCTGCGCTCGGTATCGACCGGTAGGCCGATCGGCGATGCCGATGCGGCTCGACGTAACGCATCGAACGGGAGATCGCGATGAAGCGGATCGGCATTGCAGGATGGCTCACCATGTTGCTCGCGAGCGCCGCACTCGCGCAGGCCGACGACGCCGATGCGCCCGACGCGCGGCGCAACTGGTACGGCGATCCGTTCGTCGCGCTGTCGCAGGACGTGGCCGAATGCCCATTGCCGCTCGGCCCGTGGATGACACGCGCCGAGATGACGGACGATGCGCACTACCGCGCCGAACGCGGCACGACCTGCTGGCTCGCCCATCGCTGCACGAAACCGAACTCGTATATGTATGACGCGTCGATCGCCGATGCGGCGAAGGCGCACTTCGCCGGCTCGGATCGTCTGCGCGGCACGAGCCTGTGGATCACCGTGCAGCGACGTTTCATCTACGTCGAAGGATGCGCGGATACGACGCTCGATCGTCAGGCGCTGCAACGCGAATTCGAGGCGCTTCCGGACGTCGAGCAGGTTTTCGTTCGCATCACCGACGATCCGCGCAAGCGCTTGCCGTACAAGGTGCGCGGGCAACCCGAGCGCACGCCGGACTGACGGCCGAAGGGCTGCCCATGGCATACTCGCGACATTCAAAAAAAGGTTGACGGGAAGAACGATGAAACACATGCTTGCGTCGGTCTGTCGGTGGCCTCGGGCGGCCGTGATGGGGGTTCTGGTTGCCGGGCTCGGCGGGTGCGGTGGCAGTGCTCCGCTGTTCACGTCGGACGGGCGTCCGACCACTCAGGTGCAATGCACCGGCAGCGACTGGAGCAATTGCACCGACAATGCCCGGGCCATGTGCAACGGCGATTTCGACGTGATCCAGCAATCGACGGATGACGCCGTGCGAAATCTTCTCTTCGCATGCAAGAAGAAGAGCGGTTATTGATCCCGAAATGACCGGCCGAGGAGATCACGATCGGGCGAAGCGCTTTTCCGTTTGCTTTGAGTCACTTGTTTTTCACGAATAACACTCATGGAGTCCCATCCATATGGCGACCTACAGGCAACTGAGCGCGCAGCTCGAACGGCTTCAGCAAAAAATCGACAAGGAACGTGAAAAGGCGGTTGCCGACGCGATTGCGCATATCCGCGCGAAAATCGACGAATACGACATTACGCCGGAAGAGCTCGGTTTTCTTCCGGCAAAATCGGCTGCCGCCGCTACCGCCGCGAAGCCCAAGCGAACCTTGCCGCCGAAGTACCTGAACCCGAAGACGGGCGAAACCTGGAGCGGCCGCGGGCGGGCGCCGGCATGGCTGGGCAAGAACCGCGGGCGTTTCCTGATCAAGGACTGACTCCCGAAAATCCTCACCTTTCGCGTGCCGACCGACGGTGCGAACGGCCATGCGGCCTTCGCACCGTTTTGTTTGGGCGCAATCGTCATGCGCTTTTCCCCGGCGAATTGAAGTGCAACGTCGCGCAATTAACGGATCCCGTTTTGCGAATTCGCCGCGATCCGGCCGCATATTGCGGCGAATTTCCGTAAACACCCGCGTAATGGCGCAATGCATGTGCATTGTCGTTCGCGCTTTTCGCGGTGCCTGCCCGACACGGATTTTCATCACCTTTCGCATGCTGGCGCAGTGTGTCGTGTGAATCCCGAAGATACTCACCATGGCTCCTGTAAATCCTCACCTTTGAGAAGCGGCTGCAGCGTCGTGCCGCGTGACGTGCCGCGCTGCATGCATCGCGCGAAGAACTGGCGCTGCGACGCCGGGCAGCGTGGGTTGCCGTCCATGGTGCGAGCATTGACGTCCGTCGAATAGTCGGCCGTTCGGCATATAGGCAGTCGCGGGCGCTTCGCCTATGCTTGGAGTTCGCGTCGATCGGCGCACGGCCTGCATGGCCGCACGCCGATCGTGTCGTCTTTCGTCACCGCAGGGAGCCGATGTGACCGTTCGCCATCTCGATGCGTTGTTCCAGCCCAGGTCCGTGGCGATCGTCGGCGCGTCGTCGCGCGCGGGCAGTATCGGCGCGATGGTGTGGTCGCGTGTGCTCGACGGCGCGTTCCAGGGGCCCGTGTGGCCGGTCAATCCGAAATATCGCGAGCTGGACGGGCATGCGGTCGTCTCCGATGTCGACCGGCTGCCCACGCCGCCGTCGGTTGCCGTGATCTGCACGCCGCCCGCGACCTGGGCCGGCATCGTGCGCAAGCTGGGCGAGCTCGGCACGCGCGTGGCGGTGATCGTCGGCGAGGCGCGTACCGAGGCCGATCGCGCTGCGGTCGATCGCACGCTGAAGGCGGCGAAGCCGTTCGTGCTCCGTATCGTCGGGCCCGGCAGTCTCGGCGTGTCGTCGCCCGCGCGGCATGCGCATTTCGGCGCGCCCGCCTATACGGCGCGATCGGGCGGTGTCGCCTGGGTGTCGCAATCGAATGCGCTGACGAACGCGGTGCTCGGCTGGGCCGATGCGCGGGGCCTCGGCTTTTCGCATGTCGTCGCGCTCGGCAGCGAATCCGATGTCGATGCGGGCGACGTCCTCGACTATCTGGCGAGCGATCCCGGCACGCGCGCGATCCTGCTCGAGCTCGATACCGTGCGCGCCGCGCGCAAGTTCATGTCGGCGGCGCGCGCGGCCGCACGCAACAAGCCGGTGCTCGCGTTGCGCACCGGCCGTGCCGACCCCGGCGATGCGCTCTACACGGCGGCGTTCCAGCGCGCGGGCATGGTGCGCGTCGATGCGCTCGACGATCTGCTCGACGAAATCGAGACGCTCGGCGTCGGCCGTGTCACCGCGCGGGGCGCGGCGACGCTCGTGACGAGCGATGCGGGCGTGGCGAAACTCGCGGTCGATGCGGTTGCCGAAGTGCGCGACGTGCTGACCGACTGGTCGCCCGCGGCAACGTCGGCTGTCGCGGCTGCGCTGCCGCACCTCGCGGCGCCCGGCAATCCGCTCACGCTGGGCGACGATGCGCGCCCCGAGCACTTTGCCGCGGCAATCAAGGCGCTCGCCCCGTTTCCGCAGACGGGCACGCTGTTCGTCGTTCATTCCACTTCGCACAGCGCGCCGGCCGATTCGGTCGCGCGCACGCTGATCGACGCGCGGCAGCGTGCGCCTCGCGGCATCCTCGCGTGTTTCTTCGGTGCGGTCGACGCGGCGACGCGCGACGCGCTGCACGCGAACGGCATTCCGGTGCACACGACGCCGCAGCGGCTCGCACGCGCCTATGCGCGTCTCGTCGACTACAACCTCGGGCGCCAGTTGCTGATGCAGACGCCGGAGGCCACGCCGCCGCAGCCGGCCGAGTGCGTGGCGTCCGCCCAGGCCGCCGCACGCCGCATGGTCGAAGCCGGTCAGCATGAACTGGCGGGCGAAGCCGCGCTGCACTGGCTGTCCCGTTTCGGTCTGCAAGGCGAGCAGCCCGACGAACCGGCCGGCAAGAAGGTCGTCGACATCACGGTCGACATGTACGACGATTCGAACTTCGGTCCGGTGTTTCGCTATGCGGTGCCACCGGCCGACGGCGTATCGGCGCCGTTCGTCGTCTACGGCCTGCCGCCGCTGAACACGGTGCTCGCCCGCGCGGTGATGGAGCGTTCGCCGTATGCGCGCAGCACGCCCGTCGAGCCGACGCTCGACGCGCTGACGGCACTGTCGCAAGTCGTGTGCGACGTGCGCGAAGTCGTTGCGATGTCGGTCACGCTGCGCGTGCTGCCCGACCGCACATGGGTGGTCGCGCCGCGCGTCACGCTGGCTTCGGGGCGCAGCCGGCTCGCGATCATGCCGTATCCGCGGCACCTCGAGCAGACGCTCGAGTGGCGTGGCGAGACGGTGACGATCCGTCCGATCCGTCCGGAAGACGAGGCCGCTCACAACGAGCTGCTCGGCGCGATGACGCCGGAAGATCTGCGGATGCGTTTCTTCGGCGCGGTGCGCAGCTTCGATCATTCGCAGGTGGCGCGCATGACGCAGATCGATTACGACCGTGAGATGGCTTTCATCGTGTCCTTCACCGATGTGTCGGGGCGCGACCACACGCTCGCGGTCGCGCGGGCGGTCGCCGATCCCGACAACGAGACGGCGGAATTCGCGATCGCGGTACGGCCCGATCAAAAGGGCAAGGGGCTCGGCCGGCTGATGATGACCCGCATCATCGACTACGCGCGCTCGCGCGGCACCGCCTGGATGGTCGGCGAGGCGCTGCGCGAGAATTCGGCGATGATCTCGCTCGCGAAATCGTGCGGGTTTGCGGTGTCGACGACGGAGGAGCCTGGCGTCGTGGGTTTCAGGATGAAGTTGCAGCCGTAGGCGTCGGCGTCGGTCTCAGGTCTGGCGCTTGGGGCAGCGCAGGGCGTCGACGCGTCCGAACATTTCGTCAAGTCACGCAATAAATAAGGAATGCAAATCGTTTGAGCCGGCCTTGAAGCAAGGCGTCCGGCAACGTGTCGGACCTGTCGGTCGCAGCGATACCGCAACGCACGCATGGTGTCCGGCGATGCTCGCAGCGTGCTGCGATATTCGTCCGCTGCAGCCGTTTCCACCGATGCGCCTGCAAGCCTTCGCTATCGCACTCCGGCTTCGCGTTTTCAACGCCGTCGCCAAGGTGAGACTTTTCGGGAGCGGCGAGTGAGCTTTTCCGGGGCAGCATGGTGAGCCGATACGGGAGCGTTCGGTGAGCTCTCCCGGGAACGGCCGGTGAGCACCTACGGGAGAGGCCGGTGAGCCTTTCCGGGAGGCTTCGGTGAGCACTTGTGGGAGCGATGGGTGAGGACGTTCGGGAGCCGTCAGTGAGCGTTTCGCGAGTCTCGGGTGAGGCTTTTCGGGAGACCGCGGTGAGCGTTTGCGGGATGCTCAGGTGAGCTTTTTCGGGAGCATGCGAACGCGCGGCTCCCGTGGGCGCGGCGCCGGCTCGTGCCGGCGTGACGCGCGGGTGCGGGCACGCAGGAACCGTGCCCGCGATTACTTTCACGCAGCGAGTTTCGCCGCCGCGTCGTTTACCTGGTCGCGCGAAATCGCGAGTTCCTCGAGGTGCGCATCGGCATAGACAGCACCGGTTTCGCGTTCGAGGCGCGCGATCGTGAGCGCACAGCGCGCGGTGTCTTTCGGCATCGCGATGAAGCGCTTGACCGACTCGCCGGACGTGAACGCGTCGAACAGTGCGCCGCGCACGTCGTCCGGAAGCGTCTTGGTCCACTGGTACGGCTTGCCGTTGAACGTGATCGACGGCGGCAGCGTGCGTTCCTTCTTGGTCGCCGTGATGAGCCCGTAGGTGCGCGCCGCGTCGCCGATCTGCTCCGGCGAGAAGAGTTCGTCGGGCGTGATGTCGAACTGCTCGATGTAGTTTTCGATCGCCTGCATTGCGGCGGCACGATCGTCGCGCTTTTTCTGCGCGCGCGCGACGATATCGCGCAACTCGTCCGCTTCCTCGGGCGTGATCGTGAAGCTTGCCTGCTTCTGCTGAAGTTCGGAGAAACGCTGGAATTCTTGATCGTTCAGAAGTTTGGCCATGACATCCATCGGACACGACGGTCGCGACAACCGGCCGCCGTAGTTTTTGAGAGGGCCGCTATTCTAGCGTAGCGCCGCGGGTGCCCGATGCGACAGCGCGCATCGGGCACCGCACGGGCGTCGCGCACACCCGGAGCCGGCGCTGCTGCGCCGTGCCCCGTGCATTTTGCCGGGTAACCCGCGCGTCAGCAGGTCTCGGTGCGGCACATCGACAGATAAGCGGCCGTATCGCGCAGTGCGTCGACGACCACGTCGACGGACGGCGCCATGTGCGCATCGATCCGGCGCATGTACGGACACGTCAGCACCGCGATCGCGTGGCCGGCCGGCCCGAGGATCGGCACGGTCAGGTCGGTCACGCCGTACGCTTGCCGGCTGTCCTGGCGCAGATAGCCGGACTGCCGGATCGACTGACACGCATTCGCGAGCTCCTGCTCGTTCAGCGGCGCCTCGCCCTTGACCTTGCAGTGCTCGGCCAGCATGTGCGCGCGTTGCTCGGGGCCCTGGTACGCCAGCATCATGCAGCCCGACGCCGTATCGGCGAGGCCGACGCGCGAGCCGAGCCGGACCGACACGCCCCACGGGCCGGGCCCGTCCACCTGCGCGATCACGAGCAGGTTGCCGCGATCGTAGACGGACAGGTGGCACGACTGCTCGGCCGCATCGGCGAAGCGCTGCATCGGCGGCAGCGCCTCGGCGATCAGCCGGTTCATCGGCGGATGCCGGTGCGCAAGCGCGAACAGCTTGAGGCTGAGCGTGTAGCGGTCGCCGCCGGTCGAGCGCATCACGTAGCGGCGCGCGACGAGGCGTTCGAGCATCCGGTAGATTTCGCTCGCGTTACGGCCGAGCTCCTTCGTGATTTCGGTGCGGGTGAGTCCTTCCTTCTGCTCGGACAGGAGTTCGAGAATGTCGAGGCCCTTGTCGAGCGCGGGTGCGCGATAGCGGTCGATAGCGGCCATCGATTCCCGTGCGTCGCAGCCGGGAAGCGGGTCGTTGGTTGTCTGCATTGTCGGTGTGAGGTTGGGGGATTACCGTCGATCGGTTGGCGACGCACGCTGGCCGGTTCTGCACGCGTATAGGGCGGCCGCGCGGATGGCCATGGAAGCCATCCGTGCGAGCTTAGCAATAAACATACAGTGTGCAATGCAGCGTCTTTTTACCGATCGTTACCGAACAAGAACGGATGGGCAAACGTTTTCGATGACAGGGGCACCCCGAATAGCCAGTATTCATGCACCGATGGCAGGCGCTGCCGCGAACGGCGGCCGATCGATCGACGCGGGTGCAGCGGGTGCTGCGCCGCAGCGCCGGCAGGCGCACCAATAGTCGGTATCCGTCGCGCGTCATTTCACGGCGCGCGGCCGATGGTACAAAGGCTTGCGGGCCAGCGACGGCGCGGCCGCGCGTGCAGCCGGCCGGCATGGGCCGGCACGCGTCGCGGATGCCGGGCCGTCGTCGCCGATGCGCAGACCGGCGGCCGCCCGTTCGATGCGCGCCGTACCGTCGTACGGCGCCGCGATCGCTGCGCCCGCGCGACGCTCGCGCGTCGACGGCATGCCGCAGGCGGCGCCGACGCGTGCACTCGACGATCGACGACCCGTCCGGCGCGCGGCCGCGAAAGGCCGCGTCGGCCGGTATCCTGTCCCATTCGACAACAGAGGTTAAGCACGATGAAACTGCTTCGCTATGGCCCGTCCGGCCAGGAAAAGCCCGGCATCCTCGACGCGGCCGGCCGGATTCGCGACTTGTCCGCGCACGTGCCGGATCTTGCCGGCGATGTGCTGTCCGACGCGGGTCTCGCGCGGCTGCGCGCGATCGATCCCGCCACGCTGCCGCTCGTGTCCGGGGAGCCGCGCATCGGCGCGTGCGTCGGCCGCGTCGGCAAGTTCATCGGCATCGGCCTGAACTATGCCGACCATGCGGCCGAAGCTGGCATGGCGGTGCCGAAGGAGCCGGTCGTGTTCGGCAAGTGGACGAGTTCGATCTGCGGCCCGAACGACGGCATCGACATCCCGAAGGGTTCGGTCAAGACCGACTGGGAAGTGGAGTTGGGTGTCGTGATCGGCGCGACGTGCAAGGACGTCGGCGAAGCGCGCGCGCTCGATTACGTCGCGGGCTACTGCGTGGTCAACGACGTGTCCGAGCGCGAATGGCAGATCGAGCGCGGCGGCCAATGGGACAAGGGCAAGGGCTTCGACACGTTCGGCCCGCTCGGCCCGTGGCTCGTCACGCGCGACGAAGTGCCGGATCCGCAGCGTCTCGACCTGTGGCTCGAAGTCGACGGCCACCGTTATCAGAGCGGCAACACGCGCACGATGGTGTTTACGGTCGCGCAACTGATCGCGTATCTGTCGACCTGCATGACGCTGCAGCCGGGCGACGTGATCACGACCGGTACGCCGCCGGGCGTCGGCATGGGCATCAAGCCGTCGCCGGTGTTCCTGAAGGCCGGCCAGACGGTGCGCCTCGGGATCGAAGGGCTCGGTGAGCAGTTGCAGAGCACGCGCAACGCGCAATGAGCGCGTGAGCGGCGCGGGCGGCTGGAGCATGCCGCCACCCGCGCGCCGGTCATGCTACTCGACCCGTCGGCATGACTGCCGCCGCGACCGGCGCGCACCGAACGACGAGGTAACCGAAACCATAGGCCCGGTTCCGCGCGATGCGGAATCGGGCCTTTGTCGCTCGTCCGGGGCCGGACGAAGCGGATCAGACGACGTTGTCGAGCTCGCAATGCGCTTCGAGCCGATACCCGTCGGGATCGACGACGAACGCCGCGTAATAGCCGGGGCCATAGTGCTCGCGCTTGCCGGGCCCGCCGTTGTCCTTGCCGCCGTGCTCGAGCGCGGCACGGTAGAACGCGTCGACCTCGACCGGCGACGCGGCCTTGAACGACAGGTGCAACCCCGAATCGGGATCGGCGACGACGGGGCGAGCCGCGTGCTGCAACCACAGTTCGGGCTCGGTCGTGCCGTACCCGATGGCGCCGTCGTCGCTATACAGACGCTTGTAGCCGAGTGCGCCGAGCGCGCTGTCGTAGAAGGTGCGGCTGCGGCCGATGTGTGCAACGCCGAACGAAAGGTGATCGATCATCTGTGGCTCCTTTGAACCGAGGGGGGGACGTCAGTGCGGCGAACCGGCTTACAGACACCACGCCAGCCGCTTGTAGCGAAGCGCGCCGAGCGTGATGTCGTCGTACGTGCGGCCGGTGGGCTTGTGGATAACGCTGAACGAAAGACGATCGATCATCTGTGTCTCCTTGAGTCGAAGGGGGCGTCGGCGCAGTCAACCTGTTTTTAACCACCATGCCGGTTATGTTAGAAATCGCTCGGGCGCTTGTCAACCGGCATGGTGGTTAGATACGATCGCGTCATGAGAAAAACGCAACCTTCCGTCACGACGGACTGCCTGATCCCGGCGCCGCCCGAAACGCTGAGCCTCGATTTCGCGAACACGCTGTACTGGCGCGGCAGCGATCCGCCGACGGAAACCTTCGGCACGCTGGACGACCTGCTGGCGTGGTGCCGCGAACAGGCCGGCGTACCGGCCGGGCTGGCCGACGTATGTCGCGTGCCCGGCGAAGGGAAAGAGACGGGCGACGCGCCGACGATGCTCGCGCGGGCGCTCGCGTTGCGCGAGGCGCTATACCGGCTGTTTTACGCCCAGGCGGAGCAGCGCGAGCCGCAGGATGCCGATCTCGCGCTGCTCGGCGGCTTTCTGGCGGAAGCGTCGCCGCGCGTTGCGCTGGCGCGCGTCGACGGTCGCTATGCGTGGCGGATCGACGCGTCGGGCGCCACGCTCGCGGGGCTGTTGAGCCCGGTGCTGTGGTCGGCGATCGACCTGCTCGGCGGCACGCGGCTCGCGAAGGTCAAGCGCTGTGCGAACGATGCATGCCAGTGGCTGTTCATCGACGACAGCAAGAACGGCAGCCGACGCTGGTGCTCGATGTCGTCGTGCGGCAATCGCGCGAAGGCGTATCGCCACTATCACAAGGCCGAATGACCAGGCGGCCCGAACCTATTTCGCCGACAACTTCCGCCACAGCGTCGTCTTGCTGATGCCGAGCACCGCGCACGCGCGGTCGCGGTCGCCGCCGCACGCGTCGAGCACCGCGCGGATCTCGTCGGCTTCCGCGCGACGGCGGCGTGCATGCAGCGTTTGCGCGTCGTCGGCGTCGGCCGCGTCGGGCGGCGCGGCGAACAGCTCGGGCGCGATCGCCTGCAGCGCGCCGGGGGCGAGCGCCGCGCACGCGGCGCCCGGATCGCTTTCGTCGACTTCCTCGGCCAGCTCCACCGCGATCCGCTCGACCACGTTCTGCAGTTCGCGGACATTGCCGGGCCAGCGGTAGCGCGCGAGCGTCGCCTGCGTCGCGTCGAGCACGCGCAGCGCGTCGTCGGTGTCGCGCACGCGTTCGGCGAGACGCGGCTCGCGCCGCGCGGCCTGCACGAGCAGCGTCGCCGCGAGCGCGGGAATGTCGGCCGCGCGTTCTCGCAGCGGCGGCAGGCCCACGTTCAGGATGTTGAGCCGGTAATAGAGATCCGCGCGGAACGTGCCGGCCTCGACGGCCGCGAGCAGCGGCCGGTGCGTCGCGGCGATCACGCGCACGTCGATGCGGATCGGCTCGGTCGAGCCGAGGCGGATCACCTCGCGCTCCTGCAGCACGCGCAGCAGCCGGCTCTGCAGCGACGGCGGCATCTCGCCGATTTCGTCGAGAAACAGCGTGCCGCGGTGCGCGGCCTCGAACAGGCCGGTCTTGCCGCCGCGCCGCGCGCCGGTGAACGCGCCTTCTTCATAGCCGAATAGTTCGCTCTCGAGCAGCGCTTCCGGAAACGCGCCGCAGTTGACCGCGACGAACGGATAGTTGCGCCGCGCGGACAGCGCGTGCAGGCTCTGCGCGATCATTTCCTTGCCGGTGCCGCTTTCGCCGAGCACGAGCACGGTCGCGTCGGATTTCGCGTAGCGGCGCACGAGGTCGCGCACGCGCGTCATCGGCGCCGATGCGCCGACCACGTCGTCGAGCGCGTAGCGTGCGGCGAACTGCTGCGTGGTCGGTTGCGAACGCAACGCGCGATCGAGCCGTTCGACCGCGCGCGATTCCTGGAACGTCAGCACGCTGCCCGACGTGACGCCGCGATCGACCAGCGGCCCGCGATGCACGACGTAGCGCACGCCGCGTATCGTCGCGAGCGCGTCGCCGTCTTCGCCGCGCAGTGTGCGCAGCTCGGGCCGCAGGTCGACGAGCGCGCGACCGACGGCCGCCGCCGGTTCGACCCCGAGCGCCGACGCGAGCCGTTCGTTGATCGCCTCGACGCGGCCGTGCGCGTCGAGCGCGACCACGCCGTCGCGCAGGTGCTGCAGCAGCGTGTCGAGCCGCTGGCGGCGGAATGCCTCGGCGTGCGTCGCATATGCGACTTCGAGCGCCGTCTCGACCGCCTTGCGCACCGACGCATGCGAATACAGGAACACCGCGCCCATGCCGGCGCTGGCCGCGAGGTCGGTGACGAGGCCCGGGCCGACGATCGTCTCGATGCCGCGATCGCGCAGGTCGTGCACGCAGGCTTCCGCTTCCTGCGCGGACTGATATGACGCAAACTGCACGTCGAGGCCGTACGCGGCGACGAAGCGGCGCACCTCGGGCGGCGTTTCGCCGGCGCTGACGAGCGCGATCCGCGCGGCATCGCGCCGCGCGCGCGCGAGCGCCTGCATCACGTCGAAGCCGGTCGGCGACACGACCACCACCGGCACCTGCGCGCGCGTTTTCAGGAAGCCGCCGTTCGAGCCGGCCGCGACGATCACGTCGGGCCGCGCGGCGCCGGCCTCTGCGACCGCGCTCAGCGCGTCCTCGTACGCGCGCGTCACGATGCGCACGTCGGCGCGTTCGTCGAATTCGCCGGCGATCTCGCGAAACAGGTCGCGCAGGCGGCTGATGCCCATCGCCCAGATGCGCGGGCGCACGGTGCGGTCGGGGCCGACGGGCTTGGTCGAAGTGAGGTCCATGACGGCCGATTATGCGCGTGCGATTTCATTTTTGAAACATGAAATTGCCGAATTGAAATGGGCGACCGATGCAACGCCTTCGGCGGTTGCTTAAGAATCAGTGAGTTAGCGACGTTTCGCGTGCTGGCCCGGTCCTTGCTGTTATCGGGCATTCCATCAGGAGGCCGTTCATGAGCAATACGCATCTTCAGAGCGCCGGCGCGAAGTTCCGCGCGGCAGTCGCGGCGGAGCAGCCGCTGCAGGTGGTCGGCGCGATCACCGCGTACGCGGCCAAGATGGCGCAGGCCGTCGGCTTCAAGGCCGTGTACCTGTCGGGCGGCGGCGTCGCGGCGAACTCCCTCGGCATCCCCGACCTCGGCATCAGCACGATGGAAGACGTGCTGATCGACGCGACCCGGATCACCAACGCGACCGACCTGCCGCTGCTGGTCGACATCGACACGGGCTGGGGCGGCGCATTCAACATCGCGCGCACGATCCGCTCGTTCATCAACGCCGGCGTCGCGGCCGTGCACCTCGAGGACCAGGTCGGCCAGAAGCGCTGCGGCCACCGCCCGGGCAAGGAAGTCGTGCCGACCGAGGAAATGGTCGATCGCGTGAAGGCCGCGGTCGATGCGCGTACCGACGACCAGTTCGTGATCATGGCGCGCACCGATGCGGCCGCCGCCGAAGGGATCGATTCGGCGATCGAGCGCGCGGTCGCGTACGTCGAAGCCGGCGCGGACATGATCTTCCCGGAAGCGATGAAGACGCTCGACGACTACCGTCGCTTCAAGGCGGCCGTGAAGGTGCCGATCCTCGCGAACCTGACCGAATTCGGCTCGACGCCGCTGTTTACGGTTGACGAGCTGCGCGAGGCGAACGTCGACATCGCGCTGTACTGCTGCGGCGCGTATCGCGCGATGAACAAGGCCGCGCTGAACTTCTACGAAACGCTGCGCCGCGACGGCACGCAGAAAGCAGCCGTGCCGACGATGCAGACGCGCGCCGAGCTGTACGACTTCCTCGGCTATCACGAATACGAGCGCAAGCTCGACGAACTGTTCGCGCAGGGCAAGAAGTAATGCGCCCGCGCGCCGGGACGCGGTTCCCGGAACGCATTGCATGAAGCCGGGGCGCGCCGCAGCGCCGGCCCCGGCCGAGATAGATCCCCATTGGAGAACGGAAACATGAGCGAGACGAAAGACGCAGCAGCACCGGCCGCCGCAGGCGCATTCAAGCCGAAGAAGTCGGTGGCGCTGTCGGGCGTGACGGCTGGCAACACCGCGCTGTGCACGGTCGGCAAGACCGGCAACGACCTGCACTATCGCGGCTACGACATTCTCGACGTCGCCGAATCGTGCGAATTCGAGGAAATCGCGCACCTGCTCGTGCACGGCACGCTGCCGAACCTGACCGAACTGGCTGCCTACAAGGCCAAACTGCGTGCGCTGCGCGGCCTGCCGAGCGCGCTGAAGGCCGCACTCGAACAGATTCCGGCGTCGGCCCACCCGATGGACGTGATGCGCACGGGCGTGTCGGTGCTCGGCACCGTGCTGCCGGAGAAGGACGACCACAACCTGCCGGGCGCGCGCGACATCGCCGACCGCCTGATGGCGTCGCTCGGCTCGATGCTGCTGTACTGGTATCACTTCTCGCACAACGGCAAGCGCATCGAGACCGAAACCGACGACGACTCGATCGGCGGCCACTTCCTGCACCTGCTGCACGGCAAGACGCCGTCGAAGTCGTGGGTCGAGGCGATGCACACGTCGCTGATCCTGTACGCGGAGCACGAATTCAACGCGTCGACGTTCACCGGCCGCGTGATCGCGGGCACGGGCTCGGACATCTACTCGGCGATCACCGGCGCGATCGGCGCGCTGCGCGGTCCGAAGCACGGCGGCGCGAACGAAGTCGCGTACGAGATCCAGAGCCGCTACAGCTCGCCGGACGACGCCGAAGCCGACATCCGCCGCCGCGTCGAGAACAAGGAAGTCGTGATCGGCTTCGGCCACCCGGTCTACACGATCTCCGATCCGCGCAACAAGGTGATCAAGGGCGTCGCGCACAAGCTGTCGAAGGAAGCGGGCGACCTGAAGTTGTACGACATCGCCGAGCGCCTGGAATCGGTGATGTGGGACGCGAAGAAGATGTTCCCGAACCTCGACTGGTTCAGCGCTGTGTCGTATCACATGATGGGCGTGCCGACCGCGATGTTCACGCCGCTGTTCGTGATCTCGCGCACGTCGGGCTGGAGCGCGCACATCATCGAGCAGCGCATCGACAACAAGATCATCCGCCCGAGCGCGAACTACACGGGCCCTGAAGACCTGCAGTTCGTGCCGATCGAGAAGCGCTGACACGTCCGCCGCGCGCACCGGCGCCCGCGAGGCGGGCGGCCGGCGCGCGGCGCGTCATACCCCGAATTCCCGCCCCACATCATGAATACCGCCAACCGCAAACCCCTGCCCGGCACGTCGCTGGACTATTTCGACGCGCGTGCCGCGGTCGACGCGATCGCGCCCGGCGCGTACGACACGCTGCCGTACACGTCGCGCGTGCTCGCCGAAAATCTCGTGCGCCGCTGCGATCCGGCGATCCTCGCCGAGTCGCTGAAGCAGATCGTCGAGCGCAAGCGCGAACGCGATTTCCCGTGGTTCCCGGCGCGCGTGGTGTGCCACGACATCCTCGGGCAGACGGCGCTCGTCGATCTCGCCGGCCTGCGCGACGCGATCGCGGACGGCGGCGGCGACCCGGCGAAGGTGAACCCGGTCGTGCCGGTGCAACTGATCGTCGACCACTCGCTCGCCGTCGAATGCGGCGGCTTCGACCCCGACGCGTTCGCGAAGAACCGCGCGATCGAGGATCGCCGCAACGAGGATCGCTTCCACTTCATCGAGTGGACGAAGAAGGCGTTCGAGAACGTCGACGTGATCCCGCCGGGCAACGGCATCATGCACCAGATCAATCTCGAGAAGATGTCGCCGGTGATCCAGGCGCAGGATGGCGTCGCGTTCCCGGACACCTGCGTCGGCACCGACAGCCACACGCCGCACGTCGATGCGCTCGGCGTGATTGCGATCGGCGTCGGCGGCCTCGAAGCCGAGAACGTGATGCTCGGCCGCGCGTCGTGGATGCGCCTGCCCGACATCGTCGGCGTCGAGTTGACCGGCAAGCGCCAGCCCGGCATCACCGCGACCGACGTGGTGCTCGCGCTGACCGAGTTCCTGCGCAAGGAAAAGGTGGTCGGCGCGTATCTGGAATTCCGCGGCGAAGGCGCGGCGAGCCTGACGCTCGGCGATCGCGCGACGATCTCGAACATGGCGCCCGAATACGGCGCGACGGCCGCGATGTTCTTCATCGACGGCCAGACGATCGACTACCTGCGCCTCACCGGCCGTAGCGACGAGCAGGTGAAGCTGGTCGAGACGTATGCGAAGACGGCCGGTCTGTGGGCCGACACGCTGAGCAACGCGCAATACGAGCGCACGCTGACGTTCGACCTGTCGAGCGTCGTGCGCAACATGGCCGGCCCGTCGAACCCGCACAAGCGGCTGCCGACGTCCGATCTCGCCGCGCGCGGCATTGCCGGCCAGTGGGAAGACAAGCCGGGCCAGATGCCCGACGGCGCGGTGATCATCGCCGCGATCACGAGCTGCACGAACACCAGCAACCCGCGCAACGTGATCGCGGCGGCCTTGCTCGCGCGCAACGCGAATGCGAAGGGCCTCACGCGCAAGCCGTGGGTGAAGAGTTCGCTCGCGCCCGGCTCGAAGGCGGTCGAGCTGTATCTGGAAGAAGCGAACCTGCTGCCGGAACTCGAGAAGCTCGGCTTCGGCATCGTCGCGTTCGCGTGCACGACCTGCAACGGGATGTCGGGCGCGCTCGACCCGAAGATCCAGCAGGAGATCGTCGATCGCGACCTGTACGCGACGGCCGTGCTGTCCGGCAACCGCAACTTCGACGGCCGCATCCATCCGTATGCGAAGCAGGCGTTCCTCGCGTCGCCGCCGCTCGTGGTCGCGTATGCGATCGCCGGCACGATCCGCTTCGACATCGAGCGCGACGTGCTCGGCCACGGCCCCGACGGCAAGCCCGTCACGCTGAAGGACATCTGGCCGAGCGACGAGGAGATCGATGCGATCGTCGCGTCGAGCGTGAAGCCCGAGCAGTTCCGCAAGGTCTACGAGCCGATGTTCGCGCGCGGCGCCGCCGCCGGCGAGCGCGCGGCGCCGCTCTACGACTGGCGCGCGCAGAGCACGTACATCCGCCGCCCGCCGTACTGGGAAGGGGCGCTGGCCGGCGAGCGCACGTTGAAGGGCATGCGCCCGCTCGCGGTGCTCGGCGACAACATCACGACCGACCACCTGTCGCCGTCGAACGCGATTCTGCCGAACAGCGCGGCCGGCGAGTACCTCGCGAAGATGGGCCTGCCGGAAGAAGACTTCAACTCGTACGCGACGCACCGGGGAGACCACCTGACCGCGCAGCGCGCGACTTTCGCGAACCCGACGCTGATCAACGAGATGGCGGTCGTCGACGGCGCGGTGAAGAAGGGCTCGCTCGCGCGCGTCGAGCCGGAAGGCAAGGTCATGCGGATGTGGGAAGCGATCGAGACGTACATGAATCGCAAGCAGCCGCTGATCGTGATCGCCGGCGCCGACTACGGCCAGGGCTCGTCGCGCGACTGGGCCGCGAAGGGCGTGCGGCTCGCGGGCGTCGAGGCGATCGCCGCCGAAGGCTTCGAGCGGATCCACCGCACCAACCTGATCGGGATGGGCGTGCTGCCGCTCGAGTTCAAGCCGGGCACCAACCGGACGACGCTCGGCATCGACGGCACCGAGACCTTCGACGTGATCGGCGAGCGCACGCCGCGCGCCGGCCTGACGCTCGTGATTCACCGCAGGAACGGCGAGCGTGTCGAGGTGCCGATGACGTGCCGGCTGGATACGGCCGAGGAAGTGTCGATCTACGAGGCCGGCGGCGTGCTGCAGCGTTTCGCGCAGGACTTCCTCGAATCGTCGCAGGCCGCCTGAACGACGCACATTGAGAACACAGACATGGCTCATATTCCTCAAATCAGGATTCCCGCCACCTACATGCGTGGCGGCACCAGCAAGGGCGTGTTCTTCCGGCTGCAGGATCTGCCGGATGCCGCGCAGGCGCCCGGCGCCGCGCGCGACGCGCTGCTGCTGCGCGTGATCGGCAGCCCCGATCCGTACGGCAAGCAGATCGACGGGATGGGCGGCGCGACGTCGTCCACCAGCAAGACGGTGATCGTGTCGACGAGCACGCGGCCGGGCCACGACGTCGACTACCTGTTCGGGCAGGTCGCGATCGACCGCGCGTTCGTCGACTGGACCGGCAACTGCGGCAACCTGTCGGCGGCCGTCGGCCCGTTCGCGATCGCCGGTGGCCTCGTCGATCCGGCGCGCGTGCCGCGCGACGGCGTCGCGACCGTGCGGATCTGGCAGGCGAACATCGGCAAGACGATCGTCGCTCACGTGCCGATCGTGAACGGCGCGGTGCAGGAGACGGGCGACTTCGAGCTGGACGGCGTCACGTTCCCGGCCGCCGAAGTGCAGCTCGAATTCATGGACCCGGCCGCCGAGGAAGAAGGCGCGGGCGGCTCGATGTTCCCGACCGGCAACCTCGTCGACGATCTGACCGTGCCGGGCGTCGGCACGCTGAAGGCGACGATGATCAACGCGGGCATCCCGACGATCTTCGTCGACGCGGAAGCGATCGGCTATACGGGCACCGAGCTGCAGGACGCGATCAACGGCGACGCGAAGGCGCTCGAGAAGTTCGAGACGATCCGCGCGCACGGCGCGTTGCGCATGGGCTTGATCGACACGCTCGACGAAATCGCGACGCGACAGCACACGCCGAAGATCGCGTTCGTCGCGAAGCCGGCCGATTACGTCGCCTCGAGCGGCAAGCGCGTGAACGCGGGCGACGTCGACCTGCTGGTGCGCGCGATGTCGATGGGCAAGCTGCATCACGCGATGATGGGCACCGCGGCGGTCGCGATCGGCACGGCCGCGGCGATTCCGGGCACGCTCGTCAATCTCGCGGCGGGCGGCGGCGAACGCAACGCGGTGCGCTTCGGGCATCCGTCGGGCACGTTGCGCGTCGGTGCGGAAGCGAAACGGGAAAACGGCGAGTGGACCGTCACGAAGGCGATCATGAGCCGCAGCGCGCGCGTGCTGATGGAAGGCTGGGTGCGCGTGCCGGGCGACGCGTTCTGATCGTCGTCGGTACCGGCGCGGATGCGGGCGGCTTCGGCCGCCCGCGTCGTTTTCGTCAGCCGTGCAGGAAGCGGCGCAGCGCGTCGTGGCTCAGGCGGCGTGCCGTTTCCGAGATGCGCGCGCCGGGCACGATGTCGAACCCGTGTACGCCGCCGGGCAGCACGTGCAGCTCGGTCGGCACGCCCGCGCGGAGCAGGCGCTGCGCGTAGTCGAGATTCTCGTCGAGGAACAGGTCCAGCGAGCCGACCGACAGGAACGTGGGCGGCAGGCCGTCGAGCCGCGTGGCGCGCGCGGCCGCCGCGTACGGCGACACGCCGTCGATGCCCGGCGCATGACCGAGCAGCGCGGTCCAGCCGAACCGGTTGTTGGCCGCATGCCAGATGAATTCGCCGGCATGCGGATGCGGCGTGCGCGTGCAGGTGCGATCGTCGAGCATCGGATAGATCAGGTGCTGGAACGCGAGCGGGAATTCGCCGCGGTCGCGCGCCAGCAGCGCCAGCGCGGCGGCGAGCCCGCCGCCCGCGCTTTCGCCGGCCACGCCGATCCGCGCGGCGTCGAGGCCGAGCGTGTCGGCGTGACCGAACACCCACGCGAGCGCCGCATAGCAGTCCTCGATCGCGCCGGGAAACACGGTTTCCGGCGCGAGGCGGTAGTCGACCGAGATCAGCGCGCAGCCGAGCTGCGTCACGAGCGATCGGTGCACCGCTTCGAGATCCTTCGCCGCGCCGCGCACGAAGCCGCCGCCGTGCAGGTGGACGATCGCCGGCAGCGGGCGCGCGTGGCCGTCGGGCAGATAGACGAGGACCGGGACGTCCGGCGCGCCGGCGGGGCCGGGCACCGTGCGGCGTTCGAGCGTGCTGCCGGCCAGGTCGGGCGGCGGCAGCGGCAGCACGCGCCGGCGCGACTGCGCGAGGTTGTCGGCGTCGAGCGTGACGGTCGGCCAGGTCTCGAGCAGCGGGCGGATTTCGGGATCGACGAGATGCAGGGTCTTCAATGCAGGCTCCATCGTGGAAGTGGGCGGCGCGCCGCGGTCACAGCACGCTACGTGCGACGACCCAGCGGTGCACCTCAGTCGGGCCTTCGAAGATGCGCATCAGTCGCGCCTCGGTGGCCATCTGCTGCAACGGCATTTCCTTCGTCATGCCCATCGCGCCGAGCGTCTGCATCGCATGATCGATGACGGTCCACGCCATTTCGGTCGCGAACACCTTGACCATCGAGATCTGCGTGCGGGCATCCTGCCCGGCATCCACGCGCGCGGCCGCTTCGTAGGTCATCAGGCGGCATGCGTGGATCTGCGTGAGCGCGTCGGCGACCCACCACTGGACCGCCTGACGCTCCGCGAGCGGCACGCCGAAGGTCGTGCGCTGCTTCGCATGGTCGCACAGCAGCGCCACCGCGCGCTCGGCGCGGCCGATGCACCATGCGGCCATCTCCAGCCGCCGGTTCGCGAGCCGGGCCTGCATCGGCGCGAAGCCGGCGCCTTCCCTGCCCAGCAGTTGCGCCGCGGGAATGCGGCAGTCTTCGAGCACGATCTCGTAGGTCGACAGCCCGCCGATCATCGGAATCCGGCGCTCGATGACGAAGCCCGGCGTGCCGCGATCGACGATGAACGCCGACATGCCGCCGCGCTTGCCCTTGTTGCGATCGGTCAGCGCCATCACGATCGTCCAGTCGGCTTCGGCCGCGTGGCTGATCCAGATCTTCCGGCCGTTCAGCACCCAGCCGTCGCCGTCGCGCACGGCCGTCGTCGACAGCGCGCCCGGATCGGAGCCGGCGCCGGGCTCGGAGATCGCCATCGCCGCACGCGTGGCGCCGCGTGCGTACGGTTCGAGATAGCGCGTGCGTTGCGCATCGTCGGCCGCGTCGCACAGCATTCGCAGGTTCGGCGAATCGGGCGGCAGGATGTACGGGGTGACGGTCGTGCCGATCGCCTCGTTCACGCCGACCATCGCGACGGCCGGCAGATCCGAGCCGCCCGCGTCGAGCGGTGCGTCGAGTCCCCACAGGCCGAGTTGCCGGGAGCGCGCGTCGAGGTGCGCGCGCTCGTCGGCGAGCAGCCCGAAGCGTTGGCCGTCGGCCTCGCGCGCCATCGCCGCCGCTTCGAGCGGAATCAGCTCGTCCTTCACGAAACGTGCGACGAGGTCGCGGATCATCCGGTGTTCGAGTTCGAGTTCGAAATTCATCAGAGTGGGTCCGTACAGGGGAGGAAGAAGTCGCGCCGTCAGCTGGCGTTCGCGTGCGCCGCCGCGCGGGCGCGCAGCGTGCCGAGCAAGGCGAGCGCGCCGGCCGCCAGCAGCGCGGCATTGAAATAGAGCCCGCTGCGCATCGACCCGGTGGCCGTGTTGAGCACGCCCATCAGGAACGGGCTCGCGAACCCGCCGATCGCGCCGGTCATCGTGATCGCCGCGATCGCGACGGCCATCGCGCGCTTGGGCAGCGCGAGCCCCGGCAGCACCCAGAACGCGGGCAGCGCCGCGGCGTGCGTGGCGACCGCGATGCACAGCGCGATCATCAGATGCGACGTGCCGGCGCTGGTCGCGAGAGCGGCGAGCGCCGCCGCGCACGCGAGCATCGCGACGGCGCCGTGCTTGCGCCATTCGCGCCGGCGCTCGGTGCGCCAGCCCATCGCGAGCATGCCGACGATGCCGCACAGATACGGGAGCGCGGACAGCAGCCCGATCTGCATCGCGCCATGCAGGCCGCCGCGATGCAGGATCACGGGCATCCAGAACACGAGCGCGTAGCCGGCGGCCGCGATCGCGAAATTGGCCGCGCACAGCAGCCAGAAATCGCGATGCGCGAGCAACGGCCGCGCCGCGTGCGCGGCCGGCGTACCGGCTTCGGCCTGCGCATGCGCGGCGCGCAGCGCGGCCTTGTCGGCGTCGGACAGCCAGCGTGCGTCGTCCGGCCGGTCGTCGAGAAAGCGCAGCGCGACGAGGCCGAGCGCGCTGCTCGGCAGCCCTTCCACGACGAACAGCCATTGCCAGCCGCTCAGGCCGGCCACGCCGTCGAAGTACGACAGGATCGCGCCCGACACGGGGCCGGCGATCAGCCCCGCGAGGTACAGCGCGGTCATGAACAGCGCGAACGCCTTCGCGCGTTGCCGCGGCGGATACCACGCGCCGAGATAGAACAGGATGCCGGGGAAGAAGCCGGCCTCGAACACGCCCAGCAGGAAGCGGCACGCGTAGAACTGCGCGGGCGTCGCGACGAACATCGTCGCGGCCGAGCCGAGGCCCCACAGCACCATGATCCGGGCGATCGTCCGGCGCGCGCCGATCCGCGCGAGCCACGCGTTGCTCGGAATCTCGAACGCCATGTAGCCGATGAAGAAGATGCCCGCGCCGAGCCCGTAGACGGCGTCGGAGAAGTGCAGTTCGGCGGCCATCTGCGCGTGCGCGAAGCCGATGTTGATGCGGTCGATGAACGACAGCGTGTAGCAGAGGATCAGGAACGGCAGCAGCCGACGCGAGATCCGGCGGTAGAGCGCCTGTGGCGCGCCGTCGTCGACGGCGCTCGCGCGGGTCGAAAGGGTCGGGGTCATGGGCACTCCGTCAGAAGCGGTGGGCGATGCCGAGCGCGAACACCTGCTCGGTGCCGCCCGGATGCGGTTGCAGACCGGCGACGACGGTGTTGCGGGCGTCGCCGCCGTTCTTCATGTAGAGATAGCGTGCGTAGAGCGACGTCCGCTTCGACAGCGGATGGTCGTAGCCGACGCCGAGCGCGGTCGCATCGTTCGCCGAGCCCTTCACGTCGCGGCGCACGAGCGACACCAGCATGCGATCGAGGGCGCCGACGTCGATCGACGCGCCGACACTCGCGGTCGAGAACGCCGGCAGCCGCGCCGCCGTGCCGACGCCGTACAGGAACGCGGCGTACAGCTTGACCCGCGCGAACGCGTAATTGGCCGCGAACACGTAGTGGCGGGTCGTCGACGGGGCGACGACGGGCGCCAGGCTGCCGGCCGACGTATCGCCCTGGAAGCCGGCGCCGACGTAGAGGCCGCCGATCCGGTACTGAAGCCCGGCGCCGTAGTTGCGTCCGGCCTGCGTCGATAGCGCATTCGGCGTCGGAAAGCCGTACGTGGCCATCACGCGCAGGCCGTTCCAGTCGGGGCTCAGATACGACGCTGCCTGGTTGAAGCGCGGAATCGGCGGGGTCGTGTTGCTCGTGATCGTGTCGGTCGACGTCGCGAGCAGCGCGAGCGGCGACATCCGTTCGTTGAGCCCGAACGGATCGCCGTCGTACACGACGTAGAACGCGGGCGTGTATTGCCGGCCGAGCCGCAGGTCGCCGTAGCGCGTGTTCCGCAGCGACACGTACGCCTGTCGGTAGAACAGCGTACCGCCCTGGAACGATCCGTCGACCGGCGAGAAGCCGCTTTCCAAAACGAATTTCGTCGACGTGCCGCCGCCGAGATCCTCGACGCCCGTCAGTCCGAAGCGGCTCGTCGACGAGCCGCCGCCGCTTTGCCGCACGCTCGACAGGCTGCCGATGCGATCGAATTCGACGTAGCTGTCGACGATCCCGTACAGCGTGACCGACGACGCGTGCGCCGACGTGGCGCACAGCACGCACGCGCCGACCAGGAATGCTTTCCGTTGCATGAAGGTGTCTCCGTCCATGTTTTTGGGGCGCGCCCGCGTTCTGGGAGCGGTGCGCGCTGGGGGCCGCGGTGCCGTGCCGGGCTCAGCGTCCCTTGAACACCGGCTTGCGCTTTTCGAGAAACGCGCGGGCGCCCTCGATCCGGTCCTCGCTCGCGTAGACGTCGGGGCCGACGTCCAGCCGCAGCGCGGCGGCCACCGGCAGCCCCTGGCTGCGCGTCGCGGTTTCCTTGATGCGGCGGATCGTGAGCGGCGCGTTCGCGGCGATCGTCAGCGCCAGTTCGCGCACGGTGTCGTCGAGCGCGGCGCCGGGCACGACGCGGTTCAGCAGGCCGGCGCGCCGCGCTTCGTCCGCATCGAAGCGGCGGCCCGTGAACAGCAGCTCCATCGCGATCGCGCGCGGCAACATGCGCGGCAGCAGCACGCTCGCGAAGTTCGCGCCCATGCCGACCCGCGCTTCGGGCAGCGCGAAGGTCGCGTGATCGGCGGCGATTCGCAGATCGCACGCGAGGGCGATTTCGCAGCCGCCGCCGATGGCGTAGCCGTTGATGGCCGCGATGGTCGGCTTGCGCAGCTCCAGGATCAGCTCGTGCACGTTGCGCGTGAGCCCGCGCATCGGCTGCATCCCGCGTATTTCGGGATCGCCGAGGTCGACGCCGGCACTGAACGCGCGTTCGCCCGCGCCGCGGATCACGATGACGCGAATCGACGGGTTGTCGTCGAGCGTGACGAGTTCTTCGCACAGGCGACGGATCGCTTCGGCGGACAGTGCATTGGCGACGTGCGGGCGATGGATCGTCAGCCACGCGATGCCGTCGGCGTCGTCGCGCAGGATCGACGGGGCATCGTCGCCGGTCGGCGAGGAGTACGAGCGCGCGGTGGTCATGACGCGCTCCCGGCGGCGTCCGCCCGCGTGTCGTGCAGCACGCCCGCCCGCCGCAACGCGTCGCGGCGCGCCGCATCGATCCCGAATGCGTCGAGCACGGCGTCGGTGTCGGCGGCGAACGGCCGGGGCGGCCGGCGGATCGCGCCGGGCGTGCGGGACAGCTTGGCGGGGATGCCCGCGCCGGTGTACGTATCGGTATCGACGAACATCGCGTTGCGCGCCGCCTGCGGATGGCCGAACGCGTCGGCCACGGTGTTGACCGGCCCCGTCGCGACGCCGGCGTGCAGCAGTCGCTCGACGACGTCGTCGGCATGCAGTTCGGCGGTCAACCGGCCGAGCAGCGTGTCGAGCGCCTCGCGATGCGCGACGCGCTGTGCATTGGTCGCGAAGCGCGGGTCGCGCGCCAGCTCGGGCACGCCGAGGGCCTCGACGAGCCGCGCGAACGTACGGTTGTTGCCGGCGCCGGTCGCGACCGGCTTGTCCTTGCACGGATAGACGCCGTACGGCGCGATCGCGCCGTACACGTTGCCGGTCGCGACGGGCACGTCGCCGGTCGCCATCCAGCTCGTGCTGACCGGATGCAGCATCGACAGCGCGGTGCTGAACAAGTCGATGTCGACGTGTTGCCCCAGGCCGGAGCGCGTCCGCTCGACGAGCGCGATCAGGATGGTGGAGACGGCGCTCAGGCCGGCCGCGTAATCGACGACCGGAAACGGCACCTTGAGCGGCATGCCGCCCGGCTCGCCGTTGATCGACATGAAACCGGCGAGGCCCTGCGCGACGGCGTCGTAGCCCGGAAACCGCGCGAGCGGGCCGTCGGTGCCGTATCCGGAGATCGAGCAGTGGACGAGGCGCGGAAAGCGCGCGCGCAGGCAGTCTTCGTAGCCGATGCCCCAGCGTTCGAGCGTGCCCTGCTTGAAGTTGTCGATCAGCACGTCGGCCGTTTCGAGCATGCGTAACAGCACGTCGCGCCCGTCGGGATGCGACAGGTCGAGCGCGAGATTGCGCTTGTTGCGGTTGAGACCCCAGTAGTAGCTGGAGATGCCGCTCGGCATCGCCGGCCCCCAGTCGCGCGTTTCGTCGCCTTGCGGCGGCTCGATCTTGACGACGTCCGCGCCGTGGTCGGCGAGCGTCTGTGCGCAGAACGGCCCCGCATAGACGCGGCTCAGGTCCACCACGCGCACGCCTGCGAGTGCGCCCTCGTTGTTGCTGGTCATGACGATGTCTCCTTCGTTGTGGATTCGACGGGCCGGCCGGCACGCGCCGGCTGCACGGCCGCGATGCGTCGCGGGTTCAGCCGCGCGCGGCGAACAGCGCGTTCACCGCCGCGCGATGTTCGGGGCTGGCGTGCGCGAACGCCTGGTACGACGCCGACAGGTCGAGCAGCGAGTCGAGGCTCGCGTGGCGGCCTTCGCGCAGCAGCCGCTTGGTCAGGCGCAGCGCGGTGCCGGAATGACGGGCGATGCGGCCGGCCAGTTCGTGCGCATGCGCGAGGAGCTCGCCATCGGGCACGACGCGCGACACGAGCCCGCAGCGCAGTGCGGCCTGCGCGTCCAGCGCGTCGCCGGTGAACGACATTTCCGCGGCGACCGCGGCGCCGACGATCCGCGGCAGGAACCACGCGCCGCCGTCGCCCGGCACGAGGCCGAGCGCGATGAAACTTTCCGCGAAGCGTGCGCGCTCGGCGGCGATGCGGATGTCGCACATGCACGCGAGATCGGTGCCGGCGCCGATGGCCGGGCCGTTGACCGCCGCGATGGCCGGCACTTCGAGGTGCTGGAATGCGTGCGCGAGCCGCTGGATGCCGCGGCGATAGCCGGTGCGGATCGCGGCGGGATCGTGCGGCCCCGCTTCCGCGAACGCGCGCATCGCCTTCACGTTGCCGCCCGACGAGAACGTCGTGCCGGCGCCGGTCAGGATCAGCACGCGGATCGATTCGTCGCGGTTCGCTTCGTCGCAGCAGTCGGTCAGCGCGTCGATCGCGTCGGTGTCCGAAATGGCGTTGCGGGTGTCGGGACGGCTCATCGTGACGGTCAGGATCGCGCCCTGCCGTTCACGGATCAAAAAGGCTGCCATGGTGTCTCCGTGTGTTCGGTGCCGCGGGGCTTCACGCCGCGGGCCGAAGCCTAGTATCGTCACGACGGTTGGCGGCGGGAAATTCCGTTCCACATACGTGGAAGGTCCGTGCCGGTCGCTGCGGAGAGGGCGGGATGAGCGGAAACGTGGTCAAGAGCGCGGCGCGCGTGTTCGAGGTGCTGGAACTCTTCAGCACCTTGCAGCGGCCGCTGAGCGTGCGCGAGATCGCCACGCGCTGCGGGTATCCGGGGTCGAGCGCGGCGGCGCTGCTGACCAGCATGAAGACGCTCGGCTACCTCGCGTACGACGACGCGACGCACGTGTATGCGCCTACCGCGCGGCTCGTCAATCTCGGCGAAGCGCTGGTCGATTCGGCGGCCGGCAGCCGGCGGCACTGGCATGCCGTCGCGAAGCGGGTGGCGGCGCGCACGCACGAGGCGGTCGTGATCGCGGTGCAGAGCGACCTGTACGTGCAGTACATCGATGCGGTCGAAGGCTCGCACTCGATTCCGGTGCAGTTCTATGCGCCGATCGGCACGCGTCGCGAGATCTGCATGTCGGGACTCGGCTGGGCGCTGCTGAGCATTCAGCCGGACAGTACGATCCGCCGGCTCGTGTCGCGCAGCATCCGCCGGATCGGGAAGTCGGGCAGGACGATCGACGAGGACGTCGTGCTCGACAAGGTCGAACAGACCCGCCGGCTCGGTTATTCCTATTCGGCGCACACCGTCACGCAGGGCGCCGCGATGATCTCGATGGTGATCGCGGACGGCTGGAACGGATTGCCGCTGGCGATGGGCGTGGCCGGGCCCGTCGAGCGGATCGACCCGCATCGGGACGCGATCGTGCGCGCGATGCGGGCGGCGCTGGCCGGGCGCGCGGGCGACGGGCTTCGCTAGGGCGCGTTCACGCCTCTCTGTTCGGAGAAATTCGTTCGGGGGGCCAGCGCAAGCCCGTGATTACCGTGATCAGGCCCTGGCCGCGCGAAGCCGGCGCGTGCATGCATTCGCATAGAATCGGAACGTTTCGCCGTTCCTGTCCCGGCTGCATTTCAGCGAGGTCGCCATGCCATTGAACGCGCCGCTTTCCGGCATCCACATCGTCGAGTTCGAGGGCCTTGGCCCCGGCCCGCTCGCGGGCTGGATGCTCGCCGGTATGGGTGCACGCATCACGCTGGTCGCACGCCCGTCCGGCCGCACGAGCGCGCCGGACGCGCTACAGGCCCGCGATGGCGACCTGCTGCGCGAAGGCAAGACGATCGTCGAACTCGACCTGAAGACGCCGGCCGGGCGTGACGCCGCGCTCGATCTGGTCGCGCAGGCCGATGCGTTGATCGAAGGGCTGCGGCCCGGTGTGATGGAGCGGCTCGGCCTCGGGCCCGACGCTTGCGCGCGCCGCCATCCGACACTCGTCTACGGACGCATGACGGGCTGGGGCCAGCACGGCCCGCTCGCGGCCGCGGCCGGGCACGACCTGAATTACGTCGCGCTGACCGGCCTGCTGTCGCTGTCCGCGCCGCGCGACGGCCGGCCGGGCGTGCCGCCGACCGTCGTCGGCGATGCGGGCGGCGCGCTCGGGCTCGCGTTCGGGATCGTCTGCGCGTTGCTCGACGTGCGCGGCGGCGGGCCGGGGCGCGTGGTCGACGGCGCGATCGTCGACATCGTATCGATGCTCGGGTCGCTGGCGCTGTGGGCACGCGCGAGCGGGCAGCTCGACGGCGCGCAGCCGAGCCTGTTCCACGATGCGCCGTTCTACGACGTGTATCGCTGCGCGGACGGCAAATGCGTGACGATCGGCGCGCTCGAGCCGCCGTTCTACGCGCTGCTGATTGAACGGCTCGGGCTGACCGACGTCGATCCCGCGTCGCAGTACGACCGGACGCGCTGGCCCGCGCTGAAGGCGCGTTTCGCGCAGGTGTTCGCCGGGCAGCCGTCTGCGCACTGGCGCGCGCTGCTCGAAGGCACCGACGCGTGTTTCGCGCCGGTGCTGAGCGTGGCCGACGCGGCCGTGCATCCGCACAACGCGGCGCGCGGGATCTATCGGACGGACGAGCACGGCAACGTCCGGGCGCGGGTGGCGCCGCGGTTTATGCCGCTGGCGGGGGACGGGGCCGAGTAGGGGTATCAAACTTCACGGGTCGAGAGCGAATTCGGTACCGCCTGTTTGGCACCAAATATCACGCTAAATATAGTGTCAAATAAAGTACAATGTAAATTCGATCGAAAAAGGAGCAGACATGCCCCATACCATCCTGGCTAGCGTGACGGCGAGCGTCTCGGAGCTGAAGCGGAACCCGATGGGAACCGTGGCGGCGGGAGAGGGGTTCCCGGTCGCGATCCTGAATCACAACGAACCCGCGTTCTATTGCATTCCGGCGAAGACATGGGAGGCGATGGTCGAACGTCTCGAAGATATCGAAGACAACGTGCTGGCCGACTCGCGCGCCAAGGAGAAAGCCGTCAAGGTCAAGTTGAATGACCTTTGAGCTCGCCTTTCTCGAACCTGCGTTGAAGGAGTGGAGGAAGCTCGATCGCACCATTCGCGATCAGTTCAAGGCCAGACTCGTCGAACGGCTCGAGAACCCTCGCATTCCTTCGGCGAAGCTGCACGGTCATCCGGACCGCTACAAGATCAAGCTGCGCAGTATCGGCTATCGCCTCGTGTACGAAGTGCGCGATGCGGAAGTCGTCGTACTGGTAGTCGCGGTGGGGCGTCGCGAGCGCGATGCGGTCTATCTCGCCGCGATGAAGCGCTAGCGCGACACGCGCTGCGTGTTCGGCGTTCTCTCATTGACCTCGCGACGGGCGTCGTCTCACGCCGTTTCCTCCGGCCTGTCCGGCACCTTTCCGTCGCCGACGCGATTGATCGTGCCTTGCGCGATCGCGACGAGCCGCTCGTGATCGCCGTCGATGACGAACACGTGACACTGACAGGTCGCCTGGTGCCGGCCCGCGTAGACGAGCTTCGCGCGGGCGACCAGCGTGCCGTTCACGGCCGGCCGCAGGTAGTTGATCTTGTATTCGGCGGTGATCACGCGCGGACCGAGCACGAGCGCGCCGGCGAACGTCAGCGCATTGTCCGCGAGATAGCTGATGACGCCGCCGTGCACGAAGCCGTGCTGCTGCCGCAGTTCCTCGCGTACGGGCAGACACAGCGACACTTCGTTGTCGCCGATATGCATCAGCTCCGTGCCCAGCAGCATGCTGAACGGTTGCGCGCGCAATGCGCCGCGCGCGTGGTCCGTGATGTCGGTCATCGAACTTCCTTCCAAATGAGTGCCCGCTTGCGCTGAACTCTAGGAAGGGGGCTGCGGATAAGCAAGGAAATTCGTTCGCGTTTCGGGCAAATTCCGGTGCGATGCGACGCGATTATTGCGCCGAATACCCAAGATCTTCCGCGTTTGCGGGCGATTCGACGCGAATGCGCGTGCGAAGCGCGCGATTGACCTGCGTTGCCGGCAATCCGCCTAAAGTCCGACGAAGAAATGCCGCTAATGCCGGGGCATTGCCTCATCGTCTGCTCTCCAGGAAATCCTCCATGTTCGGAAAAATCAAGCTCGCGTCGGGTCTGCTCGGCGTGTTGACCGTGTTCTGTCTCTTCCTGTTCGCGATCGAAGCGCTCGGCTTCTGGACGCTCGCGTCGACGCGCAGCGGCGTCGACGATCTGTCGAACGTCGCGATCGCGCAGGTCGACGCGGCCAGCCGGGCGACCGAGCAACTGCTCGACGCACGCATCAACCTGTCGCGTGCCGGCACGCGGATGGTGCGCGGCGGCCCGAAGCCCGAAGACATCATCCGCCACGCGGGCGCGTCGCTCGCGGAAGCGGACAAGGCGTTCGCCGTGCTGACGGCCGCGCAGCCGGTCGACGACACCAACCGCGCACGCGTCGCGGCGCTCGCCGAACGCTATCGTGCGCTGCGCGGCGCACTGGGCGAACTCGTGCAGTTCCTCGACGCCGACAACATCCAGGCGTTCCTCGACCAGCCGACCCAGGGCTTCCAGGACGCGTACATCGCCGAACTGCATCGCTTCACCGACTATGGCGGCACCTCGAGCCGCGCGGCGCTCGACACCATCGACGGCGGCATGCTGTGGTTCAAGTCGGTCGGCATCGTGCTGCTGGTGGCGATGCTCGCGGCGAGCGTCGCGATCTACGCGGCCGCGCGGCGCGCGGTCGTCGCGCCGCTGGAGCAGGCCGGCCGTCATTTCGAGCGGATCGCGCAGGGCCGTCTCGACGAAGCCGTGCAGGCGGGCGGCGTGTTCGAGATCGACCGGATGCTGCGCGGCCTCGCCGCGATGCAGACGAGCATCGCGGGCACCGTGCGCACGGTGCGCCACGCGTCCGATGCGATCCACCTCGGCGCGGGCGAGATCGCGGGCGGCAACGCCGACCTGTCGGCGCGTACGGGCACGCAGGCCGCATCGCTCGAGGAAACCGCCGCGAGCATGGAGGAACTGACCGCGACCGTCCGGCAGAACACCGACAGCGCTCGTGCGGCGAGCGCGCTGGCCGACGCGGCGCTCGAAGCCACGAGCCATGGCGGCGGCGTGGTCGACAGCGTGATCGACCGGATGCGCGGCATCGCGCAGAGCTCGGGGCGGATCGCGGAAATCATCTCGGTGATCGACGGCATCGCGTTCCAGACCAACATCCTCGCGCTGAACGCGGCGGTCGAGGCCGCACGGGCCGGCGAACAGGGGCGCGGCTTCGCGGTGGTCGCGGGCGAAGTGCGCTCGCTCGCCCAGCGCAGCGCGCAATCGGCGAAGGAGATCAAGGCGCTGATCGAGGATTCGGTCGCGCAGATCAACGGCGGAGCGGAACTCGTCGAGCGCGCCGGCGATGCGATGCGCTCGGTGTCGGCGTCGATCACGCGGGTCGTGCAGACGATGGCGGAGATCACGGCGGCGTCGGTCGAGCAGAGCGTCGGGATCGAGCAGGTCAACCAGGCCGTCACGCAGATGGATCAGCTCACGCAGCAGAACGCGGCGCTGGTCGAGGAAGTCGCGGCCGCCGCCGCATCGCTGAACGACCAGACCGCACACCTGATGCAGGCGGTGTCGGTGTTCGAGCTGGGCGACGGACGCGCCGCACCGGGCGGCCGCGCGGCGCCGTCGTTCGCCGCGACGGGCTACGAACCGGCCGGCAGCGCCGCGTAGGCGGTCGCGAGGTGGTAGGGCGTCGTCGACGGCATGTCGGCGCGCGACACCTGGCCCTCCGCCGTCTTGCACTCGAACCAGCCGCGCGGATGCAGGAAGCGCGCGGCGAACCGCTCGATCTGGCGCGCGAGCGGCGCCGAGGCCGGCGTGCCGCCGTGCGTCGCGAGCGCGCGCAGGTATTCGGTCTGCGCCCAGATCCGCTGCGTGCCGTCGATGCATGCGCCCTGCGCGTCGAGCGCCGCGCACACGCCGCCCGTCCGCGGATCGACGCCGTATTGCTCGGCGAACGCGAACGCGCGCGACAGCGCGGCGGGAAGTCCGGTCTGCGCGAGCCGCGCGCCGGCCGCGTCGACCAGATAGAACCATTCGAACTGATGGCCGGGCTCGAAACGGTTGTCGGCCGCCCCGAGCGGCAACTCGGCCACGCAGCCGGTCGCCGCATCGACGAACGTGCGCTCGACGGCCTGCGCGGTGCGCGCGAGCGCATCGTCGAACGCCGGGTCGCCGAACGCGTCGGCGGCCGCGAGCCACGCTTCGGTCAGATGCATCAGCGGATTCTGCAGCGCGCCGCTGTCGGATGACGAGAAATCGGCGTGGCGCGCGGCATCGAGCAACGCGTCGCCGTGGCGCGGCGCGAAGCGATCCTGGATCAGCGCGGCGGTTTCTTCCGCCACCGTGCGTGCGGCGGCGTCGCGCGACGCCGCATGCCATGCGGCGCACGCGAACACGACGAACGCGTGCGTATAGAGATCCTTGGTCGTATCGAGCGGCGCGCCCTGCGCGTCGACGCTGTAGATCCAGCCGCCATGACGCGGGTCGCGAAAGTGCCGGCACAGCGCGTCGAACAGCGTGGCCGCGTGCGCCGGGTCGCCGGCCCGCGCGAACACGAACAGTTGCCTCGCGCACGCCATTGCGCGATAACGGGTCACGGGCAGCGGCGCGTGGGTGGCCGGATCCACGGCCTCGAACGGCAGGTGCAATGCCGGGTCGAACCCTGAACCCCGCCAGATCGGCAAGACGACGTGCGCGAAATGGTGGCGCAGTTGGGCGGCCTGGGCGGAAGCGGAGTCGGAAACGGACATGGCGGGGTTGAGCGCTTGGATCGAAAACGTGTCGGCGCGGCCCGGGAATCGGCGCGGCCGGGGCCAAGGATAAAACATTCCGCGCGGCCGGCACCAAAAAAGGAGAGAAATCGGATGCTCAACAACCTGGAACTCGTGATGCGGCTCGTGCTCGCGGCGGCGCTCGGCAGCGTCATCGGCTTCGAGCGCGAGCGCCTGTCGTGGGCGGCCGGCCTGCGCACGCACATGCTCGTGTGCGTCGGTTCGACGCTGATCATGATCGTGTCGGCGTTCGGTTTCGCCGACGTGCTCGGCACCAGCGACCACGTCGTGCTCGATCCGTCGCGGATCGCCGCGCAGGTCGTGTCGGGCATCGGCTTCCTCGGCGCGGGCTCGATCCTGCTGCGCGGCGAGATCGTGCGCGGGCTGACGACGGCCGCGAGCCTGTGGTCGGTCGCCGCGATCGGCCTTGCGGTGGGGGGCGGGCTCTATGTCGCGTCGGTGTCGGCGACGATCATCATCCTGATCATTCTGGCCGGCATCAAGCCGCTGGAGCGGCGCTATTTCACGGTGCGTCAACGGCGCCAGCTTGCGTTGACGGTTGCGAGCGGCACGCTGACGTTCGATTCGCTGCACGCGGCGCTCGGCCCCGACAGTGCGCGCGTGAAGCAGTTCATCGTGCAGCGTGCCGACGACACGGGCGAGCAGGACGAGGTGCGCATCGCGCTCGCGCGGGTGTCGGAACTCGAATACAAGGCGATCTGCGACAAGCTGCGCGCGCTGCCGGGCGTCACGCGCTTCGAGAAAGGAAGCGGGCTGTCCGGCGATGAATAGGCACATCGGTGCTGCCTGCTGGATCGGTTGAACCAGTGACGAGGCATGCGACGATGGCTGGTCACCGATTCCGTTCGGCATCGATTTTGCGCGTGGGCCTGCCATCCGATATGACCTGCTAAATCGTTTCAATGAGGCCAATGAACTCAATGTGTTGGTGATGGCTTGGGCTCATCCTGTACCGATTTATCGAGTAACACGATATGGCAGGGTCAAACCGGAAGTACCGTCGCGCGTATCGAACGACCCTTTCTCCAGTTATGGGATTCCCCCTGTCGTTCCCGTGATGCCAAACTATTTTCATTGTTTCAGGGTTCGAGCCCGAGCGATCAGGCACCCGAACCCGACGCGCGGGTTGCGATGCGTGCGTGGTTGCGCGTCGCGAACCGAACGACGGGCGCTGTCATAGCGGTCGTCAGCAGTGCGAACACGACGAACATCGCGTAGACGGAAGGGGGCAGGATGCCGAGCTGGCGTCCAACCGACAGAACGATCAACTCCATCAATCCTCGCGTGTTCATCAATATGCCGACGATTGCCGCATCGTTGGAGGCCAGTCCGCCCAAGCGAGCGCCGAGGTAGGCGCCCCCGAACTTGCCGACGAAGCCGGCGATGAAGAAGCAACAGAACGGTAGCCACAAAGCAGTGCCGGCCGCGAATGAAATCGACGTCTGCGTACCGGCGTATGAGAAGAATAGCGGCACGAGCGCGAGGTGCCCGAACTCGCCGATCGTCCGCTGCCAGTGTTCGCGTAGGTCGGGTACCGAGCGCAGCAACAGGCCGGGCAACAGCGCGCCGATGGCCGCATGAAAGCCGAGACGATCGGTGGCCCATGAGGACAACGCGATGCAGCACAGCGAGAGTGTCAGCAATGCACGCGTTTGCCGCGCCGTCGACAGCTTGCGCGCAAACGGCAAGACTGCAGCGCGCGCGACGATGACGCAGGCGACGGCATAGCCCGAGAACGCGAGCAGCTGGCCGGCCCAGCCGATGCCATTTCCGACGTGCGCCATGCCCGCCACGACGATGAGTGCGGACCATCCGGCCATGTCCGTCAGAAGTGCCGCTGTCATCGCAGTTCGGGCGGCAAGATGGCTGTCGAGCGCGAGATCCCGGATGATGCGCGCCAAGACTGGCACCGCGGACACAGCCAGCGCGATACCGCAGAACAACGCATAAGGCATCGCGGACGAAGCTGGCGGCGACAGTGGCGCGATCCAGAGGGCGACGCCGATACCCGCAAGGAACGGCATGGCGAAGCCGAGCAGTGCGACCCTGCCGGGCAGGGCCAGCATCGCGCGAGGGCGGCCGTGCGGTAGCTGGAGATGCATGCCGGTCTCGAACATCAGCAGGAGCAGACCGAGCTCGCTAAACCCGGCGAGTGTAGCCGCCGTGCCGGCACCGAACAACGCCGCGTGCAGGCCGGGGGCGAATGCGCCGAGTATCGAAGGGCTGAGCAGCAGGCCCGCAGCAATCTCGCCGATGACTTCGCATTGGCCAACGCGTACCGCAATCATGCCGCACAGTCGGCAGGCGGCGACGATGACGACGAACTGGATCAGCCACATGATGGAAGATGCGTCATATCCGAATTCGAGGGTCGCGTCCGCGAGGTGCGAGGATGTCGTGCCGGCATCACCCCTCCTTGTTCCGTGCTGGGGCGCTGTGACGGGACCGGTCCGGACTCGCGGTTCCACTCGTGTGCGGTGTGATCGCCGGCCGTGCGGGATTCCACGCGTGCAGACAGATCAGGCCTGCGAGCAGCGACCAGAACGCGGCGTCGATACCGAACCACTCGACGCCAGATGCGGCCACGACGAAGGTGACGAGCGCGGGTTCACGCGCATCGCCAGACGAGAACGCCGCCGACAGCGAGCTCGACAGGATGCCGAATAGCGCGACGCCCGCGATCGCAGCGAGAACGGACGACGGAAGTATCGCAATCACCGTGACGATGACGCCGCCGAGCAGTGCGACGACGAGATACCACGCACCGGCGGCAACGGCGGCGAGGTAACGGCGCGATGGCTCTGGCAGCGCGTCGGGGCCGGTGCAGATCGCTGCCGTGATCGACGACAGGCAGATCATGAATGCCCCGAACGGAGCGAGCATCACGGTCATGAGCCCGGTTCCGCCGACCAGCGTAGCCGACGGGGGAGCGTAGCCGGCCGCCTTCAGTACCGCGACGCCGGGAAGATTTTGCGACGCCATGGTCACGATGTAGAGCGGGATCGCGATGCCGATGCAGGCCGCAATGTCGAGACGAGGTGCGATCGGCACGAGGGCCGGCCACGAAACGTCAATCGAGTGCGATGCCCCGTGTGGCGCGAGGCTCGCGGCGATCAGCCCGGCAAGCAGGCACGCCGGCACGGCTGCGCGGGGACGCAGTCGCTTGAACAGCAGATAGCACACGAGAATCGGTGCGACCAGTACGAGGTCATCGTGCAACGACGCGAATACACCGATGCCGAACTTGAGCAGAATGCCTGCGAGCATCGCTGAGGCAAGCGGTGCCGGCAGCGCATCGGACAAACGCGTGAACATGCCGGTTGCGGCGGTCAGCACGACTAGGGCGCCGGCTGCGATGAACGCTGCGATCAGCTCAGGCGGGGCGTAGTGGCCGGCGGACGTCGCAAGTAGTACCGCGCCAGGCGTCGACCACGCTGTGACTACCGGCGTTCGGTACCGGACCGAGAACGCGATGCTCGTCACACCCATCCCGATGCAGAGCGCGGTGAGCCACGACACGATCTGTGCAGGCGCCGCATGCGCGCTGGTCGCGGCGCTGACGACGACGGCGATCGAACTGCTGATGCCGACGAGTACGGCGATGCCTCCCGATGCGACAGCGGGCAGCACGGCATTGAAACGGGAGGCGAAGGTCGGTGGCATGAGGGTTCGGATGGAGAGGGTTCGGGAGGGCGAGCGCGACGTGAGCGATCACGGCGATACGATCGAATCGAACACGGTCGCGAGCTCCGAGCGGAGCAGCGCGAGAAAGCAAGCGGTGTTCTGATATGGAAAAAAATGCCCGCCGTCGACCCATACGTTGCGGAATTCGCGACGCGTATAGCGGCGCCAGGCTTCGACCTCGGCAGCGTCCACGAGCGAATCATGCCGGCCGTTGACGACCGTGATCGGGATGTCGAGCGGTTCGATGCTACGACCGATCGTGGCGTGGTTGAGGTGGTAGTCGGCTCGAATGCGCGGCAGGAAGGCCGCCAGATGGAGGGGCTCCGCAGCGAGCGGTGCCGGCACGCC
Organism: Burkholderia sp. MSMB1826; assembly: GCF_001526325.1. NCBI lineage: Bacteria > Pseudomonadati > Pseudomonadota > Betaproteobacteria > Burkholderiales > Burkholderiaceae > Burkholderia > Burkholderia sp. MSMB1826. Next base: position 160,414 of record NZ_LOYN01000038.1, read on the forward strand.
GCCCATCCGGATCAGTTCCGTCACGAAGGCATCGTCTTCGAGTGACAGCATGTCGACCGGATAGCGCGCGTGCGGAGGCAGTCGTCCGCTCAGAATCAACTTGAGCGGCATGCGCGCATGGGCGTTCGTTCGGCACAGCGCAGCGGCCAGTTCAACGGCGAGCGCCGCGCCCAGGCTGTGCCCGACGAACACGCTTGGCAACGGTGACAACGCGTTCAGGTCCGTGACGAGGGCGTCGATGAGCGGATCGAGCGATACGGTGCTGGGCAGGTGTGCACGCGTCTCGCGCCCGGGGAGGCACAAGGCCCATGATTCGATCTCCGGCGGTAGCTGTTCAAGCCATCCGCGACAGGCCGATGGGCCGCCTCCGCCATGAGGAAAGTAGACGAGCCGCAGATACGGTGCCGTCCCGGCCGCGAGCTTGACGAAGCTGGAATCGTTCAATGTGCCCTCCAGGCTAGTCGCTACCGGTGATCTCGAACAAGCCGAGATGATCGTGATACATGTGGTTTGCATGGAATCTGCGGTGTAGCGGTGTCGCCGGATACGGAATCGTCGCCGGCGACGACACCGACAGCGCACCGGCTGCGAGCAATGCCTCGCGGGTCGCGCCGAAGGTGCCGGTCCTGAACGCAGCGTGATAGAGCACGGTCGATGCATGCGCCAGCAATCGACTCACGCTGCTGGTCGGCGACGCCGGTTCGACGATTTCGACGATATCGCCGCGTGGCGACATCATTTTCGAGATCGATACGCCGAAGCGTTCGAGCGGCTGCTTGTAGACGACCGTACTGAACCCAAGCATCTCGAGCAGGCGAATCGTCGCATCGGCGTCGCGCGTCGCGTACGCGATGTGGTCGCAGCCGCAAAGCGGACCAGCTTCGTTCATGGATCGTTTCTCCTGCATGATCGGAGCGCGACGTCGGCTCAGGATGCGACCGGCTCGGCACGGCCGACCGGAAAGGGCGTGCCGGCGAGATTCACGCGGGCGACGCGATTGCCGTGCTGCTGGTTGCGACCGGCAACTTCCACGACGCCGAATCGGTCGAGACTGTACTCTCCGCCGAATTCCTTCACGAAGTCGGTATCGGGATAGACTTTCACCCGGCCCGGGACATAGCGCGCGACGTAGCCGATACGCGTCTTATCGGCGGTGACGTTCGGCTTCGACGCATGCATCAACATCGAACGGAATATCACGAATTGGCCGGCATTCATCACCATCGGGATCGCCTGCGATTCGTCGGGTTTCCAGTCGCGGTCCTTCTGCAATACCCGATAGTCGTAGCCGTTGAAGCCGCGCTTGACGCCGTCTTTCACCACGTTGGTGTTGAGTTGTGGATCGAACTGCATGCCGATCGATTCGTCGTAGTTCATCTGCCGGTGCGTGCCGGGGATGAACAGCATGCAGCCGTTCGCCTCGGTCACGTCGGTAAACGCGGTCCATACATTGATCGCCCCGCCGAAAGGCTCGTCCTTCGGCCACACGAGTTGCGGTTCGCCGGATGCGTGGCCGAATGTATCTGCCTGGTGCCAGTCGGTCCCTTCCGCACCCGGATACTTTGGGATGAATTCGCTGCGCCAGCACAGTACGTCCGGGCCGAGGATGCCAACGAGCCGATCGACGATCTCGGCGCGGCACACATGGGCGCTCAGCGCGTCCAGATCCAGATGGCGATCGTAGTTCGCGATTGCGCTGTCGAGCGGCGCGTCATAAGGTGCGAAACGCCGCTGGAACAATTGTCCGCGCAATGCTGCATACAGTGTCTTGGCCTGATCCGGTTCGTACAGCGTGAAGGGCCCCAGATAGCCATCGCGGTCAAATTGCTGGATTTCTTCGCGGGTGAGGCTGAAGTTGCCGGTAGTCATGGAGCACCTATGTGGAGGGTTGGAAGCGGTCCAGCAGTCGGGATGCGTAAACGTCCGCCCAGTCGAGCGGTGTGCGCGCTGCGACGAGCGCTGTCATCGGCACCGAACAGTCCAGCGTGCGATCGATATCGATCTGGACGCTCACGGCGGTGAGCGACGATGCGCCTCGATCGAATACGTTGTCGTGCCATTCGAGGCCAGGTGCATCGAGATGTTTGCGCCAGCTGTCGAGGACGCAGCCGAGGCGGGCGGGAGCGTCGGTTGCGGTAGCGTCGGTAGCGGCATCGTCGACCGATGCTTCCGGCCCTGTGTACGATGCGGCGAGCCGCGCTCTGTCGACTTTGCCGTTCGGCGTAAGCGGCAACGTATCGACGGCAACGATCGCGGACGGGACCATGTAGGTGGGCAGCGCACGTTCCAGTGCGTTCCTGACCGACACGGCTGTCGCGCCGGACTCGGGCGCCAGCTTCACGTGTGCAACGAGATGGCGGTTCGACGCGTGCGTGCCGTGCAGCGTGACCACCGAACCGGTCACTCCGGCAACCGCGTTGATGCGAGACTCGATTTCCTCGGGTTCGATGCGAAAGCCGCGCAACTTGACCTGATTGTCGATGCGACCGACAAAGTACAAATGTCCGTCGTCATCGGTCCGGACCAGATCGCCGGTCCGATAGAAACGCTTCGGTGGCCGTTGCGTATCGTCGATTTCGAACGCGTGTGCGTTGAGCGCGTCCTGACCGAAATAGCCGCGCGACAGGCCCGTGCCGCTGACGAGCAAATGGCCGATACGCGTGTCGCTCGACGCATCGTCGGCGACGATCCGGATCTCGGTGCCGGCAATCGGTCGGCCGATGGGGATCGGATCGGTTACGACGGCGCCGGGCTCGATCAGGTGGCACGTCGTGTAGACCGTGTTCTCGGTTGGGCCATACCCGTTGACGACCGATGTCGATGGGCAGGCGGCGAGTACGCGGCGTACCGGGCCTGCGTACAGCGATTCTCCACCGGTCAGTACGACTCGAACGCCTCGAAAGCATGCGGGCATCAGGTCGGCGATCAGATGAAACAGCCCTGTCGTGACGAGCAGGACGGTGATCCGCTCGTCGCGCACCGCGCGCGCAAAGGCAGCCAGATCGAAGGTATCGGCCGTGTGCACGACGAGTGTTGCGCCATTGAGTAGCGGCGCCCAGATTTCGAAGGTGGATGCATCAAACGACAGGTTCGAATGATGGAGGATCCGATCGTCCGACGTGACGGCCAGATAATGCTGCGGCGTGACGAGTCGCGTAATGCCCTGGCGGGGAATGACGACACCCTTGGGTTTTCCCGTCGTGCCGGACGTATACAGGATGCAGGCGTCCTCGGCGTACACCCTTGGCGGCGAGGTATGCGCGCATGGCGATGCGGCCAGCGTATCGAACGCGATCGTGCGGCCGGGAAGCGCGCGACGTGAGGCCACGGGGACGCGTGCGACGATCGTCGCTGCCGGCGCGGCAGCCTCCGCGAGCAACCTGAGCCGAGCCTCGGGCAGCGTCGGGTCGAGCGGCACGTAGACGCCTCCCGCCTTGAGCGTTGCAATTGCAGAGACGATGAACGCGCGGCCGCGCGGCAGGCAGATCCCGAACCGTCGGTTTTACGGTGTCAGGCACGGTGCGATCCGCTGTGCGATCGCGTCGGTTTCGCGATCGAGCGCGGCATAGGTCAGAGCGCCTTCGGCGTCGCTGATCGCGATCGCCGAAGGTTGCCGTGCAACCACGGCCGCATATTGCTCGACGATATCCGGGAAGACGAGGAGGGGCGTCATGACGGCGCTCCACAGCAGTCCGTAACGTTACAGTCGGTGAGAAAATCCACGACGGCATCGACCACGGTCGGATTCGCGTGCGGGAAGTCGTGATGCTCACCGGCTGCGGCGAGCGTCAGGCATCCGGCGGGCAGCAAGTTGGCGATCGTCTGCGCGGCGGCAGCCGCGGCGACGCGGTCGGTCCGCGCGGCATATACCAGGGTGGGCACCGCGATGCGGGAAGCAAGGCGTCGCGTGTCGATGTGCTGCAATGCCGCGAGCGTCAGCGCATACCTATGCAGTACCGCCACACTGCGGAACGGATAGCGCAATGCCTGCTCGAATGCGGGCGCATCGTCGCGCACGCGCTGACTGTCCATGCAAAGCCGATACAGCTCCGGCACGGCGTCCGGGCCGGCGGCGAGCTGCGCCACGAGCCGTCGCATGTCGCGTTCGTACTGCGTTTGCGGCGCGACGTCCGGCGGAAGGAAGTAGGCACCGCTGACGAGTGCCAGTCGCGTGACCAGACGCGGACGAGCGACGGCGAGACGCATCGCGAGCGGCGCGCTTGCGCAGTAGCCGATGCAGCACAGGCCCTCCATCGGCCAACCGTAGCGGTCGAGTAGGCCGATGCAATCGCCGACATGCATATCGCTTTCGCAGGCGACGGACGGGAGGCCATTCCGCGGTGGCGATCCGGCAATGCAACGTAGCTCCCATGACAGCACGTTGAAACGCTCGCCGAGCGTCGCGAGCGCCGAATCGAGCAGCCGGGGGCTTGCGCCGGGCGGCGGCATGACGACGAGATTGGGGCGCTGCGGTTCGCGACGAGTGCGGGTTGTATGCGTTCGCGTGCCGTCGGGCAGAGTGACGCAATCGTGGAGCAGGTCCATGAAGCGTTGGCGACGTGTCAAGCCGACGCGGCCGCACGGCTGCCGGCGGTCGCTTCGGATTCCGCGCAGCAGCGTGCGAGCCCGGCGATGGTCGGGGCGGCGAAGAAGGTCTCGAGTTCGATCCGCACGTTATGCTGCTTTTGCAGGGCGAGCACGAGATTGACCGCGCTCAGAGAGTCGCCGCCTATCGCGAAGAAGTTTTCGTCATCGCCGATCGGGCGACCGAATATATCGGCCCACAATACTCGAATATCTTGGATGTTTTTTGAATCGGCCACGGTACGCATCCTGTCGAATGAGGAACACGGAGCTCGCGTTGCGAGCGAGCCCGTCGGTCGTCGATACGGCGGGGTCACGCTGCCGCGCGCAGACCTCCAGCCCCGAGCAGTGCGGAGTCGAGCAGATCCCAAAGCGACGCTAGCGAATCGAGAAACTCACGCGCACCTGCTCGGACGAGCGCTTCGTTGTCGGGCGACAGCACCGAACCGACTGCGTCGATTGCGTTTTGCTCGTGGAACGCTTCCGCACCGGCTTCGCCGTAATGCTCTTTCAGGTAGTGCATCTCCTGCTCGTCGAGCGACGCGTTGTAGAGTCCCGAGTCGACGAGGCATTTCTTCTCGCCCGGGATCAGGTGGCGATTCGAGATGATCTCGAGCGCGAGCGTCGTGCCGAGGCTCTGGTAGATCGACGTGCTATCGGTGAGCTTGCGTCGATCGAACACGGCACGTGCCCTGCGCGTCTGGGGCATCAGGCCGGTTTCGCGGTCGTAACCGGGCAACGCACCGAGGATCTGGTCCGAGTAGCGTTTGAGTTGCCCCTCGATTGCTTGCTGATCCTTGAGGTCCGAAAAAAACGGTATCGCCCGCAGCGCGATTCAGGATGTGGCCGGCCATCGTCGCGAGTTCAGGACCGTGATCCTCCTCGCTCTCCACGATTTCCTGAAGCAGCGAACTTTCTTCCGACAGCCCAATCTCACGCAAGCCGTCCGGCAGGTTCCATCCCGGGCGCGTCGCATCGCAGAAGCTGCGGACGTGATGAAACAACGCACCGATCACTTCCTTCGGTGGCTGCATGGCAGCCCAATGGTCGAAGATGGGATGGCTGTAGCAGCGATGGGATTTGATTTCGTCGACGAGTTCGGAAATTGCCATGGCGATAAGCTCCTCGGAGCGTGAGTGAGTTGGGCTGGCGGGCGACCGCGTATTGCGTTAACGCGGCGGATGGGCGCGCAGGATGCGTCCACCGGAGATGCCGAGCGGGCTGACGTCGACGCGCATGTAACCCGCGCGCCCGAGTTTGTGGCGCCATTCATCGGTCGTCATCAGCTTGCGGCGCATGAAATGGTTGTGCAGGAACGTGAAGGCAGTCGAGAACGCGCCTTCGTCGTCAGGGTCGGCGAACGGGACGGCATCGACGATCAGCAGCGTCGCTGCCGGTGCGTGATGGACGAACGTGTTCAGCAGCCGATCCAGTATCGGTTCGTCTTGCGGCATCAGATCGTGGAAGACGAAACCACCATGTATCAGTTCTGCGCCGTGCAGCGGCGTCGGATCGTCGACGAGGCTCTGAATCGGGGCGTGAACGACCGACAGCCGCCCGTCCAGCCCTTCCGCCGCGATCAGTTCGCGTGCACGGCGGCAGGCCTTTTCGCTGAGATCGATGCCTATGCCTGTCGCGCCCGGCAGCCGCCGCAGGCAGCGCATCAGTAGCCCGCACGTGCCTGCGCCAAGATCGACGATCTTGCGCGGCGCGGTTTCCACGAGTGCCGCCTCTGCGTGAGGGTAGAAATCAGTTTCGCCCATCCAGCGCGATGTGCGCGCGACGTGTTCGCCGTCGCGCACGTGCGTGCTTTCGGCGACATCGTAATCGGCAGCGAAGCGCGCCGCGTTCGCAACGAGCGGCGCGCATGACATCAGGCCCCACAGTAAGTAGCCCGCGTTGTTGATTTCCTGCCGCAATGCCGGGGCGGCCTGGTATGTGAAGCCGCCGGACCCGTCGTTTGACTCGGAGACAAGGTGGAGATGACTGAGCGCGGACAGATAGGCGCCGGCAAGTTCGGCGTTCGGGCAGCTCGGATTCACGAGATCGGTGGCTCGGAGCTGCGTGCCGCCGCGCACGAGCAGCGGCAGGATGCCGAGGTTCTCGCCGATTTCGAGCAAGATGGCCTTGCCGGTGAGATCTTGTGCGACGGCGCTGCTGACGGACGATCGTTGTACGGACATGAACGGGGGCCTCGTATTTCGTGCAGGTGGAATCCGGCGGCGTAAACGCCACTCACGCATCGGTCGCATGTCGATGAACGTGACTGTCACGTGGTTCAGCTTGGTGCTGGCCGAATCGAATAGGTGGCGAATTGATTTTTGAATGCATCGTCGATGAAAGCCATGTACAGTGATTCGGGGCCTGAGACGAACTGTTATGCAACGCGACCTAACAGAGTCTGAATCATGAAAATTCAATTTGACGATGGCGCGAGAACACCACTTTCAGAACAAATCGCGAGCACGATCGAACGCATGATCGCTGAGCGGCGGCTCATGTCGGGCAGCAAGCTGCCGTCGATTCGGCGGCTCGCCGCACAATCGGGTGTCAGCCTCTTTCCGGTCGTCGAGGCATACGATCGACTGGTGTCGCGCGGTCTTGTTTGCTCGCGCCCGGGCGTCGGCTATTTCGTCGTCGAAGGCGCGATTCCCGCACTTGATCTCGCCGAACGCGGGGTTCTCCGCGCGCAAATCGACGAGCGATCGCGCTCGATTCAGCGGTTCAATTTACCGGGCGACACGCTGAAACTCGGGAGCGGTGTCATCCCCGAGCCGTGGCGGGACATTGACGGGCTCTCGGCGGCGATTCGCCAGGTCGTGCGAGACGCGGGCGGCAGTCTCGTCGATTACGGGACGCCGCTCGGAAATCCGCAATTGCGAGCGGCATTGTTGCAGCAGGCGGCGCGTTTCGGAATCGATGCGACGATGCCCGAGATTATGCTGACAGCGGGCATCAGTCATGGGCTCGATCTGGTCGTGCGCTGCTTCGTACAACGCGGCGATACCGTGCTCGTCGACGATCCGGGCTATTTCAATCTATTCAATTTGTTGCGAATGCAGGGCGTGCATGTCGTGGGGGTGCCGCGCCTGCCCAACGGGCCGGATCTCGCCTGCCTCGAAACGCTCGTGAAGACGCACCGGCCCACGTTCTATTTCGTCAACACGGTGCTGCACAATCCAACCGGCTCCACGATCGATCCGCGGGTTTGCATGCGATTGCTGTTCCTGGCCGAGACGTACGACCTGAGGATCGTCGAGGACGACGTTCACGCCGATCTCGAATTCGAACCGAGCGATCGCCTGGCAAAGCTGGGCGGACGCGAACGTGTCATCCACGTCGGTGGATTGTCGAAGTTGCTGTCGTCGTCACTGCGTATCGGTTACGTGATCGCGTCATCCGCCGTGATCGACATGCTCGCCGACGTCAAGGCTCACACGATGGTCGGGTGCTCTCCTTTTGCCGAGGCGGTTGTCTACGAGTGGTTTCGGCGGGGCGGGCACCGGCGGCACACGGAGCGTTTGCGCGCACGCCTGCACGCGGCGATGCACGACACGATGCGTGAGCTCGAGGCTTCAGGCTGGGAGTTGTTTGTGCGCCCGAAAGGCGGCTCGCTGCTGTGGGCGCGGCTGCCCGGTATCGACGATTCAGCAGAGCTTGCGGCGAACGCCGAATATCACGGCGTCACGATCGCGCCGGGGAGTTATTACCACGTCGACAACAACGTGTCTCCGTGGCTGAGGATCAATGTCGCGTATGCGCGGGACAGACGCGCGCTGTCGTTCCTGCAGGATTCGTATGCACGCGACCGCCCTGGGGCGGTTGCAGCGAAGCGCGAGGCGTCCTGACATGGAGCGCTCCGTCTCAGCCGAGCGTGATCTCGATGCGCTCCTTGCTTTTGCCGGGATTCCTGCGCTTGAGCACGAGCGTGCCGATTTCTCCCGTCGTGCGGGGGTGCGTACCGCCGCAAGCCATCGTCGCGAAGCCGTCGACTCGCCAGTAGCGGCGCTGCAGCGCGACGTCGGTGTAGCCGGTCACGATCGGCAGATCCGCTCGGACGAGCGCTGCCGTTTCCTGTTCCAGAAACGGCAGCAGGGCGGCGAGACTCGTGTCGTGCGCAAAATCGATGCGCGCCTTGTCGACGGAGATGTGTGCGCCGATCCGCACGATTCCGGGCACCTGCCGATAGATCAATTGAAGCACCATTTCGGCTGCGAAATGCAGCCGCATCAGGCGATAGCGGCGCGCCCAGTCGATCTCGATGTCGACGGTCTGGCCCACTTCGAGCGCGTGGCCGGCGCCCAGCCGGTAAACGATGTCGAGCGCCTCCTTGCGCGCTTCGCAGACCGGGTGGCCGCCGATCGTGCCGGCGTCGCCTTCCTGCCCGCCCGAGAATGCGAAGAAAATCGTCGAGGCCAGTCGCACATCGGGACCGTTCACGTCAGTGACGACGGTACGGTGCGTGCTGAGGTAGGCATCTTCCCAGAATAGCTTGCGAGTCATGGTGCGTTGGAAGGCTCATGAATGGAATCGCGGACAGTATCGCGCCAACCCACGCCGCACAAGTTGCGCGAACGTCCAGCGCAGCGTGCATATCAAAACTGAAGATCCGTCTTGAGGGAACGACGCGTATTCTGCGGCGGGTCCTCCGGAGCGAGCCGGCTAACAAACGCCTGCGACGTGTCGGTGATCCGCACCACAATTTCCCGGCGCTGGGCGCAGCATCGTGAGACCGACGCGCTTGACCGCGACGCGCTTACCGACGCGATGATAGCGCCAGGCTCGCTAGTCGCGAAATGCCCGTTGGACATTGTTCAGGTCGAATGGGTTCGCTGGCCCAATTCCGGAAACTGGATAGGAAGCCGTGAGCGGCAACGCGGCCGCGCGCATTGCTTTCGGCTTTGGGGCGACGGAGGAATCCTGTCGACGTCGTGTCGTTCGGCACTTTTTCGCGTGCCTTCATTGAGTTGCATACTTCTCGCCTTTCCAGCTCGGCTTCAGTTTTTCATGAGCCCGGCGGGCGGCTTTCTCGAATGTCAGGACAGCGGTGGCAATGCTGGCCGCTTCTCGATCCCGATTGCGTTGGTCGACTGGATTTTCGTCGTTATCGATGGGTTTGCGTAGCGCAATCGTTTTCTCATTTACTTCAGCGATAGAGATTTCGGAGTAGGCGCCCAAGCCCGCGTCGCATTGCTTACCCGTCACCGGGCGGGTGAAGCGTAGGGTCCATTTGAAGCCCGACTTCGTGGGGAGCGGCAAGCAGTCCCCGTTACCTTTCCGTCAAAGACTGGTTTGTCGGTTGGTTTGAGCGTTTTGGCTCGTTTGTCGGTTAGCATCGGTTTTCGGCCCATCACGTCGCCCATTGCCCAGCAAGCGTCGCTGGCTCGGGCTGGATAGCGTTGGAGTAAATTCGACAAGTTGATGGTGCAAGTTATTGATTTATTGCAGAATACTTGGTTTCTGACGGACGTCCTCGGACAATAATTTGGCAGACATGACCGAAGCTTCACCTCGCTTACGTTCCCGTTCCAACCGTTCACCCGGCCGGTCCCGCATGCGTTCAGCCGCTGCTGCGGGCGACACGTTCGCCAGGACGACCGCGCGCCCCGATAGTGCGTCGGGCGGCGATGCGTCGCGCGATGCGCTGACGCTCGACCTGTTCGGCGATCCGGTGCTCGAGCCTGTCGAACGGGCGCCGGTCGCGTCGCGTGACGAAGTCGTAGAGGAAACCGACGCGGCGACCGGTGCTGCCGAGGATGCCGCCGCGGGAATGCAGGCAACGCTGGACGGGTTCAGCGCGCCGGAGGGCGCGACGGCGGTCGGACCGGCGGAAACCGGGCGCGCCGTGCCGGCTGATGGTGCGGGCGAGGCCGCGATTGCCGATCGTTTGCCTGCGGCTGACGGTGCCGCAACGAAGGCCGACGACGCGCCCCTGGTCGATGCCGCTGCGATGGCCGCGATCGAGCGGCACGCGGCGGGCGGTGAAGTCGCGGCACCGGTCCTTGCCGCCACCGCCGGTGCAACGGCCGTCAAATCACGTGGAGGGCGACCGCCCGGTGACGCCGTGAAGGAGCGCCGCGCGTCGTTCGGCGGCAGACGTCGGGCGGCGGCCGGTGCCAGCGAAGCGGTGGCGCCGATGCGGTCCGAGCCGGTCGCGACGCACGTCGATACGGTACCGGAAGCGACTGAATCGAAGCCGTCGGCGGCCGCTGCCGCGCCCATCGGCGTGCAGACGCCGGGCCGGCCGGCCCAGCCAGCAATCGCCATGCAGGCCGCGCCGCCTCGTGATGCTGCCCCGCAACCCGACACCCGGCCGTCGCCGGTTGCGCAGCCCGTGGCATCGGCCGCGTCGTTCGTGACCCGGCCATCATCGGAGCGTACGCAGCCGGCCGCGCCAGCCTTCGATCCGGACACGCACCTGCGCCCGCTGACCGACCGGCTCGCCGCGTTGCAGTCCGACGTGGACGGCTTGACGGGCTCGGCCGATCGCGAGATGCGCCGCGTCAACCGCTTGCTGCTCGCGTTGGCCGTCGTCGTGCTGGCGGGGCTCGTCGCGCTGGTGCTGCAAACGCGGCAGATCGCGCACCTGAAGCAGGACGTGGCCGCCAAGCAGCAACGGATCGATCGCCTTGCGGCCGATCTGTCGACGCAGCAGGCCACGTTGATGACGCTCGAGGAGCATCACGAAGCGCTCCTGTCGCAAGTCGACCGGCTTCAGCGCAACGCGAACCGCGACGCGGCCGTCGCGAAGCGGGGGCGTCGCACGCGCTGATCGTTTCGACCCTATCCTGAAAGCGTGATGGAGCAAGGATCGCCGTTCCGCAGCGGCGGTCGGCTGTCGTGCGCGTGCGGCAAACCGATGCAGCCCACTGGCAGAATCTAGGGAAAACCCTTAGAATGGTGACATCTAAGGGAAAACCCTAGTCATATCTGTCAGGAGTCTCACATGAGCTTCATCTTCGCCCTGCTGCAAAAAATCGACGACCTGTTCGTGTCCCCGCACCTGCCGCTCGACGCCGAATACTCGTACGCCGCACGTCACGCCGAGGCCGAGCGCGTGCGCCGTGCGAACCTGGTGCCGATCGTTCTGTATCGTCGCTGATTCGCTGATTCGCTGATTCGCTGATTCGCTGATTCGGCGCGGCGTCCGCCGCACCTCCCTGCCTGCCCGTTTTCCACCGCCGCATCGCGCGCCGGTGCGCCTGTCCCGCTACACTGGAAGTTTGATTCCGTTCACGGCGACCGGGCCATGCTGCAGATGCGGCCGATGACGGCCGGCGAATTCCGCGCGTACCGCACGCGAGCCATCGACGGCTACGCGAGCGATCTCGTTTCCTCCGGGCAAAATGCTGTCGAAGACGCGGCCGATCGTGCGCGCGCCTGTTTCGACACGCTGCTGCCGGACGGCCTGCTGACCGCCGGCCAGACCCTCGTCACGCTCATCGACGGCGCCAGCGGCGATCCGGTGGGCGACCTCTGGTACGCGATCGTCCCCGAAGGGCCGAACCGCACACTGTTCATCTACGACCTCGACATCGTCCCGTCCCGGCGTCGCCAGGGCTGGGCCACGCGCGCGCTCGATGCGCTCGACGCCGAGGCACGCCGGTACGGCGTCACCGAGATCGGATTGTCGGTGTTCAATCACAACGCGGCGGCGCGTGCGCTGTATCGCGCGTGCGGCTTCGCGCCGATCACCACGACGTTGATCAAACCGGTCGTATCGGACTGAATCCGCCGGCTCGCGACGCGTCGTGACGGGCTGCCGGTCCCACACGCCGTGTAGCCGACCAACGTCGGCACGCTTCCCGACTGTTCCTGTCGGTCGAACGTCGAGCCGCCGACCGACCTGTTCGCTCATCCGGCATTCACCGCCTGCCGCATCAACGCGCGCGGCCTTTCCATCTCCGCAGCAGCAACGCGTTGGTCACGACGCTGACGCTGGAAAACGCCATCGCCGCGCCCGCGATCACCGGGTTCAGCAACCCGAGCGCCGCGAGCGGCACGCCGACCAGGTTGTACACGAACGCCCAGAACAGGTTCTGCTGGATCTTGCGGTACGTGCGTTTGGAGATGTCGATCGCGTCGGCGACGAGGGCCGGGTCGCCGCGCATCAGCGTGATGCCGGCCGTGTGCATCGCGACGTCCGTGCCCGTCGCCATCGCGATGCCGATGTCCGCCGCGGCAAGCGCCGGCGCGTCGTTGATCCCGTCGCCGACCATCGCGACGATCCCGCCGTGCGTGCGCTTCAGCTCGGCGACGACGCGCGCCTTGTCGTCGGGCAATACCTGCGCGTGCACTTCGCCGATGCCGAGCGCCGCCGCGACGGCCGCCGCGCTGCCGCGGTTGTCGCCCGTCACGAGCGCGCTCGCGATGCCGCGCGCCGACAACGCCGCGATCGCGTCGCGGGCGCCCGGCTTCACGGTGTCGCCGAATGCGATCAGCGCGAGCACCGCGCGCGGCGCATCGGCACGCATCAGCCACGAGATGGTGTTGCCGGCGCCCTCGAGTTCTGCCGCACGGGCGTCGAGCGCCGGCGGTACCGCGATGTCGAGTTCGTCGCGCCAGCGCGTGCTGCCGAGCGCGAGCCGCTGCCCGCCGACGTGCGCTTCCACGCCGCGTCCGGCCACCGCGCGCGCGTCGGTCGCGACGACCGACTCGGCGGCGCCGCCCTGTGCGGCCACGTCCGCGTCATGCGCGGCGACCACCGCACGCGCGAGCGGATGATCGCTCTGGCGCTGCACGGCCGCCGCGAGCGCGAGCGCTTCGTCGCGCGGCACGCCGACGGCGTCGAACGCCGTCACGGACGGCTTGCCTTCGGTCAGCGTGCCGGTCTTGTCGAACGCGATCACGGTCGTGCGCTGCGCGAGCTCGAGCGCCTGCGCGTCCTTGATCAGCACGCCGTGCCGGGCTGCGACGCCCGTGCCGGCCATGATCGCGGCGGGCGTCGCGAGACCGAGCGCACACGGGCACGCGATCACGAGCACCGCGACCGCGTTGAGGATCGCGGTCTCCATCCCGGCGCCGGCGATCAGCCAGCCGACCAGCGTCAGCACGGCGATGCCGAGGATCGCCGGCACGAACACCTCGCTGACGCGATCGACGAGCCGCTGGATCGGCGCCTTCTCGGCCTGCGCGGATTCGACGAGGCGGATGATGCGCGCGAGCGTCGTTTCCGCGCCGATCGCGGTGGTTTCGACGACGAGCGCGCCTTCGCCGTTGATCGAGCCGGCCGTGACGGCGTCGCCGTCGTCCTTCGGCACGGGCAGGCTTTCGCCGGTGATCAGCGATTCGTCGATGTGCGAGCGACCCGACACGATCCGCCCGTCGACGGGCACGCGCTCGCCGGGCCGAATCCCGACGTGCGTGCCGACGCGCACCTGCGATAGCGGCACGTCGCGTTCGACGCCGTGCTCGACGACGCGCGCGCGGTCGGGGCGCAGCGCGTTCAGCGCGCGGATCGCTTCGGTGGTCTGGCGCTTCGCGCGCGATTCGAGCCACTTGCCGAAGCGCACGAGCGTGACGATGACGGCCGACGCTTCGAAATACAGATGGCCGGGATGCGCGGGATCGCGCAGCAGCATCCACAGGCTCAGCCCGTACGCGGCCGACGTGCCGAGCGCGACGAGCAGGTCCATGTTGCCGGTGCGCGCCTTCACCGCATGCCAGGCCGCGCGGTAGAAGCGCGCGCCGAAGCCGAACTGCACGATCGACGCGAGCACGAGCTGGAGCCACCCGGGCAGCATCAGGTCGATGCCGAACGGTGCGGCGAGCATCGGCGCGACGAGCGGCGCGCTCAGCACGGCGGCCGCGATCACCAGGTTGCGTTCGCGGATCGCTTCGCGGCGCTTGCGTGCGTCGGGGTCCTGCGCGGGACTGGCCGGTCGTAAGTCGGTGCCGGCCGTTTCGGCTGCGGGTGAGGCGGCGGGAAGCGACGCACGGTAGCCGGCCGTGGCGACTGCGGCGATCAACGCGGCGGTGTCGAGCGCGCCGGCGCCGTGCACCGACGCGCGTTCGGTCGCGAGATTGACCGTCGCGCGCGCGACGCCCGGCACGGCGGCCAGCGCTTTTTCGACGCGGCCGGCGCAGGACGCGCAGGTCATGCCGCCGATATCGAGTTCGATGTCGGCGGCAGCGGACGTGACGGCAGGCGTAGCGACGGCAGCCGGTGTCGCGTCATAGCCAGCCTGTTTCACCGCTTCGGCAAGCTGCGCGGCGGAGACGTCGGCCGACGCGTCGACCGTCGCGCGTTCGGTCGCGAGGTTGACCGATGCGCGCGTGACGCCCGGCACCTTGGCGAGCGCCTTTTCGACGCGCGACACGCAGGATGCGCAGGTCATGCCGTCGATGTCGAGTTCGATGCTGGCGGGCGCGGCGGGCAACGCAGTGGCAGTGGCAGCGGCCGGGACGGCGGTGTCCGACGTCGTCGGCGTTGCGCCATAGCCGGCCTGCCTCACGGCATCCGCCAGTTGCGCGGCGGACACGCCTGCCGACGCATCGACGGTCGCGCGCTCGGTCGCGAGATTGACCGATGCGCGCGTGACGCCCGGCACCTTCGCGAGCGCCTTCTCGACGCGCGACACGCACGACGCGCAGGTCATGCCGTCGATGTCGAGTTCGATCGTCGCGGCGGCAGCCGGCGCCGCCGGCGTCGCGGGGCGTGGCGCGTGCGCCGAATGCGCGGCCGCGACGGCTTCGACGGCTTCGACCGCCGCTTCGCGCACCGCTGCGCGGTAGCCGGCCTCGCGGACGGCGTCGACGAGCCGACCGGGCTCGACCGTCTCCTGTGCGGTGACGGTTGCCGCATGGGCGTCGAGATCGACCGCCACGCCGATGACGCCCGGCACGGCGGCCAGCGCGCGCTGCACGCGGCCGGTGCAGCCGCCGCAATGCATGCCGTCGACGCTCAGTTCGATCGTGTGCAGCGCCGTGGAGGCAAGTGGTTCGGTCATGTCGGATTCCCCAAAGGCGCGGCTCGTGCCGCGAATGGTGCCAGTATCAACATTCCCATGATGGTAAGGTCAAGCGCCGGCGACGATGCGCCGCATGTCGATGCACACAGATTGTCACCATGCGGAAAAGGCGATCGCCCGGCTTCCAGACGGACAGCCGGCGCGCGCCGAGGCGCCAGGCTTGGCGCTCGCGAGGCGTTGACGGGTTGATGCTCCCGGTGCAGTTCCAGATTTTTGCCGAATCCCGTGGACTATTTCGGATTTTTTAACGGTTCGGCTAGCGTTCTACCCGTTATTCGGCATATTGGGGGATGCCCTTAGGCGCTATGATACCGGCCTGACATCAGCGCCCACCGTTACGAATCGTAGCGAAACGGTCATCCGGGCACGCTGGGGTGCCTTGTTTTCGCCGTTCGTGAGGCGAACAGGGCGTTGACTGAAAAGAATGATATTCGGCCAGTAATCGATGATTGAAAACCAGCGAGAATCAGTTTCTCTGCGACGCGCGTGCGCGTCGCTGGCCATTGCGGCGTTGCTTGCGGGATGCGCGTCGCAACCGGACGCGATCCAGCGGAAAACCGGCTGGATGCGTGCGGAAGTCGCCGACTCCTATATCTATGCGTATCCGCTCGTGCTGATGGACGTCGCGAAGGAAGCGGCGACGGGCGGCGACGGCGCGCAACCGGGGCAGGCCCCGCTCAACACGCTGCGCCACGCACAGGCGCTGCCGCCCGTCGGCGCGGTCAATCCGCCGCTGCCGGGCGTCGACACGCTCGACTCGACCGGCTGGCTCGACGTCGCCGCCGAACCCGTGATCGTCACGCTGCCCGACACGCGCGGCCGCTACTGGGACGCGCGCGCGCTCGACATGTGGACGAACGTGCTGTGGTCGTCGTCGAGCGTTGCAGCGCGCGGCGCCCGTGGCGCCGGACGACCGCAAACGATTGCCTTTGCCGCCAGGGACTGGCAGGGCACGCTGCCGAAGGGCGTGCTGCGCGTCGACGTGCCGTCCGCCAATGCGTGGCTCGAAGTGCGGCTGCAGACGAGCGGCGGGCGCGACCTGACGAACGTGAAGAAGCTGCAGCGCGCGATCCGCGTGGTGCCGCTGTCGGTCTACACGGGCGCCGAGCGCGGCGCGTCGGTCGCGGTCCATGCAGGCAGCGCGCCGTCCGAAGCGGTGGGCGGCGGCACGCCGGCCGAGCAGGTGGCCGCGCTCGACCCGAAGGCGTTCTTCACGCGCTTCGCGCAGGCGCTGCAGGACAATCCGGCGCCGGCCGACGACGCGCACGCCCAAGAATCGCTCGCCGACATCGGCGTGAAGGCCGGCTACCCGGTACTGTGGACGGGCGACCGTCTCACGGCCGCGACGGCCGGCATCGCCGAGGCGCGCGCGCGGCTCGCGACGCCGCCGTCGAACCTGCTGAACGCGAACGGCTGGAACTGGATCGGCGACACGGCCGGCAAGTACGGCCAGGACTACGCGCTGCGCGCGTACGCGGCCTACACGCAGTTCGGCACCGCGACGCGCGACGACGAGACGCTCGCGATCACCCGCGTCGACAGCGACGGCCATCCGCTGAACGGCGCGAACCGTTACGTGCTGCATTTCGCGCCGGGCGCACTGCCGCCGGTACGCGCGTTCTGGACGCTCACGCCGTACACGACCAACGGCGCGCTGCCCGACGTCGGCTCGGCGCGTCGCTCGCTCGGCGATCGCGACCGGCTGCGCCGCAACCGCGACGGCTCGATCGACATCGTCGTGTCGGCGTCGCCGGGCGGCACGCATGCGGCCAACTGGCTGCCGGCGCCGCGTACCGATTTCGTGCTCGCGTTGCGCCTGTACGCGCCGAAGCCGCAGGCGAGCGACGGGTCGTGGATGCCGCCCGTCGTCGTCCGGAAATGAACGGTTGACCGCCGCCGCTGTCCGACCGGCGGGCGCGGCGGCGGCGCCCGACCTCCGTACCGTCACTTCCTGAGCCTATACTTTCGGGATAGCGTGCGCGGTCGCCCGGTTTTCCGGTGCGGTCCGTCGTCCATTTCCGAGACATTCAAGCATGGCAAGCGCAGACAAAGAAACCGTACCCTCGACCCTCCATGCCCTCGGTGGCGTTGCACGCTCGCGCCGGACCCGGCGTATCGGCATCGGCGTGCTGATCTTCGTCGTTTTATTCGGACTGCTCGGCTTCTTCGCGGCGCCGCCGCTGATCCGCCATGTCGCCGAACAGCAGTTGAGCAAACAGCTCGACCGTCCGGCCACGATCCAGCGCATCGCACTGAACCCGTACACGCTGAACCTCGAAGCCGACGGCATCCACCTCGGCGAGCGCGGCGGCCAGGGCGACTTCATCGACATCGGCAAGCTCGTCGTGAGGCCGTCGTGGTCGTCGCTGTTCCGGGGCGCGCCGATCGTCAACGAAATCCGGCTCGATTCGCCGCGCTTTCATATCGTCCGCTACGACGCGCAGCGCTTCAACTTCACCGACCTGATCGAGAAGTTCTCGTCGCCGTCGCCGCAACCGGACAGCA
Source organism: Burkholderia sp. MSMB1826 (assembly GCF_001526325.1). Taxonomy (NCBI): domain Bacteria; kingdom Pseudomonadati; phylum Pseudomonadota; class Betaproteobacteria; order Burkholderiales; family Burkholderiaceae; genus Burkholderia; species Burkholderia sp. MSMB1826. Next base: position 178,473 of record NZ_LOYN01000038.1, read on the forward strand.
AGCCGGCGCAGTTCTCGGTGTCGAACATCCAGGTCAACGACGGCCGGATCGACTTCGACGATCGCCTGCTGAACGAAAAGCACGTCGTCGACAACTGGACGCTCGGCATTCCGTACATCGCGACGCTGGCCTCGAAGACCGACATCTTCGTCGAGCCGAAGCTGCGCGCGCGCTTCGACGGCAGCCCGCTTTCGATCGACGGCAAGACCAAGCCGTTCGCGCAGTCGCGCGAATCGGAAATCGCGCTGAAATTCGACCGCCTCGACGTGCCGAAGCTGATCTCGTACGCGCCGGCGAAGCTGCCGGTGATCGTGACGAGCGGCCTGCTGAGCAGCGACCTCACGGTCAATTTCGTGATGAGCGGCGAGACGCCCGCGCTGCGCGTGTCGGGCACCGTCGATCTGAACGACGCGAAGGTGACCGACCGCGCGTCGGCGCCGCTGTTCGCCGCGCGCGGCGTGCACGTCGCGGCTGCCGGCCTCGAGCCGCTGCGCAACGCGATGCACTTCGACGAGATCCGGATCGACCGGCCGGTGGTCGACCTGTCGCGCGACAAGCAGGGCGTGCTGAACGTTGAGAAGCTCGTCGCGCAGCCGGCCGCCGCACCGAAGGCCGAAGCCGGCAAGCCGGCCGCGTCGGCCGTCGCCGTTGCCGGCGCGGCCGGCGCCACCGTCGCCGCGGCCAGCGCCGCCAGCGGCGCGAAGGCAGAAGGCAGCGCCGCCGCGAAGGCAGCGCCGCCGCTCGACCTGACGATCCGTCGTTTCGCGATCGACGGCGGCACGATCAACGTCGACGACCGCGTGCCGGCGACGCCGACCGCGATGTCGCTGACGAAGCTCGCCGCGACGCTCGACGGTTTTTCGCTGCAGGGCAAGACACCCACGAAATACACGCTGTCGACGTCGCTGTCGCGCGGCGGCGACGTGACGGCCGAAGGCGCGTTCAATCTCGCCGCGAAGCAGGCCGACACGAAGCTGACGGTCGCCGCGCTCGCGCTGCCGGCGCTGCAGCCGTACCTGGGCGAGGCGACGCGCGCGCGCGTGCTCGACGGCACGCTCGGCGCGACCGTCAACGCGAAGACCGACTGGGGCAAGACGCCGCTCGCCGCGGAAGTCGCGGACAGCACGATCAGCCTGAAGTCGCTGAAGGTCGCCGCGCCGAACGACAAGGCGCCCGCGATCGCGCTGCCCGACGCGAGCGCGAAGATCGCGAAGATCGACGTCGCCGCGCGCACCGCCGAGATCGCGAGCGTCGACGCGAGCGGGCTCGCGCTCGACGTGAAGCGCCTGAAGGACGGCAAGATCGACCTCGCGGCGCTGGCCGAACCCGCGCAGGCGGCGGTGCCGCAGCGCACGGTCGCGCGCAAGGCCCAGGCCGCCGCGCCGTCGTGGCACTACCGGATCGATGCGCTGAACGTGAAGGACGCGTCCGCGAACTTCACCGACCTGTCGACGCCGCGTCCGGTGAAGCTGGCGATCAAGCCGCTGGAGCTGTCGGTGCAGAAGGTGAGCGACGATCTGACGAAGCCGCTGCCTGTGCAACTGAAGGCGACGCTGAACCGCAAGGGCTCGCTGAACGTGTCGGGCGACGTGACCGCGCAGCCGCTGAAGCTCGGCCTGAAGATCAACGGCAACCGTCTCGATGCGGCCGCGTTCGAGCCGTACTTCGGCAGCGCGCTGAACGCGACGATCGCGAGCGCGCTGCTCAACGCGCAAGGCAACCTGACGTTCGCGCAGGTGAAGGACACGCCGCGCGCGACCTATCGCGGCGACGTCGCGCTGGTCGACGTGCGGATGCTCGACAAGGCGACCTCCGACCCGTTCGCGGGCTGGCGCTCGCTCGCGCTGTCGAACCTGAAGGCGAACTACGACGAGAAGGGCACCGACGTCGACGCCGCGCGCGTGACGTTCTCGAACTTCTACGGTCGCGTGCTGCTCGACGCGCAGGGGCGGCTGAACCTGAAGGACGTGGTCGCGAAGGAGACGGGCCCCGCGCAGTCGCTCACGCGCGACGCGAGCAAGGGCGAGCCGGTGCCGCTGTCGCCGGGCGTGACGCCGCCGGCCGCCGCGCAGGCCGCCTCGGCCGCGGCCGCGCAGCAGGCGTCCGTGCCGGCCGCCGCGTCGGCGACGGTGGTCGTGAAGGCCGCGCCGCAGCCGCAGAACCCGGTGCGGATGCACTTCGGCGAACTGCTGCTGCAGAACGGGCGCGTCACGTACACGGACAACTTCATCAAGCCGAACTACACGGCGAACCTCGTCGCGATCAAGGGCACGATCGGCGCGTTCGGCACGGATTCGACGACGTCCGCGCCGGTCGACGTCGCCGCGAACCTCGCGGGCAACGGGCCGATCTCGATCAAGGGCTCGGTGAACCCGCTGATCGAGAAACCGGCGCTCGACCTCACGGCGACCGCGCACGACATCGAGCTGACCAATCTGACGCCGTATTCGGCGAAGTACGCGGGCTACCCGATCACGAAGGGCAAGCTCAACGTCGATCTGCACTACCAGCTCGCGAACGACCAACTGTCGGCGAACAACCACATCTTCATCGATCAGCTCACGTTCGGCGATCGTGTCGAGAACGACACGGCGACGAAGCTGCCGGTGAAGCTCGCGATCTCGCTGCTGAAGAACACGCGCGGCCAGATCGACGTGAACCTGCCGGTGTCGGGCTCGCTGTCGAATCCGGAGTTCAGCGTCGGCGGGCTGATCTGGCACGCGGTGTTGAACCTGATCGCGAAGGCCGTCACGTCGCCGTTCACGCTGCTCGCGAGTGCGTTCGGCGGCAGCGGCGGCGAGGATCTCGGCTACGTCGAGTTCGCGCCGGGTTCGTACGCGTTGACCGACGCGCAGCAGAAGAAGCTCGACACCGTCGTGAAGATGCTGACCGAGAAGCCGTCGATCCGCCTCGACCTGATCGGCCGCGTCGACCCGGCGCAGGACACGCCGGGGCTGCGCGACGCGTACGTCGAGCGGCTGGTGCGCCAGCAGAAGCTGAAGGACGTGGTCGGCCAGGGCGAGAGCGTCGATCCGATGTCGGTGAAGGTCGACAAGGCCGAATACTCGAAGTACCTGACGCGCGCGTACAAGGCCGCCGACTTCAAGAAGCCGCGCAACCTCGTCGGCCTGCAGAAGACGTTGCCCGATGCGGACATGAAGCAGGCGCTCGCCGATCACGCGCCGGCCGACGACAACGCGCTGCGTGCGCTCGCGCAGCAGCGCGCGCAGGTCGTGCGCCAGTATCTCGACGGCAAGATCGACTCGAGCCGCATGTTCGTCGTCGCGCCGAAGCTCGACGCGAAGGGCATCTCGGACAAGGGCGCGACGACCCGCGTCGACTTCGGGCTGCAGTAAGCGTCGCCGCCCTCCGCCGCCGCGCCCGCGCCTTCCGGGCGCGGCGGTCTCGTCAGCGCCCGGCGATCGCCGGTTCGCGCTTGTCCAGCTCCTTCCTCGCGGCCAGCGGCAGACGCGCGTCGTCCCACTGCGTCAGCCATTCGACTTCCTTCGCGGTGAACACCTGTCCGTAGTTGCGCAATGCGTACTGCAGCGCGTCGACGACGTGATGGCGAATGATTTCGGGGGTACGTGCATCGTCCAGCACGAACCGGAGAGCTTCCAGGGTTGACATAGTCGTGCTCCGGGTCAGGGAAAACCCTTTATCACACGCCAATAGTCGCGGGCCAAGCCGAAAAAAAATCCGGCCGCGCGGGCCGGCGCACGCGAAGGCCGCGTATTGCGACGGCTTCGTGTCATTTGCGATTGGTTACGTTTGACAGAGAACAGAAAGCCCCGCTTCATCCGACCGCCGCACGATCCGGCGATATTTTGCGCGCCTGACGGCAAGTCGCGTAGTTCAACATCAATCGGTGAGGTGGGGTGATGATTTCCAGGTTCATCAAGCAACGGAAAATGGCGGTGATGGTGGCGGGTGCGCTGGCGCTCGCCAGCGCGGGCGCGCATGCGGCGCAACAGGACGGCAACGCTCACGGCGAGAGCAACGGGCGGACGAGCCGCGTCGTGAAGCACGTGCTGCTGCTGAGCATCGACGGCCTGCACGAACAGGATCTCGCGCGCTGCATCGGTGCGAATACGTGCCCGAACATCGCGGTGCTCGCGAAGAGCGGCGTGACGTACGCGAATGCGTACACGCCGGGCCTGTCGGATTCGTTCCCGGGCCTCGCCGCGCTCGTGACGGGCGGCTCGCCGAAGACGGCCGGCCTGTTCTACGACGTGTCGTACGACCGCAACCTGTACGCGCCGAGCGACACGACGTGCTCGGGCAAGCAGGGCTGGAACGTCGTGTTCGACGAGACGACCGGCATCGATGCGTTCAACGGCGGCGCGCTCGTGCACCTCGACGGCGGCGGCGCGTTCAATCCGCAGGCGATCCCGCATGCGAAGGTCAACGGCCAGTGCGTGCCGGTCTACCCGCACAACTACGTGAAGACCAACACGGTGTTCGAGGCCGTGAAGGCCGGCGTGCCGAACGCGCGCACCGCCTGGGCCGACAAGCATGCGTGGGGTTACGACTGGCTGAACGGCCCGTCGGGCACCGGCGTCGACGATCTGATGCGTACCGAGATCAATTCGATCGACCCGACGACCAACACCGACTATACGGACGTCTACTCGCACACCGCGCGCTTCGACAACCTGCACGTGCAGGCGCTGATCAACCAGATCGGCGGCCGCGATTCGACCGGCACGAAGAACGCGCCGGTGCCGACGCTGTTCGGCGCGAACTTCCAGACGCTCAGCGTCGCGCAGAAGGCGCCGGTCGCGAAGGGCGGCGGCTATCTCGACGCCGACTTCACGCCGAACGGGCAGGTCGCGAACGCGATCACGTACGTCGACGACGCGATCGGCCATGTCGTCGCGGCGCTGAAGCAGGCCAACCTGTACACGTCGACGGCGGTGATCGTCACGTCGAAGCACGGCCAGTCGCCGACCGATCACACGAAGCTCGTGAAGAACGGCGACACGCTGACGAAACTGCTCGAAGCGAACAACTTCATCGACCCGAACGGCAACTTCGGCCAGAACAACACGGCGACGGGCAACCTGAACGACGGTTCGGGCCTGGTCGGCACGGGCTTCGTGCAGACCGACGACGTCGGGCTGATCTGGCTGCGCGATCGCAGCCAGCGCACGGCCGTGGTGCAGACGCTGAAGGCGAATCTCGGCTGCAACGCGCCGGGGATCTGCGCGGACGGCCCGCAGGCGTACGTGTTGTACGGCGCGGCGCTCGCCGACCGCTTCGGCGATCCGGCCAACGGCCGCACGCCGGACATCGTCGTCCAGCCGAATCCGGGCGTGATCTACACGTCGAGCACGAAGAAGGACGAGGAGCACGGCGGCAACGCGCCGGACGACAGCCACCTCGGCCTGCTCGTGTCGTATCCGGGCCTGCATCGTGCGCGCACGGTGAACGATCTCGTCGGCACGAAGCAGGTCGCACCGACGATCCTCGCGCTGCTCGGCGCCGACCCGCGCCTGCTGCAGGCGGTCGTGGCCGAGAATACGCGCGTGCTGCCGGGGCTCGGTATCGGGCGTTGACGGTGTATGCCGGATACCGACGTCGCGCGGTGTCCGGCAACGGGCGCGTGCCGCCGCAGGCGGTGCGCGCCGTTCGTTTCAGGGCGACGGCGTACCGTCTTGCACGCGCCCGGCTTCGTCCAGCATCCACTCCCTGAAACGCCGCAACGCATCGCTCCTGTCGAGCCGTTCCGGCGCGTAGCACAGGTAGTGTCCCTGCGCGTCCACGTCGACCGGTGCGTCGAACGGCTCGACCAGCGTGCCCGCAGCGAGATTGTCGAGAATCAGGAAGCGCGGCACCAGGGCGATCCCGAGCCCGGCCTGGGCCGCCTGAATCAGCACCGAATACTGCTCGAAGCGTGGCCCGGCCAGCGCGTTCATTTGCGACGCGCGATGACGTTCCGCCCAGGCGGACCACGCGATCTCCGCCTGTTCGTGCACGAGGCGCGGCGCGGCCACGGCATCGACAGGCCCACGCAGCGCATGCCGGTCGGCGAATTCGCGCGAGCAGGCCGGCACGAAAGTCCGCCCGCCGAGATAGTCGCTTCGCACCCCTTCCCATCCGCCGTCGCCGTAGCGGATCGCCGCGTCGAGCCCGAACGGAAACACGTCGCCGGGCGCGAGATGACGGCGAAAGCTCAGCGTGACGCCCGGCGCGGCGGCGAGAAAGCGCGTGAGCCGCGGCAACAGCCACTTCGTCGTGAAGGTCGGCACGCTCGCGATCGTCAGCAGGTCGCTGTTTTCGCGGGCGCTCAGCAGCTCGATCGACGCGTTGCCGATTTCGCGCAGCGGGCCGACGACGCGCGCGTGATACACCTGACCGGCACGGGTGAGCGCGAGGCCGCGCCCCTCGCGCACGAACAGCTTCACGCCGAACAGCGCCTCGAGGTTGGCGATCTGCCGGCTGACCGCGCTCGGCGTCAGGCCCAGTTCGCGGGCCGCGTAGGAGAAGTTCAGGTACTTCGCGGACGTGGCGAATGCATGCAGTTCCGCCACGTTCGGATACAGGTGCTTCATGGCGAGCTGTTCCGTCCTTGCACAGGTCGATGCGCGCTTTTTACGTTTTTTTCATGACGATGCCATGTCGGAACCGCACACTGCGCCGGCTTCGACAACGCGTGCGGGCCTCGTCCGGCGGGCGTTGCGCGAGGATTTTTCCGATCGTCAGCGAGTGTGTTCATGCCTGCGTCAACCGCCCCGGCCGTGGCCGACGGTATTCCGATTCGTCGTAACAAACCGGCCCGGCCGCCCGTCGGGCACCTGCTGCTGCAGGCGCTGCTCGCGGTGTTCGCGCTCTACCTGCTGTTGCCGATCGCCTTGCTGCTGATCGGCGCGGTGGGCGAATCGTGGACGAACACGTTGCTGCCCGCCGGAGTCACCGGGCACTGGTTCGCCGACCTGATCGCGAACCGGAGCTTCACGCGCGCGTTTGGCGTGAGCTTCATCGTCGCGCTGGCGTGCTGCGCACTCAACGCGGTGATCGGCCTGCCGCTCGCGTATGCGCTGCATCATCGCACGCAGGCCGGCGGCGGTTTCGCGACGCGCGTCGTGATGCTGATGCCGGTCGCGGTGCCGGCGCTGACGCTCGGCTTCGGCTACATCGCGATCTTCAGCGGCGACGCGCTGCCGTGGCTCGGCACGCTGCCGCTGATGATCGCGGCGCATGCGGTGCTGACACTGCCGTATCTGCTGCAGACGCTGCTCGGCGACCTGCGCCACCTCGGCCTCGCACGGCTCGAGGCCTGCGCGGCGACGCTCGGTGCGACGCCGCTGCGCCAGTTCGTCACGATCGTGCTGCCGAACCTGCGCCATAGCCTGTTTTCCGGGCTCGTGATGGTGGCCGCGCTGTCGATCGGCGAATTCCAGATCTCGAACCTGATCGCCGGCTTCCGCTACCGGAACTATCCGATCGTGTTGCTGCAGGCGTTCTACGGCGCGACGGGGATGGCGTGCGCCGCCACCGTCGTGCTGCTCGTGCTCGCCGTGCTGGCGACGCTCGTGTCCGTCGGCACCGTGCAACGTCTGAAGTGAGTCATTCATGAGCCTCGAATTCGAACACGTCAGTTTCCAGTATCCGGGCGCCCGCCATGGCGTCGACGACGTCACGCTGTCCGCCGCGCAGGGCGAACTGCTTGCGGTGATGGGGCGCAGCGGGTCCGGCAAATCCACGCTGCTGCGGCTCGCGGCCGGGCTGCTCGACGGCTGGCGCGGCCGCATCGCGATCGGCGGCGACGACGTGGCCGGCGTGCCCGTCTGGCGGCGCGAAGTGGGGATGGTGTTCCAGCACTACGCGCTGTTCCCGAACCTGTCGGTGGTCGACAACGTCGCGTACGGGCTGCGGATGCGCGGCGTCGCGGCCGACGTCCGGCGCCGCCGCGCGCTCGACATGCTCGAGCGGGTCGGGTTGTCGGCGCACGCGTCGCGCGGCATCGCGATGCTGTCCGGCGGACAGCAGCAGCGCGTCGCGCTTGCGCGGGCGCTCGTGATCGAGCCGAAGCTGCTGCTGCTCGACGAGCCGCTGGCGGCGCTCGATGCCGGCATCCGTCATCAACTGCGCGACGAGATCCGGGCACTGCAGCGCGCGTGCGGCGCGACGACGCTGTTCGTCACGCACGACCAGGACGAAGCGCTGAGCATGGCCGACCGTGTCGCGATCGTCGACGGCGGTCGCGTGCTTCAGGCCGGCACGCCGCGCGACTTGTACGAACGTCCGGCGACCGCCCAGGTCGCGCGCTTCGTCGGGCATTCGACGCTGCTGCGCGGCCGCGTGCTCGCGCACGGCGAAATCGACGTGCGCTTCGCGACGCTGCGCGCGGAAACGGGCGCGCATCGGCCGGGGACGGAGATCGCGGTGCTGGTGCGGCCCGAGCACGTGCAGGCCGATCCGCCGGCGCAGAGCGCGAATCGCATCGAAGGCCGTCGCGGGGACGTGCGTTACTTCGGCGCAACGCAGCGCTACGACTTCATTCCGGACGGCTCGACCGACGTGCTGCTGTGCGAAGGGCGAGAGCCCGCCGCGCGCAGCATCGCGATCGAACCGCGCCATCTGCTCGTGCTGCCGGCATCGCCGGATGCGCGCTGATTTCTTTCGTTCAACGGAGATTCACGATGTTTGCAGGCTCCTCTCTTGTGAAGGCCATGCGTGCCCGCGTGCTGGCGCTGGGCGCGCTCGTGGCGCTTTCGTGCGCGGCGGCGCAGGCCGCGCCGCTGTATCCGGGCGAAGACGCGCTGTACGCGAAGGCGGCCGACGAAGGGCTCGTCGTGTCGTTCGATACCGGCCCCGAATGGGCGAACTGGAAGGCACTGTTCGCCGAATTCCGCAAGCGCTACCCGAAGGTCGAGATCACCTACAACGACATCGGCTCGGCCGCGACCGTCGTCGCGCTCGACAAGTCGCGCCGCCGCCCGCAGGCCGATACCGCGTACTACTTCGCGGCGTCGGCGCTCGACGCGGCGGGCAAGGACGTCGTCGCGCCGTTCAAGCCCATCAACTTCGACAGGCTGCCGGGCGTGTTCCGCGCGACCGACGCTCGCTGGTTCGCCGTGCATTCGCTGAACATCGCGTTCCTGGTCAACCGGAAGCTCGTCAAGAACGTACCGCAGCGCTGGTCCGACCTGCTGAAGCCCGAGTACCGCAACGCGGTGGTCTATCTCGACCCGCGCTCGACCGGACAAGGCCAGGTCGCGGTGTTCGCGGCCGCGTATGCGAACGGCGGCGGCGTCGAGAATCCGAAGCCGGGCGCCGACTTCTTCGGCAAGCTGAAGCAGGCCGGCAACGTGCTGCGCGTGGAGGGCACGACGCCGTACGCGAAGTTCGTGAAGGGCGAGATCCCGATCCTGATCGGCTACGAGAACGACGGCCTCAAGGCGAAGTACGCGGACGGCATGGGCGACGCGGCCGACGTCGTGATTCCGCAGGACGGCAGCGTGTCGGCACCCTACGCGATGAGTCTCGTGAAGAACGGCCCGAACCCGTCCGCCGCGCAGCTCTGGCTCAACCTCGTGATGAGCGACGTCGGGCAGGCGCTGTTCGCGCAAGGCTACGTGCGTCCGGCGGTGCCGGGCACGCCGGTCGCGCCGGAAGTCGCGGCGAAGCTGCCGAACGCGCCGCAGGTGCGCCCGCTCGATGTCGCGAAGGCGGCGGCGCGCAAGGCCGAGGTCGACCAGCTCTGGTCGCAGGCCACGCTCGGCCAGTAAGGGGCGAGGGATGCAGGCTTCCTTATCCGAACGCGGCGTGCTGCGCCGCTTCGGCGCGCTTCCTGCGGCGGCATTGCTTGCCGTGTGTTTCGTGCTGCCGCTCGCCGCGCTCGTCGACGCGGCATGCACGGGCGGCGGCCGCGCGTTCGCGCCGGTGTGGCGCGATCCGCTCGTCGCCGATGCGATCGTGCGCTCGCTGGCGCTGGCTGTCGGCGCCGGCACGCTGTCGGTCGCCGTCGGCGTGCCGGTCGCGTTCGCGCTGGCCGGACAGTCGCCGGCCAGTCGTCACTGGTCGCTCGCGTTGCTCGGCGTGCCGCTGGCGTTTTCCGGGCTGGTGATCGCGTACGGCTTCATCCTCGCGTTCGGCCGCTCAGGCTTCGTGACCACGCTGCTGGCCGCGCTGGGCGCCGATCCGACCGTGATCGGCGGCGCGATCTACACGATGCCCGGGCTCGCGGTCGCCTATGCGTATTACCTGATCCCGCGCGTCGCGCTGATGATCTACCCCACACTCGCGAATCTCGACCGGCGGCCGCTCGAGGCGGCGCTGACGCTCGGCGCGCGGCCCTGGCGCGCGTGGCTCGACGTCGCGTGGCGCGAGCTGTGGCCGTCGGTCGCATCCGCATGGTGCCTCGTGACCGCGATCGCGCTCGGCACGTACGGCACGGCGCTGGCGCTGGCCGGCACGCAGATCAACATCCTGCCGCTGCTGATGTATTTGAAGCTGTCGGACGGGCAAACCGATTTTTCGCAGGCGGCCGTGCTGTCGATCGGGCTGACGGCCATCTGTACCTGCGTTCTGGCACTGGGGGAAGGTCTTGTTCGCCAACGACGTCATTGAATGCGCGTGGTCCGAACCGGCCCGCGACGCGCTCGCGCGACTGGCGCAACGGCAACGCGGCATGCACCGGCACCGGATGCCGGTCGGCGTGATCGGCCCGCGCGACGCGACCGACGAACAGATGCGGGTCGCGGAACGGATCGCGCACGCGGTGGCGGCCACGGGTATCGCGCTCGTCGGCGGTGGCAAGCAGGGCGTGATGGAGGCCGCCGCGCGAGGCGCGCATGCGGCCGGCGGCTGCGCGATCGGGCTGTTGCCCGAAGACGACGCCGCGCTGGCGAATCCGTACCTGAGCGTCGCGTTGCCGACCGGCCTCGGGATCACGCGCAATGCGCTGGTCGCACGCGCGTCGGTGTGCCTGATCGCGGTCGGCGGCGGGCTCGGCACGCTGTCCGAAATCGCGCTCGGGTTGCAGTGGGGCAAGCCGGTGTTCACGATTTGCGGTGCGCCGCAGGTCGCGGGCGTCGAGTGCTTCGACGACGCGGACCCGCTCGTCCTGCGTGTCGCGCAGTGGCTGGCCGATTCGGCGTAGCGCAGGCCCATCGGTACGGCGCTTCGCCCGGTGCTCGTCGTGCCCGTGCTTGAAACGGCGCGCGCAACCCGCCATATTGGCCGGGTATCGCCCGTTCAACGACGTACTCAAAGGACCGCTCATGCGCCTTCTGCTTGCCCTGCTGCTCCCGTGGTTCCAGTTCTTCACGATCGGCCGCCCGATCGCCGGGGTGATCTGCCTGCTCCTGCAACTCACGATCATCGGCTGGCTGCCGGCCGCGATCTGGTCGGTGTACGCGCTGAGCCAGTACAAGACCGATCGCAAGATCGAGGCGGCGCTGACCCGCAGAAGCTGATTCAAGATTGCGCCTGCTCAGGCGTGCTCGACAAAGAAGGTTGGCATTTCGGTAGAAAAATATATACTTTACTTGCTGATCGTCTAGTAATTTATATATATTTCTTCCGAAAATGAGCGCGTCCTGCACGATCCAACTCCATGCCGACGGTGCCTGGCACGATATCGGCGTCGTCACCCTGTTCGGCGACTCCGGGGAAGGTTGGCGCGCGCGTGCTTATACCGGGTACGACGTCGAGTGGGCCATTCGGCATCGGCCTGCCCGCGACGCGCATGCGATGACGTGCCGTTTTCCGGTTGGCCTCGAGCCACTGGAGACACCGCATTGGCCTGTTTTCCTGATCGATCTGTTGCCGCAAGGCTTCGGCCGCGAGGAACTGTTGCGCCGCCTCGGTTTGCCGGAAACGGCAGAGCAGCATGCCGACTGGCCGCTGCTGCTCGCGGGGGCCGGTAATTCGATCGGAAATCTGCGTGTCAGGGAGGCGGCGCAATGGCTTGCCGAGCATCAGGGGCCGCGGCAAGGCTTTACCGACGAGGAGGTGGTCGCGCGAGGCGACGCGTTCAGCGAATATCTTGCCGCGCACGGATTCTTTGTTGCGGGCTCTTCGGGTGTGCAGGGCGAGTGGCCGAAGCTGCTGCTGACCCGCGCGGACGACGGGCTGCTCTATCTCGATCACACGCTGCCGGACGAGCGCGCGGTCGAGCATTACATCGTCAAGTTCGGACGCGGCACGAACGCACGCCTTGCGCAGATCCTGCGTCACGAGGCGCCCTACATGTCATTGGCCCAGCGTCTCGGCTTGCGCGTGCATGCACCGCTGGTGCTGCGCGACCGCTCGCTCTTCATTCGGCGTTTCGATCGTGCGCGTGTGGGCGGTCGCGTTGTCCGGCTCGCTCAGGAAAGCGTTGCTTCGTTGACGGGCAACGCCGGCTTCGGTGTCGTGCCGAGCCATGACGAGGTATGCCGGCATCTCGTGCGTCAATGCACGAATCCCCAGGCCGAGGTGGCTGAATACCTGTGCCGCGACGTCGCGAATCTCGCGTTGGGCAACAAGGATAACCATGCGCGAAACACCGCGTTACAGCGCGATTTCGACGGCCGCATCGCGCTGACACCGCTCTACGACTTTGCACCGATGTATCTGCATCCGGACGGCATTGCGAGGCGTATTCGTTGGGAAGGAAATGACGGCGGACGGCCGGACTGGGCGCGCGTGCTTGATGCGGTCGTTCGGTCTAGCGAGCCGCGGGCGGGCGAGACGCATGTCGCGCTGGACCGTGCTGCATTGCAGGCGCGGCTGAGTGCGATGGCGCCGCGTTTGCAGGAAATCGCCGATCACGGCGCCGGTCTCGGATTGGAGGACGATGTGCATGCGTTCCTGAGGCCTGGACTCGAGCGGCTCGCCGGTGAACTGGATGCGCTTGGTTAGGCGGAGGACGACACGATGGACAAACGCTACAACGCGCTGCCGCTTCCCGAACAGCTTTTGCTCCGGCGGCAAGCGATCGAGGGCGTTCTCGCGCATCCCGAATGGTCGCTGCGCGAATCCCTGCGGTACCTGAAGAAGACGATGCGGCTGACGAGTGCGGAAATGGCAACGCTTGCCGGCGTGTCGACTAAGACGATTCAGGATATCGAACAGGGGCGCAGCGAAGGGACGGTGCAGACGATGAACCGCATATTCGGCATGCTGGGGCTCAAACTGGGCGTGGTGCGGCAGGACGCGTAGCCGGTCGCGCATTCGCCGCCGTCCTGCGCCGCCGATTGCCGACCCGATGTCACAAGGCGCTACGGCAGCGTGCAATATGGCGAGACGGGCGAGGGCTGGATGCGGGGCGTTGCACCCGCTTCGCCTACTTCACCGCAAACAGCGTGAGATTCATGAAGATCTTGAACGCATAGCCGAGCGTGACGGCGCCGATCACGCCGCCCGCCCACAGAACGACGAACCACATCCAGCCGCGCATCCGCGGCCGCGGCGCGCCGACCTGACCGGCGGGGGAATCAGTGGTGGTAGTAATGCTGGTCTTCATGGCGCACCTTGCCTCGGAATACCCAGTAACCCATCGTCGTGTAGGCGATGATGATCGGCAGGATAACCGCTGCGCCGACCAGCGTGAAGGTCTGGCTCGAACGCGGCGCCGCCGCTTCCCAGATCGTCATCGTCTGGGGAATCGCATACGGGAACAGCGTGACGAGCAGGCCGACGTAGCCGAGCAGCACGAGCGCCAGCGCGAGCACGAACGGCGTCATGTCGTGCCGGTCGCGTACCGCGCGACGCATCCACACCGCGCACGCGGCCACCAGGAACGGCACCGGCAGCAGGCGCCAGAACAGCCCCGAATCGAACCAGCGCTGCGCGATGGCCGGATCCTGCAGCGGCGTCCACAGGCTGACGATCGCGATGAAGCCGAGCAGCACGACGGTCAGCGGCCACACGACGCGATGCAGGCGCCGCTGCAGGTCGCCTTCCGTCTTCGCGACGAGCCAGCAGCAGCCGAGCAGCGCGTACGTGACGATCAGGCCGAGGCCCGTCAGCAGGCTGAACGGCGTGAGCCAGTCGAATGCGCCGCCGGCGTACACGCCGTCCTTCACGTCGATGCCCTGCAGGAACGCGCCGAGCGCGATCCCCTGGAACAGCGTCGCGCCGGCCGAGCCGCCGATGAACGCGAGATCCCACAGCTGCTTCGTGCGCCGCGCCTTCGCGCGGATCTCGAACGACACGCCGCGGAAGATCAGGCACACCAGCATGAAGATCAGCGGCAGGTACAGCGCCGACAGCACCGTCGAATAGACGACGGGGAACACCGCGAACAGCCCGGCGCCGCCGAGCACGAGCCACGTCTCGTTGCCGTCCCACACGGGCGCGACCGTGTTCATCATCAGGTCGCGTTCCCGCTCGTCCGGGAAGAACGGGAAGACGATGCCGATGCCGAGGTCGAAGCCGTCGAGCACGACGTACATGAAGAGCCCCAATGCGATGATCGCGGCCCAGATTACGGTGACGTCCATAAGTTTTTCTCGTATGCGAAAGGAGCGGGCTCAGACGGTCTCGATCAGCTCGTCGACGGCCGACATCGGGCGGCGCGCGGTGTGATCGGGGCGCGTGTCCGGCAGGTCGTGCGTCGCGTCGTGCTCGACGTCGGGCCGCGCGGGGCCGGCCTTCATCAGCTTCAGCATGTAGTACACGCCGGTGCCGAACACGAGGAAGTACACGATCACGAACGTCATCATCGACAGGCTGACCTGCTGCACCGACAGCGGCGACACGGCCTGCGCGGTGCGCATCACGCCATACACGACCCACGGCTGGCGGCCGGCTTCGGTCGTCACCCAGCCCGCGAGCAGCGACACGAAACCGGTCGGGCCCATCGCGAGCGCGAAGCGCTGGAACCCCTTCGATTCGTACAGGCGGCCGCGGCGGCGCAGCAGCCATGCGAGCGCGGCGAGGCCGATCATCGCAAAGCCGAGGCCGACCATGATCCGGAAGCTCCAGAACACCACCGTCGAATTCGGGCGGTCTTCCGGCGGGAAGTCCTTCAGCCCGCGGATTTCGCCGTCCCAGCTATGCGTGAGGATCAGGCTGCCGAGGTGCGGCACCTTGACCGCGTAGCGCGTCGTTTCGGCCTTCATGTCCGGGATGCCGAACAGGTTCAGCGGCGTGCCGCCCTTTTCGGTTTCCCACAGCCCTTCGATCGCGGCGATCTTCGCGGGCTGGTGCTTCAGCGTGTTGATGCCGTGCTGGTCGCCGATCACGGCTTGCAGCGGCGCGAGCACCAGCAGCAGCCACAGCGCCATCGAGAACATCTTCTTCACGCCCTTGTCGCGGCGGCCCTTCAGCAGGTGCCACGCGCCCGTCGCGGCCACCACGAGCGCGGCGACGATGAACGCGGCGATCGCCATGTGGAAGAGGCGGTACGGGAACGACGGATTGAAGACGATCGCGAACCAGTCGGTCGGCACGACGCGGCCGTCGACGATCTCGAAGCCCTGCGGCGTCTGCATCCAGCTGTTCGATGCGAGGATCCAGAACGTCGAGATCAGCGTGCCGATCGCGACCATCAGCGTCGCGCCGAAGTGCGCGCGCGGACTCACGCGGTTCCAGCCGAACAGCATGATGCCGAGGAAGCCGGCTTCGAGGAAGAACGCGGTCATGACCTCGTACATCAGCAGCGGGCCGGTGACGGCGCCGGCGAAGCTCGAGAAGCCGGACCAGTTGGTGCCGAACTGATAGCTCATCACGACGCCGGACACGACGCCCATCCCGAACGCGACCGCGAAGATCTTCGACCAGAACAGGCAGAGCGTCTTGTAGTACTGCTTGCCGGTCTTCAGCCAGCGATATTCGAGCACGGCGATGAAGCTGGCGAGGCCGATGCTCAGCGCCGGAAAGACGATGTGAAACGAGACGGTGAACGCGAATTGCAGGCGGGCCAGATCGAGGGCCGAAAGTGCGGTGTCCATACCAGTTGACCGAGGCTTGACGATACCCGCCGGCGGGTGCCGGCGGACCCCGGCGGACGGCGTCGGGGTTGGCTGGAGTATGGGCCGCGATGTTGCACCGCGAAATGCGCCAACTCGTCGCAGATGTCCAGCCCGTCGCGCGCGATTTCCGGATAAATCGTTGATTCGTATCAAGAAGGCCGTTCGCGGCGCGTACGGCCGCGGCGTGGCGGTCTGACGCACGTGCGTCAATATGGCGCGTCGCGTCATCGGAACGGTTTTGCGCAGACGAAAACCGTGTGTCGGGAGGGCCAACGGTTTCGATGCGTTAAACGCGTAACGCGCGCGTCCGAACGAGCGGGGCGTCTGTCACATGGGTAACGTCGCGCAACATTTGCGCGCCCGCCCGTAATGGATACCGGATCGCGTGCGGCGTAGCGTTCGGGATGTCCGGTTCGGATCGACGAACCGGCCTGCCGGAGAACGTGACGTGAATGGATTGAAGCTCGCGCTGGGCGCGGCGGCCGCGGTGGCGGTCGCGACGGGCGGCGTGGCGCATGCCGCCCGGGTCGGGGTCTATATCGGCCCCGGCTACCCGTACTACGCCCCTGTCGTACCTGCGCCGTACTACTACCCGCCGCCCGTCGTCGCGGTGCCGGTCGCTCCGCCGCCGCCGCCCGAGTATGTCGAGAAGGGGCAGCCGCAGGACGACGGCGACGCGAACCTCTGGTACTACTGCGACGCGTCGAAGCATTACTACCCGTATGTGAAGACCTGCAAGTCGGGCTGGCGCACGGTGCCGGCCCGACCGCAGTGACGGAGGCGCGACGATGAAGACCGTATTTCGACCGCTGCGCGTGCCGGCCGCGCTGGCGCTGGTCGCGCTGCTCGGCGCATGCGCATACATGCCGACCGGCCCGAGCGTGATGGCGCTGCCGGGCACCGGCAAGTCGTTCGACCAGTTCCGCGCGGATGACGGCAGTTGCCGCCAGTATGCGTTCCAGCAATCGGGCGGCGTGAGCGCCGGGCAGGCGTCGACCGCGAGCGCGGTCGGCAGCGCGGCCGTCGGCACCGCGCTCGGCGCGGCGGCCGGCGCCGCGTTCAACGGCGGCACCGGCGCGGCGGTCGGCGCGGGCGCGGGGCTGCTCGCGGGCAGCGTCGTCGGCGCGGGCGCCGCGCAGGGCTCGGCCTACGATGTCCAGCGGCGCTACGACTACGCGTATCTGCAGTGCATGTATGCGACCGGCAACCGTGTGCCGGTGCCGGGCGGCATGAGCGGCGGTAGTGGCGGCGGGTACGGCGGGGGGGGGCGCGGCCCCGCCCCCCCCCGCCCCCCCCGCCCCCCCGCCCCCGCCGCCCGCCGCGACCGGCGTGACGGCAACGACCTCGACGTGCTGATCGTCGGCGCCGGCCTGTCCGGCATCGGCGCGGCCTATCACCTGAAGCAGCGCTGCCCGCATGCGAGCGTGGCGATCGTCGAG
>NZ_LOYN01000039.1:0-542 GCF_001526325.1 Burkholderia sp. MSMB1826
CGACCATCAGCGTGCCGAGGTACAGGCCCTTGGCCATCCACTGCTTGAAGTTGCGCGCGCGGTACAGCTCCGTGTACAGCCACGATTGCTTGAACGCGTCCGGGTACGCGTTGAGTTCGTCCGACTGGCGGCCGGCCTGCACCGCGTCGAATGCGGCGTCGGCTGCGAGCATGCCGGTCTTGATCGCCGCGTGGCTGCCCTTGATCCGCGACGCGTTCAGGAAGCCCGCGTCGTCGCCGATCAGCGCGCCGCTCGGGAACACCGTCTTCGGCAGCGACAGCAGGCCGCCGGCCGTGATCGCGCGCGCGCCGTACGACACGCGCTTGCCGCCTTCGAGGAACGCGCGGATCGACGGATGCGTCTTGTAGCGCTGGAATTCCTCGAACGGCGACAGGTACGGGTTCGTGTAGCCCAGGCCCACCACGAAGCCGACCACGACCTGGTTGTTGTCCATGTGATACAGGAACGAGCCGCCGTACGTATCCGACTTCAGCGGCCAGCCGGCCGTGTGGATCACGAGGCCCGGCTTGTGCCTGGCCGGA
>NZ_LOYN01000040.1:0-75957 GCF_001526325.1 Burkholderia sp. MSMB1826
TCCGGCCAAGCACAAGCCGGGCCTCGTGATCCACACGGCCGGCTGGCCGCTGAAGTCGGATACGTACGGCGGCTCGTTCCTGTATCACATGGACAACAACCAGGTCGTGGTCGGCTTCGTGGTGGGCTTGGGCTACACGAACCCGTACCTGTCGCCGTTCGAGGAATTCCAGCGCTACAAGACGCATCCGTCGATCCGCGCATTCCTCGAAGGCGGCAAGCGCGTGTCGTACGGCGCGCGCGCGATCACGGCCGGCGGTCTGCTGTCGTTGCCGAAGACGGTGTTCCCGGGCGGCGCGCTGATCGGCGACGATGCGGGCTTCCTGAACGCGTCGCGGATCAAGGGCAGCCATGCGGCGATCAAGACCGGTATGCTGGCCGCGGACGCCGCATTCGACGCGGTGCAGGCAGGCCGGCAGTCGGACGAACTCAACGCGTACCCGGACGCGTTCAAGCAATCGTGGCTGTACACGGAGCTGTACCGCGCGCGCAACTTCAAGCAGTGGATGGCCAAGGGCCTGTACCTCGGCACGCTGATGGTCGGCATCGAGCAGAAGGTGATGGGCGGCAACGTGCCGTGGACGCTGCATCACCAGCATGCGGACCACGAGATGCTGAAGCCGGCGTCGCAGTGCGAGCCGATCGCGTATCCGAAGCCGGACGGCAAGCTGACGTTCGATCGCCTCTCGTCGGTGTTCATCTCGAACACGAACCACGAGGAGAACCAGCCGGCGCACCTGACGCTGAAGGACGCGAGCGTGCCGGTGAACGTGAACCTGCGCACGTACGCGGGGCCGGAGGCGCGGTTCTGCCCGGCGGCGGTGTACGAGTTCGTGAAGAACGACGACGGCAGCGAGCGGCTCGTGATCAACGCGCAGAACTGCGTGCACTGCAAGACCTGCGACATCAAGGACCCGACGCAGAACATCGTGTGGGTCACGCCGGAAGGCGGCGGCGGGCCGAATTACCCGAACATGTAAGCTGCCGGAACGCGCCGCCACGAGCGGCGCGTTTCGTTTGGCCACTGCACATCGCCGCAAACGAAACGGGGCGCTGCATCACGCAGCGCCCCGCTTGCATTCGTCGTTCGACGGTCGAGACGGTGCGCGCTGCGCCCCGCCCGCTCGTATCAGGTCGCGCTGCCGGCGATCTTCGGCGTCGGCGTCTCGACGTCGCCGCACTGCGCGCGGTGACGCAGCGCATGATCGATCAGCACCAGCGCGAGCATCGATTCGGCGATCGGCGTCGCACGAATGCCGACGCACGGATCGTGGCGACCGAAGGTTTCGACCGTCGCCTCTTCACCGCTCTTCGTGATCGAGCGGCGCGGCGTGCGGATGCTCGACGTCGGCTTGATCGCGATCGACACGGTGATGTCCTGCCCCGTCGAAATCCCGCCGAGCACGCCGCCTGCATGGTTGCCGACGAAGCCGGCCGGCGTCAGTTCGTCGCCGTGGACCGAGCCGCGCTGCGCGACGCTGTCGAAGCCCGCGCCGATCTCGACGCCCTTCACCGCGTTGATGCTCATCATCGCCTTCGCGATATCGGCGTCGAGCCGGTCGAACACCGGTTCGCCCCAGCCGACCGGCACGCCCGACGCGACGACGTCGATGCGCGCGCCGATCGAATCGCCGTCCTTGCGCAGCGCGTCCATGTACGCCTCGAGCTCCGGCACGACCGCCGCGTTCGGCGAGAAGAACGGGTTCTCGTGCACGTGCGACCAGTCGACGAACGGCACGTCGATTTCGCCGAGGCCGCTCATGTAGCCGCGCACCTCGACCCCGAAGCGCTCGCGCAGCCACTTCTTCGCGACCGCGCCGGCGCCGACGATCGGCGCGGTCAGGCGTGCGGACGAGCGGCCGCCGCCGCGGTAGTCGCGGATGCCGTATTTCTGCCAGTAGGTGTAGTCGGCGTGGCCGGGACGGAACGTCTCGACGATGTTGCCGTAATCCTTGCTGCGCTGGTCGGTGTTGCGGATCAGCAGCGCGATCGGCGTACCGGTCGTCACGCCTTCGAACACGCCCGACAGGATCTCGACCTCGTCGGCCTCCTGCCGTTGCGTCACGTGCCGCGACGTGCCCGGCTTGCGGCGATCGAGCTCGACCTGGATGTCGGCTTCGGTCAGCCCCATCCCCGGCGGGCAGCCGTCGATCACGCAGCCGATCGCGGGACCGTGCGATTCGCCGAAGGTCGTGACAGTGAAAAGCGTGCCGAGGGTATTGCCGGACATGATGGAACCGCCCAAAGAGAAATGGGCAAACCGATGCGCTGCCGGGGCCGCAGGCAGGTCGATCGTTTGCCGGTCGAGAAAAGAGGTAAACCGCTATTATGCCAGCCGTCCCGGACCCGCGGGCCGCCCGACCGCCGGCCACGCGCAGGCTGCGTGCATGCGCGGCCCACGAAAGCGCGTCCGGGAGGCCCGCCCCAGCCCGGACGCAGCCGAATTCCCGCGCGTTGCCGGGTCCAGCGCTCGCCTACTTCCGCGCGCCGCGCAGCTCCGTCACCGCCGCCTGCAACGCCTCGGGCGTCGCCACCGACGCCGGGACCGGCTCGCCGACCGCCAGCGTCAGCCGGCTCATCACGCCGCGCTTGATGGGACGCGGCATCCGCGCATCGGTATGCCGCGAAAAATAGCTGCCCCACAGCCCGCGCAATGCCATCGGGATCACCGGCGCCGGCGTGCGGTTCAGGATCTCGGTGATGCCGTGGTGGAACGTGTTGATGTCGCCCGTCTTCGTCAGCTTGCCCTCGGGGAAGATGCACACGAGCTCGCCGTCCTTCAGCGCGGCCTCGCACAGGTCGTACGCGCGCGCGAGCATCGCAGGATCCTCGTGACGCGGCGCGATCGGGATCGCCTTCGCATGCCGGAATACCCAGCTCGCGAAACGCGTCTTGAAGATCCGGTGATCCATCACGAAACGAATCGGGCGCGGGCTCGCGGCGGCCAGCACGAGCGCGTCGACGTAGCTGACGTGGTTGCACACGAGTACCGCGGCCCCTTCCGCCGGGATTCGCTCCGCGTGCACGAGGCGGATCCGGTAGAAGGTATGCACGAGCACCCACGCGACGAAGCGCAGCAGGAACTCGGGCACGAGCAGGTAGATATACGTCGCGACGACCACGTTCAGCAGCGCGGTGACGAGGAACAGCCCGGGAATGTCGACGCCGGCCTTGGTCAACCCCATCGCCATCACGGCCGACAGGATCATGAACAGCGCGTTCAGGATGTTGTTCGCGGCGATGATTCGCGCGCGGTGCGTCGGCGCGCTGCGGCTCTGGATCAGCGCGTACAGCGGCACGCTGTAGAAGCCGCCGAACATCGCCAGCAGGAACAGGTCGGCCAGGATGCGCCAGTGGCGCGCACCAGCCAGGAATTCGCCGACCGACAGCAGATGGCCGGGCGACGGCAGCGCGTGGCTCGCGAAATACAGCTCGATCGCGAACACGCTGATGCCGATCGAGCCGAGCGGCACGAGGCCGATCTCGACGCGCCGCTGCGACAGCCGCTCGCACAGCAGCGAACCGAGGCCGATGCCGACCGAGAACGTCGCGAGCAGGATCGTGACGACGTCGGGGCTCGCGGACAGCACGTCCTTCGCGAAATTGAAGAACGACGTGAGGAACGTCGCGCCGACGAACCACAGCCACGAGATGCCGAGCAGGCTCAGGAACACCGTGCGGTTCTGGCGCGCGAGGCCGAGGTTGCGCCAGGTCTCGCTGACCGGGTTCCAGTTGATCACGAGGTCGGGCTGCGGCGCGGGCGTCGACGGCACGCGCTGCGCGACGAGCCGCCCGGCCAGCGCGATGACGACGACGCTCACCGCGAGCACGCGCTCGCCGCTGCCTTCGATGCCGGCCGCCGCGCCGCCGATGATCGTGCCGATCAGGATCGCGATGAACGTACCCATCTCGACGAGGCCGTTGCCGCCGACCAGCTCGTGTTCGCCGAGATGCTGCGGCAGGTACGAATACTTGACGGGCCCGAACAGCGTCGAGTGCATCCCCATCATGAACGTGCACAGATACAGCAGCGTCGCGCTGTGCGTGACGAAGCCGGCTGCGCCGACCACCATCAGCACGATCTCGAAGGACTTCACGAAGCGCGTGAGGGTCGCCTTGTCGTATTTGTCGGCGATCTGGCCGGACGTCGCCGAGAACAGCACGAACGGCAAAATGAAGATCGCGGAAATCAGGAACGCGGCCGTCTTCGCATCGACGCCGGAGAACCGCGCTGTGTGATACGTGACGAGCGACGTGAAGCCGATCTTGAAGACGTTGTCGTTCAGCGCGCCGAGGAACTGGGTCGTGAAGAACGGCACGAAGCGACGCTCGCGCAGCAGGTCGAACTGCGATGCGTGCGCGCGCCGTTCGTCGCGCCGCCCGGAAGTGGCTTGCGTGTGATCGCTCATGCGGAATACGCGCGCATCGTCTGGGCGAAGCTGCGCGGGCCTCGTGTTGTTGTCGTTGAAAAAAAGGCGGCGCAGGACAAACCTGCGCCGCCGCATGCCGGATGGCGGCGCCCATGCATCGAGGTGCCGGGCGCGGCAGGGTTCACGGCTTGTGCGCTTCGGCTTCCGATTCCGGCCAGTCGCGGATGTACGCCTTCAGCATCCGGTTCTCGAAGCTCTGCGCCTCGACGACCGTCTTCGCGACGTCGTAGAACGAAATGACGCCCATCAGCACCTTCTTGTCGAGCACCGGCATGTAGCGTGCGTGACGCTCGAGCATCATCCGGCGCACTTCGTTGACGTCGGTTTCCGGCGTGCACGTGAGCGGCTCGTCCATCACCTTGCGCACCTGCACGTCGCCGATCGCGCCGCCGTTTTCGCGCAGGCGCAGGATGATCTCGCGAAACGTCAGCATCCCGACGAGATCGCCGTACTCCATCACGACGAGCGAACCGATGTCGTGTTCGGCCATCGTATCGACCGCTTCGCGCAGCGGCTTATCGGGCGTCACCGTAAACAGCGTGTTGCCCTTCACTTTCAGAATATCGCTGACGCGCATCGTAGTCCCCTCATGCTTGAATGCAAAATCTCTTTCGATCCTATCGGAAAGCCTGTCAAAAGGAAAGCACGGGCCGGCGCGGCGGGCCGCCGCCGCTTGCGGACCCGGGCCGCCGGCCGCACAATGGCCTCATGAACGGCGGCCCGAGGAGACGGCCATGGCGCATACGCATACGGAGCAATTCGCCAGCTTCGCTGACTTCTACCCGTATTACCTGAACGAGCACCAGAACCTGACGTCGCGGCGGCTGCATTTCGTCGGCTCGCTCGGCGTGATCGGCTGCGTCGCGATGGCGGTCGCGACCGGCTACTGGCTGTGGCTGCCGGCGGCGATCGTCTGCGGCTACGGGTTCGCGTGGCTCGGACACTTCTTCTTCGAGAAGAACCGCCCGGCCACGTTCCGGCACCCGGTCTACAGCCTGATGGGTGACTGGGTGATGTTCAAGGACATCTGCACCGGCAAGATCCCGCTGTAACCGCCGGGCCCCGCCGTCACGCAGGCCGCGGCGGCCGCGCGGGCGGGTCGGCCACGCCCGGCGCCGCACCGGCGCCGCCGGCCGGCTCCGCGCCCGCGAGCCGGTGCGCGGCGATCAGCGACGCGAGCGTCACGTCGAACCGGTCGCTCGACAGCACCGCGAGCAGCGCCGCGCCGTCGACGTGGCTGCGGCGCCGCTGGAGCTGGTAGGTCAGT
The DNA here is from genome assembly GCF_001526325.1 of Burkholderia sp. MSMB1826. Classification (NCBI taxonomy): domain Bacteria; kingdom Pseudomonadati; phylum Pseudomonadota; class Betaproteobacteria; order Burkholderiales; family Burkholderiaceae; genus Burkholderia; species Burkholderia sp. MSMB1826. Next base: position 5,697 of record NZ_LOYN01000040.1, read on the forward strand.
TCCGTGCGATCGATCACCAGCACGTCGAACAGCTGCGCGAGCGTCAATTGTTCCGGGTTCGCGAGCAGGATGTAGCGCGGCGTGGCCTCGCCGTCGCCGTCGAGCCGCGCCACCCATTCCCGCTCCTCCATCGTCGTCAGCAGCCGCTGCGCGGTTTCCATGTCGCAGCGCAGCATCGTCGCGAGCCGGATCGCCGTGTGGCCGCGCTTGCCGGCCGCGCGCGCGTCGGCCAGCCGCGCGAGCAGCTCGAGCGCGTCGAGCAGGTCGCTGCCCGGATAGTGGATGCGGTGGAACTGGCCGACACGAATCGCGGGCAGCGCCGACGCGACCATCGCGCCGAGCAGCGCGATGAACCAGCTCAAATACACCCACAGCAGGAACACCGGCAGCGCCGCGAACGCGCCATAGACGGCCGTATAGGTCGGAATGCGCCGGACGTAGTAGCCGAAGCCGCGCTTCGCGAGTTCGAACGCGATGGCCGCGAACAGGCCGCCGATCACCGCGTCGCGCCATGCGACCGCGCAGTTCGGCAGGTACACGTACAGCAGCGTGAACGCGAGCACCGTCAACGGCAGCGACGCAAGTGCGAGCAGCCACTCGACGATCGACGTGGACGGCCCCGCGCCGGTGAACGCGAGCGACTGCGTGAACAGGTACGACGAGATCGACAGGCTCACGCCGAACAGCAACGGCCCGAGCGTGATCAGCGCCCAGTACGCGAGCACGCGCTGCGCGAACGGCCTGGGCTTGCGCACGCGCCAGATCAGGTTGAACGCCGATTCGATCGTCATCATGGTCATCACCGACGTGACGACGAGCACGATCAGGCCGGCCGTCGTCAGGCCCTTGGCCTTCGACGCGAACTGGTTCAGGTACTTGAAGATCTGGATGTTGAACTGCGCGGGCATCAGGTGATCCGCGAGGAACCCCTGCAGCGAGATCTGGAACGACGCGAACATCGGGAACGCGGTGAACAACGCGAACGCGACCGTCAGCAGCGGCACGAGCGACAGCATCGTCGTGAAGGTCAGGCTGCCCGCCACTTGCGGGATGCGATCCTCGGCGCTGCGCCGGGCCGCGAACTGCGCGAGGCGCTTGATGGTGACGAGATCGACGCTCAACTTCGGCAAACGGCTTCTCCTTCTTGATGCTGCGCGCGTCACGGCGCGCCGCCGCGCTGCGCGACGGCTTCAGCCCCTATAATAGCCGCTCGATTCCAGCAGGGGCCGACTGCACCGGGCACGCGCGCGGCCGCACGCGGCCCCGTCGCCCATGAAAGACATCCTCGTCCTCTATTACAGCCGTCACGGCGCCACGCGCGATCTCGCGCTCGCGATCGCGAACGGCATCGACAGCGTGCCGGGCATGCAGGCCCGCATCCGCACCGTGCCGCCCGTGTCGGCCGTCTGCGAAGCCACCGCCCCCGACATCCCGGCCGACGGCCCGCCGTACGCGGAACTGCGCGACCTCGAAGAATGCGCGGGCCTCGCGCTCGGCTCGCCCACCCGCTTCGGCAACATGGCCGCGTCGCTCAAGTATTTCCTCGACGGCACGACGCCGCAATGGCTGTCGGGCGCGCTGACCGGCAAGCCCGCGAGCGTGTTCACGTCGACGGGCAGCCTGCACGGCGGCCAGGAATCGACGCTGTTGTCGATGATGCTGCCGCTGCTGCATCACGGGATGATGATCGTCGGGATCCCGTACACCGAATCCGCCCTCAGCACGACGCGTACGGGCGGCACGCCGTACGGCGCGTCGCACGTCGCGCAGCACGACCGCGCGGCGCCCGGCGGGCTGTCGGCGGACGAGAAGGCGCTCGCGGCCGCGCTCGGCGTACGGCTCGCGCGCGCCGCCGCGGCCCTCGCCGGCGCCCGGGCCGCCGAGGCGGCATGAGCGCCCCCGCCCGCCCCGCGGTCGCGTCCCGGCCGCGCCATGCGCGGGCCGCCGCCGCGTGTCTCGTCGCGCTGATCGCGCTGTCGCTCGCGTGGGAGCTGTGGCTCGCGCCGTTGCGCCCCGGCGGCTCCGCGCTGATGCTCAAGGCCGTGCCGCTCGCGCTCGCGCTGCCCGGCGTCTGGCGGCGTAACATCTATACGATGCAGTGGGCGAGCATGCTGATCCTCGTCTATCTTGCAGAAGGCATCGTGCGCGGCATGTCCGATCGCGGGCTGTCCGCGACGCTCGGCTGGTGCGAGACCGCACTGGCCGTCGGCTTCTTCGTGGCGGCGCTGGCTTACGTCGCGCCGTTCAAGCGCGCGGCGAAAAAGCCGCGCGCCACGTCCTGACCCTTACGCGACAAGGTGATGATGTCCTCCGAAGCTTTCGTTTCCGCGTGCCGCGACGCGATCGGCGCCGACCACGTGCTGACCGATCCGCACGATACCGAACCGTTCCTGACCGACTGGCGCCGCCGCTACAAGGGCGCGGCATGCGCGGTGCTGAAACCCGCGAACACGGCCGAAGTCGCCGCGGTCGTGAAGCTCGCCAACGCGCACGGCGTCGCGCTCGTGCCGCAAGGCGGCAATACGGGCCTCGCCGGCGGCGCGACGCCCGATGCGAGCGGCAGCCAGGCCGTGCTGAGCGTCGCGCGCCTGAACCGCGTGCGCGCACTCGATCCGCACAACAACACGATCACCGTCGAAGCCGGCGTGATCCTCGCCGACGTGCAGGCGCGCGCCCGCGAAGGCGGCCGGCTGTTCGCGCTGAGCCTCGCGGCGGAAGGCAGCTGCACGATCGGCGGCAACCTGTCGACCAATGCGGGCGGCACCGCGGTGCTGCGCTACGGCAATGCGCGCGAGCAGTGCCTCGGGCTCGAGGTCGTGACGCCGCAGGGCGAGATCTGGGACGGGCTGCGCGGACTGCGCAAGGACAACACGGGCTACGACCTGCGCGACCTGTTCATCGGCGCCGAAGGCACGCTCGGCATCATCACGGCGGCGGTGATGAAGCTGCATCCGCTGCCGGCGGCACAGGTCACGGCGCTGGCCGCGCTCGAATCGCCGCATGCGGCGCTCGATTTCCTCGCGCTGGCGCAGCGGGCGGCCGGGCCGCTGTTGACCGGCTTCGAGCTGATGTCGGATTTCTGCATGCAGCTGGTCGGCAAGCACTATCCGCAACTGCGTTACCCGTTCGCGCAGACCCATGCGCAAACGGTGCTGCTGGAGCTGTCCGACAACGAAAGCGAAGCGCATGCGCGCGCGCTGTTCGAGAAGCTGATGGAAGAAGCGTTCGAGGCCGGGCTCGTGGTCGATGCGGTGGTCGCGGAGAACCTCGCGCAATCGCGTGCGTTCTGGGACCTGCGCGAGCACATCCCGCTCGCGCAGGCCGACGAAGGGCTCAACATCAAGCACGACATCGCGGTGCCGATCTCGTCGATCGCCCGCTTCATCGACGAGACCGACGCAGCGATCCAGCAGGCCGCGCCGGGCGCGCGCATGGTCACGTTCGGCCACCTCGGCGACGGCAACCTGCACTACAACGTGCAGATGCCCGAAGGCGGCGATGCGAAGGCGTTCCTCGCCGCGTTCCAGGCGCCGATCAACCGGATCGTCTACGACAACGTGCACCGCCACCACGGCACGATCAGCGCGGAGCACGGCATCGGCCAGTTGAAGATCGACGACGCGCAGCGCTACAAGTCGCCGGTCGAAACGACGCTGATGCGCACGCTGAAGACCGCGCTCGATCCGCGCGGCCTGATGAATCCCGGCAAGGTCCTGCGCTGAAGCCGCCTGCTCCGGAGCGAATCCCGTGAAAGTCCGCGTCCTGTCCGACCTGCATCTCGAAAGCAACCTGCCCGACGCGATCCCGTATGCAGACGCCGATCTCGTCGTGCTGGCCGGCGACATCCACAATCACGCGGAGGGCCTGCGCTGGGCCGCCGAAACGTTCGACCCGGCGGTGCCGGTGATCTACGTACCGGGCAACCACGAGTACTACGACGGGGAATTCGGCGCGCTGGAGACGGCGATGCGCGACGCGGCGCACGCGCTCGACAACGTGCATTACCTGAACAACGGCGTCTACGTCGATCCCGCCCAACGCTTCCGCGTGCTGGGCACGACGCTCTGGACCGATTTTTCGCTGTTCGGCCGGGACGAAGCCAGCGTCGCGCGCGCGACCGACGCCGGCCTGCGCGTGATGCTCGATTTCAAGGGATTGATCCAGGTGACCTGGCCGCACGACGCGGCGGTGCATGCGACGGCAGAGGCGCCGGAACGGGATTTCGCGCCGGCCGACGCGATCGCGCTGCACCGGCAAGGCCGTGCATGGCTGGAAGCGCAGCTGGCGGCGCCGTTCGCGGGCAGGACGATCGTCGTCACCCATCATGCGCCGCACCGCCGCTCGCTGGCGGAACGCTATGCGGAAGATCTGGCGTCGGCGGGGTTCGTCACGGACATGGCGGAACTGGTGCGGCCGCCGGTGGATCTGTGGCTGCACGGCCACACGCATACGTCATTCGACTACGTTGCGGACGGCGGCACGCGCGTGGTGTGCAATCCGCGCGGCTACCTTCACCGGCGCACCGGCGAATGGGAAAACCCCGCGTTCGCGTGGGACAAGGTCGTCGAACTCGACTGAGGGCCGGCCGGACGGCCGCGTGGCGCGGCCTTCCCGCCCTGAGGCGCGACGGCAGGATCAGCGGCCGGGGCGGCGCGGCTGGCGCACGCGGACCGGCACGGGCTTCATCTGCGCCTTCGCCTTCATCGCACGCAGCAGGTCGCGGGTCGCCGCCGCGGCGGCAGCCGCGCCCAGCAGGACGCCAAGGCCGATCATCAGGTGCGTATCCATCGCTACTCCGGTGTGGTGTATCTCGTTAATTCCAACAGTATCAAACTGTCCGACACACGTTCGTAAAAAAATGTTGCGTGAAGGACAAATCTCGTCAGATTGCGGTCGACTGCGCGCTCATGTCGCACGCGTGTACTGTTCGAGCGCGGCTTCGTCGGCTTCGAGCGTGAGCGGCAATTCCTCGCGCAGGAAATCGACCCAGGTCCGGATTTTCGCGTCGAGGTACTGGCGCGACGGATACAGCGCGTAGATGTTCATCACGTGCGACCGGTACTCGGGCATCACGCGCACGATGTGCCCGCTGCGCAGCCAGCCGATTGCCGAATAGACCGGCAACCCGCCGACGCCCATCCCCTCCCGCACGGCCACCGCGAGCGCCTCGGCGACGTTCACGCGGAACGGCGGCGCCGTGATCGGCACGACCTCGTCGCCGTTCGGCCCCGCCAGCGCCCATTCGTCGAAGTGAAAGCCCGGCGTGACCATCCCGAGGCACACGTGCTGCGCGAGATCGGCCGGCCGCTGCGGCACGCCGTGCGACTCGACGTAGCCCGGCGATGCACACACGACGCTATAGCTCTCGCCGAGCCGCTGCGACACGAGCCCCGAATCGGGCAGATCGCGGCCGACGACGATCGCGACGTCGTACCCCTCGTCGAGCAGGTCGGGCATGCGCTGCGCGAGCGTCAGCTCGACGTGCACGTCCGGGTAGCGCTCGCGGTAGCGCGCGATGGCCGGCACCAGATAGTGCTGGCCGAGGCTCGTGAAGCAATGGACCTTCAGCTTGCCGGACGGGCGCGCATGCGCGTCGCCCGCCTCGGCTTCGGCCTGGTCGACGTACGCGAGGATCTGTTCGCAGCGTTGCAGATAGCGCTCGCCGGCTTCGGTCAGCGCGATCCGGCGCGTCGTGCGGTTCAGGAGACGCGTGCGCAGGTGTGCCTCGAGATCCGAGACCGCGCGCGACGCGTAGGCGGTGGTCGAATTCATCTGCTGGGCGGCCGCGGTAAAGCTGCCCGCGTCGACCACGCGGACGAATACCCGCATGTTTTGTAGCGTATCCATCCTGTTACCCCTGTGAATCCGGAGGGATTGTTGCACAGGGCCCAACAAATATTATCTCAAGATTCGTAAAAATGACTTGCACCGTTGTCCGTATATTCAGGAATCGCTGAAAAATATAATCGCTTCCGACTCATCTATATCCGAAAGGGAGAAAATCGTGCAGTCTCCGGCGACAAAAGGGACGCTCGCACTGGCGGTTCTTGCAGTCTCATTAATAATGGCCGGTTGCGCGAGCATGGGCGACAACACAACCCAGTCCACCCGTATCGACGCGAACGCGCTCGATGCCGGCGCGGCGATCCGCGCGGCCGACCGCGACGCGGGCTGGCCCGCCGCGGACTGGTGGCGCGCGTACCGCGATCCGCAGCTCGATGCGTGGATCGCCGCCGCCCAGGCCGGCAACCCGACCCTCGCGGCCGCCGAGGCCCGCGTGCGCGAAGCGCAGGCAATGGCGCGCGTCGCGCGTTCGGCCGAACTGCCGCAGATCAACGGCAACCTGTCGCTGATGCGCGAGCACTGGCCGGACAACGTGTACTACGGCCCGGGCCCGCTCGCGAACGCCGACACCTGGAACAACACCGGCACGCTCGGCCTGTCGTACCACCTCGATCTGTGGGGCAAGGACAAGAACGCGACCGAGCGCGCGCTCGACACCGCGCACGCGAGCGCCGCCGACGCACGGGCGGCGAAGCTCGAACTCGAGGTCAACGTCGTACGCGCGTATGTCGGCCTGTCGATGAACTACGCGCTGCTCGATCTCGCGCACGAAACCTTCGAACGCCAGCGCGCGCTCGCCGATCTCGCACGCAAGCGGCTGCAGGCCGGCCTCGGCACGCAGCTCGACGTGAGCCAGGCGGAATCGACGCTGCCCGACTACGAGCGCCAGATCGACAGCTACGAAGAAGCGATCCAGCTCGCGCGCCACCAGCTCGCCGCCCTCGCCGGCAAGGGCCCGGGCGCCGGCGACGCCATCAAGCGGCCGCAGCTTGCGCTCGACGCGCCGGCCGGCCTGCCGTCGGCGCTGCCGGCCGACCTGCTCGGCCGCCGCCCCGACGTCGTCGCGGCGCGCTGGACGGTCGACGCGCAGGCGCGCGGCATCGACGTCGCGAAAGCGTCGTTCTACCCGAACATCGACCTGCTCGCGACGGTCGGCGGCTTCGGCGTGACCGCGCCGTTCACCGACTTCCTGCGCGCGATGAACGGCGGCTGGACGGCCGGCCCCGCGCTATCGCTGCCGATCTTCGAAGGCGGCCGGCTGCGCGCGCAGCTCGGCGCCGCGAATGCCGGCTACGACCAGGCGGTCGAGCGCTACAACCAGACGATCGTCGGCGCGCTCAAGGACATCGCCGATCAGGTCGTGCGGATCCGCTCGCTCGATACGCAGAAGAAGGACGCCGCGCGGTCGGTGGCGGCCAACGATCGCAGCTATCGACTGTCGCGCGAAGGCTTCCGCCGCGGGCTGACCGATTACGTGAACGTGCTGGTCGCGCAGCAGCAACTGCTGCGCGCGCAGGAAACGGCCGCCCGCATCGACGCGGAACGCCTCGCCGCGCACGCGCAGTTGATGGCCGCGCTCGGCGGCGGGATCGAGACGGGCAAGGACGTTCCGGCGGACGACCGGCCCGCCGACGGCACCAACCCGTCGGGCACGGCGCCCGCGGCGGCGGTTGCCCGGCCCGCGGAAGTCGCCGCCGCCGGCACGTCCGGGACGCCCCGGACGCCCGCCGTGCCGGCCGCACGGTAACGCGGAGCGCGCGCCATGTCAGCCTCCTCTCCCGCTTCCACGCCCGCCGGCGGTCCGCTCGCGGCCTGGTACGCCGCGTTCGGCGACTGGGCCCGCACCGACGGCGCCGCCTGGCTCTATCTGTTCAAGGCGCTGCTCGCCGCGTTCATCGCGACCGGCGTGTCGATGCGGCTCGACCTGCCCGCGCCGAAAACGGCGATGACGACGGTGTTCATCGTGATGCAGCCGCAAAGCGGCGCGGTGCTCGCAAAAAGCTTCTACCGCGTCGCCGGCACGATCTTCGGGCTGATCGCGACGCTCACCTTCGTCGGGCTGTTCCCGCAGCAGCCGCAACTGTTCCTGCTGGCGGTCGCGCTGTGGGTCGCACTGTGCACGGCCGGCGCCGCGCGCAACCGCAACTTCCGCAGCTACGGCTTCCTGCTGGCCGGCTACACGACCGCGCTGATCGGGCTGCCTGCGTCGCAGCACCCGGACGGCGCGTTCATGAGCGCGATGACGCGGGTGGCCGAAATCATGGTCGGGATCGTGTCGGCCGGCGTGGTCAGCGCGCTCGTGTTTCCGCAGACCACCGGCGAGCAGATGCGCACGACGGTGCGCAAGCGCTTCGGCAGCTTCGTCGACTACGTCGCGGCGGCGCTGTCGGGCCAGCTCGACCGCGCGCATATCGAAACCATCCATACGCGCTTCGTCGCCGACGTGGTCGGGTTCGAGGCCGCGCGCAGCATGGCCGTGTTCGAGGATCCGGACACGCGAATGCGCAGCGGCCGCCTCGCGCGGCTGAACAGCGAGTTCATGAGCGCGTCGAGCCGGTTCCATGCGCTGCACCAGTTGATGAACCGGCTGCATGCGGCCGGCGCGCAGGCCGCGATCGACGCGATCGAGCCGTACTTCCGCGAGATCGCACCGCTGCTGCTGACGCCCGCCGGCGAACCGGTGCGCACGTCGGCCGATGCGGGCCACGCGGCCGCGCAACTGCTCGCGTGGCGCGACGCGCTGCCGCGCCGCATCCGCGCGACGCGCGCCGCGCTCGAAACGCAGCCGGACTTTCCGCTGCTCGACTTCGACACGGCCGCCGAACTGCTGTACCGCTTCATCACCGACCTGCACGAGTACGCGGCCACCTATGCGTCGCTGTCGACCGCGACGCACGAGCGCGAACGCTGGATCGAGCGCTACGAGCCGCGCACCAATGCGACGGCGATGGTGATCGCGGCGATTCGCACCGCGACCGTGATCCTCGTGCTCGGCTGGTTCTGGATCGAGACCGCGTGGCCGAGCGGCGTGACGATGACGCTGACGGCCGCGGCCACCTGCGCGCTCGCGTCGTCGACGCCGCGCCCGACCGCGATGTCCGCGCAGATGGGCATGGGCACGGCGCTCGCCGTCTGCACGGGCTTCCTGCTGACGTTCGGCATCTATCCGCACATCGACGGCTTTGCGCTGCTGTGCGTCGCGCTCGCGCCGCTGCTCGCGATCGGCATCTTCATGACGCTGAAGCCGAAGCTCGCCGGCTACGGAATGGGCTACCTGATCTTCTTCAGCTTCCTCGCCGGCCCGGACAACATCACGCACTACGATCCGACCGGTTTCATGAACGATTCGCTCGCGCTCGTGCTGTCGATGCTGGTGTCGGCGATCGCGTTCGCGGTGCTGTTCCCGCCGACCGCGCCGTGGCTCAAGAAGCGGCTGTTCGCGGACCTGCGCCACCAGGCCGTCGCAGCCGGCCACGCGCGGCTCGCGGGCTTGCGCACGCGCTTCGAGAGCGGTGCGCGCGACCTGATGTACCAGGCGCACACGCTGTCGGCCGACCAGCCCGACGTGCAGCGCGACGCGCTGCGCTGGATGTTCGCGGTGCTCGAAGCCGGCAACGCGACGATCGACCTGCGTCACGAGCTCGCGACGCTGCCGTCCGAGCCGCGCTATGCACCCGCGATGCCGTGGCGGCGCGCGATCGAGACGATGCGCACCGCGCTGTCGGCGCTGTTCTCGAAGCCGAGCGCCGCGCGTTTCGATGCGACGCTCGCCGCGACCAACGCGGCGATCGACGCGACCCGGCAAACGCTCGATGCGTTCGAGCCGTCGCGTGACGAGCGCCACCGGCTGCAGCGCATCCTGAGCCATCTGCATTTCGTACGGACCGCGCTGCTCGACCCGGAATCGCCGCTCGAGCCGCTCAACCGCAACCGCCCCGTGCGTCCTCAACCCGGAGCCTCGTCATGATGCCGCGTGAAATCGCCATTCTCGATGCCTACATGCCCACGGTGGTGCTGATGTTCGCGCTCGGCGCGATCGCGACCTGGGCCGTCGATCGCTTGCTCGCCTATACGGGCCTCTACCGTCTCGTCTGGCACCCGTCGCTGTTCCGGGCCTGCCTTCTCGTCTGCATTTGCGGCGGACTGAGTCTTGCCGTTTACCGTTGATTCCGAACCATCATGATGCTCAGAAAACTCCTCGGCTTCGTCGCGACCGCCGTCATCCTTCTCGTCGCGATCCTGATCGGGCGCTCGCTGTGGGTGCACTACATGGACGATCCGTGGACGCGCGACGGACGTGTGCGCGCCGAGATCGTCAACGTCGCGCCGGACGTGTCGGGCGCGATCGTCGACCTGCCGGTGCATGACAACCAGCTGGTGAAGAAAGGCGACCTGATCATGCAGATCGACCCGTCGCACTACCGGATCGCGGTCGAGCAGGCGCAGGCGGCGGTGGCCGCTCGTCGCGCGGAACTGCAGATGCGCCGCGACGACGCGGCCCGCCGCGCGGACCTCGACGCGCTCGTCGTGTCGAAGGAAAACCGCGAGAACGCGGTGCACAGCGCGTCGAGCGCCGATGCGCAGTACCAGCAGGCGGTCGCCGCGCTCGACGCCGCGAAGCTCAACCTCGAACGCACGCGCGTCGTCGCGCCGGTCGACGGCTACATCACGAACCTGCAGACGTTCAAGGGCAACTATGCGGTGGCCGGCCAGGCGAAGCTCGCGATCGTCGACAGCCACTCGTTCTGGGTCTACGGCTACTTCGAGGAAACCAAGCTGCCGCGCGTGAAGATCGGCGCGCCGGCCGAGATGCGGCTGATGAGCGGCGGCGTGATGAAGGGCCACGTCGAGAGCATCTCGCGCGGCATCTACGATCGCGACAACCCGCAAAGCCGCGACCTCGTCGCGGACGTTAACCCGACCTTCAACTGGGTGCGCCTCGCGCAGCGCGTGCCGGTGCGCATCCGGATCGACGAAGTGCCGGCCGACGTGGTGCTGTCGGCGGGCACGACCTGCACGGTCATCATCGATCCGGATCGGCGGAAGAAGTCGTGATCGCCCGGGCGCGCCGCGCGCTCACGCCGCGATACGGAAACGCCCGACCAGCGCCTTCAACGCCTGTGCCTGCTCGTCGAGCGCGTTCGCGGCAGCGGCCGCCTGTTCGACGAGCGCCGCGTTCTGCTGGGTGCCGGCGTCCATCTGCGTGACCGCGCGGCCGATCTCGTCGATCCCCGCGCTCTGCTCGTCCGACGCCGCCGAGATCTCGCCGATGATGTCGGTCACGCGCTTGACCGCGCGTACCACGTCGCCCATCGTGCGGCCCGCGTCGTGCGCGAGCGCCGCGCCGTTCGCCACGCGCTCGACCGACGCGCCGATCAGTTCCCGAATCTCCTTGGCCGCCGTCGCCGAGCGCTGCGCGAGCAGCCGCACCTCGCCCGCGACCACCGAAAAGCCGCGTCCCTGTTCGCCGGCGCGCGCGGCCTCGACCGCCGCGTTCAACGCGAGAATGTTGGTCTGGAATGCGATCCCCTCGATCGTGCCGATGATGTCGCGAATGTTCTTCGCGCTGTCGTCGATCTCGCTCATCGTCGCGACCACGCGCCCGACGACCTCCCCGCCCGTCTCCGCGACCGCCGACGCATTGGCCGCGAGCGTGCTCGCCTGCCGCGCGTTCTCGGCGTTCTGCCGCACGGTCGACGTGAGCTGCTCCATGCTGGCCGCGGTGCGCTCGAGCGCGACGGCCTGCTGTTCGGTACGCCGCGACAGGTCGAGGTTGCCGGTCGAGATTTCGCCGGACGCGGCCGCGATCGCCTCGGCGCTCACCGCGATCTCGCCCACGGTGGCCGCGAGCCCCGTCTGCATCTCGGCCAGCGCGCGCACCATGCTGTCGCGGTCGTGGCGGCCGAGCGTGATCGGCCGCGTCAGGTCGCCGCGCGCGATGTCCGCGGCAATCTCCTTCGCGTGCGCGGGCTCGCCGCCGAGCTGCGATGCGAGGCGCCGCACGACGCGCTCGGCGATCGCGACGGCCAGCACGATCAGCGCGGCCGTCATCGCCGCGATCATCGCGAACGACGACGAAAAAATGGTCGCGGACGCATCGAGCGTCGCCTTCGACTTTTCGCCGCGCGTCTTCACGAGTTCGGCGACGAGTTTTTCGAGCTTGCCGGTTTCGACCAGCAGCGACACGTCCTGCGTGCCGACCTGCCAGTTCATCTGCGACAGGTCGAGCGGTTGCGCACGCACGAGCGTGACGAAATCGCGCAGATGCGCGCTCCACGTGCCGACCGCCGTCGAGAATGCGTGCAGCCGCGCCGAATCGCCGGCATCGGCCGGATCCGCATAGCGCTGCAGCGTGCCGAGCGCCTGGCCGATCGACGCGAGTCCCGCGCTCACGTCGGCGCCGAGTTCGTCGCGCTCCTTCGCGGTGGTCGCGGTCAGCAGCATCTTCTGCGCGCGGCTCGCGCGCAGCACCTCGGCGCGGACTTCCTCGGCCGCACGGCTCGCGACGTGCCCCTGCGCGTAGACCGACGCGATCGACGCGTTCAGGCGGCTGATCTGCCACAGCGAAAACATGCCGATCGCGAGCGTGCCGGCCAGCAGGATCGCGAATGCGGCGCGCAACGTCGCCTTGACGGTCCACGGCCGGCGCGCGCGACGCGCCGCGTGTGCGCGCCGAGCGGCGCGACCGGCGGCAACGTCGGGTGCGGCGGCGGCTGCACCGGGCTGTGGATGCAAAGATGCTGCTTTCATCGATCTACCCCGTATTGATCACGCTGCCGGAAAGGTCGGTCCCGGCGTTCCCGCGACGGCTGGCCATGCCGCGCGTCCTGCCCCCTGCCCGGCGGGTAGCCGGCGCCGGGCGCGGCGCGCCTGTTGTCATTGGGTCGTTCTACGGCCGCCACCGCCGTTTCTTGAGTCCGGTAAAACACCACCCGGCCCCGGCGCGCTGCCGTTCACGGGCCGACACGCCGCCAGCGTTATACCCGTTCAAAAAAGTACGCACCGGCCGATCCGTCACACGAATGTCCGATTCACGACAAAACTTGGCCTGACATTCTCGATACGCCACATTACACTTCTTTGACGCAGCAACGATCCAGAACGCGCCGATCCCCAACAGAGCGCGCCAGCCACCTCAACTCGTTCAACTCTCATGGAAACCAGCCTCGACTCCGGCTCCGCCGGCGCAGCCGCCGCCCAGCCGTCCGCACCGCCCGTCGCCCGCACCGTCTATCCGGTGCTCGGCGCGATCAGCTTCTCGCACATGCTCAACGACATGATCCAGTCGTTGATCCTCGCGATCTATCCGATGCTCAAGAGCCAGTTCGCGCTGTCGTTCGCGCAGATCGGCCTGATCACGCTCACCTACCAGATCACCGCGTCGCTGCTGCAGCCGCTCGTCGGCCTCTATACCGACAAGCGTCCGAAGCCGTATTCGCTGCCGGTCGGCATGGGCTTCACGCTCGCAGGCTTGCTGCTGATGTCGGCGGCGTCGAATTTCCCGATGCTGCTGGTGGCCGCCGCGCTCGTCGGCTGCGGCTCGTCGGTGTTCCACCCCGAATCGTCGCGGGTCGCGCGGATGGCGTCGGGCGGCCAGCACGGGCTCGCGCAGTCGGTGTTCCAGGTGGGCGGCAATGCAGGCTCGGCGCTCGGGCCGCTGCTCGCCGCGCTCGTGATCATTCCGCACGGCCAGCACAGCATCGCGTGGTTCTCGGCGGCCGCGCTCGTCGCGATGATCGTGCTCACGCAGATCGGCCACTGGTACAAGAAGCATCCGTCGATGAAGAAGAAGGCCGCGTCGGCCGGCCACCCGACGCTGTCGCGCGGCCGCGTGATGGGCGCGATCGGCGTGCTGGTGCTGCTCGTGTTCTCGAAGTACTTCTACCTCGCGAGCATCAACAGCTATTTCACGTTCTATCTGATCGACAAGTTCCACCTGTCGGTGCAGGCCGCGCAGATCCACCTGTTCGTGTTCCTCGCGGCGGTGGCGGCCGGCACGCTGATCGGCGGGCCCGTCGGCGACCGGATCGGCCGCAAGTACGTGATCTGGGTGTCGATCCTCGGCGTCGCGCCGTTCACGATGCTGCTGCCGTACGCGAACCTGTTCTGGACGAGCGTGCTGACCGTGATCATCGGCGTCGTGCTGGCGTCGGCGTTCGCTGCGATCCTCGTCTATGCGACGGAGCTGATGCCCGGCAAGGTCGGGATGGTCGCGGGCCTGTTCTTCGGCTTCGCATTCGGCCTGGGCGGCGTCGGCGCGGCCGTGCTCGGCCAGCTCGCGGACGCGACGAGCATCCCGTTCGTCTACAAGGTGTGCTCGTTCCTGCCGCTGATCGGCGTGCTGACGGTGTTCCTGCCGAACCTCGAAAGCAGCCGGCGCAAGAAGGCATGACGAACGACAGGCCGCGGCGTGCAAGCCGCGGCCTGTCGAATGGTACGAACGGCGGATTCGACGGCGGCTTCAGGCCGCCGTCGTCGCATGCAGCGTCAGGAAACGCTCGAGGATGCCGGACGAATAGCTGCTCGCGATCGCCGACAGGAAGTGCGAGAACGACTGCGTCGCGTGGTCGTCGGCCGTGTCGGAGATCGTGCGCACGAGCGCGAACGGCACGTCGTGTTCCGCGCATACCTGCGCGATCGCCGCGCCTTCCATCTCGACCGCGAGCGCGTCCGGCAGCGCGTCGCGCAGCGCGACGACTTCCCGCTCGCTCGACACGAAGCGGTCGCCGCTGATGATCAACCCGCCGTGTAGCGTCGCGCCGGCCAGCCCGAAGCGCTCGGCGAACTGCGCGCCCTCTTCTTCGACGAACAGCGCGCATGCGGCCTTCAGGCGGGCCGTCAGCGCCGCGTCGGTCGCGAAGCGCGTGATGCCGAGCAGCGGCACCTCGTAGCGCGGAAACAGCGGCGACGCGTCGAGATCGTGCTGCAGCAGCGTATCGGCCACGACGACGTCGCCGACCCGCACCGTGCGCGACACGCCGCCCGCGACGCCGGTGAACACGACGCCCGACACGCCGAACACGTGGATCAGCGCGCTGACCGTCGCGGCGGCCGCGACCTTGCCGACGCGCGCGAGCGTGACGACGCAGGCCGCACCGTGCACGGTTCCGACGTGATAATCGCGGCGGCCGAGCGTGACCGTCTTCATCGCGCCGTCGGCGCGCATCGCGGCGATCAGGTCGCCGAGTTCCTCGGGCAGCGCGGCCAGAATGCCGAGCGGCCGGGCGGCAGGCGTAACGGCCATGTCGACGTCCATCATTCCACCGCCTGCAGTTTCGCGACCGCGAGCGCGAGCCATTTCTCGCCGTGGCGCTTGAACTTCACCTGCGCCTTCGCATCGGTGCCGTTGCCTTCGAGCGCGGTGACCGTGCCTTCGCCGAATTTCGTATGGAACACCTGCTGGCCGACCCGGAAGCCGGCGTCGGCCGCGCGCTGCTTGTCCGCGAACGCCGGCAGCGGCGCGGACACGGCCGCATCGACGATCTGCTCGCGACTGCCGCCGCCCGGCCGCGCGAACCAGTCGCGCCCGTAACCGGCATTGTCCGACCGGCCGCCCCAACGCGACCCGGCCTCGACCTTCGGCGTCAACCACTTCAGCACGTGCTCCGGCAGTTCGTCGAAGAAGCGCGAGCGCACGTTGTAGCGCGTCTGGCCG
The DNA here is from genome assembly GCF_001526325.1 of Burkholderia sp. MSMB1826. Classification (NCBI taxonomy): domain Bacteria; kingdom Pseudomonadati; phylum Pseudomonadota; class Betaproteobacteria; order Burkholderiales; family Burkholderiaceae; genus Burkholderia; species Burkholderia sp. MSMB1826. Next base: position 21,196 of record NZ_LOYN01000040.1, read on the forward strand.
TGCAGCATCCGGCTTTGCGCGAACGACAGGTAGAGCCGCTCCTTCGCGCGCGTGATCGCGACGTACATCAGCCGGCGCTCTTCCTCGAGGCCGTCCGATTCGAGCACGCTGTTCTCGTGCGGGAACAGCCCCTCCTCGAGCCCCGTGATGAACACGGCCGAGAACTCGAGCCCCTTCGCCGCGTGCACCGTCATCAGTTGCACGGCGTCCTGGCCGGCCTGCGCCTGGTTGTCGCCGGCCTCCAGCGACGCGTGCGACAGAAAGCCCGCGAGCGGCGTCATCGTGTCGGGATTCTGCGCGGGGTCGGCGGGCGAAGCCGGATCGAGCACGTCGAGCGCCGGATCGTCCGTCGCGGCGCTCAGCTCGGGCGCCGCGATCGCGCCCGCGCGCAGCGGGATCGAGCGGGCCGGCGTGTCGAGCCCGTAGCCTTCCTCGGCGATGAACGCGGTGGCCGCGTTCACGAGTTCCTGCAGGTTTTCGAGGCGATCCTGGCCTTCGCGCTCGCCCTGGTAGAAATCGGCGAGGCCGCTCGCGCGCACGATGTGCTCGACGGTGTCGGGCAGGTTCATGTGCTGCGTGTCGGCGCGCATCTTCGCGATCAGGTTCGCGAACCCGCCGAGGCTCGTGCCGGCCTTGCCGGTCACGTACGGAATCGCGGCGGCCATCGAGCAGCCGTACAGGCGTGCTGCGTCGGCCAGTTGCTCGACCGAGCGCGCGCCGATCCCGCGGGTCGGAAAATTGACGACGCGCGCGAATGCCGTGTCGTCGTTCGGGTTGTCGATCAGGCGCAGGTAGGCGAGCGCGTGCTTCACTTCCTGCCGCTCGAAAAAGCGCAGGCCGCCGTACACGCGGTACGGAATGCCCGACGACATCAGCGTGTGCTCGATCGAGCGCGACTGCGCGTTGCTGCGGTACAGGACGGCCACTTCGCTGCGCGCCATCCCGGTGTTGATCAGCGAACGGATCTCCTCGACGATCCAGCCGGCCTCCTGCGAATCGGTGCTGGCTTCGTACACGCGCACGGGCTCGCCGTGGCCGGCATCGGTGCGCAGGTTCTTGCCGAGGCGGTGCGCGTTGTTCGAGATCAGCTGGTTCGCCGCGTCGAGGATGTTGCCGTGCGACCGGTAGTTCTGCTCGAGCTTGATCAGGTTGCGCACGCGGAATTCGTCTTCGAAGTCGCGCATGTTGCCGACGTTCGCGCCGCGGAATGCGTAGATCGACTGATCGTCGTCGCCGACCGCGAAGATCGCGTTCTCGCCGCCGGCGAGCATCTTGAGCCACGCGTACTGCAGCTTGTTGGTGTCCTGGAACTCGTCGACGAGGATGTGCCGGAAGCGCGCCTGATAGTGCGCGCGCAACGGCGCGTTGTACGCGAGCAACTCGTAGCAGCGCAGCAGCAGTTCGGGGAAATCGACGACGCCTTCGCGCTGGCACTGCTGGTCGTACGCCTGGTACAGCTCGACGAACTTGCGGTTGAAGTTGTCGGTCGCGTCGACCTTGTCCGGGCGCAGCCCCTGCTCCTTCGCGTTGTTGATGAAGTACTGGACGTTCTTCGGCGGGTACTTTTCGTCGTCGACGTTCGCCGCCTTCATCAGCCGCTTGATCGCGGACAGCTGGTCGGCCGTGTCGAGGATCTGGAAGGTCTGCGGCAGGCCGGCATCGCGCCAGTGCGTGCGCAGCATCCGGTTGCACAGGCCGTGGAACGTGCCGATCCACATCCCGCGCGTGTCGATCGGCATCATCGCCGACAGGCGCGCCATCATCTCGCGCGCGGCCTTGTTCGTGAAGGTGACGGCGAGCACGGTAGGCGGCGACGCATAGCCCTGCTGGATCAGCCAGGCGATGCGCGTGATCAGCACGCGGGTCTTGCCGCTGCCCGCCCCTGCGAGGATCAGCGCCGGTTCGTTCGGCAACGTGACGGCGGCGAGTTGTTCGGGGTTCAGATTGGCGAGCAGATCGGGCATGGAGCGGCAGCTGACGGGCGAGAAAAATGCGGACCCGTCATTATAAGTCGGCCGCGCGATACCGTTTCCGATCCGTTCGGCCGCCCGTCGTACGCGCGGCGCAGGCACGTTGCGGCCGCGCCCCGACCGGCCCGCGCCGGCTGCGCGATGGCTGGCCGATGGGCATCCATTTATAATTGTCAGATTCGGCATCCAATTCACGCATTTTTCGGCAGATTTCCAACATGAGCGACAACACGCTTGCGAAGAGCTTCGAGCCCCATACCATCGAGTCCCAATGGGGGCCGGAGTGGGAAAAACGCGGCTATGCCGCCCCGGCATTCGATCCGTCCCGCCCCGATTTCGCGATCCAGTTGCCGCCGCCGAACGTGACGGGCACGCTGCACATGGGCCACGCGTTCAACCAGACGATCATGGACGGCCTCGCGCGCTATCACCGGATGCTCGGCGAGAACACGCTGTGGGTGCCCGGCACCGACCACGCGGGCATCGCCACCCAGATCGTCGTCGAACGCCAGCTCGACGCGCAGGGCGTGTCGCGCCACGACCTCGGCCGCGAGAAGTTCGTCGAGCGCGTGTGGGAATGGAAGCAGCAATCCGGTTCGACGATCACCGGCCAGGTCCGCCGCCTCGGCGCGTCGACCGACTGGTCGCGCGAATATTTCACGATGGACGACAAGATGTCGGCCGCCGTGCGCGACGTGTTCGTCACGCTCTACGAACAGGGCCTGATCTACCGCGGCAAGCGCCTCGTCAACTGGGATCCGGTGCTGCTCACCGCGGTGTCGGATCTCGAAGTCGCGAGCGAAGAGGAAAACGGCCACCTGTGGCACATCCGCTACCCGCTCGTCGACGAGTCGGGCTCGCTCACGGTCGCCACCACGCGCCCCGAGACGATGCTCGGCGACGTCGCCGTGATGGTGCACCCGGAAGACGAGCGCTACGCGCACCTGATCGGCAAGCGCGTGACGCTGCCGCTGACGGGCCGCGAGATCCCGGTGATCGCCGACGACTACGTCGATCGCGAGTTCGGCACCGGCGTCGTGAAGGTCACGCCCGCGCACGATTTCAACGACTACCAGGTCGGCCTGCGCCATAATCTCGCGCCGATCGAGATCCTGACGCTCGACGCGAAGATCAACGACAACGGCCCCGAGCAGTATCGCGGCCTCGACCGCTTCGACGCGCGCAAGGCAATCGTGGCCGACCTCGACGCGCAGGGCTTCCTCGACTCGGTGAAGCCGCACAAGCTGATGGTGCCGCGCGGCGACCGCACGGGCGTCGTGATCGAGCCGATGCTGACCGACCAGTGGTTCGTCGCGATGACGAAGCCGGCGCCGGAAGGCACGTTCAATCCGGGCAAGTCGATCACCGAGACGTCGCTCGACGTGGTGCGCGACGGCCGGATCAAGTTCGTGCCGGAGAACTGGACGACCACCTACTACCAGTGGCTCGAGAACATCCAGGACTGGTGCATTTCGCGCCAGCTGTGGTGGGGCCACCAGATTCCGGCGTGGTACGGCGAGAACGGCGAGGTATTCGTCGCGCGCAACGAGGAAGACGCGCGCGCGCAGGCCGCCGCAAAGGGCTACACGGGCGCGCTCAAGCGCGACGAGGACGTGCTCGACACGTGGTTCTCGTCGGCGCTCGTGCCGTTCTCGTCGCTCGGCTGGCCGAACGAAACGCCCGAACTGCAGCACTTCCTGCCGTCGTCGGTGCTCGTCACCGGCTTCGACATCATCTTCTTCTGGGTCGCCCGGATGGTGATGATGACCACGCACTTCACGGGCAAGGTGCCGTTCCATACCGTCTACGTGCACGGCCTCGTGCGCGACGCGGAAGGCCAGAAGATGTCGAAGAGCAAGGGCAACACGCTCGACCCGATCGACATCGTCGACGGCATCGACCTCGAAACGCTGGTCGCGAAGCGCACGACGGGCCTGATGAACCCGAAGCAGGCGGCGACGATCGAGAAGAAGACGCGCAAGGAATTCCCGGACGGCATCCCCGCGTTCGGCACCGACGCGCTGCGCTTCACGATGGCGTCGATGGCGACGCTCGGCCGCAACGTGAACTTCGACCTCGCGCGCTGCGAAGGCTATCGCAACTTCTGCAACAAGCTGTGGAACGCGACGCGCTTCGTGCTGATGAACTGCGAAGGCCACGACTGCGGCAACGACAAGCCGGAAGTGTGCGGCGCGGGCGACTGCGGCCCCGGCGGCTACCTCGACTTCTCGGCGGCCGACCGCTGGATCGTGTCGCTGCTGCAGCGCACCGAAGCCGACATCGCGAAGGGTTTCGCCGATTACCGCTTCGACAACATCGCGACCAGCATCTACAAGTTCGTGTGGGACGAGTACTGCGACTGGTACCTCGAACTCGCGAAGGTCCAGATCCAGAACGGCACGCCGGAACAGCAGCGCGCGACGCGCCGCACGCTGCTGCGCGTGCTGGAAACGGTGCTGCGCCTCGCGCACCCGATCATCCCGTTCATCACCGAGGCGCTCTGGCAGAAGGTCGCGCCGCTCGCCGGCCGCTATCCGCAAGGCAAGGCCGAGGGCGAAGCGTCGCTGATGACGCAGGCGTATCCGGTCGCGAACCTGCAGAAGATCGACGAGGCGTCCGAGCAGTGGGCGGCCGACCTGAAGGCGATCGTCGACGCATGCCGCAACCTGCGCGGCGAGATGAACCTGTCGCCGGCCACCAAGGTGCCGCTGCTGGCGGCCGGCGACGCCGAGCGCCTGCGCTCGTTCGCGCCGTACGTGCAGGCGCTCGCGCGCCTGTCGGAAGTGCAGATCCTCGCGGACGAAGCGGCGCTCGACCAGCAAGCGCACGGCGCGCCGATCGCGATCGTCGGCCCGAACAAGCTGGTGCTGAAGGTGGAAATCGACGTCGCGGCCGAACGCGAGCGCCTGTCGAAGGAAATCACGCGCCTGACGGGCGAGATCGCGAAATGCAACGCGAAGCTCGGCAACGAGGCTTTCGTCGCGAAAGCGCCGCCGGCCGTGGTCGAACAGGAGCAGAAACGCGTCGCGGAATTCCAGAGCACGCTCGAAAAACTGCGCGCGCAACTCGATCGGTTGCCTGCGTAACAAACGGTAAGGTCGTTTGCGTTCACTATAATGCGAACGTGAACATAGACCGTCTGACAAGTCGATTACAGGAATAAAGGTTCGATCATGTTGAAAGTCACCAAGGCGGTATTCCCCGTTGCCGGTCTCGGCACGCGGTTCCTGCCGGCAACGAAGGCGAGCCCGAAGGAAATGCTGCCCGTCGTCGACAAGCCGCTGATCCAGTACGCGGTCGAGGAAGCGATCGCCGCGGGCATCACCGAGATGATCTTCGTGACCGGGCGCAGCAAGCGCGCGATCGAGGATCACTTCGACAAGTCGTACGAAGTCGAGGCCGAACTCGAGGCGCGCGGCAAGGAAAAGCTGCTCGAACTCGTGCGCAGCATCAAGCCGAGCCATGTCGACTGCTTCTACGTGCGCCAGCCGGAAGCGCTCGGCCTCGGCCACGCGGTACTGTGCGCGGAAAAGCTCGTCGCCGACAATCCGTTCGCGGTGATCCTCGCCGACGACCTGCTCGACGGCAATCCGCCGGTGATGAAGCAGATGGTCGACGTGTTCGACCACTATCACAGCTCGGTGATCGGCGTCGAAGAGATCCCGCCGTCGGAGACGAAGTCGTACGGGATCGTCGACGGCAAGGAATGGGAGGAGTCGATCGTCAAGATGTCGGCGATCGTCGAGAAGCCGGCGCCGGAAGTCGCGCCGTCGAACCTCGGCGTGGTCGGCCGCTACATCCTGAAGCCGCGGATCTTCGAGCACCTGCGCGCGCTGAAGCCCGGCGCGGGCGGCGAACTGCAGCTCACCGACGCGATCCAGGCACTGCTCGCCGACGAACAGGTGCTGGCCTACAAGTACCAGGGCACGCGCTACGACTGCGGCAGCAAGCTCGGCTACCTGAAGGCGACGGTCGAATTCGCGCTGCGCCACCCGGAAGTCGGTGCGGAATTCGATACGTACCTGCGCACGCGCGACGGCGCCCAACCCGCCGTCTGAACGCGGCAAGGGCGCGCCCCGGCGGGCGCGCCCTCACCTCCCGGCCACCGCTCAGCGCGCGTCGGCCGGCTTCACCGAGACGACGCCCGGCATCCCGCCCGCGTCGTCTTTTTTCGTCTTGACCAGCCAGCCGCCGCCGTCGCCGAACGGCAGCTTCGCCAGCGCGCTCCTGACGAGCGCCGGTGCGGCCTGCTGCGTGCCCGGATCGCGGTCGCGCAGCGACGCCGACACGCGATAGACGTCGGCGCCCGATTGCGCATCGACGAAACGCAGCGTCAGCACGTGACGGTATACCTTGCCCGCGAACGGCAGCGCGAACGGCGCCGGCCCGTCGACCGTCACGCATGCGCTGCTGGCCGCACCGCACCGGTCGGCGCTCGTCGCGACCGTCGCCGGCTGCGTCGCATACGCGATCGACAGCCGGTAACGCGCGTCCTTGAGCGGCTGCGCATCGAAGCCGCGGCGCGCGAGTTCGTCGCGTACGAGCGACTCGATCCGCCGGTAGTCGGCGTCGTCCCGCTGCGCGGCCGTCCGCACGAAATCGTAGCCGTGCGCGCCGGATGCAAATGCATTCGGCTGCCCGACCGCACTCACGCCGCTCGTCACGCCGGCGCAACCCGTCAACAGCGACGCCGCCAGCGCGGTCGCTGCCCATTGCTTTCTCATGGCTTTCCCCAAATGCCTGCCGTCGCGCCCGGCCCTGTCAGGCGGACGGCTCGTCGATCGCGGGCAGCGACACCGTCACCGCGGTGCCGACACCCACTTCGCTGTCGACCGACACGCTGCCCCCATGGCGCGTGACGACCGTCTTCACGAACGCCATGCCGAGCCCGGAACCCGGGATGTCGGGCCGCTCGCCGGCATGGAATCGCTTGAAACGCTCGAACAGATGCCGCTGATCTTCCGGCGCAATGCCGTACCCCTGATCGCGAATCGTACAGAACATCCGCTTCGATGCGTGCTCGACCGTCAGCGTACACGTGATCACCGTGTCGGACGGACTGTATTTGACCGCATTGTTCAACAGGTTCACGAACGCGCGCGTGATCAACGAGCGATCCGCGCGCACCCAGCACATGTCGGCGCCCACGTCGGACTCGATGCGAATGTGCTTCGCCTGCGCCTGCGGCCACACTTCGTCGCTCGCATCGATCAGCACGTCGACGAGGCTCGTCACCTCGAGCTGGTACGCCTGCGACTCGGCGCGCGCCAGTTGCACGAACTCGTCGGCGAGCGACAGCGCGCGGTGCGCATAGCGCTCGATCCGCGCGAGCAGACTGCGCATCGCGTCGCTCTCGACGCGATCGCGCTCGATCTCGACGAGCGCGAGGATCGACGACTGCGGCGAACGCATGTCGTGCGACAGCAGATGCAGCGCCTCCTCGCGATGCCGTTCGGCCGCATGCAGGTCGGTCACGTCGACGAGGCCGGCGATCCAGCCCGTCACGCGCCCTTGCGCGTTCGTGCATGCCGCGTAGCGTAGCAGATGGTCGAGCCCGTCGCGATCGCGCACCTCGATGCCGCGCGCCATCGCGTCGTGCTCGGCCTCGAGCGTCGGGTCGAGCGCGGCCGGCCAGCGCTCGCGGATCGCCGCGTCGTGCTCGGCGTTGCCGTCGACGGTCTTCATGAACGTCAGCTCGCCGAGCGCGGTGCGCAGCGGCCGCCCTTCCGGCAACGGCAGCGCGAGCCGCGACCCGTAGCGTTTGGCCGCGTGGTTCGCGATCAGCACGGTGCCGGCGAGGTCGGTCACGAAGATCGGCTCGGGCATGCTGTCGAGGCTGTCCCACACGAAGCGCTTCATGTCCTGCACGCGCTGCGCGGCCTGCGCCATCAGCGCCATCTGCCGCTCGAGCACGTCGCCGCCGACGCTGCGCGTGCGCGGCGCCTCGGGCAACAGGTGCGGCTCGTCGGCGAGCCGCTGCAGCTCGCGGCGCAGGTACGACATCGTCATTTCCAGCCGCCGCCAGTTCCAGATCGGGTAGACGGCGATCAGCCCGAAGATCGCGGGCGCCGGCGTCAGCCAGATGCGCGCCTCGAACAGCAGCGTCATGCTCGCGATCACGGCCAGCGCGGCAAGGCTCAGCGTCAGCAGCAGCGCGCGCCACGGCGACAGCATCAGGAAGCCGCCCAGCAACACGGCGAGCGGCAGCAGCGACGCGACGAACAATCCCGTGCGCGACGCGGGCGAGATCGCGCTGCCGGTCGCCAGCATGTCGAGCACATTCGCATGGATATACACGCCGGCCAGCGGGCCGAACTCGCCGGACACCGGCGTCGCGAAACGATCGTACAGCCCCGACGCCGTCACGCCGACGACGACGATCTTGCCGCGCAGCGCGTCGGGCTTCACGCGCCCTTCGAGCACGTCGTCGAACGACAGCGTCGGATACGCGGGCGTGTTGCGGCTGAACGGAATCAGGTAGCGGCCGTCGCCGGCCGCATCGCGCGACAGGTCGTGCGCGTTCGCGCCGGGCACGCCGCCGACCGGGTGCAGCCGGCCGGCCTGGATCGCGCGGTAGACGGGCACCATCAGTTGCGGCCAGCGCACGCGGCCGTCGCTTTCGAACAGCGCGACGCTGCGCACGATGCCGTCGCGATCGACTTCGAGATTGATATGGCCGAGCCCCGTCGCGCGCGCGGCGAGCGCGGCGACCGGCGGATCGACCGATCGCGTGCCGTCCGGCTGCTCGGGGCTCAGCAGCACCGGCAGGAAGGTCGGCACGCGGCTCATCGCGTCCGCGAACGTGCGATCCTCGGACGACGGCTCGGTAAACAGCACGTCGTAGACGACGGCGGCCGGCTGCGCGCGCGCGAGCGTGTCGAGCAACCGCGCATGCACGTCGCGCGGCCACGGCCAGCGGCCGAGCGCGGACACGCTCTGGTTGTCGATGTCGACCACCACCACGTCGGGCGACAGCGGCAGGCTGCGCAGCATCAGCAGCCGGTCGTAGATCAATCCGTCGACGCTCGACGACAGGCGGCCGAGCGCGCACGCGAGGATCACCGCGATCCCGAGGCAGCCGATCGCGATCCACTCGATCAGAAAGCGGCGGCCGAGGCGCCGCCGCGGGGAAACGGAGTCGGGTTTCATGCGCCGCGGGTCAGCGCGACAACGTGAACGCGCTGACCGGACTGGTCTTCTCGTAGAACTTGCCGCCTTCGAATTCCTCGACGGTCACGGCCCAGAAGTAGTCGCCCGCCGGCAGGTGCGCGACGGTGATCTGGCGCGCGTGCAGGCCGACCTGGTCGACGACCGGCGCGCTCAGGTCCTTCGAACGCGACAGCACGAACCGGTAACGCGCATTCTTGCCCGACCCGTTCGGCGACCAGCGGAACTCGTAACCGCCCGCGCCCTGCGACGCGCTCGCGTCGAGCCCCATCACGCGGCGTTCGAACGCATAGGTGCGCGGCTGCCCCTCGAGGCCGTTCGCATCGATCGCGGCGATCCGCACGAAGTAATTCCCGTTCGGCACGTCGCGGAACACCGCGTGCGGGGAATCGGTACGCGTTTCGCGGAACAGGTCGAGCAGCCCCGCGTCGTGCGCGAGCTGCACGCGATACGCATGCGCCTGCGCGAGCGGCGTGAGGTCGAATGCGACGTCGGGCTCGTCCTGCACCTTGTCGGGATGCGCGAGCGTGGGCGCGCCCAGCAGTTCGACGGGCGCGCCGACCGCGCCGGACGACGTCGCGACGCTGCCGAAGTTCGCATGCACGAGCGTCGCGCCGGCCGGCTGCCGGCCGCCCGCGACGCCGACGGTGCCGTCGAGCACTTCGACGCGGGTCGCCGCGGTGCCGGCCGCGTCGTAGTTCACGCGAAAGCGCGTGCCGCGCACGCCGGCGACGACCGACGGCGAGCGGATCTGGAAGCGATCGTCGCGTTTCTTCAGGTGGGTGACTTCGCTGTCGACCGAGCCGCGCGTGAGTTCGAACTCGCGATCGAGCGTGCCGGTCAGCACCGTGCGGCGCAGCGACTTCAGCTCGAGCTGGCTGTCGGGCGGCAGGCTCATGTGCGTGCCGTCGGCCAGCTCGATCGTCACGAAGCCGTTCGGGCCGGTGCGCACGCGATCGCCCTCGGCGAGCGTCGCATCGTTCGCGAGCGGCGCGAACGAGGTGCCGGACGTAGCGCCGGACGCGCGCTCGGCCGTGCCCTGCACCGCGATCACGCGGGCGGTGAGCTTTTCCTTGCGCAGCCGCGCGACCGGCAGCTTCAGCGCGACGCCGGGCTGCAGGCGCTTCGGCGCCGGCACGCCGTTGAGCTGCTGGAGCAGTTGCCAGTCGTCCGCGCCTTGCAGGTAGCGCGTGGCGACGTCGTACAGCGTGTCGCCCGCCTGCGTGCGATAGACGACCGTCTTGCCCGCGGCGGCGGGCGGCTGCGCCGCGGCCTGCTGCGCGGCGAACGCGAACGCGACCGCGCAGGCCGCGCGCAGTGCCGCCGTGCGCAGGCTCGCCGTACGCTGCGTGATTCGCGCGGTCACTCCGGTTCCCCCTGGCCGACCCGTTCGAGACGGTAGCCGTACCCGTAGATCGGCGCGAGACGGTAACCGTTCTCGGGCCGCAGGCCGAGCTTCGTGCGCAGCATCGAAATATGCGTATCCATCGTGCGCGACGGAATGTCGGTCGCCTGCTTCCACACGAGGTCGAGAATGTGCGCGCGCGACAGCGGCCGATCGAGATGCTGGAACAGCAGCAGCGCGAGCTCGAATTCCTTTTGCGTGAGGCTCACGGCCTTGTCGCCGACGTACGCCTGTTTCAGGTTCACGTCGAAACGGAACTGATCGAATTCGCGGACGGTCGCCTCGGCGTTGACCGGATACGCGCGGCGCAGCAGCGAGCCGATGCGCGCGCGCAGGATCGGGCCCGACACGGGCTTGACCACGTAATCGTCGGCGCCGGCGTTGAGGATCTGCGTGATCCCCGCCTCGTCGTCGCGGCTCGTCATGAAGATGATCGGCAGGCTGTGCTCGGTCTGGTTGGCGCGCACCCATTTGAGCACTTCCTCGCCGGACATGTCGGGCACGTTCCAGTCGAGCACCAGCAGGTCGAACGTCTCGCGCTGCAGGCGCTTCTTCAGGGCCTTGCCTTCCTTGAACGCATAGCACGTGTGGCCGACGGCCGTCAGCGTTTGACTGACGAAATCCGTCTGGGCCGGATCGTCATCCAGTACAGCAATTCTCATAGCACCCCGCAAATCGAAATCGATCCGTCCATTCGGCTCCCGCGCCTGCCCCGGCCGCGCACCCTGCGCGCGGCGCCGGATACCGGCCGGCAAGCCGTCGTTCGCCGCTCGCGCCTCCTGCGCAAACCGGCGACCCCGGGCAAATATCTCAAAAACGGGGCACGGACGAACCGGCGATTTCATCATAGTAGTATGAAATTCGCCAAGAAATTGCGCGGACTATCGCCCTTTCTTCGAATAATCCTTTCTGCTGCGCAACCGGACGCCTATTCGGCGCCCGCGATGCCGGCCACCGGCTCGGCAAAATCGTCTGTCGGCACGCGCGGCGACGGCCGTTGCGCGAGCATCCGCTGCAACTGGTCGCGCACGCGCTCCCATGCGCCGGCCGCATAGTCGGGCTGGCCTGCCGCCCATGCCTGCGCCAGATCGAACACGCGTTCGATCGTCGCACCGCAGTAGGTCGGGCCCGCGCCGTCGTCGCGCGCGGCATCGCGCAGCCGTTCGTCGAGCCACTCGGCCAGCCACGGCATCTCGGCCGCGGCCGAATCCGCATAGGCTTCCAGCGCGGCACGCGCGTGGCGGTCCTGTTGCGGATCGAGCTCGATCCGGTTCAATTCCGAGGTGCGCACGGGCGCAATGCTTTCCGCTCCGGACGGACTTCGAAGGGTCCCTGGTCTGAAGGACATGTCCTCTCCCCGTTGTACGACGGTAGCGTCAGGCATGGCCCCCGAGCCCGCCGTGCGACGTACCGTGGCCGGCGCCTCCGCTGGGAGCGGACGACCGGCCGCGTCAGTATACGCAGCCGGTCACGCAACGAGGTTTAAGAATTGTCAGAGAGGCGCGGAGCCGGCCGGCCAAGGGCGGCCGGCGAGGGGCGGCCGGCTAAGCAGGCCGGCAAAGCGCGGTCAGCCAGGCGCGCCGGCTGGGAGCATGACGGGGCGGGACGTCCGATGCGCGCCTTCAGCGGCGACGCATCAGGAACACGAAGGTCTTGTCCTGGGTCGTCGACTCGACGATCTCGTTGCCCGTCTGCTTCGCGAACGCGGCGAAATCGCGCTGCGAGCCCGGATCGGTCGCGAGCACCTTGAGAATCTGCCCGCTTTCCATATCGGCAAGCGCTTTCTTGGCACGCAGGATCGGCAACGGGCAATTGAGCCCGCGCGCGTCCACTTCCTTGTGAATCTGCATCGGCTGTCGACCTTCGAATGACGCGCCCACACGGCGCGGATGGAAGCCGCGATTTTACCGCAGCGCCGCCGCGCCTGCCCGGCCCGCCCACGGCCCGGCGCCCGCCGCCGCCCGGCTCACGCGCCGGAGAAGCCGCCCGCGAGCCGCTCGCGCAGGTGCCGCACGAGCGCGCGCACCGCGCTCGGCACGACCGGGCTGTACGGGCGGATCGCGAAAATGTGGTCGCCGAACGCGCCCGACGGCCGCCAGCCGTCGAGCAGCGCGACGAGCCGGCCGGCGTCGAGATCGCGCCGCGCGCTGAAATCGGGCAGCAGCGCGATGCCGAGCCCGCCGAGCGCGGCCTCGCGCATCGCCTCGCTGTTGTTCGCCGCGAAACTGCCGCGCACCGGCACGCTCACGCGCTGGCGCCGGCGGCCGTCCGGCTCGAAGCTCCACGCGGCCGGCTCGTGCTCGCGCAGGTAGCACAGACAGCTGTGATCGACGAGTTCGCTCGGGTGGTGCGGCTCGCCGCGCGCGTCGAGATAGTCGCGGCTCGCGACCAGCAGCGAACGCGTGTCGCACAACTTCCACGCGACATGGGTCTGCGGCGCGGTGGTCGTATGGCGGATCGCGAGATCGAAGCCCTCCTGCGTCAGCGAATGCAGGCGGTCGGACAGGTCGAGCTCGATCTGTACGCCCGGATGCTGGCGCAGAAAATCGGGCAGGTGCGGCACGATCTGCTGGCGCCCGAGCGCGACCGGCACCGTCAGGCGGAGCAGCCCGCGCGGCTCGCCGGCGAGATCCTTCACGCGCGCGAAATGCTGGCCGATCGACTCGAACGCGTCGCGCGTGCTGTCGACGAGCGTCTGGCCCGCATCGGTGAGCCGCACGCTGCGCGTGGTGCGCCGCACGAGCGGCACACCGGCCGCCTTTTCGAGATCGGCGATGCGCTGGCTCATCGCGGCCTTGCTGATGCCGAGCCGCTGCGCGGCAGCCGTGAAACTGCCCGCCGCGGACAGCACCGTCAGCGAATGGATATGCGGCCAGAGCGCCTGGACATTTTGCTGATTCATCCGCCGATTATTCATAATTCTGAACAGTGAATCAAGCTGCGCGGCCTTCTCCCGCCCCGCCGCTTTGCCTAGACTAGGTTCCGTCCACCCTCCCATTCCCCTCCGCAGGAGACACGCATGACCACGGTTCCCGCCTATACGTCCGACGCCGACGTCGGCCACTACATCGACGGCGCGCCCGTCGCCGGCCGCAGCGGCCGTTTCCAGGACGTCTTCAATCCGGCGCTCGGCCGCGCGGTGCGCCGCGTCGCGCTCGCGGGCGACGACGAAGTGCAGCGCGCCGTCGCGTCCGCCCGTGCGGCGTTCCCGGCCTGGGCCGACACGCCGCCGATCCGCCGCGCGCGCGTGCTGCACCGCTTCCTGCAACTGATGAACGAGCACCGCGACACACTCGCGGCGATCATCACGGCCGAGCACGGCAAGGTGTTCTCGGACGCGCAGGGCGAAGTCGCGCGCGGCATCGACATCATCGAATTCGCGTGCGGCGTGCCGCAACTGCTGAAGGGCGACTTCACCGACCAGGTCAGCACCGGGATCGACAACTGGACGATGCGCCAGCCGCTCGGCGTCGTCGCGGGCATCACGCCGTTCAACTTCCCGTGCATGGTGCCGTGCTGGATGTTCCCGGTCGCGCTCGCGACGGGCAACACGTTCGTGCTGAAGCCGAGCGAGCGCGACCCGTCGGCCGCGCTGTTCATCGCCGACCTGCTCACGCAGGCCGGCCTGCCCGCCGGCGTGTTCAACGTCGTCCAGGGCGACAAGGGCGCGGTCGATGCCCTCCTCGACCACCCGGACGTGCAGGCCGTCAGCTTCGTCGGCTCGACACCGATCGCAGCCTACGTGCAGCAGCGCGCGGTGCAGTCGGGCAAGCGCGTACAGGCGCTCGGCGGCGCGAAGAACCACCTCGTCGTGATGCCCGACGCGAACATCGAGCAGGCCGTCGACGCGCTGATCGGCGCCGCATACGGCTCCGCGGGCGAGCGCTGCATGGCGATCAGCATCGCGGTGCTGGTCGGCGACGTGGCCGACAAGATCGTGCCGGCGGTCGCCGAGCGCGCACGCAAGCTGGTGATCGGCGACGGGATGTCGCCGGAAGTCGAGATGGGGCCGATCGTCACCGGCGACGCGCTCAAGCGCATCGAAGGCTATATCGAGCAGGGCGTGAACGAAGGCGCGCAACTGGTGGTCGACGGCCGCGGGCTGCGCGTGCCGGGCTGCGAAGCTGGCTTCTTCACCGGCGGTACGCTGTTCGACCGCGTGACGCCCGACATGCGCATCTACAAGGAAGAGATCTTCGGGCCGGTGCTCGGCTGCGTGCGCGTGAAGGACTTCGGCGAAGCGGTCGACCTGATCAACGCGCACGAGTTCGGCAACGGCGTGTCGTGCTTCACGAGCGACGGCGGCATCGCGCGCGAATTCGCGCGGCGCATCCAGGTCGGCATGGTCGGCATCAACGTGCCGATCCCGGTGCCGATGGCGTGGCACGGCTTCGGCGGCTGGAAGAAGAGCCTGTTCGGCGACATGCACGCATACGGCGAGGAAGGCGTGCGCTTCTACACGCGTCAGAAGTCGGTGATGCAGCGCTGGTCGTCGAGCATCGGCAAGGGCGCCGAATTCGCGATGCCGACCGCGAAGTAAGCCGGCCGGCGCGCCGTCCGCCGATCCGTTCGGCGGGCGGCGCACCGGCAGTCGCGATCAACCGGCTTTCGTGCCGTGCGCGCCGTCGGCGGTCGGCATATAGGACAACTCGAGCCGGTACGCGAGCGCGACGAACAGGCTCTGCGCGAGGCCCATCGTGGCGGTCAGCGCACGAAAGCCGAACGTCGCGCTGTCCTGCACCATCAGCGTCACTTCCGCCTCCCGTGCGAGCGGGCTCATCCGGCTGTCGGTGATCGCGATCAGCCGCGCGCCGCGCTGCGCGGCCTGCTGCGCGACCTGCACGGTCTCGTCCGCATACGGCATGAACGAAATCGCGATCATCACGTCGCCGTCGCGCACCGACCGGATCTGGCCGAGATGCATGCTGCCGAGCGCGCTGAACAGGCCGATCCGCTTGTCGGTATGCTGCAGCGCATAGTCGAGATACACGGCGATCGGAAACGCGCGCCGCGACCCGGCGATCCAGATCGCCTGCGTATCGGCGAGCAAATCCACGGCCTGCGCGAGTGCCTGCGAATCGAGCGTCTGCCGCAACTGCTGCATCCCGGCAATGCTGCCCTTGATGAATTCGTCGGCGATCTGTTCGGGCTGCAGACTCGACGAGCCGGCTTCGATCACGTCGCGCAGCCGCAGGTTGTACGCACGCCCCGGCGCGATCTGCTGCGCGAGCCCCTCGCGGAACAGCCGCTGCATCTCGGAGAACCCGGAGAAGCCGAAGTGCTTCGCGAAGCGCACGACGGCCGACGGCTGGACGCCGCATGCCTCCGCGAGCGACTGGATGCCTTCCAGCCCAAGCTGGTCCCGATGCGTTTCCACGTGACGCGCAATCACCTTCAGGCGATTGCTGAGACCGTCGTACTCCTGCGTCAGATGCTGCAGGAACTGCTCGACGGTGGCGGGAGGTTTCTCGGATGAACTCATCGGATAGCGCGAAGTTGACGGCCCCGATGCGCGTGCGATGCTGGCGGACGCGGCCCGGGGCTCGGCTGGATACATGCATGAAGGGCGAATTTAATCACGTTTGCGGCACGGCCCGCGCCGCCTGCTCGCTCCCACGCGCTCGATCATCGCTTGCATACGCTCCACGGCAAGACTGGAAACGATTGTCCAACGCCCTCGCGGCGTCGTAAAGATCAGGGTGTCTACCAAGCCGGCCGGCGCGACCACGCGCGACGGCCCGCGGCGGCGCCGGCCTGCCCCCTCGTTCAACGATAGTCGACCCACACGCCGCCCGCATCGGCGGACCGCACGCAGTTCTCGACCCACCGCACGCCTTCGACGCCCGCATGGACGTCCGGAAAGCGGATCTGCTTCAACGTCTGCGCGTCGCCGCGATCGGCCGCGTCCATCGCGAGCGCGAAGCGTGCGTACAGGTTCGACCACGCTTCGAACAGCCCTTCCGGATGCCCGGCGCCGATGCGGTCTTCGCGCGTCGCGTTCGGGTGCAGGTACGGCATCCCGCGATCGAGCACCTGCGCGGGCTGCCCCTGGATCTCGTAGCGCAACTGGTTCGGATGTTCGTCCCACCATTCGACGCTCGCCTTCGAGCCGATCACGCGCACCTTCTGCCCGTGCATCGAGCCGGCGTTCACCGCGCTCGACCACACGTAGCCGATCGCACCCGTGTCGTATTCCATGATCGTGAACGCGTTGTCCTCGAGCGGTGCGCGGCTCTTCACGAAGCTCTGCCGCGAACACATCAGCCGTTTGATCTTCAGGTCCGGCGCCATCACTTCGGAGATGTACAGCGGGTGCGTGCCGATATCGCCGAGCACGTAGCTCGGCCCCGCGAACTTCGGGTCGACGCGCCAGCGCGCGGCGGCGCTCGCGGCTTCGACGCCGTCGCTGTGGAAGCCGTGCGCGAACTGCATCTGCACGATGCGGATCTCGCCGAGATCGCCGCGCGCAATCATTTCGCGCGCCTGCTCGATCATCTGGTGTCCGGAATAGCCGTACGCGACGCCGACGATGCGGTTCTTCTCGACCGACAGCCGCTGCAGCGCCTCGGCCTCCTCGGTCGTGAAGCACAGCGGCTTCTCGCACACGACGTGCAGCCCCGCGTTCAGCGCCGCGCGGCAAATCTCGAAGTGCGTGTTGTTCGGCGTCGCGATCGACACCGCGCGGATGCCGTCGGCACGCTTCGCCTCGGCGTCGAACATCGTCCGGTAATCGGGATAGCAGCGGTCCGCGGCGACGCCGAGCTTCACGCCGAACTGCCGCCCGCGCTCGGCATCGATGTCGAACGCGCCGGCAACGAGCTGGAAACTGCCGTCGCGCAACGCGGCCGACCGGTGGCTGTAGCCGATCTGGCTGCCGAGGCCGCCGCCGACCATGCCCCAGCGAATCGAATGTCCGAGCAGAATCTGTCCGTCGATCATGATTGTCGTGTTCCTGTCCGTGTTCAGTGTTCAGAGTGTGTGCAAAGGGTCGGGCCGACGGCCGATCACGCGAACCCGGCCGATGCGAGAAACGCGCGGCTCGCCGCGACGTCGCGCAGGCTCGTGCCGGCATTGCGCGGATCGCGCTCCTGTTCGATCGTGATATAGCCCGCATAGCCGATGTCGTCGAGCGCGCGGCGAATCGCGCGGTAGTCGAGCACGCCGTTGCCGATCGGGCACATCACGCCGCGCGCGCACGCCGCGAAGAATGCGATGTGCTCGCGCATCACCGCGTCGTACACGGTGGCGTCGATATCCTTGAAATGCACGTAGTCGAGCCGCGCCGCGTGACGGCGCAGCCAGGTCTCGGGATCCATCCCCGAGTAGTACAGGTGGCCCGTGTCGAGACAGAGGCCCGCCGTCTCGGCCGCGACGTCGGCGACGATCCGGTCGATCTCGTCCGCGAACTCGATGTAGCCGCCCGCATGAGGATGGATCACCGCGCGCACGCCGAATTCGTCGCGCGCGAGCGTCGCGATCTGCCGGATATGGTCCACCATCCGCGCCCAGCGCTCGTCGGACAGCCGCGGCGCGCGATCGCCGTGACCGGCCGCATAGTCGCGCTCCTCGTGGCCCCAGTCCATCACGACCAGGTACGGCGCCGCGTAGCGCTGGCCGTCCTGCGTCGGCAGCTTCGGCAGCCGCGTGACCAGCGCGCAGATGTCGCGCGTCTGGCGCAGCAGGTTCGGCAGGTTCTCCGGCGACACCAGGTCGTCGAAGATCGTGCCGGCGGTGATGCTCAGGCGCTGCCGTTCGAGCTCCGCGCTCACCACGTCGAGCTCGAGCGGGATATAGCCGTACGGGCCGAGCTCGATGCCCGAATAGCCGGCCTGTGCGGCTTCGGCGAGCACGTGCCGCCACGGCGGCAGGTGCGGATTCTTCACGTCGTCGACGCCCCAGCAGCACGGCGCGCAGCCAATCTTCATCGTCATGTCGGTCAGTCCATCAGGAAAGCGGCGCGCGGCCTCGAGCGTGGCCGCGTGGCACGATGTCAACGTGTCCGGCCCGTTCAGCCGCGATAGAACGCCGGGCGTTCGGCCATCGCGATCGGCTCGACCGCTCCGCTCTGCTGCGCGCGCACGCACGCATCGGCCGCGACCGCCGCCGCATAGCCGTCCCACGCGGACGGGCCGGTCAGCGCGCCTTGCCGCACGCCGTCGACGAACGCCTGCAGCTCGACGTCGTACGACGCGATGAAGCGCGCCTTCCAGTCGGTCATGATCTCGACCGACTGCCGCGCCGCATGCTTGAGCCCGACCGCGGGCGGATCGGGCAGCTTCGCGATGCCGTTCTCGCCGACCACCTCGCACTGGATGTCGTAGCCGTACTGGCAGTTCACGAAGATCTCGACGTCGATGCGCACGCCGCTCGCGGTTTCGAGCAGCACGATCTGCGGATCGGCGAGATGCGCGCTCGCATGGCGCGTCTTCTTCGGGTAGACGACCTGCGCGCTCGTGTAGTCCTCGCCGAGCAGCCAGCGCAGCACGTCGAGCTCGTGGATCAGCGTGTCGGTGATCGCCATGTCGGTCGTATAGCGCTCGCCGACCGACTGGTTGCGATGCGCGCAATGCAGCATCAGCGGCGCGCCGATCTCGCCGCTGTCGATCACGCGCTTGAGCGCACGATAGCCTTCGTCGTACGGACGCATGAAGCCGACCTGCACGAGCCGCTTGCCGTGCGCGATCTCGGCCTCGACGATGCGCATGCAGCCGTCGGCGGTGACGGCCAGCGGCTTCTCGCAGAACACCGGCTTGCCGTGCGCGATCGCGTCGAGCACGAACGCTTCGTGCGTCGGCCCCCACGACGTGACGAGCACGGCCTGCACGTCGGCGGCCGCGACCACGTCGTGGCCGTCGCCGTAGATTTCCGCGTCGAGCCCGTACTTCGTCACCGCATCGCGCGCCTGCTGCGGGTCGATGTCGTTGACGGCCACCACGCGTGCGCCGGACAGCGTACGCGTCAGCCTGCGGATATGGTCCTGGCCGATCGCGCCGCAGCCGATCACACCGATTTGCAACGTCATTCGAATATCTCCAGTCGTTCGTTCATCAACGGCGCGGCCCGTGCCGCGCCGGTCAGCAAGGGTGCCCAAAACGGCTCAGCGCGCGGCCGCCCGCTCGAAATGGCGTTCGACGTAGCGCTGGATCGTGTCGCGCATGTAGCGCGACGACGCTTCCGCGCGGTCCTCCCACGCGAACACGCACGACGACATCACGCCGTCGAAGCCGGCCGCGCCGAGCGCGCCGAAAAACACGTCCCAGTCGATCTCGCCCTGCCCGATGTCGAGATGCTGGTGCACGCGGATCTGGTTCGAGCCCGGCGGGTTCACGATGTAGCGCAACTGACTGCTCTTGCGGTGGTCGAACGTGTCGGCCACGCGCACGTGCGCGAGAATCGGCGCGGCGGCCGCGATCATCGCGGCCATGTCGTCGCCGTAGTAGAACGTGTGCGGCGCGATGTACGACAGCTTCAGCGACGGCGAGCCGATGTTCGTGACGATGTCGATCGCCGGCTGCAACTGCTCGATCCAGTCTTCCGGATGCGGCTCGACCGACAGCACGATGCGTTCGCGCTCGAGGATCGGTAGCAGCGCGTCCATCGAGCGAAACCACGCGGCTTCGCACAGCTCCTTCGGGTTCGCGCCCGGCCGCTCGCCGACCGAACGCTCCGGCGACGCGCCGCGCCCGAACTCGGACACCATCAGCGGGCACTCCATCTCCACTGCGACCTCGATCGCCTTCTGCCAGCAGCGCACGGCCCATTGCCGCTCGTCCTCGAACGGGCTCGCCCAGCGGTACATCGGCTGCAGCGACGCGAGACCGACGCCGCTCGCGCGCATCGCCTGTCGGAACGCGGCCATGCGCTCGCGCGTCGCGCGCGGCATCACCCACCAGTCGAGAAAGTCGCTGCGTGGCGACAGCTCGATCTGGTCGTAGCCGAGCTCGGCGACCGCATGCGGCAGCCGGTCGAGCGGCAGGTGGCGAATCATGTAGGGATCCAGAGCGATCTTCATCTTCTTCCCGGAAGGTTGCGTGGTGTCGGCCGCGTCGGAATCGGTCAGCGGCGCGACTTCTTGTTGCGGTACTGGTCGGCGATCACGGCCGCGACGATGATCGCGCCCTTCACCATCTCCTGGTAATACGCGTCGATCCGGATGAACGTGAAGCCCGACGTCATCACGCCGAGGATCAGCACGCCGATCACGGTGCCCGTCACGCGCCCGAGGCCGCCCGACAGCGACGTGCCGCCGATCACGACGGCCGCGATCGCATCGAGCTCGTACATCACGCCCATGCCGGACTGGCCGGAGATCGCGCGCGCGGCCGTCACGGTACCGGCGATCCCGCTCAGGAGGCCCGCGATCGCATAGACGAAGATCAGGTGGCGCGTCACGTTGATGCCCGATACGACGGCCGCGTGGCGGTTCGCGCCGATCGCATAGGTGTATTTGCCGAAGCGCGTGTAGCGCAGCACGACGTGGAAGATCGCGGCGATCACGAGAAAGACGATCACCGGGTTCGCGCCCGCGCCGATCGCCGCGAACGAGTCGGTCAGCATCGACACCGGCATCCCGTTGGTGAACCACTTCGCGAAGCCGCGCGCGGCGACCATCGTGCCGAGCGTCGCGATGAACGGCGGGATGCCCGTCATCGCGATCAGCGTGCCGTTCAGCAGGCCGACCAGCAGCCCGACGCACACGCCGGCCAGCACCGGCCAGATCACCGGCAGATCGGTGAGATGCGGAAACACCGCGCGCGGGAAGTCGGACACCTGCGCGAGGCTCGCCGACACGACGGCGGCCGCCGCGACCACCGACCCCGACGAGAGATCGATCCCGCTGGTGATGATCACGAGGTTCACGCCGACCGCGATGATGCCGATCACGGCCATCTGCAGCACGATGATTTCGAGCCGCTCGGCATTGAACAGAAAGCTCTGGCCGACGACGATCCAGCCGAGAATCTCGAAGAACAGGCTGATGCCGACCAGCACGAGGAAGATGCTCAGTTCGGGCGGCCACTTCGTATGCCGCGACTTGAGTGTCATGGTCTGCGCATCCGCGACCGGGTTCAGGTTGCCCATTTCAGTTGTCTCCAATCTTGTTTCGGCTCAGCGCGACGCGAGATCCATGATGCGAACCTGGTCGGCGTCCTTGCGATCGACGATGCCGGTCATGCGCCCTTCGTGCATCACCATCACGCGATCGCTCATCCCCAGCACTTCCGGCATTTCCGACGAGATCATCAGCACCGCGACGCCCTTGCCGGCCAGCGCGCTGACGAGCCGGTGAATCTCGGCCTTCGCGCCGACGTCGATGCCGCGCGTCGGTTCGTCGAGGATCAGGATGCGCGGCTGCGTGAGCAGCCAGCGGCCGATCAGCACCTTCTGCTGGTTACCGCCCGACAGGTTCTGGATTTCCTCGTGCAGCCCGGGCGACTTCACGCGCAGCATCCGGCTCATTTCCTCGCAGTCGCGCTTCAACTGCGCCTGCTGCACGAAATTGAACTTCACGTAGCGGTTGCTGAGCACCGCCGCTTCCATGTTCGCGAGCAGGTCGAGATTCAGGAAGCAGCCGGAGTCCTTGCGATCCTCGGTGAGGAACGCCATCCCGTGCTTCATCGCCTGCGCGGGCGTCGCGATCCGCACCGGCTTGCCGTCGATGCGGATCTCGCCCGACGTGGCCGGCACGACGCCGAACAGCGCCTCCGCGACGTTCGAGCGCCCCGAGCCGACGAGGCCCGCGACGCCGAGGATCTCGCCCGCGCGCAGCTCGAAGCTGACGTCGCGGAACACGCCGTCGACGCAGAGATCCTTCACCGACAGCACGACGTCGCCGATCGGCACCGCTTCCTTCGGAAACATCTGCGTGATCTCGCGCCCGACCATCATGCGGATGATGTCGTCGCGCGTGACGTCGCTCGACGCATGCGTGCCGATGTACTTGCCGTCGCGGAACACCGAGAACTCGTCGGCGATCTCGAACAGCTCGTTCATCTTGTGCGTGATGTAGACGATGCCCTTGCCCTGCTCGCGCAGCTGGCGAATGATCCGGAACAGGTGCGCGACTTCCTTTTCGGTCAGCGCGGAGGTCGGCTCGTCCATGATCAGCACGTCCGAGTCGAACGACACGGCCTTCGCGATCTCGACCATCTGGCGGCTCGCGACCGACAGCGTGCGCACGTCGGTTTCCGGATCGATGTCGATCGACAGCCGCTCGAACAGCGCGGCCGTGCGGCGGCGCAGTTCGGCGTGATCGATCAGGCCGAAGCGGTTCTTCGGTTCGCGGCGGATCCAGATGTTCTCCGCGACCGTCATGTACGGCATCAGGTTGAGCTCCTGATGGATCATCGCGATGCCGCGGTCGAGCGCATCGAGCGGGCCGTTCAGCACGACCGGTTCGCCGTTGATCAGGATTTCGCCCTGGTCGGGCGTGTAGACGCCGGCGATGATCTTCATCAGCGTGGATTTTCCGGCACCGTTCTCGCCCATCAGCGCATGAACGGTGCCGCGGCGCACGCGGAACTGCACGCCGTCGAGCGCGACGACGCCGGGAAAGGACTTGCCGACGCCGCGCACCTCGAGCACGCAGTCGGCCGTGGAAGGAGGCGGCGAGCCGGACGAGCCGGCCGCCCCGGACGAAGCGGCCGGCGCGTCGCCGCCGGCCATCGGGCGCGCGATCCTGGCTGTAAACATGGACGTTCCTCGACAAGTCGCGCGCGAACCCGGCCGTGCCGGGCCCGCGCAGTTCAACGGGACAACCGGTCAGTGCTTCGCGTACTGGTTCATGTTGTCGGGCGTCACGAGCTCGAACGGCACGTTCACATAGCGATCGACCGGCTGCTTCTTCGCGAGCTTCAGCGCGGTGGCGACGGCCTGCGCGCCCTGCCCGGTCGCGTTCTGGTAGACGGACACCTTCAACTCGCCGGCCTTCATCGCCGCGAGGCCGTCCGGCGTCGCGTCGATGCCCGCGACGACCGTTTTCGGCGTCAGCTTGCGCGCGGCCTTCAGCGCGTTGATCGCGCCGATCGCCATTTCGTCGTTGTTCGACACGATCGCGTCGAACTTGGTCCCGGAGCTCAGCCAGTTCATCGTGATGTCCTGGCCCTGCGTGCGGCTCCACTTGCCTTCGCGCTTGTCGACGATCTTCATGCCCGCGCATTCCTTCGTCGCGATCACGTCCTCGATGTCCTTGGTGCGGGCGCGCGCCGATTCGTTGGACAGCTCGCCCATCAGCACGAGGATGTCGCCCTTGCCGCCGAGCAGCTTGCACACCTGGCGCGCCTGCAGCGTGCCCGACTGCTTCTCGTCGGAGGCGACGACCGCGACGCCGGCCGGCAGCTTGTCGAAATCGACCGGCTTGCGGTTCACGTAGACGAGCGGGATCTTCGCCGCGGTCACCATCTTCGTGATCTTCGGCGTCGCGTCGGTATCGACCGCGTTCACGATGATCGCGTCGACCTTCTGCGCGATCATGTTCTGGACCTGGCTCAACTGCTTGCCGACGTCATTGCCGCCGTCCTCGATCTGCACCGTCGCGCCGTCCTTCTTCGCCGAATCGGCGATGCTGTTGCGCAGGATGGTCAGGAACGTGTCGTCGAACGATGCCATCGTCACGCCGATCTTCTCCGCATGCGCAAGCGGCGCAGCCAGGATCGCGGCGGCCGCGACGGCCATCAGCTTGGTCTTCATGATCAATCTGTCTCCTCATCTCCGGGGGGCGGAAGACGGCGCATTGCGCGCCGCCGGGCCGAGTCCGATCGGATCCGATCGGGACTGAAGCATCCGGATGAAACTGTAGATCACTTCCTCCAAAATTTGGAAATTTATTTCTACGTGATTTCACCTAGGGAACTGGATTTCCAAAAAGTCTAGACTGCGTCCGTAGCCCGAATCCCGGCGGCAGGCCGCCTCGCGTCGTGCGGCACATGCCGCGGACAGCCGCCGCCGGATCGGTCCCCTAATCCGCCGGCAGCGCCGAACGCCGGCCGCGAGCGTGACACGTGATATGAGCCTGCTGAACTTTCCGAGTGACCGCCCCATCGATCTCGCCTGCCTCGGCCGCGTGGCCGTGGATCTCTATGCGCAGCAGTACGGCAGCCGCCTCGAAGACGCGCGCAGCTTCCAGATGTATCTCGGCGGCTCGTCGGGCAACGTCGCGTTCGGCGTCGCGCGGCTCGGGCTGAAGACCGCGATGATCTCGCGCGTCGGCGACGAGCAGATGGGCCGTTTCCTGCGCGAGACGCTCGAGCGCGAAGGCTGCGACACGAGCCAGTTGCAGACCGATCGCGAGCGTCTCACAGCGCTGGTGCTGCTCGGGCTGAAGGATCGCGATACGTTCCCGCTGCTGTTCGTGCGCGAGAACTGCGCGGACATGGCCGTGCGCGCCGACGAGATCAGCGAGGACTTCATCGCCGGTTGCCGCGCGCTGGCGATCACCGGCACGCATCTGTCGACGCCGGGCACGCGCGAGGCGTCGCTGACCGCGCTCGGTTACGCGCGCCGCCACGGCGCGGTGCGCATCCTCGACATCGACTACCGGCCGGTGCTGTGGGGGCTGACCGCGCGCGGCGCCGGCGAGAACCGTTACGTACCCGACGCGCAGGTGACGCGGCAACTGCAGCAGGTGCTCGACGAATTCGATCTGCTGGTCGGCACCGAGGAGGAATTTCTGATCGCGGGCGGCGTGCCGCACGACCTGATCGCGTCGTTGCAGGCGGTGCGCGCGATCACGAACGCGACGCTGGTCGTCAAGCGCGGCGCGCTCGGCTGCTGCGTGATCGAAGGCGACGTTCCCGCGCGCATCGACGCCGCGCCGACCTTCGTCGGCGAACGCGTCGAGGTGCTCAACGTGCTCGGCGCGGGCGACGCGTTCCTGTCGGGCCTGCTGTCGGGGCTGCTGCGCGGGTGCGACTGGGCCGAATCGACGCGCATCGCGAACGCGTGCGGCGCGATCGTCGTGTCGCGCCACGCGTGCTCGGCCGCGATGCCGACGCCAGCCGAACTCGCGCACTGGTTCGGCGGCAGCCGCAATCCGGCGGTCGATGCCGACCGCACGCTCGCGCACCTGCATCGCGTGACGGTGCCGCGCCGCGAATGGGACGACCTGTGCGTGATGGCGTTCGACCATCGCAGCCAGTTCTACGAGCTCGCGGTGCAGGCCGGCGCGGACGAGGCGCGGATCAGCACGTTGAAGCGGCTGCTCGTGCGCGCGGTCGAACAGGTCGAGCGCGACCGCGGCATCGCCGGCCACGTCGGCGTGCTGATCGACGGCGGCGCGTACGGCCGCGACGCGCTCGCGTCGGCCACCGGGCGCGGCTGGTGGGTCGGCCGGCCGGTCGAGCTGCCGGGCTCGCGGCCGCTGCGGTTCGACGAGACGCGTTCGGTCGGCTCGTCGCTCACGCACTGGCCGACCGAACAGGTCGTGAAATGCCTCGTTCACTATCACCCCGACGACCCCGTCGACCTGCGCGTCGAGCAGGAGCAGCGCGTGCTCGAACTGTGGGAAGCCACGCGCGCGAGCGGCAACGAGCTGCTGCTGGAAATGATTCCGCCGCGCGCGGTCACGCCGGCCGGCACCGAGGACGACGCGGTGCTGCGCACGGTCGCGCGCTTCTACAACCTCGGCGTGAAGCCCGAATGGTGGAAGCTCACGCCGCTGAGCGCCGACGGCTGGGCACGGCTTGCCGCGCTGATCGCCGAGCGCGACCCGCACTGCCGCGGCGCGGTGATCCTCGGGCTGAACCAGCCGCTGCAATACCTCGTCGACAGCTTCCGCTCGGCGACCGACCCGATCGTCAAGGGCTTCATGGTCGGGCGCACGCTGTGGGCCGATGCATCGCTGAACTGGCTCGCGGGCCGGATCGACGATCAGGCGCTGATCGACGAAGTGGCCGGCAACTTCGCGCAACTGGTCGACGCGTGGCTGGGCCGCCGGGCCGCCGCGCGCGCCGCCGCAGCCTGATGCCCGTGTTCGCGACGACCACCCGACTTCTCTCTATCGACCGACGATGACCACCACCGTAAGACTGACCGTCAGCCAGGCGCTCGTGCGCTACCTGGCCGCCCTGCGCGCCGAAGTCGTCCAGCCCGACGGCCGCACCGAGATCCTGCCGTACTGCGGCGGCGTGTTCGCGATCTTCGGCCACGGCAATGTAGCCGGGCTCGGCGAAGCGCTGCATGCCGAGAAGGAGCGGCTGCCGACGTTTCGCGCGCACAACGAGCAAGGGATGGCCAACGCGGCCGTCGCGTTCGCGAAAGCGAATTTCCGCCAGCGGATGATGGCCGCGACGTCGAGCATCGGCCCCGGCGCGACCAACATGCTCACGTCCGCCGCGCTCGCGCACGTCGGCCGCTTGCCGCTGCTGCTGCTGCCCGGCGACGTGTTCGTGTCGCGGCTGCCCGACCCGGTACTGCAGCAGGTCGAGGATTTCGAACAGGGCGACGTCAGCGCGAACGACTGCTTCCGGCCGGTGACGCGCTACTTCGACCGCATCACGTCGCCCGAGCAACTGCTCGTCGCGCTGCCGCGCGCGATCCAGGTGATGACCGATCCCGCGCAGTGCGGCCCCGTGTGCCTCGCGCTGCCGCAGGACGTACAGACCTTCGCGTACGACTGGCCCGAGGATTTCTTCGCGCCGCCGGTGATCCGGATGCGCCGGCCGCCGGCCGACCCGCTCGAACTCGTCGACGCGCTCGACGTGCTGAAGGCCGCGAAGAAGCCGCTGATCGTCGCCGGCGGCGGCGTGCTGTACAGCCAGGCGTGGGACGCGCTGCGCACGTTCGCCGACACGCATGGCGTGCCGGTGGCCGAATCGCAGGCCGGCAAGGGCAGCCTCGCGTGGGACCACCCGCTGAACCTCGGATCGATCGGCGTGACGGGCTCCCCCGCCGCGAATCGCGCGGCCGCGCAGGCCGACGTCGTGTTCGCGGTCGGCACGCGGCTGCAGGATTTCACGACCGGCTCGCACGCGCTCTACGGCGACGCAACGTTGTTGAGCCTGAACGTGCAGCCGTTCGACGCGGGCAAGAAGCGCGGCCGGCAACTGGTTGCCGATGCGCGTACGGGCCTCGGCCAGCTGTCGGCCGCGCTGGCCGGCTGGCGCGCCGACGCGGCGTGGACGGCCGCGAACCGCGACCAGGCCGCCGCGTGGAACGCGCGCGTGACGGCGCTGACCACCCGGATGCCGACCGACACGCTGCCGTACGACGCGGAAGTGATCGGTGCGGTGCGCGACTCCGCGGCCGACGCGGGGCGCGACAGCGCGCGCGACGACCTCGTCGTCTGCGCGGCCGGCACGCTGCCGGCCGAACTGCACAAGCTGTGGCGCAGCGGCGTGCCGGGCAACTACCACATGGACTATGCGTATTCGTGCATGGGCTACGAGGTCGCGGGCGGTCTCGGCGCGAAGCTCGCGCGGCCCGAGCGCGAAGTGATCGTGATCGTCGGCGACGGCTCGTACATGATGCTCAACGCGGAGCTCGCGACCTCCGTGATGCTCGGCCGCAAGATCATCGTCGTGATCCTCGACAACCGCGGCTACGGCTGCATCGAGCGGTTGCAGCTCAACTGCGGCGGTGCGAGCTTCAACAACATGCTCGACGACTGCGTGCCCGAAGGCGGCGAACGCTCGACGATCGACTTCGCGATGCATGCGCGCGCGATGGGTGCGGAAGCCGTGCACGTGCGCGACGTCGGCGAGCTGCGCCGCGAAATGAAACGCGCACGGGCGGCGACGAAGAGCCAGGTGCTCGTGATCGACACCACGCACCGTCGCACCACCGACGACGGCGGCGCGTGGTGGGAAGTCGCGGTGCCGCAGGTCTCCGCACGCGCCGATGTCGAACGCGCGCACCAAACGTATCTCGACGCGAAAACCCGGCAGCGGCGCTGATCGCGCACGCCGCTCCACGAACACGCTTCGCCCCCATCATCCGAATCGAATCGAATCGAGGAAGCAAGACATGAGCTGGAACGTCCGCATCGGCATCAACCCCCTGTCGTGGATGAACGACGACCTGCCGTCGCTCGGCGGCGAGACGCCGCTCGAGACGGCGCTGAAGGAAGGCGCCGAAATTGGCTATGCGGGCTTCGAGCTCGGCAACAAGTTTCCGAAGACGGGCCCCGAACTGAAGGCGAAGCTCGCCGAATTCGGGCTCGTGTGCGTGTCGGGCTGGTATTCGGGCTTCCTCGCGGAAGTCGCGCCGGGCATGACCGACGCCGACGCGGTCGCCGCCGAGATCGAGCGCTGCCGTGCGCACATGACGAAGCTGCAGTACAACGACGTGACGGTCGTCGTGTACGGCGAATGCGCGGGCACGATCCAGGGCAGCATCGACACGCCGGTCGCGAAGCGGCCGCGTTTCGTCGACGACGAAGCGTGGCGGCGCTACGCGGCGCGCCTCGACGCGTTCGGCGCGCATCTGCTCGACACCTACGGGATCCGGCTCGCCTACCATCACCACATGGGCGCGTACGTCGAGTCGCCGGACGACGTCGACCGGCTGATGGCGCTGACCGATCCCGCGAAGGTGTTCCTGCTGTTCGACACCGGCCACGCGTATTTCGGCGGCGCGGCCGACCCGGTGACGCTGCTGAAGAAGCACGTGTCGCGCGTGGCGCACGTGCATTGCAAGGACGTGCGGCCGCAGGTCGTCAACCAGGCGCGCAACGACGGCTGGAGCTTCCTGAACGGCGTGATCAACGGCACCTTCACGGTGCCGGGCGACGGCGCGCTCGACTACGACGCGACGCTGCGCACGCTGAAGGATGCCGGCTACGAGGGCTGGCTCGTCGTCGAGGCCGAGCAGGATCCGGCCGTCGCGCCGAGCTATGCGTATGCGAAGAAGGGCTACGAGTCGCTGCGCGCGATCGTCGACCGGTTGAGCGCGTGAGCTCGCGCGCAAGCGCCCGAGCATTCGCGTCCTACCCTATTGCGGAGACCCACTTCATGACGATTTCTCCCCTGCTGGTCAAGGCATCCGCCGACCGCGAAATCTGCAACGTCACGCCCGAATCGGCCGGCTGGAAGCACGTCGGCTTTCGCGCGCTGCGCCTGAAGGCCGGCGACGCCGAGACGCTCGACACGGGCACGCGCGAACTGTGCGTCGTCGTGCTGACGGGCACGGTGCGCGCGGACGTCGACGGCGAAACCTACGACGCGCTCGGCAAGCGCGACAGCGTGTTCGAAGACGTATCGCCGGACGCGCTGTACGTGCCGGGCGGCAAGCGCGTCACGCTGGTCGCGACGCGCGATGCGGAAGTCGCGCTGTGCACCGCGCCGTACGCGAGCGGCGACAAGCCCGTGCGGCGCCTCGACGGCGAACGGATGCGCCGCTCGGTACGCGGGCAAGGCACCAACACGCGCTACGTATGCGACATCCTGATGGGCGACAACCCGGCCGCCGAGCGCCTCCTCGTCGTCGAAGTCGTCACGCCGGCCAGCCATTCGAGCAGCTATCCGCCGCACAAGCACGACCGCGACGCGGCGCCCGACGAAACCTCGCTCGAGGAAACCTATTACCACCGGATCGATCCGCCGCAGGGTTTCGCGTTCCAGCGCGTGTACACCGACGACCGCAGCCTCGACGAGGCGTGCGCGGTGGAGAACCACGACGTCGTGATGGTGCCGCGCGGCTACCACCCGGTCGTGGCTCCTCACGGCTACAACCTGTACTACCTGAACGTGATGGCCGGACCGAGCCGCGCGTGGGCGTTCAAGAACGACCCCGCGCACGAGTGGATGCTCGATGCGGCGCCGAAACGCTGACGTGCCGACGCGCCGAAGCACTGAACGGAACACGGGCCCGCGCGGCCCGTGACGATGCGACGCCCGGCACGCGTATCGAGCCGGCCACGCCACGGAGCCGCCATGGTGACGTCCCCCTTTCGCCTCGAACCCCACGCCTTCGACGACGATACGTCGACCCCGGCGCTGCCGCACTTCGATGCGGCCGTCGCGCGCCGCATGGGAGAAATCGCGGTCAACCTCGCGTCGCGACGCGGGCTGCCGATTGCGGTCGGCATCGTCGGCGAGCAGGCGCTGCTGTTCTACTGTGCGCTCGACGGCAGCGGCGCACACGACGGCGATGCGATCCGCCGTCGGCAGAACACGGTCCTGCGTTTCGACGAGAGTTCGCTCGTGGTCGGCGCGCACTTTCGACGTGCCGGCTGGTCGCTGCGGTCGCAGGGCCTGTCGGACGACGACTACGCGCTCGACGGCGGCGGCGTGCCGTTGCGGATCGCCGGCGCCGGCATCGTCGGCGCGATGGCGATCGCGGGCCTCGGCTCCGAACGCGATCACGCGCTCGTCGTCGAATGCCTGCGATGGCACGTCGGCGCGAATGCGCTCGCGATGAGCGCGTAGCGGCGCGAACGGCGCTCCTGGCCCGTTCGCGCGATACCGCCGACGATCAGTTCAACCCGCCGCTCACGACGAGGTGCTCGCCGGTCATCCAGCGTGCATCGTCCGAGGCGAGGAACACGGCGACCGACGCGATGTCGTTCGGCTCGCCGAGGCGGCCGAGCGGCGTCTGGCCGCGCACCTGCGCTTCGAGATCGGAACCGATGATGCCCGCGCTGTGCGTGCCTTCGGTCACGATCATCCCCGGGTTGATCGCGTTCACGCGGATCTTGCGCGGGCCGAGTTCGAGCGCGAGCACGCCGGTGATCGCATCGACCGCACCCTTCGTGCCGCTGTACACGGCGCTGGCGGGCGGCGTGATGCTGGTCACGACCGAGCTGATGTTGATGATGCTCGCGCCTTCGCCGAGATGCTTGACCGCCGCCTGCGTGGTCAGCAGCACGCCGAACACGTTCGTGTCGAACTGCCGGCGGTAGTGTTCCTCGGTGATCGCTTCGATCGGCGCGAATTCGTACACGCCGGAGTTGTTGACGAGCACGTCGAGACGACCATACGTCTCGATCGCGGTATCGACGATGCGTTGCGCGTCGGCTGCCTTCGACACGTCGCCGCCGACCGCGACCGCGCGGCCGCCCGCTTCCGTGATCGCGCTCACGACCGCATCCGCGCCTGCCTTGCTGCTCGCGTAGTTGACGACGACCGCTGCACCTTCGTCGGCCAGTGCCTTCGCGATTGCCGCGCCGATGCCCTTCGATGCGCCCGTGACGATCGCTACCTTGCCTGTCAGCTTGCTCATGATTTCATTCCTCAGTCCGAAGACGTTCGATGGATGGCGCCGGTTGCCGCGACGATGCGTCGATGCGTCGATGCGTTGCGACGGCGACCGGCCTGACTGGCAATGTACGGTGCGGCGCCGCGACGATAAAGCGGCTCGACGCGAATTGACTGGCGGAGTTTGCCGAACAATCGACTGGATGCCGTCAGCCGGCGCTCAGCCACGCGCGTGCGACCTCGCCGCCCAGCCCGTCGAGCCCGCCGTCGTAGACGATCCGTCCGCGCCCCATTACCGCCGCTCGCCGCGCGAGCCGCGGCGCAAGCTGCAGCCGCTGCTCGATCAGCACGATCGACACGCCGTCGGCCTGCAGCGCGGCGAGGCACGCGCCGACTTCGTCGACCGCGAGCGGCGCGAGCCCTTCGGCCGGCTCGTCGACGATCAGCACGCGCGGCCGGCCGGCGAGTGCGCGCACCAGCGCGAGCACCTGCTGCTCGCCGCCCGACAGCCGCCCGGCTTTCACGTCCGCGCGCGCGGCCAGCAGCGGAAAGCGCTCGAACAGGCGGTCGAGCGCCGCGCGTTCGATGGCGCCGCTCGCGCCGCGCAAACCGAGCCGCAGGTTGTCGCGCACGGTCAGCAGCGGAAACACGTCGCGGCTTTCGGCTACGTAAGCGACGCCGCGCCGCGCGATCTCGAACGTGCGCGCACCCGCGCATTCGGCGCCGGCGATGCGCACCGAGCCGGCCGTGCGCACGAGCCCCATCACGGCCTTCGCGAGCGTCGAGCGCCCCGAGCCGTTGCGGCCGAGCAGCGCGAGCGTCTCGCCCGGCGCGAGCGCGAGATCGACGCCGTCGAGCACGGGCTGCACCCCGTACCACGCACGCAGCCCGCGAATATCGAGCACGGCGCTCATGCCGCGCCCTCGCCCAGATAGGCGGCCCGCACGCGCGGATCGGCGCGGATCGCGTCGGGCGCGCCGGTCGCGACCACCGTGCCGCGCACCAGCACGGTGATGCGTTCGGCGAAACCGAACACGGCGTCCATGTCGTGCTCGATCATCAGCACGGTGCGGCCCTGCGTCGTCGCGCGGATCAGCGCGATCATCCGCGCCGCCTGCGCGCGGCTCATGCCGGCCGTGGGCTCGTCGAGCAGCAGCGTACGCGCGCCGCTCGCGAGCGCGATCCCGAGATCGAGCGCGCGCTGCTCCGCATAGCTCAGCTCGGCGGCCGGCGTGTCGCGCCGCGCATCGAGGCCGATGTCGTGCAGCACGCGCGCCGCCGCGCGATCGATCGACGCCGATTCGCGCAGCCGGTTCCACCAGCGTCGCCGTTCGGCCGGCGCGTGCAGCGCCGCGCAGCGCAGGTTGTCGAACACCGTCAGGCGCGCGAACGTGCTCGTCTGCTGGAAACTGCGGCCGATGCCGAGGCGGCTCGCGACGACCGGC
The DNA here is from genome assembly GCF_001526325.1 of Burkholderia sp. MSMB1826. Taxonomy (NCBI): domain Bacteria; kingdom Pseudomonadati; phylum Pseudomonadota; class Betaproteobacteria; order Burkholderiales; family Burkholderiaceae; genus Burkholderia; species Burkholderia sp. MSMB1826. The sequence continues at coordinate 54,314 of NZ_LOYN01000040.1, forward strand.
CCGCGCCCGCGCAGCTCGACGCCGTGCAGCACGACGCGCCCGCGCGTGGGCCGCGTCGCCCCGGCGATCACGCCGAACAGCGTCGATTTGCCCGCGCCGTTCGGCCCGATCAGCGCGTGGCGCTCGCCCGCCGCGATGCTCAGGTCGAGCCCGTCGAGCACGGTCTGCGCGCCGAAGCGCTGCACGACGCCGTGAAGCGCGATCGCGTTGCCGTTCATCGCGCGTCCTCCTGCATGGCCACCGCCGCGTCATGCGCGAGCCGCGCGCGCCAGCGCCACAGCAGCGTGCCGATGCCGGCCGCCGAGCACGCGACGGCCCAGCCGGCCGGCGTATCGGCGTCGATGTTCCACGCGCCGAACGCGAAGCCCGTGCCGTCGTCCTGCGCGAAGCGCCATGCATAGCCGAGCTCGGCCGCGCAGACGATCGCGACGCCCCAGAACGCGCACGCACCGACGGCGCACAGCACGCGCCACCGCTCGACGGCCGGCGCGCCGCGCCGCAGCGCAGGCGCGAGCGAGCGCGCAATGCCCGCGATCCCGCCGGGCGCGGCGACGACGATCGCGACGAACAGCACGCCGAGATACAGCGCCCACGCGCGCGACACGCCCGCGACGACGATACTCAGCGCGGTCAGCACGGCCGCGCCGGCCGCCGGCCCGAAGAAGGCGCCGGTGCCGCCGATCACCGCGGCGATCAGCACGGTCGCCGAGCGCGCCATCGACACGCTGTCGGGCGTCGCGATCTCGACGTCGATCAGCGTCAGCGTGCCGGCGATGCCGGCGAAGAACGATGCGCAGGTGACCATCGCGAGCCGCACGCGGCGCGGATCGGTGCCGAGCGCGGCGACGCGCGCCGGGTTGTCGCGCACCGCGTTCGCGAGGCGCGCGAGCGGCGTGCGCGTCAGCGCATGCATCGCCCACGCCGACACGATGCACCACGCGGCGATCAACGCATACGCGTGCGTCGGCGCGCCGAAATGCGCGTTGCCCCACGGCGCACCGCTCGCGCGATCGATCGGCACGCCGCCGAGGCCGCCGAACCACGCGGGCACGCTCCACGCGGCGGCCGCGACGCATTCGCCGAGGCCGAGCGTGATCATCGCGAACGCGGTGCCGGAACGGCGCGTCGCCAGCAGCCCGGCGACGAACCCGAAGCCCGCGCCGGCCACGCCGCCGACGAGCGGCAACAGCGGCAGCGGGCCGCCGATATGGTTGAACCAGTGGGCGGCCGCGAACGCGCCGAGGCCCGCGAATGCCGCATGCCCGAACGACAGCAGCCCGGTCGTGCCGAGCTGCAGGTTGTACGACAGCGCGAGCACGACGAGCGCGGCCGTCTGCGCGAGATAGCCGAGCACCGCGCCATGCGGCCACAGCCATGCGGGCAGCGCGACGCACGCGGCGAACAGCGCCCAGCGCACGCATCCGGCCAGTGCGCGGCTACGCATCGGCACGCTCGCCGAACAGCCCGCGCGGCCGCGCGACCAGGACCGCGACGAGCAGCAGGTACGGCACCAGCGGCGCCAGTTGCGCGATCGACACGGTGGCCACGCTGTCGGGCAGCGCGATGCCCGTCCATGCCGCGAGGTCGCGCAGCGACGTGTCGCTCGCCGCCGCGAAGGTCTGCGCGAAGCCGACCGCGAGCGACGCGACGAACGCGCCGCCGAGCGAGCCGAGCCCGCCGATCACGACCACCGCGAACACGACCGATCCGACGGTTTCAGCCAGCGCGGGCTCGATCACCGCGAGCGGCGCGCCGATCACGCCGGCCAGCGCCGCGAGCGCGGTGCCCGCGCCGAACAGCGCCGTCATCACACGCGGCACGTCGTAGCCGAGCGCCTCGACCGCCGCGCGATGCGTGAGCGCCGCGCGCACGACGAGCCCGAGGCGCGACGCGCGCAGCAGCCCGCCGAGCACGACCAGCATCGTTGCGGACATCGCCATCATGAACAGCCGGTAACGCGGCAACGCGAGACCGAACACGGTCACGGGCGCGCCGTCGAACAGCGGCGGCACGGGCGCCGGCAGCGGCGCGAGACCCCATGCGAGTTTCGTGCCCTCGCCGATCAGGTACGCGAGACCGAAGGTCAACAGCAGTTCGCTCGTATGGCCGCGCGCCTGCACGCGGCGCAGCAGCGCGCGTTCGCAGCCGGCGCCGAGCAGCCCGACGGCCAGCGGCGCGAACACGAGCGCGGGCCAGAAGCCCGCCGAGGCCGCGATGCCGTAGCCGACATACGCGCCGAGCATGTAGAAGCTCGCATGGGCGAAGTTGAGCACGCCCTGCACGCTGAAGATCAGCGTGAGGCCGGCCGACAGCATGAACAGCAGCAAGCCGTAGCTGAGGCCGTTGAACGCCTGGAGCGCGAACGCGTGCACCGCGTATCGTCAGGCGGCGAGCGGTTCGAGCGCGGCGCGCAGCGCATCGGGCAGCGGCACCGGGCGGCGCGTGCCGCGATCGACGTACACGTGCACGAAATGCCCCTGTGCGGCGGGCGCCGCATCGCCTCGGGCGAACAACCCGACCTCATAGCGCACGCTCGACGTGCCGAGCTTCACGACGCGCAGGCCCGCGTCGACCGATTGCGGGAACACGAGCGGCGCGAAGTAGTTGCATTGCGTCTCGACGACGAGCCCGATCGTCTGCCCATGCTCGACGTCGAGCACGCCCGCGCGGATCAGGTACTCGTTCACGACGGTGTCGAAGTAGCTGTAGTAGACGACGTTGTTCACGTGCCCGTAGACGTCGTTGTCCATCCAGCGGGTCGTGATCGGCAGGAAGTGGCGATAGGCGTCGCGCGGACGCGGCTGCGGCTTGTCGGACATGGCGATGGCGGTCAGGACGATGGGAGCGAAGGGAACGACGGGGACGGCGCGTGACGGCCGCACGACGCGGCGCGCCGGCCGGCGACGAAGCGCCGCGACGCGCGCGCCACGGCGGACGGCATGCTGCGGGCAGGCCGGCGCGTCACTGCCCCGGCCGGTCGACGAATTCGAAATCGAGGCCGCGCGCGCGCATCCAGTCGGCGAGCGCGACGCCCGTGCCGGCGCGCCACGGGCGCAGCAGCGGCGGATCGACGAGCTTGTATTCGAGCAGTTCCGGCGACAGCGACACCGTGCCCGACGCCCGCACGTGGTACGCGATGATCAGCTCGTTCTTGCGCATGAATTCGTACACGCCGACGAGCGATACGTGCTCGGCCTTCAGCGCGGTTTCCTCGAATACCTCGCGCGCGATGCCGTCCTCGGGCGTCTCGCCGTTTTCGAGAAAGCCGGTGATCAGCGCGAACATCCCTTCGGGCCACGCCGCGTTGCGCGCGAGCAGGACCTTGCCGTCGAGTTCGACGATCGCGGCGACGACGGGCAGCGGGTTGTTCCAGTGCACGTAGCCGCAGGACTCGTCGGGGCAGGCCTGGCGGATGCGGCCGCCCTCATGGTCGGGATCGGCCCGCTCGGTCAGCGGGCTCGCGCAGCGCGGGCAAAAGCGGTAGTCGGCGGTGGTCATCGATGGCAATCTGGCGAGCGCCGGACGGCCGTGTGCCGGCTGCCCGCGCACCCGCTCGGCGCGGGAAAGGCTTCATTCTAGCGAGTTTGCCCGCGCCCGAGACGATCCGGCCCCACCGGCGTCAGGGCGACCGGCGCCCGCGTGCGGCGGTCGCCGCGAAGCCGGCGGCGCCGATCAGCAGCGCGGCCGCCGCGACCCACAGCGCGGGCGTAAACGACCCGAAGCGCGCGGCGAGCGGCGCCGCGACGAGCGGCCCGAGTATCTGCCCGACGCCGTACGATGCGGTCGCATAGCCCATCAGCCCGGCCGCACGCTCGCCGTGCAGGCGCCGCGCCTCGCGCATCGCGAACAGCGTGATCGCGGTGAACGGCAGGCCGAGCAGCGCGCTGCCGATCGAGAAGCCGGCCGCGTTCGGCCACACGATTCCGGCCGCGATGCCGAGCGCCTGCGTCGCGCAGCCGGCCGCGAGCAGCAGCCGGTTGTCCCAGTGCCCGGGCAGCCGCGCGGCGGCGATCGCGCCGACGATCAGCGCCGCGCCGAACATCGGCCAGAACAGGTCGGGCCACGGCGAACCGGCCGGCAGCGCGGCGCGCGCGATCACCGGCAGGAACGTCGCGGTGACGATGTAGCCGAAGCCCGGCGCGCCGTACAGCACGACGAGCCACGCGGCGTCCGCGCGACGGCTGCGCGTGGCCGCCCGTGCCGCCAGGGCGGCGGGCGCCCCGGCGGCCGGCGGCGCTGCCTGCGCGTGCGCCGAGGCCGAGGCCGAGGCCGAAGCCGAAGCCGAAGCCGGAACCGGAACCGGAACCGGAACCGGAACCGAAGCCGGCGCCGCACCGAACGTGCGCCAGATCGCGACCGACAGGACGGCCGACAACGCCGCGAAACCGAGCCAGCCCACCGCCGCACGCTGGCCGGCCAGCGCACTGCCGATCAGCCCCGTCACGACGATGCCGACGCCCGGCCCCGCGTAGATCACCCCGCTCCATTCGGGCGCGCTCAGTTCGGCCAGGCGCCGCAACCCCCATTGCGACATGAACACGAACGTCCATGCGCTGACGACGCCCGCGACGAAACGCACGACGAGCCACGCCGGCAGCCAGTGACCGGCCCCCATCGCGGCGGTCAGGAGCACGGTCGCGACGAGCCCGACACGCACCATCCGCGCGGGCGCGACGCGCAGCGCCGCGCAACTGAGCGCCCCGACGAAGTAGCCCGCGTAGTTCGCCGACGCGAGCCAGCTGCCTGCTTTCAGGCCGATCGAGCCGTCCGCGAGCATCAACGGCAACAGCGGCGTGAACGCGAAACGACCGACGCCGAGCACGACGGTCAGGCCGATCATGCAGGCGAGCGCGGCCGCGCGGGCGCGGCGGTCGGCGCGGTCGGACGAAAGCACGCGAGCGGCGGCGGTCGGGGCATCGAAGCGGGACATGGCGACATGGGCCGACGCGTCGCGCGCCGGCCGGATCGGGAATCGGAACGTCTCCATCCTAGCTTGACCAAACGTTCTCTAAAAATGAATAATTGAGAATCAAGTCATCCCATGGAGAGAATCATGGACCTGGCGGCGCTGGCGATCTTCCGGGCGGTGGTGCGCGAGAACGGCGTGACGCGCGCGGCGGCCAAGCTCAATCGCGTGCAGTCGAACGTCACGACGCGCATCAAGCAGCTGGAGGAGGAACTCGGCGCGGCGCTGTTCGTGCGCGACGGCCGCCGGCTCGTGCTGACGCCGGCCGGGCATACGCTGCTGCCGTATGCGGAGCGCCTGCTCGCGCTCGCCGACGAGGCGCGCGATGCGGTGCGCGAGGACACGCCGCGCGGCCGGCTGCGGCTCGGCACGATGGAAAGCACGGCCGCGAGCCGGCTGCCGACCCTCCTCGCGCGCTACCACCATGCATGGCCCGACGTATCGCTCGAACTGCTGACGGGCACGACGGGCTGCCTGATCGACCGCGTGCGCGACTTCGAAATCGACGCCGCGCTGTTCGCGCGCCCGCCCGAGCCGGACACGCTGCCCGACACGTTCGAGACGGTGCCGATCTTCCGCGAGGATCTCGTGCTGCTCACCCCGCGCGGCCATCCGCCGGTGCGCACGCCGCGCGACGTGCTCCTGCCGACGCTGGTCGCGTTCGAGCGCGGCTGCGCGTATCGCAAGTACGTCGAGCAATGGTACGCGGCGCACGGCGCGAAGCCGGCGCGCGTGCTCGAGCTCGGCTCGTATCACGCGATCGTCGCGTGCGTCGCGGCCGGCGCGGGCATCGCGGTCGCGCCACGTTCGGTGCTGAATCTGCAGCCCGAGCCCGGTAACATCGCCGCGCACACGATTCCCGAACTGGAAGGCATCGACACGCTGCTCGCGTGGCGGCAGGGTTATGCGTCGGCGGCGCTCGCCGCGTTGCGCGATGCGCTCACCGACGCCGCGCGACAGCCCGGCGACGCGGCGAAGCCGACCGCGACCGTGCCGGCCTGACCGGGCTCGCGCGTCGCCGCATCGAGCGACGCGCCGATACGGCACAAACGAAACGACCCGACCGGCACCGCTGCCGATCGGGTCGTTTTTCGCTTCACGCGATGCCGTCGGTACGACGACGTCGCGTCGGTCGTACAACGATCAGAGCCGTTCTTCGACCCAGCCCTTCACGCCGGCCAGCGCGCCCGGCAGGTTCGCCGGCTCGGTGCCGCCTGCCTGCGCCATGTCCGGACGGCCGCCGCCCTTGCCGCCGACCTGCTGCGCGACGAAGTTCACGAGCTCGCCGGCCTTGACCTTCTTGCTCGCATCCGGCGTGACGCCCGCGATCAGGCTGACCTTGCCGCCTTCGACGGCCGCCAGCACGATCGCCGCGTTCTTCAGCTTGTCCTTCAGCTTGTCGACCGTTTCGCGCAGCGTCTTCGCGTCCGCGCCGTCGAGTGTCGCGGCCAGCACGTACACGCCGCCGACTTCGACGGCCTGCTGCGCGAGCTCGTCGCCCTGGCTCGACGCGAGCTTCGACTTCAGCGCGCCCAGTTCCTTCTCGAGCGACTTCACCTGGTCCTGCACCTGCGCGATGCGCTGCGTGAGTTCCGACGGCTGCGCCTTCAGCGCGGCCGCCGCTTCGTTCACGCGCGCGTCGAGGTCCTGCACGTAGCGCACCGCGTTGTCGCCGGTGATCGCCTCGACGCGGCGGATGCCGGCCGCGACGCCGCCTTCCATCACGATCTTGAACAGGCCGATGTCGCCGGTGCGGTGCACGTGCGTGCCGCCGCACAGTTCGCGCGAGAAGCCGAGGTCGAGCACGCGCACTTCGTCGCCGTACTTCTCGCCGAACAGCGCCATCGCGCCGCCCTTCACCGCTTCGTCGTACGGCATCACGCGCACGATGCCCGGCGCGTTCGCGAGGATTTCGGCGTTGACGATCTGCTCGACGCGACGGATCTCGTCGTCGGTCATCGGCGCGTTGTGCGCGAAGTCGAAACGGGTCTTGTCCGCGTCGACGAGCGAACCCTTCTGCTGCACGTGCGCGCCGAGCACTTCGCGCAGCGCCTTGTGCATCAGGTGCGTGGCCGAGTGGTTGCGCTGCGTGCGCGCGCGGCGCTGCGCGTCGATTTCCGCGCGCAGCACGTCGCCGACCTTGAGCGTGCCCTGCTCCAGCGTGCCGTGGTGACCGATCACGTCGGCCTGCACCTTCAGCGTGTCGGCCACCGCGAAGCGCGTCGATGCATTCGCGAGCACGCCCTGGTCGCCGACCTGGCCGCCCGATTCCGCGTAGAACGGCGTGTGATCGAGCACGACTACCGCATCCTGGCCGGCCTTCACTTCGTTGACGGCCGAACCGTCGACGTACAGCGCGACGACCTTCGCGTCGTCGAACGCGATTTCCTCGTAACCGTGGAACGTGGTCTTCGCGCCCGTGTATTCGAGGCCCTGCGTCGCCTTGAACTTGCCGGCCGCGCGCGCCTGCTCGCGCTGACGCGCCATCGCGTCGTCGAATGCCGGCTCGTCGACCGTCATCCCGCGCTCGCGGCACACGTCGGCCGTCAGATCCAGCGGGAAGCCGTACGTGTCGTGCAGCTTGAACGCGAGCTCGCCGTCGAGCACCTTGCCGCCCTTCGCGTCGACGTCGGCGAGCGCGGCCTCGAGGATCGACATGCCGTGCTCGATCGTTTCGAAGAAGCGCTCCTCTTCCTGGCGCAGCACGTCGGTCACGCGCTGTTCGGCTTCCTTCAGCTCCGGATAGGCCGTGCCCATCTCGGCGACGAGGTCGGCCACCAGCTTGTGGAAGAACGCGCCCTTGCGGCCCAGCTTGTAGCCGTGGCGGATCGCGCGGCGCACGATCCGGCGCAGCACGTAGCCGCGGCCTTCGTTGCCGGGGATCACGCCGTCGACGATCAGGAACGAGCACGCGCGGATGTGATCGGCGATCACCTTCAGCGAGTTGTTCGTGAGGTCGCTGATCTCGGTCACGCGCGCGGCGGCCTTGATCAGGTTCTGGAACAGGTCGATCTCGTAGTTGCTGTGCACGTGCTGCAGCACCGCGGCGAGACGCTCGAGGCCCATGCCGGTGTCGACCGACTGCTTCGGCAGGCGCGTCATGTTGCCCTGCGCGTCGCGGTTGAACTGCATGAACACGAGGTTCCAGATCTCGATGTAGCGGTCGCCGTCCTCTTCGGGCGATCCCGGCGGGCCGCCCCACACGTCCGGGCCGTGGTCGTAGAAGATCTCGGTACACGGGCCGCACGGGCCGGTGTCGCCCATCGTCCAGAAGTTGTCCGACGCGTAGCGCGCGCCCTTGTTGTCGCCGATCCGGATGATCCGCTCGGTCGGCACGCCGACTTCCTTCGCCCAGATGTCGTACGCTTCGTCGTCTTCCTGGTAGACGGTGACCCACAGTTTTTCCTTCGGCAACTGGTAGACCGTGGTCAGCAGCTCCCACGCGAACTTGATCGCGTCGCGCTTGAAGTAGTCGCCGAACGAGAAATTGCCGAGCATCTCGAAGAACGTGTGGTGGCGCGCCGTGTAGCCGACGTTCTCGAGGTCGTTGTGCTTGCCGCCCGCGCGCACACTGCGCTGCGCGGTGGTGGCGCGCGAGTACGGGCGCGGGTCCGTGCCGAGGAAGACGTCCTTGAACTGGACCATGCCCGAGTTCGTGAACATCAGCGTGGGATCGTTACCGGGCACGAGGCTCGACGAGCGGACGATCGTGTGGCCCTTCGATTCGAAGAATTTGAGGAATTTCTCGCGGATTTCGGCAGCTTTCATGGCGTGCGGGGACAGTCTGGCAAAGACGGCTTCAAACGCCGGCGCCCCAGGCGGGGCGCGCGGCGGCATGGATTCGGAAACGATCGATTATACGATACAGACCGCCCGCCCAAGCGGCAGCGGCCCGCTGCGCCGGACGACCGGCCTGGGCCACCGGCGCGGCCGATTCGCCTTAAGATGCTCGGCATGCCAATCGGCCGTGCCCGGCAAGGCAGGCCAGCCATGAAAGGAGACGTTTCGACGATGGGTGCCCTGAGCCATATCCGCGTGCTGGACCTCACCCGCGTGCTCGCGGGCCCGTGGTGCGCGCAGACCCTTGCCGATTTCGGCGCGGACGTGATCAAGGTCGAGCGCCCGGGCGCCGGCGACGACACGCGCCACTGGGGCCCGCCGTACCTGAAGGACGCGGACGGCGCGGATACCGCCGAGGCCGCGTACTACCTCGCGGCGAATCGCAACAAGCGCTCGGTGACGATCGACATCGCGACGCCGGAGGGCCAGCAGATCGTGCGCGAGCTCGCCGCGCAAAGCGACGTCGTGCTCGAGAACTACAAGGTCGGCCAGCTGAAGAAATACGGGCTCGACTACGACGCGCTGCGCGCGGTGAAGCCCGATCTCGTCTATTGCTCGGTCACCGGCTTCGGCCAGACCGGCCCGTATGCGCATCGCGCGGGCTACGATTTCATCGTGCAGGGCATCGGCGGCTTCATGAGCATCACCGGCGAACGCGACGGCGAGCCGGGCGGCGGCCCGCAGAAGGCCGGCGTCGCGATCGCCGATCTCGCGACCGGCCTCTATTCGACGATCGCCGTGCTCGCCGCGCTCGCGCACCGCGACCGCACGGGCGAAGGTCAGTACATCGACATGGCGCTGCTCGACGTGCAGGTCGCGCTGCTCGCGAACATGAACACCAACTTCCTCGCGAGCGGCAAGCCGCCGGTGCGCTGGGGCAACGCGCATCCGAACATCGTGCCGTACCAGACGTTCCAGACGCGCGACGGCTGGATCATCGTCGCGGTCGGCAACGACGGGCAGTTCCGCAAGTTCGTCGAGGCCGGCGGGCGGTCCGAGCTGGCCGACGACGAGCGCTTCGCGACGAATCCGTCGCGCGTGCGCCATCGCGACACGCTGGTGCCGATCCTCGCGGAGATGGTGAAGGCACGCGACAAGGCCGACTGGATCGGCGCGCTCGAAGCGGCCGGCGTGCCGTGCGGGCCGATCAACGACCTCGACGAGGTGTTCGACAACGAGCAGGTGGTCGCGCGCGGGATGCAGGTGTCGCTGCCGCACCCGTGCGGCGCGGAGGTAAAGCTCGTGCGCAACCCGATCCGGATGAGCGCGACGCCGCCCGACGCGCGCACGGCCCCGCCGCTGCTCGGCGCGCAGACGGACGACGTGCTGCGCGACATGCTCGGCTACGACGACGAGCGGATCGCGGCGTTGAAGGCGAAACAGGCGATCTGACGCGGTTCGGGTGACGGCGTCGCGGCGGCGCACCCGATGACGACGATCGGATCAAACGGCCGCGACTCGCGCACGACGAGCAGACGCACTAACGTGCGAGCGCATCGAGCCAGCCGCGCGCTTGCGGCCAGTCGCCGAGCCCGCTGTCGGCGTTGATGTGGCCGCGCGGGCCGAGCTCGTGGAACGTGCTGCCCCACGCGTTCGCGCAGCCGCGCGCGAAGGCGAGCGAACCGTACGGATCGTCGCTGCTTGCGACGACGCAGGTCGGAAACGGCAACCGTTCGTGCGGCACCGGGCCGAAGCCGTGCGCGTCGGCCGGAAACGCCGGCCCGGCGGGATCGGGCAGCGCGACCAGCAGCGCGCCGCGCACTTTCGCGAGCGCGGCCGGCCGCGCGTAGCGGGTCGCCCACCATGCGGCGGTCAGCGTGCCGAGACTGTGGCCGGCGATCAGCACCGGCCCGCGCGCGGCTTCGACCGCCCGGTCGAGCGCGAGACACCAGCCGTTGCGGAATGCCCGCTCCCAGTCGGGCATCGCGACGCGCACGAAACGCGCGTCGGCGCGCTCCCAGCGGCTTTGCCAGTGGAACGGGCCGGAGTTGCCGTAGCCCGGCAGCACCAATACGAGGGGGTCGCTCATGAAAGGATTCGTCGACGAATGAAGTCGTTATGTGGCGTCGACGAAGTGTCGCACACCCGTTCCTCCCTGATGTTGCCTGTCGAAAAACGGAAGGGGTGTGCGGGCGGGCCGTTACGCGTACGGAACGGCATCACGCCCGGCCGGCGAGCGCGCGAGCCGGTCGAGGCCCGCACGCGCCGGCGTGAATCAGCGTACGCCGGCGCCGACCAGGCCGCCTGCCGCCGCCCCGGCGACCGTGCCGACCGGCCCGCCCGTGATCAGGTAGCCGAGCGCGCCGCCTGCGGCCGCGCCGATACCGGCATTGCGCTGCGTATGCGTCATCGCGCATGCGCCGAGTTGCGACAGGGCCGCGACGATCACCGCGGTACGAACGAGAAAAGTGGTCTTCTTCATCATGATTATTGGCGTCCTCCCGCCACGCAAAAATCGCGAATGGCGGCATTGAATCGGTAACGCCATCATAGGAAAAGCCGAATGGCACCGGCAATCCGATTTACGTCGTGTTACAGCCGACACACACTCGATATATTGCGGTACGCATCGCGAACGCGCGTCGCCCGACCGGCAGGCCGCGCGGGACGGACCCCGGTCAGGTAGAATTACAGGATTAAACCGGCGCGACGCGCCGACACAACCCTGACGCCAACCGCATGAGCACCGAACGCAACGACGCCCCCGCGGCTTCCAATTTCATCCGCAACATCATCGACGACGACAACCGCACCGGCAAATGGGGCGGCCGCGTCGAGACGCGCTTCCCGCCCGAGCCGAACGGCTATCTGCACATCGGTCACGCGAAGAGCATCTGCCTGAACTTCAGCGTCGCGCGCGACTACGGCGGCGTGTGCCACCTGCGCTTCGACGACACGAACCCGGAAAAGGAAAGCGTCGAATACGTCGACTCGATCGTCGACGCGGTGCGCTGGCTCGGCTTCGACTGGCGCAAGGACGCGGTCGATCATCAGTATTTCGCGAGCGACTACTACGACAAGCTGTACGAATTCGCCGAGCTGCTGATCCAGCGCGGCAAGGCGTACGTCGACAGCCAGAGCGCCGACGAAATGCGCGCGAACCGCGGCTCGCTGACCGAAGGCGGCAAGCCGTCGCCGTTCCGCGACCGCTCGCCCGAGGAAAACCTCGACCTGTTCCGCCGGATGAAGGCCGGCGAGTTCAAGGAAGGCGAGCACGTGCTGCGCGCGAAGATCGACATGGCTTCGCCGAACATGAACATGCGCGACCCGGTGATCTACCGGATCCGCTACGCGCACCACTACCGCACCGGCGACGCATGGTGCGTGTATCCGATGTACGACTACACGCACTGCATCTCGGATGCGCTCGAAGGCATCACGCATTCGCTGTGCACGCTCGAGTTCGAGGATCACCGCCCGCTGTACGACTGGGTGCTGAACGAACTCGCGGAAGCCGGCGTGTTCACGCGCCCGCTGCCGCAGCAGATCGAATTCTCGCGGCTGAACCTCACGTACGCGATCACCAGCAAGCGCAAGCTGCTGCAGCTCGTCACCGAAGGCCACGTCGACGGCTGGGACGACCCGCGCATGCCGACGATCGTCGGCATTCGCCGCCGCGGTTTCACGCCGGAGAGCATCCGCCTGTTCTGCGAGCGGATCGGCGTGACGAAGATCGATTCGTGGATCGACATGAGCATCTTCGAAGGCGCGCTGCGCGACGACCTGGACGAAAAGGCCGCGCGTACGGTCGCGGTGCTCGATCCGCTGAAGCTCGTGATCGACAACTATCCGGAAGACCTCGAGGAAGCCTGCACGGCGCCCGTGCATCCGCATCATCCGGACCGCGGCGTGCGCACGTTCCCGATCTCGCGCGAGCTGTGGATCGAGCGCGAGGATTTCGTCGAGAATCCGCCGAAGGGCTATTTCCGCCTGTTCCCGGGCAACAAGGTGCGCCTGCGCTACGGCTACGTGATCGAATGCACGGGCTTCGACAAGGACGCCGACGGCAACGTGACGGCCGTGCACTGCAACTACTTCCCGGACAGCAAGTCGGGCACCGAAGGCGCGAACACGTACAAGGTCAAGGGCAACATCCACTGGGTCAGCGCGAAGCACGCGCAGCCGGCCGAAGTGCGGATCTACGATCGCCTGTTCAAGGAACCGCATCCGGACGCGGGCGGCGCGAACTTCCTCGACGCGCTGAACCCCGATTCGAAGAAGATCGTGCAGGCGTACCTCGAGCCGGGCAACGGCGACGTCGCGCCGGAAACGCGCCTGCAGTTCGAGCGCCACGGCTACTTCGTTGCAGACCGTGTCGATTCGAAGCCGGGCAAGCCGGTGTTCAACCGGATCGTCGGGCTGCGCGACAGCTGGGGCAAGCCGGCCTGACGGCCCTGCTCCGCGCGGGCGGCGTGCGGCTTCGCAAGCCGCCGCTGCCTGCCCATGAAAAAACCGGCCCTGGAGCCGGTTTTTTCATGGGCGTGCGCCGAACGGCGGCGGGCGGCAGCACAAGCCGCGGCGCCCGTTCACGCGCCCGACAACCGCCGATGCAGTTCCGCCAGCGACAGCTTCGTGCGAAACAACCGCGCGAGACTGCGGCTCGCATAGGTGTCGATGTCGCCCGGCACGGTCCAGCGGTACGCATCCATCTCGGGGATCATCGAGCCGTCGCGGCGGCTCGGAAACAGCGACGTACACGTGCAGCGCTCGGGATCGATCTCGCCTTCGGCCACCTGCACCGCGAACAGGTGCAGATCCTTGTCGTGCCGGTATGCGAAGCGACCGAGATCGAGCAACCGTGCCGGCGCCAACTCGATGCCGGTTTCTTCCAGCAGTTCGCGCAGCGCGGCATCGGCCGGCGTCTCGCCTGGTTCGCCCTGCCCCTTCGGAATATCCCAGTGCGTGGTATCCGTCGCGTGCGCGAGAAACACGCGGCCGGCCGCATCGAGAATCACGACGCCGCACGACACCGTGCGCAGCGCGCCGCCCCGCTTCATCACGCGCGGGCTCAGCGCTTCTGCAACTGCCACTTGCCCGCGGCCGTCTTGCAGTAGACGGGCTTGAGCGTCATCGTCTGGCCCTTCGCGGTGATTTCGGTCGCGACTTCGCGGCAGGTCTTGCCGTCCGTCTCGGTCGTGTTCGGCGTGAGCTTCGCGTCGATCTGCGTGCCGCGGCCGCTGCTCTGCCACGTCGTGGTTTCGCCGTCCTTGCCTTCGTCGCGCGCCTGCACGACCGCCTTCGTGAGCGACGCGCGGTCGGCCTTGCTGAAATAGCTGATCGGCGTGTCGTTCAGGAAGTTCAGGTTGTTCTGCGCATGGGCGGGCAGCATCGCGGCTGCGCACGCGGCGCCGGCCAGCACGCGCGTGACGACGGAAAGGGATGCACGCATCGACATGTTTTTTCTCCTTGGATGTTCGATCGAACGGCGCGGCGCATGCCGGCGAACCGGGAACCGGCCCTCCGGCACGCGCCACGCCCGTCAGCGAGCGAGCATAGCATGCGTGCTGCAATGAACGCCTTCTAGGGCTTGGCCGGCGCGGCCGTTTGCTGATATCCGTCAGTCAGCGTGCCGAGGAACGCGATCACGTCCTTGATCTCGGCCGCGTTCAGCGCCGGCTGCTCGCCGCGCTTGCGGTCGAACGGCGGCTCGCGGTTGATGTTCGGCCAGTAGCGCTTCGGCAAATCGTCGTAGATCTGCACCTTGCCGTGCACGACCGGGTAGAACTTCTCCGGATGGATGTCGCGTTCGACGTAGAAGCGCATCACCTCCTCGAGCGAGTGATACACGCCGTTGTGGAAGAACGTCTTGCGCAGCGCGACGTTGCGCAGCGACGGCGTGCGGAACAATCCGCAGAATTCGTCGCGGCCCTTCAGGTCGGTGCGTTCGGGGCCGCATGCGCCGAGATCGTAAAAGCGCGGGTCGCGATTGACGGGCAGCGCGCGGTTGCGCGGCACCGCGATCGCGATCAGCCCGAAATCGCTGAACTGCGGCGGGCCGCCTTCGAGCGTGCGCTGGCTGACGTGGCAGCTCGCGCAGTTGCCCTTCTTCTCGTCGTTGAATAGCTGCAGCCCGTGCAACTCGGCGGGCGTGAGCTTTGCGCGGCCGGCCAGATACGCGTCGTATTTGCTCGTGTACGGATCGAACAGCGCCGGCTGCTGCTGGAATGCGTCGAGCGCGCGCAGCACCGCATCGAACGTCGCCTGGTCGTCGGCCAGGACCTGGTCGCCGAACGCCTTGCGGAACGCGTCGGCATACGGTGCCGCGCGAACCGCCTTCGCGACCCGCGCGGGCGAACTGCTCATCTCGAACGGCGACGTGAGCGGAATGCGCGCCTGCGCATCGCGCGTATCGACGCGACCGTCCCAGGTCAACCCGCCGGTCGGGCCCGCGTCGATGCTTTCGTCGCCTTCGTCCGGCGAATCGTGGAAGTGCTCGCTGAACGGCGGAATGCCGCGCAGGTACTTCAGCGACGGTACCGCGCGAAAGCCGGTACGGTGCATGTCGTCGCCGCCGAGCTGCACCGACAGCGCGTTCGGCGGCCCGAACGCATGCTCGGCGCTATGGCACGACGCGCAGGCAAGCTTGCCCGAGCCGGACAGCGACGGATCGAAGAACAGCTGCTTGCCGAGTGCCGTCATCTGCTTCACGCCCTCGAACACCTGCGCGCGCGTCTGCGGCTGGCCGGCCGGCGCGACCGCCGGGACGGCCGGGGCGGCCTGGGCCGCCGGGACGACGGACGCGGCCGACGCGTTCGTGCCGGGCCGTGCGTCGCAACCGGCGAGCGCCGCGAGCGTGCCGGCCACCGCGAGCGCCGCCGCGGCGGGGATCAGCGATCGCGCGAACGCGAAAGATTTCAGAAGGGTGTGCATCGTCGTTGTTCTAGTAGCGGTGGGCAATCGGCCGGAGCTTATGTCAGTTCCGTGACCGTTGAATGACGTTCGACCGACAGTCAATTGAAAGCGCCCCTACACCCGGCTGTCAAATCGGTTCCAGATAATGCGCGCAGCCGGGCGATACCGCGAGGTTCGTGCGCCGGCCCTCCCGCCACCCGGTTCCCACACGCGACCAACGACGAATGAGAGAGAACATCGCATGAAGAAGCACGCCTGGATTCGCTATACGCCGATCGCCCTTGCGGCAGCGCTCAGCCTGACCGCCTGCGGCGGCGACGACGTCACGCAGCAGGGCCTGTCGGCCGTCAAGAACGTCGTCGTGATCTACGCTGAAAACCGCAGCTTCGACAACCTGTACGGCAATTTCCCGGGCGCGAACGGTCTGCAGAACGTGACGGCCGCGAACTCGGTGCAGAAGGATCGCGACGGCTCGACGATGGCGACGCTGCCGAAGATCTGGGGCGGCCTGACCGCGACCGGCATCACGCCGGCGGTGACCGAGGCGATGACGGCGAACCTGCCGAACGCGCCGTTCGCGATCGACGATCCGAAAGGCTTCAACCAGTCGATGAGCATCGCGACGCGCGACATCGTGCATCGCTTCTACCAGGACCAGATGCAGATCAACGGCGGCAAGAACGACATGTACGCCGCCTGGACCGACGCCGGCGGCCTGACGATGGGCCACTACACGGCCGATCCGTCGAAGCTGCCGCTGTGGAAGATCGCGCAGCAGTACGTGCTCGCGGACAACTTCTTCATGGGCGCGTTCGGCGGGTCGTTCCTGAACCACCAGTACCTGATTTGCGCGTGCGCGCCGTACTACCCGAACGCCGACAAGAGCCCGGCGGCCGGCAAGATCGCCGTGCTGAACGCCGACGGCAAGTCGCTGAAGGTGGCCACGAACTCGCCGGCTTCCGCGCTGAGCGGCCCGCCGAAGTTCGTCAACGACGGCGCGCTCACGCCCGACTTCTACGGCGTCAACACGATGCAGCCGGCGTATCAGCCGAGCGGCAACAAGGCGGCCACGGGCGGCGACCCGCTGCTCGCCGATCCGGCCAATCCGTCGACGATGCCGCCGCAGACGGCGACCAACATCGGCGACCTGCTGACCAATGCGGGCGTGTCGTGGGCATGGTATGGCGGCGCATGGGGCCAGGCGCTGCAGGCGAGCCAGAACGGCACGTCGAACGTGATCTACGGCGCCGACCTGTCGACGCCGAACTTCCAGCCGCACCACCAGCCGTTCAACTACTTCGCGAATCAGGCGCCGGGCACCGCGAGCCGCGCGCAGCACCTGCTCGACGGCGGCGCGAACGGCGCCGAGTTCATCAAGGCGATCGATGCGGGCACGCTGCCGCAAGTCGCGTTCTACAAACCGCAAGGCAACCTGAACGAGCACCCGGGCTACACGGACGTCACCTCCGGCGACCAGCACATCGCCGACGTGATCGCGCACCTGCAGGCCAGCCCGCAGTGGAAGAACATGGTCGTGGTCGTCACGTACGACGAAAACGGCGGCTTCTGGGATCACGCCACGCCGCCGAATGCCGACCGCTGGGGCCCGGGCACCCGCATTCCGGCGCTGATCGTGTCGCCGTACGCGAAGAAGGGTTTCGTGGACCACACGCAGTACGACACGGGTTCGATCCTGCGCTTCATCACGCGCCGCTTCTCGCTGCCGCGCCTCGCGGGCCTGCAGCAGCGCGACGACGCGCTGAAGGCGAACGGTGCGCAGCCGATGGGCGACCTGACGAACGCGCTCACGCTGTCGCCGAACCTGTAATCGCCTCGCGATCGCGAACGGGCCGGGCACGCCGCCGGCTCGCTCGAACGGAGAGCGGCCCCTCGGGGCCGCTCTTTTTTCATGGGCGCACGATGCCGCGCGGCGGCATCACCATCCGTACTTCAGCTCGACGCCGACGTAGTCGGCGTTGTGCCCGCCCGCTTGCCGGATCGCGTCGCCGACCTGGAAATGCACGGCCTCGACCGCGCCGATCAGGTTCGCGGCGATCGTCCAGTCCGCGCGCAGTTGCACGTACATGCCCGTCCACGACCCGCCCTTGCCCGCCGTGCCCGGCACCGGGACGTTCGGCTGCTGATAGACGGCATCGCCCGTCGTCTCGCGCCACTGGAAACCCAGCGCGCCGAGCAGCGACAGGCTCGGCGACGGCTTCAGCGTCACGGACGGCTTCACGTGAATCAGGTTCGCGTAACTCGTATAGCCGGCCAGCGTGAAGTAATAGCCGTTCGGAAACAGCGGATTGAAGGTACCGACGCGGCCGTCGTGCAGATGCCGGTCGCCCGATGCCGCGTCGACCTGCAGCGCGATGCGCGGCGACCACGGCGCGTCGAGCTTGTAGCCCGCAATCGAACCGACGGCCCACGCGCCGATCGTCGCGTTGCCGACCGTGCCGGTCTGCAGCATCGTTTCGAGATCCCAGTCGAAGCGGCCCTGCGTGCCCGTGTAGCGCACGTCCCACACGTCGCGATGCTCGGGGCCGCTCGCATCGAGGAAGTGCGCGCCGCGGCGGTTGTAGCGCGACCAGTGGCCCGACAGATCGCCAGGCCCGACCGACTGCCGCTCGACGCGCACGCCGCTGAACGTGAGATCGCGATTCGACACATCGTCGAAATCGGACGCGTTGCGGTTCTGCACCGGCTGCGTCGCATAGCCGATGAAGCGCCACTTTCCGTATTCGTAATCGGCCCAGACCGCATCGAACGCGAGCCGCACGTTCGGGCCGTCGCGCGCAGCGATGAAGCGCTGCAGGTCGAACGCCATCTCCTGACGGCCGACGCGGAACTTGACCGTGCCGCCGCCGAGCGCCCCCGTGTAGGTCGCGAACGCCTGTTCGAGATCGAGCGGGTTCCGGTCGACCGGCGACACCGTGTTCTTGCCGAACGCGCGCGCGTCCTGCAATTGCGCGAAGAACTGCCAGTGCCGGCCGAGGTGCGCATCGGCGTGCACTTCGACGCGCTGGATCAGGTACGTATCCGATTGCGCGGAGCCGATGCCGAACAGCGGCGCGTCGTTGGTCTCCAGACGCTCGCGCAGGTTCACGCCGAGCGACAGGTAGGAGACCTGATCGTTGCCGAGCGGGATGTATTTCAATCCGTCGAGCGGCGCATGCGGCACGCAGGGATTCGCGAGCACCGACCAGTCTTCCTGCCAGCGGTTGAACAGCACCGTCGGCCGCTTGGCGGTGCACGTCGATGCGGCGGCGGCTGCCGACGTCGACGCCGGCGCCGGCGCCGAAGCCGATGACGCGCTCGACGCCGGCGTCGGTTCTTGCGTCGAAGCCGGCGTGATGATCGGGGACGACGCGGCTGCCGTTTCCGCGAACGCAGCGTCGGTCCCCGCGAACAGCAGTCCCGCGACGACCGACACGCGCGCGGCCCGCGCGAAGCGGGGGCCGCAGCGTCCCCTCCGCCGCTCGCTCATGCGCGCGCCTGCGGGGTTGCATCGGCCGCTTGCGCCGCGCGCAGCGCAAGCGTCGCGAGCGCGCCGACGGGAACCAGCAACGCCAGGAATCCGACGTAGCGGAACCCGAGCGCACCGCCCGCCGCGCCGAGCGCGAACGCGACGATCGCCGGCAGCATCTTCGCGAAGCGTGCGCGCGCGGTGGCGCGCACGCTGTCCGCCGTGCCGGGCGACAGCATGTCGACGGCATCCAGGATCGCCTGCGTGACGTTGCCGGTCATCACCGTATTCGGCACGCCGCCCGCGCGGGCGATCACGCGCGGATGCGCGTTCTGCACGCCCATCGCGAACGTGCCCACGATGCCGGCCACCAGCGCGGCGACGCTGTCGGGCTGCGTGACGGGCGTCGCCCACACGCCGGCCGCGCAGAAGCCGAGCAGCAGCACGGCCTGCACCGCATGCAGCACGCGCGTGCCCTGCCATGCCGGCCGCGCGGACATCGACCGCGCGATCAGGCTCGCCGCGATCACGCCGCACACGAACGCCGGAAACACGCTGAGCTTCAGCACGACGCCCTGGCCGAAGCCCGCGATGCCCGCACCGATCAGCACGAAGTTGCCGGTCACGTGCGCGGTGAACAGCCCGAACAGCGCGACGAAGCTCAGCGTGTCGACGAAGCCGGCCACTGCGGCAAGGATCGTGTCCTCGTGCTTCATCGCGCCGCGCTCGCGTGGATTTCGGCGACGTAGCCGCCCGGGAACTGCACGAGCGCCGCATCGCGGCCGCCCGACTCGAACGGCGGCACGAGCACGGTCACGCCTGCGGCCTGCGCCTGCTTCAGCGTCGCGGCGAGATCGGACACTTCGTAGCCGGTCATCTCGCGGCCGAACGGGTAAGGCAGATGGCCGTCCGTCACCAGCACGGTCATCTTGCCGAAGCCCGATTCGACGCGAATGCGGCGGTAGGTATCGTCCGGCCGGCCGATCTCGATGCCCGGCGCCTTCGGGTCGTCGGACACCACCTTGCCTTTCGAGAACTTGACGAAGTCGTGCACGAACTTGCGCACGCTTTGCGGCGAGACGTACACGCGGTTTTCGGGGATGGTCTGCAGCGCGTCGTAATGCGGCGCCTGCGTGTGCCAGTACAGCTGCATGTTCACGCCGCCCGCCCACGTGACGATCGCGTCGCGGCCGATCGGATCGGCAAACGTGTCGACGATCACGTCGGCGCCGTGCTCGCGAGCCGACTTCACGGCGACGTCCATGTCGGTCACGAGATAGCCGGTGCGCTCCGCGCAGAACGGATACGGGATCGGCGTCTTGAAGCCGAACACCGAGATCGTGCCGACCGGTGTCAGCACGAGTTGCGACATCGTCTGGCTCGGCGTCGGCGTGACCTGGAACACGCCCTGCTTCGACTTCTTGCCGCCGAACGTCGCGACGAAGCTGTCGGTGAAGCGGTCGAAGTCTTCGGGCGCGACGCACACGTGGGTCGTGTCGTACTGCGGGCCGACCGCCACCGTCGGCACTGCGGCGGGCGGCGTCGGCGGTTTCGCGAACGTCGCGGGCGCAACGGCGAGGCCGCCCGCGAGCATCGCGGCGAGCAGCACGGAACGAAGGGATTTCATCACGGGATGTCCTGGTTGTTGCATCGTCATCGAATGGAACGGCCATCATCGGCCGATTGCCGCGCATCGTCGAGCACGGACGCGAGCACGAGTGCCGCGATCAGCCCGAGATGCTCGAAAAAGCTGTTGAGCGCCATGAAGTGCTCGGCGCCCGAACGGTTCCAGAAATCGTTCGCCACGCACATCGCGACCAGCGTCAGCATGCCGAGGCTGCCGGCGCCGAGCCACGTGAAGCGGCGAAACACCACGCACAGCGAGCCGACGATCTCGACGGCGATCGCGAGCGCCGCCCACAGCGCGGCCGGCTGCAGGCCGAAATGCGCCTGTTCCGCGACCGCGCCGTCGAAATCGAGCGCCTTCGCGACGCCGCCGAGCAAATAGGCGGACACCAGCGCGAGGCGCGCGAGCGGCAAGACCCACGGCTGCGACAGCAGCACGCGAATCCACGCGGGGGTGTCGTAAGCGGTGCGCGTCGCCATGTCAGACCGCCCAGCACGAACAGCCGAACGCGCCCCAGAAGCCCTTCGCGTCCGACGTCGGCAACGCGCTTGCCCATGCGCTCGCGTGCGCATGCTGGTGAACGGTGCATGCATTCGCGCAGCCGCACATCGCGGCGGCCGCCGCGCGCTGCAACGGCGCGCCGTTGCGCTGCGTCGCGCCCCAGCCGCCGTAGCCGCCAAACTCGCGCACCGGCGACCAGTCCGGCATCGCCGGCGGAATCGGCGCGTCGTGCGATGCGAACGGCCCCGCCCCCCACACGATCTTCCCGTCGACCACCGTCAGCAACGCGGTCGTGGCGGCGATATCGTCTTCCGCACACGCGAAGAAATCGCGATCCGGGACGATCAGGTCGGCAAGCTGCCCCACCGCGATGCGTCCTTTCTTGCCTTCCT
>NZ_LOYN01000041.1:0-1291 GCF_001526325.1 Burkholderia sp. MSMB1826
GTGACCCTGAACCAGAATTAGTCCCGGTCGGAAGTGGAGATTTCCGGCTTGTGACCCTGAACCAGAATTAGTCCCGGTCGGAAGTGGAGATTTCCGGCTTGGTTGAGTTGTCAGGCGAGGCGGATTCCCTTGCCTGACGGGCGAATTCGGCGGGTGTCATCCACTGCAATGCGGAGTGGGGACGAACCTCGTTATAGTACGTGCGCCAGTCGTCGATTTTGCTCTGAGCGTCAGCCAATGACAAGAACCAATGCGCGTTCAGACATTCCTGACGGAAGCGCCCGTTGAAGCTTTCGACCTTGGCGTTGTCAGTGGGCGTGCCCGGCCGGCTGAAATCCAGTTCAACGCCATGTTCATACGCCCACCGGTCCATTGCCTTCGAGATGAATTCGCTGCCATTGTCGACCTTGATCGTGGCAGGGTGTCCGCGCATAGCGGTGATACGCGTCAGCGCTTCGACCACATGCTCTCCCTTCAGACTTTGCCCGACCTCGATGGCTAGGCATTCCCGGGTGTAGTTGTCGACGACGGTCAGTGTCCGTAGACGTCTCCCGTCGAACAGCGCATCCGCAACGAAATCCATGCTCCAGATTTCGTTGATCGCGGTCACGATATGCTTGGGCTGTCGCAGCCGAGCCGATTTGTTACGTCGTGGCCGCTTATGCCGCAGTGAAAGGCCCTCCGCCCGATACAGCCTGTAGACGCGCTTGCAGTTATCTCGCCAGCCTTCCCGTCGCAGGACCACGTGAACGCGCCGATACCCATAGTGCACGCGCGTGGCGGTGATTTCCTTGATACGCATGAGCAGCGCCGACGAATCACGCGCAACCGACTGATACCGATACAGCGAACGAGACATGCCAAACAACGCGCAAGTCTTCGTCAGGCTGGTTCGATAGCGATCACGCAATTCATCGATCAACATGCGCCGACGGGCAGGCTTCAGAGCTTTTTTGCGAGTACGTCCTGCAGCATGGCCTTGTCCAGGCTCAGGTCCGCCACAAGCCGTTTCAGCTTCGCGTTTTCTTCTTCGAGCTGGCGCAAGCGGCGCAGCTCAGAAGGCCCCAACCCTCCGAATTTCTTCTTCCAGTTGTAGAAAGTCGCCTCGCTTATTCCGAGTTTGCGGCAGATCTCCTCGACCTTCGTACCCAGCTCGGCTTGCTTCAGGGCAAATGCGATCTGCTCTTCCGTAAATTTGCTCGTCTTCATGGCATGGCCTTCGTGTCCGCTTGGACACATCATGCCGAATTTCTCTACTTTTGCACCGGACTATTTCTTGGGTCAGGGTCAA
>NZ_LOYN01000042.1:0-37779 GCF_001526325.1 Burkholderia sp. MSMB1826
TGAAGACCGCGCAGGCGTCGTACGACCTGACCAAGCTGCAGTTCGACAACGGCACGGGCTCCGAGCTCGAGCTGCGCCAGGCGCAGACGGTGGTCGAGACGGCGCTCGCGAACCAGCAGGCGCAGGCACGTGCGCGCGCGCAGGCGCTGAACGCGCTGGTGCTGCTGATCGGCGAGCCGCTGCCGGACGATCTGCCGGCGGGCCTGCCGCTCGATGCGCAGAACCTGCTGACGGACGTGCCGGCGGGCCTGCCGTCGGATCTGCTCACGCGCCGTCCGGACGTGATGCAGGCCGAGCAGACGCTGCTGGCCGCGAACGCGAACATCGGCGCGGCCCGCGCGGCGTTCTTCCCGAAGATCTCGCTGACGGCCGCGTTCGGCACCGCGAGCCCGACGCTGGGCGGCCTGTTCAAGGCCGGCACGGCGGCGTGGTCGTTCGCGCCGAACATCGCGCTGCCGATCTTCGAGGGCGGGCAGAACATCGCCAATCTCGATCTCGCGAACGTGCAGAAGCGCATCGAGATCGCGAACTACGAGAAGGCGATCCAGTCGGCATTCCGCGAAGTGTCGGACGGCCTGGCCGCACGCGGCACGTACGACCAGCAGATCGCGGCGCTCGAGCGCAACGAGCACGCGCAGCAGCGTCGCTTCGACCTGTCGGACCTGCGTTACAAGAACGGTGTGGACAGCTACCTGTCGGTGCTGACCGCGCAGACGGATCTGTACTCGGCGCAGCAGTCGCTGATCAGCGCGCGTCTGGCACGCTGGACGAATCTGGTCGATCTGTACCGCGCACTGGGCGGGGGCTGGATCCAGCGCGCGGGCGAAGCGCCGCGCGCGCCGGATGCGCCGGTCGATTACGACAAGGCGGCTGCGTCGGCAACGGCGACGAACGGCTAAGCGCAACGCACGGCAGGAGCGGCAGAGCCGCGTCCGTCCATCGAACCGAACGGTTGCGAAAACGAACACGCCACGGACGGAAATCCGTGGCGTGTTCTTTTGCACCGTCGCCGCGCGGGGAGCGGCGTTACGTTACGCCGGCTTCGTCCAAAGCGTCCGGCCGAAGAACGTGAGCGTGCGGTCCCACGCCATTTGCGACCACACCGGATCGAACTGCGTGCCGGCGATGCGACCGGGGCCGACGGCCGTTTCGTTCGCGAATGCATGGTGCGCGAGATAGCGATGGAATTCGAAGCCGACCTTCGCATCGGTGAGCTTCTTTTCCAGTGCGTCGACCTGGTCGATCTTGAAGAACGCATCCTGCGTGCCCCAGTGACCCATCAGCGGCACCTTGAGCTTGGCCGGATCGAGGTAGTCGAGCGGCGGAAGGCCGTACCACGTGACGCCGGCGTCCGCTTCGGCATGTTGCAGCGACAGCAGCGTGAGGGCGCCGCCCATGCAGAAGCCCGTCACCGCGACGCGCGGCGCCAGCGTCTTCAGGTACGCGACCGCGCCCGGAATGTCCTGCGACGCGGCGTCGCCGAAATCGAGGCCGGTCATCAGGTGATGCGCTTCTTCCTCCTCGACCGTCGACTTGCCGCGATACAGGTCGGGCACGAGCGCGAAATAGCCGCAGCGCGCGAGGCGATCCGCGACGCCGCGGATCTGGTCGTTCAGCCCCCACCATTCCTGGATGACGACAACCGCGGGCGCGCCTTCGGTCCGTGCCGGCGTGGCGAGATAGCCCTGCAGTTCCTGGCCGTCCGGGCGGCGAAACGTGATCATGGAACCGGATGTTTGAGACATGAAACCGCTCCTTTTCGAAAAATGCGCCGAGTGCGACATCGGACCGACCGGCGGGCGTCGCGATACCGCTCGCTCGCGTTCTGGCCGATACCGACCACGCGGCCATTCTATGCGCAAACACCGGATGCTTGCGTGAACGGCGCCGCGCGGCACGCGAGCGGCAAAGGGCGCGGACGGCCGGAAAACGAACACCCCGCCCCGATGAACGGGAGCGGGGTGTCGCGTGTACGGCGTGCGTATCGGAATACGCGGGAAATATGCCGGCGCGTATCCGGCTTACTGGCCGAAATAGATCGAGTCGCGGCCTTCCTGCTTGACCGCGATCGCGCGGCCGGCACGCGCGCCCGCGGCTGCCTGCGCGCCGTAGCCGGCTTCATCGGCGTTCGTCACGCGGGCCTGCGCGGTCTGCAGCGCACGCGGGTAATACTGATCGGAGACTTCGGGCTTGTAGCCGGCTTGTTCGAGCTGGATGAGTTCCGCACGCACCTGGGCGCGCGTCAACTGGCCCGACGGGTTCGATTGGGCGAATGCGCCATACGATGCGGACAGTGCGGTTGCGGCGACGACAGCGGTGATGAACGACTTCATGGTGACCTCCGGTTCTGTTGATTTCGCGCTTCGCTCGTGGCGTTCAGCGGTTGATTGCATCGTAACGATCGCGTTACCGGTCGGAAATATGCGTTGCAGCGAATCATTATTGCAACTGGGTAAACGATTCGCGCGGCATGCGATTTCCTCTGAAGATTGCGGGCGTGCCGGGGCAGGCGCGTGGCCTGCGCGAGCAACAGGGCCGATCGGTGCAGCGCCAGCGGACTGAACAGTTGAATCGCATTCCGAATTAATTTTTGCGAGGCCGCCGGTGTCGTGCTTTTCGCATCACGCAGTCAGGGTCGCTTGCCGCTTCCGGTATTCGGCCGGGGTGATGCCGACGTGCCGGGTGAACGCTCGCCTGAGCGTATCGACGTTCGCGAAGCCGCATTTCGCCGCGACCTGCTTCGGCGTGTCGTGGCCGTTCTCGAGTAGCTGGCGGGCGGCCGAGATGCGGGTCGCCTCGACCCATGCGGCCGGCGTCATGCCGACTTCCGCGCGGAACAGTCGCGCGAAATGGCGCGGGCTCATGCCCGCATGCTTCGCCATCTCGGTCACCGAATGCTCGAGTTCCGGATGGGCGGCGATCCAGCGCTGGACTTCCTGCAGCACCGAACGCCCGGCGGGGCGCGCCTCGCCCTTGCGGCTGAACTGGAGCTGCCCGCCCGGGCGCTTGAAGAACATCACCAGTTGCGCGGCGACGCGCCGCGCGATCTCGCGGCCGAGATCCTCCTCGACCAGCGCGAGCGCGAGATCGAGCCCGGCCGTGACGCCGGCGCCGGTGCGCAGCTTGCCGTCGCGTACGTACAGTGCGTCGGCGTCGACGGTGACGGACGGATATGCGTTAGCGAGTGCATCGGCGGCGGCCCAGTGCGTGGTCAGGTGGCGCCCTTTCAGCAGGCCGGTGGCCGCGAGGAGGAACGCGCCGGTGCAGATCGAGCCGTAGCGCCTGCTTTGCACGGCCGCCGAGCGCAGCCACGCGAGGACGTCGGTGCGCAATACGATCTGGCCGGCGTGCGGCGCGCCGGCGACCAGCAGCGTGTCGAGGCGCTCCGGGATATCAGGCGCGATCCAATCGGGCAGCACCCGTGCGCCGGACGAACTGCAGATCGGCCCGGGCCCGCTCGCGATGACCCGCAACGTGTAGAACGGCTTGCCGCACTCGGTGTTTGCTTGCGCGAACACGTCGAGCGGCGCGGAGACGTCGAGCAGTTGAACACCCGGAACGGCGAAAATACCCACGACCTTCGGCATGATCGATTGCATGTGGTATCGAACGTGATGCGCAGCAGTATAGGGGCGCTTCTTGCGCCGTGCAGGCGCCGTGTCCGTTCGTCGCGCGAAATGGCAGGATCAGGCGTGATACGTTCATTGGAGACATCGGTCGGAATCCGGAAAATCGAGGATGTCTTCCATGGAGGTCGATCATGACTGTGAACGTTGCCGGCATCACCCTTCCCGATACGCGTTTGACGCGCGAGATCACCGAGCTCGTGCGCGATACCGAGTCCGAGCTGCTGTTCCACCATTCGAGCCGCGTGTTCTATTTCGCGGCGCTGGCGGGCCGGCGGCGCGGGCTCGAGTACGATCCCGAACTGCTTTATTGCGGCTGCATGTTCCATGACATGGGACTGACGCACCGGCACAGCAGCGCTTGCGAGCGCTTCGAAGTGGACGGCGCGAACGCCGCGCGCGATTTTCTGAAGGGCAACGGGATTTCCCAACAGGACATCGATGTCGTGTGGACCGCGATCGCTTTGCACACCACACCGGGCATCCCGCAGCACATGCATCCGGTCGTCGCGCTGGTCACGGCGGGCGTCGAGATGGACGTGCTGGGCCTCGCTTATCCGGAATACAGCGATAGCGAGCGGGAAGCGGTCGTGCGCGCGCATCCGCGCACGCCGCATTTCAAGGAGGACATCATTCAGGCGTTCTACGACGGCATCAAGCACAAGCCCGACACGACGTTCGGCAACGTGAAGGCCGACGTGCTCGCGGACAAGGATCCGCATTTCCGTGCGGGCAACTTCTGCAGCGTGATCCGGTCGTCCGCGTGGAGCGGCTGAGCGACGGGCCGGCGCGCATCAGCCGACGTTGATCGACTGCCCGACACGCAGCACGTTCGGCGCCGACGCCAGGCCCGGATTCAGCTGCAAGATCTCGTTCAGCGCGCGTGCATCCTGCTGGTCGCGCGTCATCGCCTTGCGGTCGTCCGGCGATACGTGCGCCGCGTCCAGCAGCGACTGGCGATGCGCGTCGGCGATCACCCACAGCGAATCTCCTGCCACGACGATGTACGGCTGCGCGGCCTGCGACGGCGGCGCGGAGGGCTGCGCGGGCGCCGTATTGCCCGTCGTGCCGGTCCCGGGCGGCTGCGTGGCGGTCGTGCCCGGCGCGAGGCCGGTCGTCGGCGTGCCGGCGCTCGGCTGCGGCGGCTGGTGTGACGGCGAGGCCGGCGTCGTCTGCGGCTTGTGCGGCGACGATCCCGAGCCGCCCGACGGCGGGCCGAAGAACAGGCTCTGCAATTGCGTGAAGCCCCAGATCCCGATCGGCACGAGGATGAGCGCGGTCGGGTATTTTTTGACCCAGCGCGTCGCGTTCGGGAAATGGGTGTTCAGGCGCGCGCCGAGCAGCATCGCCGTCGATGTCGCGGCGGTTGCCGCGAGCCCGTAGTGCCCTTTGTCGTATTGCGCGATCGTGCCCGCGATACCGCTCGCGACGCCGACGAAATCCGACGTCGAATCGATCAGGCGCACGACGCGGCTGCGTTTGTCCGCGTTCACGCGGTGCGCGCTGACCGCGTAGACGAGGCCCGAATAGGTCGCGGCGAGCCCTGCGCTCGCGGTCGTCAGCGCACCCGCGACGGTCGGCGCGGTCATGAGCCCGTGCACGCCGACGGCGATCGTCCCGGAATAGCCGACGATCGCGCTGCCGCGCCCGACGAGGCCGAGGAACCGGCGGGAATTGCCGTGATGCAGCTGCGTGAGCGACGTGCCGCCGACCATGCCCTGCATGTTCGCGAGCAGGTCGGCCGACAATTCCTTGATCTGCGCGGCCGCATCGTCGAAGCCGATGAGCCCCTGCCGATGCATTTCGACGAAGTGGCTCGCCTTCACGCGCGTTTCGTTCGTGAGCAGGTCCAGCTGTTCGAGCCGTGCCGGGTTGTAGCCGTGCACCGGTGCGGTCAACTGTTGCGCGAGCGAGCGCTGCAGGCGATCGAGCACGTCGTGCACCGCGCGCGGGTCGCCGCTCTGCAGGCTCTGCACCGCGCCCTGGTGCATCGCACCGAATACGCGGCCCGCGCGCGCGCCGACGAACAGCGCGGTGTTCGCGTGCGTCAGCGCATCCGAGCTCATCACGGTCATGCCGTTGAACACGTTGAGCGCCACGAGCGAGCTGGCGCCGGCCACCGTGCCGCCGAAGCCCAGCGACCACGCCCAGTCGCGTTTGCCGAACGACGGCCGGTGGACGCGCAGTGCGTTGAGCTGCGCGAGCGCGGCCTCCTGCGGGTTGCCGCGCTGGTGGCTCGGCTGCGCGGCGATGTCGCGGTTCACGATGACGGGCTTGGTCTCGTCGATCGCGAGCTTCGGATCGGCGGCCACCGCGCGCCAGAACGCGGTGCTCGATGCATTCGGGTTCGCATGCGCGTCGATCTTGCGTGCGGTATCGGGCCTGCCGTACTGGCTCAGCCAGCGATCGCCGGCATCGCGTGCGCGTTCCTCGGCCCGGTTGGCGGGATCGGCGGTATTCCAGTAGTTCTCCTTCGCATAAGTGATCGTTGCCTGCCGTGCGCGGTCCATCAGCGCGGTCGTGTGCCCCTCGTAGAGATCGGCGCGCAGTTGCGCGAGCTGGTCGGGCTTCAGCCCATTCGCAAGACCGACGCGTTCGACTTCGGCGAACAGCACCTGATGCTGGTTCGCGAGCGTCTGCGCGCCGACCCGTTCGAACACGCGCGTGAGCGCGTCGGCACCATGCAGGCGTGCGAGCTTGTCGGGCGCATGCAGCTTGTATTCGACGAGCTTGCGGGCGAGTGCGGCGGTCAGGTCCTGGTTCGCGACGAAGTCCGAGCCGTGCGTCGCATACGACAGCCCGAGATGAACCCAGTCGAGTTCCTTGCGCTCGAGCACGGCCTCGACGAGCTTCAGGTGGCCGTCGCCCGGCGCCGGTTCGAGCACGGCGTCCCAGCCGTGGAACGTCACCATCACATGCGGCGCGGTCGCGCCGGTGTGCTCCCGCGCCCACGTTTCGAGCGCGTCGAACGTGCGCACGTAGTCGTGGTACGCATCGTTGGTGCCCGCCAGCGTGCGCTGGTCTTCGGCCGACACGAGCGCGCGCGACGGCGCGGTTTCGAGACGCAGCACGAAGCCGCCTTCGGACGCCGCGTCGAGCCATTTGTACAGGTGGCCGAGGTCGTCGAGTTCGAGGTGGCGGCCCGTGCCGTCGATGTCGATTCGCGCGTTCGCTTCGTCGAACTGCGCGTTGTCGAGCTTGCCGAGTTCGCGCACGCGGCGGATGAAGGCGGGGTCGTGTTTGCGGCCGAGCGCGGCGGCGAGCGAATACGGATCGACCGCGACCGACACCACCGGCATCGCACCGCCGTAGCGTTTCACGAGTGCGAGCATCTCGGCGGGGTCGTCGCGCAACGTGAAGCCGCGCGCCATCAGCGCGAGGCGATCCTGGATCTCGGGTTTCGCGCGGGCATAGGCCTGCAGCGCATGCCGGTCCGCGGCCCGTGCGATCGACAGATAGGTGATCGCACGCTTCGCATGGCGCGACACTACGTTCGCCGCATGGTCGGGCCGCGACAGCGGGCCGCGCCACGGCATGCTCGACGCGTCGCGCGCGAGCCGCAACGGGATGCCGAGCGCCTTCATCATCACGCTGTCGGCCATCATGACCTGGCGCGTGGTGCCGAGATCGAGCGGTTTGCCGGTGCGGCCCGCGAACGCCTTCACGCGCTCGTGCTCGGGAAACCAGTGGTCGACCTTCGCCTTGCCGAAGCGAAGGATCCATTCGGCGACCGTCGCGCTCGTCAGGCCGGGCTGATAGGTCTTGATGCTGAACGGTTTGCCGGCCGGCGCGGCCTGCGGCGCGGGTGACGCGGCCGGGGCGGGGGCCGCCGGTGCGTTCTGCTTGCCTTTTTTGCCCTTGCCGCGCGCAGGCTTTTTCGGCTTCGCGGACGGGCTGGCGGACGCAGTGCCGGACGCCGGATCGCCGGCAAGTATGGCCTGCCGGTTCTTCGCGGCCGTCAGTTCGGCCGCGATGCGGCTCTCCAGTTCTCCGAACGGAGCGGACGATTCCGCCGCGGCCTTCCGCAACTGCTTGTCGAGTTCCGCTTGTTTCAGCGCATAGGCCGCGACCTGCGTCGGCTGCGTGCGCGCATCGAATTCCGCCGGGTCGAGCCGCGTCACGAGAAAGTGCCGGTCCGAGCCGTCCGGCCCGCCGCCGATCTTCGTCTTGTCGAGGTCGACGCCGGGCTTGCTCTTGTCGGCGAAATGCGCGGCGTCGTCGAACCATTGCAGCGTGCCGTCGCGGGTCGCGAGGATGCCGTCCGGCTGGTGCAGCGTGTCGATCAACGCGCCTTCCGTGCCGTAGACGTAGATGAAGTATTCGGGGCCGACCTGGCCGAGATCGATCACGCGCCGTAGATGCAGCGTGTTCGCGCCGCTGAAATCGTGCACGTCGTCGGCCGATTTCGGCAGCAGGTTCGGCGCGACCCATCGGTTGGCGAGCGGCGTCGCGCCGGCCGGCGGCTTGCCTCTCGACTGAATCTTGCCGAGCCGGCGCTGCACGCGGTCGCTCGTTTTCATCGGCGGCGGCTTTTGCTCGGCGATCGGCAACGCCCGCTCGGCCGGCGCGAAGCCGCCATAGCGGGACACCGCCGATTCCGGTAGCGAGGACGGCACGAACACGACGCCGCGCCGGCCGTCGGGCAGGCCGCGTGCGCGGCGACGGAAGGCGGCGCCGAGATCCTGCTCGCCGATCGACGCGTCGCCGACCGAGGTCTTCTCGTGATAGGTCCAGCCGCTGCCATCTTGCTTGGGCACGGCGTAGCCGAGCACCTTGCCGGTCTTCCTGTCTACCGCGAAGATCGTCGTGCTGCCGTCCGCGGCCTTCGCGGCCGCCTTGGGACGCTTGAATTGCGGTGCAGCGGCGAGTTCGCCGATCTGCTCGACGACGTCCTGCGCAGGCGCGTCGCCGGAAGGCCCGGCATGCCACACGCGCTTCGAATCGACGGCTTCGACTTTCGCCGCGCCGCCGAATTGCCGCAACTCGTCGAGCGACACCGGCGACAGGTAGAAGTCGAATTTCGCGCGTGCCTCATGCGGCGTTTCGCTGCCGCCGCGCTTGCGTGGGCGCGTGCCCGGATAGAGCGCATCGCGCAAGTCGTGCGACGGCGTACCGCCGGGGTCGGCCGATTCGACCTGACCGGGCTGGCCGTGGGCATCGGTGGTCAGGCTCGCGACGAACTCGGGTTGCGGATGCGTGCCGTCGTCCGCCGGCCGGTCGACATGCTTCGCGATCAGCACGTGGGCGTTGGGGCCTGCGTATTGCGCGAGGTCGCGGATGTCGGCCAACTGCGTGCCGTCGATCCGCTTCAGGTCGCGTTTGCCGTGCGCATCGAGCCAGTCGGCCGCGCGCGCTTCGGGCGTGCGCGTGGGGGCGGCCGGCAGGAACGACGACGGGTCCGGCACCGGCCACATCATCATCGACGGCATCGTCCGCGGTGCCGTACCGGTTCGCCCGGCTTCGCCGTCGCGCAGCGCCTGCTCGGCCTGCGCGCGATACAGCGCACGGTAGACGGGGTTGCCGGGCAGCGAGGTCCGCGCGTTGCCGAACGCGTCGGCGAGGCGCGCGAGGCCGGCTGCGTCGCCCGGCATCACATGATCGGCTTCGCGCGCGATTTCGTCGGGGAGCACCGCGTGCTCGGCGATGTCGATGCCGGTCGATTCGAGGATCTGCTTGCGCACCGCGAATGCGTTGGCTTGCGCGCGCGCCTCGGCGCGCAGCGCGCTTTCCGCGTACGCATCGGGGCTGCTGGTGTCGAGGTCGAGCCGGTTCGTCGCCACGTCGACCGCGTGCCCGACCTCGTGTGCGAGCACGTAGACGATCGTGCCGGCGCTGCGCAGGCCGCCGTCGATCACAATCCGGCGCTGTTCGGCATCGACCTTGCTGCCCGCGCCGGCGCGGCCCTGCACGATCTCCCAGCGGCCGGGGTTCAGCAGCCGCAACTGGTCGGCGAGCAGGCTTGACCGGTCGGCCAGCGCATAGGCGGCATCGGGCAGCGGCGCACCGCCGAACCGCATCCGGATGCGCGTGAAGAGCGACGGCTTCTGGACGAACGCGCCGTCCGGCAGCGACTCGCTGATCACCGGGTGCGCGAGTTCGACGTGGCCGCTCGCGATGCCGCGTTCGAGCGGCTGGATGACGGCATCGATCATCCCGGGCGTGCGGTTGGTCGCCGGGTCCGGATGCGGGATCAGGACGGAAGGGTCGCTGAAGTAGAACTCGCCGCTCGCATCGAACAGGCCTTCGAAATCGAACGACAGGCCGTGCCGCGTGGCAAGCTCGCGCATCGCGGCGAGCTGCCGCATCGATTCGCGCGTCACGCGTTTCGGCAGGATGCCGTGCATCACTTCGAGGCTGCCGAGCTCGGCCAGCGGGCTGTACAGCACCGCGACGCGTCCGTGGTAGGTAAACGGCCCGTCGACCGTGACCGTGCGCATGCCGAGCTGCGTCAACTGGTCGAGCCCGCGTTTTTCGTGGGCGAGCATCGTGCGCGCCTTGTCGCCGCTGGCGTCGAACACGCCGATCGCATTGCGCTTGCCGAGTTCGAATACCGCCTTCGCGGTGCCCGCGCCGAGGAACGGGCCGAGCAGCGCGTCGGGATCGACGCGCCGCGATGGATCGCCGGCGACGTGCAGCCCGTGCTCGTCGACGGCGAGCGCGCCCGCATCGATCCGTTCGCGCGGCGACGGCGTGTAGCGCGTCCACGCGCCCGGGCCGCCGAACTGCATGTGCTGCGTGCCGTCGCTGCGCGGCTCGCCGAGCGTGCGGACCGTGCCGCTGTCGGGCACGTAGATCGTGCGTTGCCAAAGATTCGCGAGCCACGCGGCGTGCGCCGCGCCGCCTTCGCCTGCGAGGACGATGGGCGCGCCGGCCCGCGCGGGCGTGAACGCATGGCGATGATCGATCGAATAGTCGACGGGCGTGGCGGGGCGGCCGCGTGCGTCGAGCAGGCCGCCGGCCGCATCGGTCCGCGCGTGGACGAGCGTCAGCGGCTCGCCGTTCGCATAGGAGACCGGACCGTTGCGCGAGAAGGACAGTTTCGGCGAGCCGCCGCCGAACCAGCGGCGCGGAAACGGCGACGCACGGTCCGCGTGCGCGAGGCTCCACTGCGCCTGTTCGTCGAGCGTGCGCGGCAACCGTGCGCCGCCGCTGCCGCTGGACGATTCGGTCGTGTGCGGTGCGGGCATGCTCAGCGATGCGCTGCCCGACTGTTGCTGCCGGTCCCACGCACGGCCATAGAACGCACCGTAGCGCTCGCCGTCGCGGCCCGATACGGGAGCATTGCCGAATGCGTCGGCGAGGCGTGCGAGGCCGGTTTCGTCGCCCGGCATCACATGATCGGCTTCGCGCGCGATCTCTTCGGGAAGCACCGCGTGCTCGGCGATGTCGACGCCGGTCGATTCGAGGATCTGCTTGCGCACCGCGAACGCGTTGGCTTGTGCGCGCGCTTCGGCGAGCAGCGTGCTTTGCACGTACGCCTCCGGGCTGCTGGTGTCGAGGCCGAGCCGGTCGTTCGACACGTCGGCCGCGTGGCCGGCTTCGTGCGCGAGCGTATAGACGAGCGTGCCGGTGCCGCGCAGGCCGCCGTCGATCACGATCCGGCGTTCATCGACGTCGGTGCGGCTGCCGCGTCCCGCACGACCCCACACGATCTGCCAGCCATCCGACTTCAGCAGCCGCATCTGGTCGGCGAGCAGGCTCGACCGGTCGGCGAGCGCATAGGCGGCATCGGGCAGCGGCGCGCCGCCGAACCACATCCGGATGCGCGTGAAGAGCGACGGCTTCTGGACGAATGCGCCTTCCGGCAGCGATTCGGCGATCGCGGGATGTGCGAGCGCGATGCTGCCGTTGTCGATGCCGCGTTCGAGCGGCGCGATGACGTTGTCGATTTCCTCGAGCGTGGCGTCGATTTCCTCGCGGTCGTCCGTGCGGAATACGGTGGCCGGGTCGCTGAAGTAGAAGTCGCCGTGCGCGTCGAACAGCCCCTGGAAATCGAATACCAGACCATCGCGCTCGACGATCTCGCGCATCGCCGCGAGCTGTCGCATCGATTCGTGCGTGACACGTGACGGCAACGCGCCGAGCGAGACGGCGCGGCTGCTGAGTTCGGCGAGCGGATGGTAGAGGATCCCGATCCGGTTGCCGACCGAGAACGGGCCATCGATGGTCAACGTGCGCATGCCGTAGCGGCGCAGCAGGTCGAGTCCGTTGCGTTCGGTGTCGAGCGCGTCGTAATGATTCGCGAGCTGGCCGTCGCGCGGCCGCGCGGGATCGACGTCGTACAGGCCGATCGCGTTGCGCTTGCCGAGTTCGAACACGCTCTTCTCGATGCCGGCTCCGAGGAACGGACCGATCAGCGCTTGCGGGTCCAGCCGCCGCGACGGGTCGCCCGCGACGTGCAGGCCGTTCGCGTCGACGGCGAGTTCGCCGTAGTCGATTCGCTCGCGCGGCGATGGCGCATAGCGAGTCCATGTGGGTGCGTAATCGAATCGCGCCTGCGTGCGCATGCTGCCCGGGGCGCCCATGGCCGCGTCGAACGCGCGGATGGTGCCGCCGTCCGGCACGTAGACTGGCCGTTGCCAGGTGTTCGTGAGCCATGCCGCGGCGGCGTGGCCGTTGTCGGCGGCCAGGACCAGCGCGTAGCCGCTGCCGGCGCTGGTCGACGTGCCGGCGAGGAAGTGTGCGATCGAAAAGTCGACGTGCCGTGCGGGGCGGCCATGTGCGTCGAGCAGCTGGCCAGTGGCATCGGTTCGGCCGCGAACGATCGTCACCGGTTCGTCGATTCCCGACGACGAGCGTTCGTCCAGGAACCGCAGCGTCATCTGTCGCGGCTCGTTGCGCCCGCGTTCGGCGAACGGCGAGATCGCCTCCGCGTGCGCGAGGCTCCACTGCACCTGTTCCTCGAGCGTGCGCGGCAGGTGCGCGCCGCCGCCGGCCGATTCGGTCGTGTGCGGCGCCGGCATCCGGCGCGGGGCGCCGCCGTCGCGTTTCTGCTTGTCCCAGATGCCGTCGTAGAACGCCTGATACGTCTCGCCGCGCCGGCCTGACACCGGTGCGTCGGCGAACGCGTCGGCAAGCCGTGCGACCGTGCCCGCATAGTCGCTCGACGGCGTCCAGCGGTCGGCCTCGTGCTGGAGCGCGTCGGGCAGCGTCGTGTTCGCCGCGATGTCGCCGCCGCCCGCGAGATCGATCTCGTAGCGCGCCTCGAACGCGTTGATCTGCGCGCGCGCTTCGGCTTCGAGCGCCTTGCGCGTGAAGCGGCTGCGGCCGCTGTAGTCGAGCGAATCCAGCGTGCCGTCGATCGCCTCGACCGCGTGCTTGGCCTCGTGCGCGAGCGTGTAGGTGATGCTGCCCGAATCGTGCAGTCCGCCATCGATCGTCACGCGGCGTCGCTTCGGGTCGATCCGGCTGCCGCCGCCGCGCTTGCCGAGGCTCACGCGCCAGCCGGCATCGCTCAGCATCCGCAACTGCTGCGTGAGCGTGTCCGACTGCTGCGCGAGCGCGTGGACCGCGTCCGGCAGCGGTGCGCCGCCGAAACGCATTTGCAGCCGCGTGAACAGGCCCGGGCCGGCAAGCGCAGGGTCCGGCGGTGCTTCGGTAGTTTCCGGGTGTGCGGCGGCCGGGAGCGCGTGGTCGTCGGCCCGTGCGTCGCGGGCCGGCTTCGGCGGCCGGGATGCGTCGCGCGCGTCGTTCGCCGCTTGCGACGCGGATCGTTCGGCCGGCTTGACGAGTACCACGATCCGATTCGGCGCACTGAATGCGCCGTCCAGCGCGCGCGCGCCGCGAGCGGGCGGCTGCGGCAGGGCGGCGTGCGTTTCGGGATCGGCGACGTGGCGCCTGGCCGTTGCGAGCACGACGACGGTATCGTCGTTCGCGGGCGGTGGCGCGCGGCGCGCGGCGGGCACTTCCGGATTCGCCGCGGGCGGATCGGCCTCGACGACGCCCGCCGCATCGACGTGCGCCGCCTGCGCGTTCGTGCCGACGACGCGGCCGCCTGCCGCCGCTGCGTCGGGGGCGGGCAGGTAGCGCGTGAGCGGCGCGTCGGCGCGCAACGTGCCGTCCGTATGCAGCGCGTCCGGCGCGGCCGCGAATACCGGCCGCTGCCAGCGGTTCGCGAGTTCGGGCGCGACGTGCGCGTCGGCCGCATCGGCGATGACGACGATCGGCTCCGTGACGTCGGCGGGCAGCGCGCCCGCCGCGCGCGGCCGCGCAGCCTCGGGCGTGGCGGCTGCCGGATCCTCGCCGTTGCGCACGATGAAGAGCGTATGTTCGCCGTAGTCGAGCGCTTCGACGGACGGGCCGCGCGGCACCGACACGCCGGCCGGGTCGAGCGTCGCGGGCCGGGAGGCCGGGTCGGCGTCGGTCAGGTCGATCACGCGGACCGGCGTGCGCGGCGCGACGCTGGCCGGCTCTGCGAGCGCGCCCGCGCCGGGTGCGCCGGGCGCCCGCGCGACGGCCGGATCGTTCTCCGCGCGCAGGTCGCTGCTGCGGCGATTCTGCGCGGCGACGTGCGAATCGGACGCGCGCGTTTCCTGCTGCTCCTCGTCGCGCGTGGTCCGTGCTTCGCTCGTGTGCTGCGCGTTGCGTGCGCTGGCGGTCGTGGTCGCGGTGGCCGTGTCGTTCGCTTCGGTGGCACGCGCCGCGGCTTCGTCGGCCGGCGTGGTTCGCGGCGCGCTGTCGGCCGGCGGGGCCGCGTCGCTTGCCGGCTGTCGCGGGTCGCTGCGCGCCGGGGCGGGCGTTTTCGCGACGAGCTTCGACGGCGCAACGATTTCGCCGTCGCTGCCGAACGACAGCCGGTCGCCCGTTTCCGTGACCGAATCGATCTTCGTGCCTTCGGTCCAGGTCTTGCCGGTCAGCTTGACGATGCTCAGTTCGCCGTTCTCGCCGAGGATCACCGACGTCCCGCGCGGCAGGTTGTTCAGATCCTTGTTGTTGAGCGAGTCGAGCACGCGCACGGGCATGTTGTCGTACGTGAGTACCTTGTCGCCCGCCATCAGCGTGCCGTCCTTCGCGACCTTGACGTCGACGCCGTCGAGCGATGCGCGCGTCGCACCGAACGCCAGTTGCGACGGCTCGTTCCTGGTCAGTATCTTCTGCAGTTGCTGTCCGTCGATCGAGATGCGTTCGCCACCCGCTGAACGGGCGACCACCGGCCGGCCCGTGACGCGAACCGTCGCGTTGACCACGCGGTCCCGCACGCCGCCCGCGCCCATCAGCGCGACGTTCGTGAAGCCGGACTTGAGATCCTCCCAGCCCTTCTCGCTGTTCCCGTTCTTGAAATCGACATAGGCTTCGCCGAAGGTTTCGCCCGCGGCGCCGATGCCGGTGGCGAGCGACGTGCCGCGCACGATCGCCGTGGTCACTCGCGCGGCCTTCGCCGAGCCGGTGAGTGCGGTGATCGTCTTGCCGAACACTTCCGAGCCCGCGAACTTCGCCGCGCCGGCCGCCCCCATCGGCACGAGGTTGAGCCAGTCGCCGCGCGCGCCGGCGTCGGTGAACGGATTGACGCTCTGGTTGTGTTCCAGGCGCGAGCCGATATCGAGCGCGGATTTCGTCATGCTCGAACCGATCGCCGTGTCCATCATCACCGCGCCCGCGAAGTTCAGCGCGCCGCCGGCGAACGCGCCGACGCCGGTGGCGTCGAGCAGCACGCCGGCGCCTTCCATCAGCAGCCCGAGACCCATCATCCCCAGGTTCACCTTGCCGCCGGTCAGCGTGTTCAGCGCGCTGTCGAACCAGTCGTCGTGATGCGCGGCCTTCTGCTGGAACTGCGCGTGACCGTTGTCGTCGTAGCCGGTCACGAGATCGAGCGTGCCGCTCGACGCAAGCTGGTTGTTGTCGAGGTAGTCGCCGACATTGTCGTAATGCGCGGACGTGTCGTCGACGTACTGGACGTGGCCCTTGCTGTCGGTGACCTTGAAGAGTGCGCTCGTCACCATGCCGGCCGTCTTGTCCGAATAGATCAGCGGCAGGACGTTGACCTGCGTGCCGCTGCCGCCGCCGAGCTTCAGGATTTCGCCGCGCACCTTGTCGATCGTGTCGAGCTTGTCCTTGTCGGTGTAGCGCACCGTGTCGTCGTTGACGGGCGCGGTGGGCGTGCCCGTATCCGACGACGGTTGCACGTCGGGCGGCAGCCCGATCGCGGTGCCGATCAGGTTGCGCTGCTCGTTGTCGGTCAGCTTGCCGAAATGGATCGTCGCGGCCTTGTTCGTGCTCGCCCCGGCTTGATCGAGCAGCGATTGCGACAGTTCGCCCTGATGCGCGCGGAAGAAGCCGTCGAGCGCCTTCGAATAGGCATCCTTGTCATCCTGACTCTGCGGATTGCGCAGGTTCTCGGCGAGGCTCGCATCGAACTGGTCGAGCAGCACCTGCTGATGCGACATCTCGGTCAGCAACTGCAGCTTGTTGACGGTCGCGTCGGCTTGTTGCAGGTCGTTGCGCGCCTGGTCGAGCTGGTCCTGGTACGGATTCGGCCGCAGCGGCGTGCGCATCGGAATCTCGTCGCCGTTGACCTCGCGCATGCGCACCGGCGTCGGGTTGTTCGCGTACCAGTCGTCGTAGGTTTTCTGCATGTCGGCGAGCTTGCCCTTCAGCACGCCCTGCTGCGCCTTCGCGTTCGCGAGCTGGAATTTCGCGGCTGCGTCGTTGAACGTGTTGGACAGCCGGCCGTCGGCCGCGCGCAGCGCGCCCGCGACGACATGGAGTTTTTTCGCGTCGAGCGCGGTCTGGCCGGTCGCGGTGGTCGGCACGGACGTGTTCGAGCCGGGCGGCTGCAGCACGAACGACGGATTCGTGAACAGCGTCGTGGGCGGCAGCGACGTCGACAGCGCGCTGGGCGGC
Organism: Burkholderia sp. MSMB1826; assembly: GCF_001526325.1. NCBI lineage: Bacteria > Pseudomonadati > Pseudomonadota > Betaproteobacteria > Burkholderiales > Burkholderiaceae > Burkholderia > Burkholderia sp. MSMB1826. The sequence continues at coordinate 16,467 of NZ_LOYN01000042.1, forward strand.
GTCGACGTGCTCAGCGACGACGTCGGCGTCTGCGTCGTCGATGGCGCCGGCGTGCTCGATGTGCTCGGCACCGACGTGCTCAGCGACGGCGACGGTTGCGCCGACGGGGACGGCGGCGTTGCGGACGGCGGCGGATTCGTCGACAGCGTCGGCGTCGGGTTCTGCAGCACGAACGGCACCTTCGGCTTGAGCTGCGCATCGATTTGCGCGCCGGCGTCGTCGTACTGCTGCGCGAGCGTCTGACCGTAGGCGACGACGAATCCGTCGTGCGCGAGGCTGGCCTTCTGCTTCGCCTGCGCGAGCGCATCGGATGCGGCGGCGAGGTCGGTATCGACGGTCGGATGCGGATCGAGCGAGTGCGGATTCGCGGTATGCCAGTCGTCGGACGCCGATTTCGCGGCGTCGTACTTGCCTTGCAAGTCGTCGACGCTCAACTGCGCGCCGAGCATCTGCATGTAGCTGCCGCTCGTGTTCGCCTGCGTGGTCGCGCGATCGAGCGCGGCCTTGTCGTCTTTCGCCGCACCGGGCGTCGAGCCGATCAGGCACGCGCTGTCGGCGTCGTACTTCTGCTGCAGCGTCGTGACCTGCTGCGCGTCGAGCGACGCCGCATAGGCCGCGTTCGAGTAATTGGCGATCTTCGCGGCCTGCGCGATATCGGTCTGAACGGCGTGCATGTCGACGTTGCCGTTCGCATCGGCCGGCGGCGGATCGGGCAGATCGACCTGCAACTGCAGCGGCGCGAGCGCATCGTTCAGCTTGCCGACGCCGGTGTCGATCGCGTCCTTGTACGCGGGATCGGCCATGTACGACTGGAACTGCTTGTAGGCGAGATTCGCATTGCTGACGTCTGCCCAGTACTTCGCCTGAGCCGTTACCGCGCTCGAGGTCGCCGATTGCCAGTCGTCGTAGGCCTGGACCTGGGCGGGCGTCTTGCAATCGCCCTGCTGCGGGACGAAGTTCGGATTCGCCTTCGTCTGATCGGGGAACAGCTTTTGCAGCGCGGCGAGCTTCGCATCGGCCTGCTGTTGCGCGGGCCCCTCGATTTTGTCGTTCGTCGGGTCGGCGCTGTACTGGTCGGCTTTCGCCTGCTCGCCGTACAGGATCCGGTAGCCGGCGTCGGTCGTCACGTCGAGCTCGCGTTGCGCGGTGTCGGCCGCATCGTGCGCCTTCGTGTAGTTGTCGCGTGCGGCCTTGCGCTCGTCGGGCGTCGCATCGGGGTCGCGGTTCGTCATCCGCAGCACGCCCTGCGCGCCTTGCAGCGCCTGCTGCGCGTGGTCGTACTTGGTCTGCGCGTCCTGGATCACACCCTGGACGGCGCGCGTCGTGTCGTTGTCGACCGTGATCTCGGGCGGCGCCACGCGATATTGTTCGGCCATGCTCTGGAGCAGGGCGGTGGCCGACGCGATTTCGGGGTTGGTCGGCTTGGACGGATCGGTGCCGAGATCGGCCTGCACCGGGATCGGCGGCGTGGTGGTCGGGGTGACCGGATTGACCGGGCCGTTGTTCGGGCCGTCGTTGGACGTACCGTCCGCATTGCGCGGCGGTTTCGGGGCGAGGTCGGGGTCCAGCGTTTGCGACAGGAAACGCTGCCAGTTCAACCCCAAACCCATTCCGTCGATGGACAACATGCAAGGCTCCCGTCAGGCGCGGCCGTACGCAAGATGCACGCCGCCGGCGCCGCATGGCGCGATTTCGAGTGTACGGAAGCGGTCGGAGCGGGCACGGACGCGATTCGTAGCGCGCGACGAGCGGGAACGGGTCGGTCCGGGGATCGCTACGAGAAGCGATCATGTCCTGATAAGTGCGCGATGCAGAAGGCGGGGAGATGAGGCGGCTTGCGCATCGATTCGGTCTGGGCCCGGTGTTACAGCTGGCTTTCGATGATGGCGTGCGCCTTACTTTCTACTTTCGGTTCTATGATCAGGTGTACGAAGTAATTTGCGGCGGTGGACGGGGCGGGTAGGAGTAGGCAGTGCGGTATGCCCTGCATCGAGACGAGGAATTCGGGCGACACGCGTTTGGAGAGCGGATATTGGCGCGCGAGGAACAGGGGCCGGTACGGCGGGTGATGCACTTTTTTGTGGTGGATTGGTGTTGTCGGATGAATTGCACCGATATCCGATGGGAGAGGCCGGCTGCTGGCTGGAGCAGTCGGTCGACGTGTAATCGGCAGAGTTCGACGTGTTAGCGCGGGACGCGACCAATCGGGCTGGGGAAAGAGGCGGCTCCTTCACTTCGCGTAGCACCATCGGAAAATTGTTACGTGACAACTTCGTGTCATCACGGTCGATGACTTTATATACTGAATTTTTCGGCTCCATCACCGGGGCGAATCTCCGATTCGCGTATCCCCAAATACGGGTCCAGCAGCCCGATCGGCAAGCCCATCGCTCAACCACCCGCAAGCATTCGGCAAAACGCCTATAATGATTGGGCAAATTGCCGCAGAGAGGTCAGGTCATGAGCACCATCGCTTTTCATCCTTCGGGCGTCGCTCATCCGCGTCAGGCCGAATTCACGATTCTCGAGCAGCTGCTCGCGATCCGCGTCCGGTCGGGCGCCGATCTGGCCGAGCTGGCGAGCGCGCGGGTCGACGTGTCGGTGATCGACCGCCTGTCCGAGCGCGGGCTGAAATCGGACGAGCTGGCCTTCATCATTCCGCGCCGCACGCTGAGTCATCGTCGCCAGGCGCACGAACGCCTGTCGCCGGAAGAGTCGGACAAGGCGATCCGCCTCGCGCGCATCGTCGCGCAGGCGGCGGCCACGTTCGGCGACCAGGACAAGGCGATGGCGTGGCTGCGCAACGGGCTCCAGCGCTTCGGCGGCCGCACGTCGCTCGACATGGCGAGCACCGAGCATGGTGCGCGGCTCGTCGAAGAGGCCCTCACGCAGATCGACGAGGGGTACTTCGCTTGACGACGCTGTGGCGGATCAGCAATTACGCCGATCTGAAAGGCACTGGCGGATTGCGGGCCGGCGGCCGTTGGCATTTCGCCGGGCAGCCCGTCGTGTATCTCGCCGAGCATCCGGCGCTCGCGTTGCTCGAGACGCTGGTTCATTTCGAAATCGCCACCGTCGCGCAATTGCCGAGCGGATACCAGTTGCTGCGTATCGAAGTACCCGATTCGGTGGATGTTGCCGAAATCGCCGAAGGCGATGCACCGGAGGACTGGCGAACGAACGTCGACTGGACCCGCAGCGCCGGCACCGAGTGGCTGCACACGCAGCCGAGCGCGCTGCTGCGCGTGCCGAGCGTCGTCGTGCCGCATGCCCATAACTTCCTGTTGAATCCGCTGCATCCGGCCGCGTCCGACATCCGCGTCGCGGAAGTGATGCAAGCGCCGTACGACACGCGGATTCTGCGGCTGGTCCAGTCGAAGCCGGGCGAATAGCGAGCCGGCAGGCGTACGGTCCGCGCCGGCGGCGCGCGTTCAGCGCTCGTGGGCGGCGCGATTCGCGGCCGCATCGGGCGACAGCGTTTGCCGAATGCGCGTGACCGTTCGCATGCTGGCGAGACCGAGCATCGCGGTGACGTCGGCATGCGCGTGGCCCGCGAGCAGCTGGCGGCGCGCATACGTATTGCGCAGCACGCGCGGGCTCATGTCCGCTGCATGAAAGCCGATCGCGTTCAGCGCGTCGCGCACGACGAGCAGCAGGAACATGTCGTTCATTGCGCCCCCGCGCGGCGCGGGAAACAGCAGCGCCGACGGCCGCAGCTCCGAGCGCGCACGCCATGCGGCGAGCGGCGCCACCGCGAACGCGGCGAGCTCGATCCGGCGCGCCGGCCGCGCGCGATCGCGCGGCACCGACAACACCGCCGGCCGCGCGTCGAGATCGAGCGCGTTGCCCGTTGCCGCGCGAATTTCGGCCGACGTGATGCCGCTCGCGAGCAGCAGCGCGACGATCGCGCGATTCCGGCAGTCGGCCGGCGTGTCGTCCGCGCGAGGCTGCACGTGGCGTTGCAGCGCCGTGTCGGCATCGGGCGGCAGGTAGCACGGCTCGGGCTCGCCGTCCGGCCATGCGAGATCGCGCGTCGATCGGCCGGCCGGATGAATCGTCCGCACACCGGCGTCGACCAGATGCCGGCCCAGTCGGTCGATCAGCTTCGCATAACGCACGCGTGTCGACGTGCCGGGCGCGCAGGTGCGGTCGAGTTCCGCGAGGAAGGCCGCGACGTGGTCGGGCCCGAACGTGGCGAGCGATACGCGCTGTGCGCTCAGGTGGCGCAGGAATCGCTCGAACATCGCGACATGCTGCACGACCGAACGCGGCGCGAACGGCCGGTGGCCGGCGCCGGTCGCGGCGGTTTCCTGCCAGACGCGAAACGCGCCGACGGGGTCGTGAATCCAGCGATCCGTGTCCATTCCCGCTTTATAGCCGGACGCGGTGACGCCGGCAATCGTCCCGATGTCCGGTCGGCCGGCGCGCCGGCGCGTCGGTGCGTCGGTGCGCGGCACGCGTGTCGTCGACGCCGTCGTTGTCCATCGTCAGTAGACGAACACGAGCAGCAGCGTCGCGCCGCGTGAGCGTGCCGCGGCCTTCATGCGTCGCGCGCAGGCGCCGCAGCTGCCGCCGCGTGCGCTTGTCCGCCCAGCCGCGCGAGCGCGGCGAACGCCAGTTGCGTCGCGATGGCCGCGAGCGTGCCGGCCGCCATGCCGTTGCCGAGCACGATCTGCACGGGCGCGCCGAAATGGCGATACAGGTTCGGCACCAGGATCGGCGCGAGGCCGACCACCAGGGCGGCCGCGAGCGTGTACTGGTTCGCGCGCGCGTGCAGGTCGACGCTCGCGAGCAGCCGAATGCCCATCACGCCGATCATCGCGAATACGACCAGCGCGGTGCCGCCGACGACGGCGGCCGGAATCGCATACGCGAGCCGCGCGAGCGGCGCGAACAGCGCGACGACGAGCAGGATCGCGCCGGCGGCCGCCGTCACGTAGCGCGAGCGTACGCCGGTCGTCTGCACGACGCCGATGTTCTCGGCGCTCGTCACGATCAGCGGCGTGCCGAACAGCGCGCCGGCCAGCGATGCGAGCGCGTCGCCGCGTATCGTCTTCGGCACGTCGCGCCGGAGCGCGATCGCCTTGCCGCACGTTTCGCCGACGGCGACCGTCTGCGCGGTGGCCTCGGCCATCGAGACCGCGGTGAAAATCAGCAGCGGCAGCGCAGCCAGCACGTCGAAACGCGGCATCCCGAACGGCAGCCACGCCGGATGCGTGAACAGCGGGCCGTGCCATACGTCGCCGAGCGCCGGCATCGCGCCGAGCGCCCAGCCGAGCGTCGCGCCGGCCATCAGCCCGATCAGCACCGCGAGGCGTCCGGCCGTGCCGCGGAATGCGCCGGCGACGACGACGGTGGCGACGATCGTCGCCAGCGCGAGCCCGAGCGAGCGCGGCTGCGCGAAGTCGGCCGAACCGGGCTGGCCGACGACGATCGTCGCGTAGATCCGGATCAGGTTGATCGATACGAGCAACAACATCGCGCCGACGACGATGCGCGGAAAGAGCCGCAGGCAGCGCGTGAAGACGGGCAGCAGCACCCAGTAGAACGCGCTGGCGAGCAGCGCCGCGCCGGCCGCGGTCGGCAGGCCCGCTTGCGCGGCGATGCCCGCGAACAGCATCGTCGGTGCGCCGCCGGGCACCATCACGAACGGCATGCGCGCACCGATCGGGCCGACACCGAGCGATTGCACGAGCGTGCCGATACCGCACGCGAAGAACGTCGCGCCGATCAGCTGGACCGTCAGGTCGGCCGGCAGCGCGAGCGTTTTCGCGATCAGGAACACGGCGGTGATCGGCGACGCGGCCATCGACAGTACGTGCTGCAGCCCGAACAGCGCGAGCTGCCACGCGGGCAGCCGGGCATCGACGGGCAGGGAGATCGGATCGTGCGACACGGCAGGCCCCTCGGAAGCGAACGGAGACGATGGCCGGAAACCGGCGGTGAACGGAAGCTCAGGTCCGTAGCCAGGGCAATTGCGCGGCGCTGTAGCGGAACGTCTGGAACACGCTGTTCAACTGGCCGGGGCCGGTCTTGCGCGCCGCTTCGTCCGGGTATTCGGCGAACCACGGGATCACGTATTCCCAGACGACCTCGCCGGCCGGCGTCACTTCGAACAGTCGGCCCGTCGACGATTCGGTGATGTGCGTGTTGCCGTTCGGCAAGCGTTGCGCGTTGCCCATGAACGGCGTGTAGAACAGGTTCGCGACGTCGTCCGCATACGACCACACGACCCGCTGCGTCGCCGGATCGATTTCCACGACGCGCGAGAATGCGACGTGCGCACCGTGGCGGAAATTGCCGTTGTCGAACGCGAGGATGTGGCCGTTCGGCAGCGGCACCGGCGCATGCTGGTGCGATACGACGTCGGGCCCGATCCTCAGGTCGACGCGCCCGGTTGCGCGGTTCACGCCGACGATTCCCGACGTCGTGCGCAGGCTCATCAGCACGCGGCCGTTCGCGTCGACCGCGAGACCGTTGACGAGCGGCCAGTGGTAGCGGCCGAACCCCGCCGCGATCGGAAAATCCTCCGGCCGCAGATGGTCGCGTGCATGCCATTCCCAGACGATCCGGCCGGCGCGGTTCACTTCGCGGATCACGTCCGCGTACATCACCTCGTCGTCGCCGTGCGCGGTGCCGCCCGGCACGCGCCGCGTGAATGCCGCGTCGACCGGTTCGCACGCGGCGTACAGCAGGTTGCCGTTCGGCAGCCACTGCGCGTCGTGGTGATGCGCGGGATCCTCGTAGCGCCACACGATGTCGCCTTGCGGCGTGACCTCGTAGAAATCGCCGCCGTGCCACATCGACCACGGTGCGTAGCGCGATTCGGAGTGCGGATGATTGCCGTTGTAACCGAGATTGCCGTTCGCGAGGATGACCGCGTGGCGGCCGGGACGCACGGGCATCTTCCACTGGTGGGCGACCTCGCCGTCGATGCCGACAAGATAGACGTTGCCGTCGGCCGTCTGCGGCGCGATGAGCGTATAGCCGCCCGCGGACAGCGCGGGGTCGTGGGCGATGAGGCCGACGCCGCGGCGGCGCTGGGTAATCTGGTCGACGGTCATCACGGCGATCTCCATTCGAATCGGATACGGGAATGCAGCGGAATCTAGACGATTCGTCCGGTCAGTAAAATCGGATTATTCTTGACGGCCTGTTCGGAAAAATCTAACGGTACCTTCATGCGCTCGATATCGCAGACATTCCGCTGTTTCGACGAAGTCGCGCGGCGCGGCTCGATTCGCAAGGCGGCCGATGCGCTGCACCTGACCGCCGCGGCGGTTCACCAGCAGATCCGCAATCTCGAAGCGCAGGTCGGCGTGCCGCTGTTCGACCGGCTGCCGCGCGGCATGCAGCTGACGCTCGCCGGCGAGATCGTGATCGCGGCCGTGCGGCGCGGCCAGCGCGATTTCGACAACGCGCTGACGCAGGTCGAGGATCTGCGTGCGCTGCGGCGCGGGCACGTGAATCTCGCGGTGCCTGCCTCGACGGCGGAAAGGCTCGTGCCCGACGCGATTCTCGCCGCGATGCAGCGTTACCCGGGCGTCACGTACAGCGTGCGCTCGGGAAACGGTGAGAGCATCGTGCGCTGGGTCGAGACGGGCGAGGTCGACATCGGTTATGCGCTGCGCCGGCGCAGCGCGGCGGGCGTCGTCGAGGTGCGCGCGTTCGCGCAGCCGCTGGGTGTCGTCACGGCGCCCGGTCATCCGTTGGCGTCGACGGGCGGCAAGGTGCGGATGCGCGACTGCTTCGCGCATCCGCTGATCCTGATGACGCCCGACACGGAGCTGCGCGCGATGTTCGACCAGATCGATGCGCGGCAGCCGCGCAGCGTGCGGCCGCTGGTCGAAACCGGTTCGGTGTCGATGGTGCGGCGCCTCGTGGCCGCAGGGGCCGGCGTCGGTTTCCTGATCGCGGAAAACGTCGCGGACGACGTGGCCGCCGGCCGGCTCGCCTGGACGCCGCTGGCCGATGCGGGCGCGCGCTCGTTCAGTTGCATCTACCAGCGGGCGGACACGAGCGCGACGGTCGCGATGACGATGTTTCTCTCGTTCTTTTCCGAGGCGATCGACGCGATGGAGCACGCGTTCGCGCGTGGGCGGCCGGCCGCCGCGCGTCGCCGGGCGACAAGGTAACGGTCGCGATGCGAGTCGCACGACGTATCGGAATGCGACGCGCTGCAGCAAGCAACCTCGCATGCCGGTTCGGTGACGTCGCGCACACGACATGCGGTTGCGTGAAGTCATTTCCTTATTGCGGAAAAAATTTTGTTCATGGGACTATCGAACGCGTCGCCCGTGCACCGAGGGGGTTGCAGGCGACAGGACGTCCATCGCAACGACCGACAAGAACATCAGCAGACCATGAACAGAACAGCGATTTTTCCGTATGCGTCCGCGTTGCTCGCGGCTGCCTTGCTGACCGCGTGCGGCGGCGACGTCGAGAACGAGGCCGCCCGCACGACGACACCTTCCACCGATGCGAGCTGCCTCGCGGTCGACAATAACGGCGCGACGGTCGTGGTGGGCTCGAACCAGCCGGGCGACCCGTCGCTGCCGGAAGCATCGTCGGGCTATCGCACCGGAATGAAGCCCGTCTATGCGAAAACCTACCTGGTGGCCACGTCGAATGCGTACGCGAGCGCGGCCGGTTGCGCGGTGCTGAAGAAGGGCGGTACGGCCGCCGACGCGGCGGTCGCCGTGCAGACCGTGCTCGGTCTGACCGTCCCCGAGGCGACGGGCCTTGGGTCGGGCGGCGTGCTGCTCTACTACGATGCGCGCGGCAAGACGCTGCAGGCATACGACGGCCGCGAAACCGCGCCGGCCGCCGCGACGGAGAACTACCTGCGCTATGTCGATGACGCCACCGATCATTCGGCGCCGCTGCCGAACGCGCGCGCGAGCGGCCGTTCGATCGGCACGATCGGCGTGCCGCGGCTCATCGAGGCGCTGCAACAGGATCACGGTCGCTTGCCGTGGCAGAGCCTGTTCGGCGACGCGATCACGCTGGCGACCAACGGGTTCCCGATCGGCGGCCGGCTGGCCGACGCGATCGCGGCGAACGCAGCGAACCTGAAGCGGGACCCCGAAGCCGCCGCGTATTTTCTGAACGCCGACGGTTCGCCGAAGACGCTCGGCACCGTACTGAAGAATCCCGCCTACGCGCGCACGCTGTCGTTGATGGCGCAGTCGGGCGCGAACGCGCTGTACACGGGGCAGATCGCGCAGGACATCGTCGCGAAGATCGCGGCGACGAAGGGCGCGGACGGCTCGACGCTCACGCCGGGCAAGACGACCGTCGCGGATCTCGCCGCCTATCAGGCGAAGCGCCGCGAACCGGTGTGCACGACTTATCGCAGTTACTGGGTCTGCGGGATGCCGCCGCCGTCGTCGGGCGGCATCGCGGTCGCATCGGCGCTCGGCATTCTCGAGAATTACGACCTGAAGTCGCTGAAGCCGACGGCGATCGATCTCGAAGGCGGCAAGCCGACCGTCGCGGGCGTCCATCTCATCACCGAGGCCGAACGGCTCGCCTATGCCGACCGCGACAAGTACGTGGCCGATACCGACTTCGTGCCGCTGCCGGGCGGCACGTGGGACACGTTGCTGAACAAGCCGTACCTGAAATCGCGCGCGGCGCTGATCGACCCGACCAAAAGCATGGGCACCGCGCAGCCCGGCAATCTCGGTGCGGTGCCGCTCGGCGTCGACACGACGCTGATCGAGCACGGCACGAACCAGTTCACGATCGTGGACGGCGACGGCAGCGTGCTGAGCGCGACGACGACGGTCGAGTCGAGCATGGGCTCGTTCCACATGACCAACGGCTTCCTGCTGAACAATCAGTTGACCGACTTTTCCGCGAACCCGCTCGACACGTCCGGCAATCCGGTGGCCAACCGACTGCAGCCGGGCAAGCGACCGCGCAGCTCGATGGCGCCGACGATCGTGTTCGGGCAGGCCGCCGACGGCTCGCGCGGCGACTTCGTGATGGCGACCGGATCGCCGGGCGGCGGCACGATTCCGCAATACGTGGTCAAGACGCTGGTCGGCGCGCTCGACTGGGGGCTCGACGCGCAACAGTCGGCGGGGCTCGTCGACTTCGGCGCGAGCAACAGCCCGACGACCACGATCGGCGGCGAGCATCCGAACGTCAACACGGCGAACAACGGCGCGAACGATCCGCTGATCGCGGGGTTGCTCGCGCTCGGGCACAAGGTGTCGACTTCCGCGCAGGCGAGCGGCGTCAACACGGTGATGCGCGTGACGGTCGGCCAGTCGCCGGTGTTGCAGGGCGGCACCGATCCGCGTCGCGAAGGCGTCGTGCTCGGCGATACGTTCCGGCCGTAATCGGGCAGCATGCGCACGGCCCGGGTCTGCTGCCGACGACCGGGGGCCGTGCATCGCGACGAGGCTGCATCGACGGCCGGGCAATCTCGATCATTCGGAATGCAGATATATGCGGCCGGCTCGTCAGCCGGCCGTTTCGTTGGTCGGCTGCCCCGATACATGGCGATCGCGCGAAGCGCCGGCGTGAAGCAGCCGGTCGCCCCGGTTCGCGGTTCAAGCCCGTCCGTCGTCAAATACGGCGTTCACTTCCCCGCAAGCCCCCGATTGTCAAACAGTGTGAGTCAATCGTCAGCATTTGCAACGGAAGTAACAGTCCCCGCAAATCAATCGTTTTGCGCGCCGGCGCCGCTACATTAGCCCCACCTGCCGCATGTCGCGGCGAGGCATGCGACAAGCCGCACGAAGGCGGCCCGCAGCAACAACGTCTTTGGGGAGAATGACCATGAACAAGATTCGTACGATTCTGCTGGGTGCCGCTCTGACGGCGATGGCGACGTCGGCTGCATTTGCACAGACGGCTCAGACCGGTGCCGAGGGTTCCGCAGGCGTCGGCGCCCAGGTCCAGACGCCGCTGCTCGGCGGCGGTGTGGGCGTGCAGGCTGGCGCCGGCGCGAATGCGGCAGGCTCGGGTTCGGGCGCGGGCAATGTCGTCGGCGGCGCACTGAACGGCGTCGGCAAGACGGTCGGCGGCGTGGGCTCGGCAGCCGGCACGGCAGTGGGCGGCGCGACGCAGGCGGTCGGTTCGGCGGCCGGCGCGACGAAGGATGCGGCGGCATCGGCCGTGCACGCGACGAAGTCGCACGTGAAGCACGTCGCCGGCTCGGCGAAGAGCCGTGCACAAGGCGCGATGTCGACCGCGGGCGACGTCGCGGGCGGCGCGAAGGCGAAGGCCGGCGAGGCGCTCGAAGGTGCGACGAACTCGGTGCAGGGTGGCGCATCGGTCGGCGTGAAGGGTTCGGCGTCGGCGCAAGGCGGCGCGCTGTAACGAGCAGCACGGATCCCGTCATGGCCCGGCCCGCTTCGATGCGGGCCGGGTTTTTTTATTGGGGAGTGCGATACGTCGAGAAAGGCAAGGTATCGATATTGATCAGGATTGCAAAAGTAACAAGACTGGCGGCCTGAGCTGGATGACGAAAGGGGATGACAGTCGAGCTGGGGCAAGCTGACCGGCTTGGCGGCTGCGAAGATGGAACGACGGAGATACCGAGGCAATATCTGCACTGGGTGCTGCTATCGAGCGGCTAGCGGCCTCGAATGTCACGTTCATGACCCGGTGACGATCGTCGCAAATGAACGTGCAATAACGAAATAAAGTATTTGCAATAAAAGTGAAAGTTGGTTTATAAATACGAGCGTTTCGTATTTTCTCTGTCACTCGCGCCATTGGCATTGAAGAGGGCGTCAAATGGCTGTAACACTGTTTGATGTGTGTCAGCTGCGCGCGCTTTCTCGTGGCCATGAATGCCGCCTGAGAAGCAGGCTATGTCGCGTTGGGGATCCCGTGAATTGCTGAAATCGTCAGCCCGCGCCTGATGAATCGCAGGCGGAACACGGCATTTTCGTTGTCGAAACGTTGATTATTTGATCGGTGGAAGTTGCGAGCTATCTTGTGGTTCGCGTTGACGATCACCTGATCTTTTTAATTGATTCGAACGGCGAAATGATCGACATGTTTTTTAATTAAAAGTGAATGTATTATCGATTCCATTTTATTGGTTTGCAGTCATAAATTCGGAAAAAGATTCCATGATTAATACGCTGCAGGGCACGAAGCATCCGCGGTGATTGAGCGTGTCGTCACGCCTTCCACGATATCCGCACGGGCACTGTCGCGTTTGCAGAGTCGGATCGCGTACCACTATCGGCAATGTGCGATGAGGTTGCGTTGCAATCGGACGCGTCGGCGCCGATCGAGGCACGTCAATGTTCAAGTCGACCAGCGCGAGGCGTTTGGCAGGCTCCTTCGGACGATCACGCTGAAGGTCCGCGACGCGCAGCGCGACGACGACATGACATTCAACGTCGTGTTGCCGTCCGGAGCCGGCGTCGTGACGACCGACACGGACGCCACGCCTGATTACCGGGTGAGTCCCGTTCACGGAGAGGCTTCAATGCGTAAAGTCATGCTGTACTGGATGATGTTGCTGCTCGCGTCGTTTGCGTCGGGTATCGCGAATATTGCCCATGCGGGACCAGCAAGCGAAGCGCTGGCGCCCGCAGCGGCACGCGCAGACCGGCTGCCCGCCTATCAGCCGCGATTCGGTCGCACGCGCCCGATCGTCGCCGTCGTCGGCGAAAACGACTATACCGAGCTGACCGATTACGTCGTCCCCTATGGCATCGTTGCCGAATCGGGCGCGGCGGATCTCGTCGCACTTGCGACGAAACCGGGCCCCATCCGGATGTTCCCGGCGCCGATGAACGTCATTCCGGACGAAACCACCGCTCGGTTCGATGAGCGCGTGCCCCAGGGGGCGGACTATGTGATCGTGCCGGCCGTGCATCGCGACAGCGATCCGGCGCTGCTTGCATGGGTGGCCGAGCAGGCGAAGAAGGGCGCCACGATCATCGGCGTGTGCGATGGCGTCTGGGTTCTTGCACGCGCGGGGCTGCTGGAAGGCCGTCGCGCGACGGGGCACTGGTACTCGATGAGCGATCTCCGCAAGAAGTTTGCCGATACGCGATGGGTCGACGGCAAGCGTTACGTTGCCGATGGCAAGGTCGTCACGACGACCGGCGTCACCGCGACGATTCCGGTATCGCTTGCGCTCGTCGAGGCGCTCGCCGGACACGAACGCGCACTGCAGGTCGCCGAGCGGCTCGGACGGCCTGCATGGTCGTCCGAGATCGCGAGCGACCGATTCAAACTCGGATTGTCGGCGATGGCGACGATCGCAACCAATTACGTGTCGTTCTGGTCGCACGAGGATTTCGGTATCCCGATCGAGCCGGGTGTCGACGAAATTGCGCTCGTGCTCGAGGCCGACGCCTATTCCACGACGTTCCGCTCCACCGCCTACACGGTTGCAGCGAATCGCGAGCCCGTGCGCACCCGGCGCGGATTGACTATCGTTCCGGACCGAGTGGCCGGCGTCGATGCGCCTGCGCGGATGTTGTCCGTACCGATCACGCGCTATCCGTTGCATGCGCTCGATGCATCGCTGAATGCGATCTCGTCCGAGTTCGGCAAGCGCACGGCCGCATGGGTCGCACTACAGATGCAGTATCCGGGTTACTGAGCTGCGCATCGCAGCGTCGCCCGGTTCGCCCCCGGGCCTGTCGGTTCTCCGCCCGTCTCCGTGGGAGCCGAGCATGTCCCTGTCGTTTCGTAACTGCTTCGGAGATTCGGAGCACGCATGGACGCTGTGCGATCCTCGCGCGCGCCGCTCCGCCGCGCTCCGCGCCAGGAAGGATTGACCGCGTCCGGCTATTTTCCGATGACGTCGCGGCTCGCGAGCATGATCGCCATGCGGCACCTCGCGACATCGTGGAAATGGTGATTTGCGAACTCCGGTCCGGATCTCCGGATCGGGCGGCGTCCCGTACCCATTGCCCGCACGTCGTGCTTAAATGGCGGCGCTCCCGATAGCCGGCTGTCGCGATGGCAACGCCGGCCGGCTCCGTTTCGCCGTCACGCACGCCTGCTGCGGCACAATGTCGGTTCGCATCGGTATCGCATGCTTTCCCGCCATCCGCACCGACGGAGAACGCATGTCGTCATCCGCTTTCAGGTACCATCCCGACCCGCTTGCAGTGGGCAGCATGATCCGGTCCGACGCGTGTCGCAAGTGCAGCGGCAAGCCCGGCGGCTACCGGGACGACGCACGACGGCATGGGCCGCGCGAGCGGCGTCGCCCGTTCGTCATGAAACAGAGGAACCTTCGTGAAGTTCATCCACGCGGCAGACATTCACCTTGACAGCCCGTTGCACGGCCTGAGCGCATATCCCGACGCGCCGGCCGCGCAGTTGCGCAACGCGTCGCGCGAGGCGCTGCGGCAACTCGTGGATCGTGCGATCGAAGAGGAAGTCGCGTTCCTCGTGATCGCAGGCGACCTGTACGACGGCGACTGGAAGGATCACAACACGGGCATCTTCTTCGGCCAGCAGATGGGCCGCCTGCGTAAGGCCGGCATCCGCGCGTTCGTGCTCGGCGGCAATCACGATGCCGAAAGCGAGATGACGAAGAAGCTGACGCTGCCCGACAACGTCACCGTGTTCGGCCACCGCAAGCCGGAAACCTTCAGGCTGCCGGAATTCGACGTCGCGCTGCACGGGCAGAGCTTCAAGGACAAGGCGGTCGTCGACAATCTCGCGATCGGCTATCCGGATCCGGTGCCCGGGTACTACAACATCGGCGTGCTGCACACGGCGCTCGAAGGGTATGCGGCGCATGCGAACTACGCGCCGTGCACGCTGGCCGAACTGCACGCGAAAGGCTACGACTACTGGGCGCTCGGTCACGTGCACGAATTCCAGCAATGGACGGGCGCGTCCACCGTCGTGTTTCCCGGCAACCTGCAGGGGCGCCATATCCGCGAGACGGGCCGGCGCGGCGCGGTGCTCGTGACGGTCGAGCAAGGCAAGACGCAGGTCGAGCGCCTGTATCTCGACGTGCTGCGCTGGGAAGCCGTGTCGGTCGATGCGTCCGATTGCGTGTCGGTTGCGGATCTGTCGAGAAAGATCGGTCAGTCGCTGGAGGCGCTGTTGACCGTCGACGGCCACGTGCCGCGCGCGGTGCGCGTCACCGTCACCGGGCGCACGCCCGCGCACGGTCTCTTTTTCGGCCGCGCGCCGCAGTTGCGTGCAGAGGTGCTGAACCAGATCGGCATCATCGGCAACGAGCGGCTGTGGCTCGAGAAGGTCCGGCTCGCGACGTCCGCCGCCGATCGGCAGCCGGGCGAAAGCGAACCGCTCGAGGCGCTGGAGGACCTGAAGCAGATCCTGGCCGACGCCGCGCACGATCCGGATTTCCTCGCGCTGCTCGAACGCGACCTGAAGCCGTTCGTCGGCAAGGTCCGCAGCGACGTGAAGGAGGACGTGCCGTTGCTGACGATGGCGCGTGCGGGCGAGCTGACGGCGCTGGTCGAGCAGGTCGGGCCCGCGTTGCTGGCGCGGCTGGCGAGGGGGGAGTAAGCGATGCGCATTGGCCAGCTCGATCTGATCAAGTACGGCAAGTTCACCGACGAGACGCTCCGTTTCCCGTCGGCCCGCGAGGATTTTCATGTGATCGTCGGGCCGAACGAGGCCGGCAAGTCGACGATCCGCACGGCCGTGTCCGAGTTGCTGTTCGGCATGAAGCTGCAGACGCCGCTCGATTTCCTGCACAGCACGCCCGAGTTGCGGATCGGCGGCGTGCTGGAGAGCGGCACGGGCGAGCTCGCGTTCCACCGTGCGCGCGGGCGCAGTTCGTTGCGTACGCCCGCCGACGACAAGTTGCCCGACGACTATCTGACGTCGATCCTGGACGGCGCGACGCGCGAATTCTTCGAGCAGATGTTCGGGCTCGATCACGGGCGGCTGGTCGATGGCGGTCGCAGCATTCTCGACGCATCGGACAAGCTCGGTCAGGTGCTGTTCGAATCGGCGGCCGGTGTCGGCAGCCTCGGGCCGGTGCGCGAGGAGCTCGATGCGCGTGCGCTCGAATTGTGGGCGCCGCGTCGCAGCGGCAGCGCATTTGCGCTGGCCGAAACGGCGTTCAACGAAGCCGTGGCCGAACTGAAGGCGGTCCAGGTGCGCACGCGCGACTGGGTCGATCGCAAGGACGCGCGCGAAGCGGTCGAGCAGCAGATCGAGCAGGCGCGCGCGGAGCAACGCCGGCTCGAAGCGTTGCGCTCGAAGCTCGAACGCGTGCGACGGCTCGCGCCGTACCTGAAGGAGCTGACGGTCAAGGATGCCGCGCTGGCCGAACTGGGCGCGGTCGTCGAGTTGCCGCCGACCGCGTATGCGGATCTGCTGAAGGCGCAGGGCGATCTCGCGGCCGAGCAGAAGGTGCTCGAGGAGCGGCGCGCCGACCTGCTCGCGAAGCGGCAGGCGCGCGAGGCGATCGTCGCGGATGCCGACACGCTGGCGCTCGAAGCCGATATCGAGGCGCTCGATCGGCTGCGCGGTGCATGCATGAATCACGCGCAGGATCTGCTGTTGCTCGGCGCGGACGTCGAGCGGCATCTGTCCGCCGCGTCGTCGGCGGCCGCGCAGCTCGGCTGGCCGACGGACGAAGCGTCGCTGCGCGCCGCGTTGCCGACGGCGCTGTCGCTGAAAACCGTCGCGAACCTGCTGCGCGAACATGGCGCACTGCATCAGGCGCTGGCCGGTGCGCGCGAATCGCTCGACGAACGCACGCGCGAACTGACGCAGGTCCGGGAACAACAGGCGCGCCTGTCGACCGTCGACGTGCCGGAAGCATTGCGCGCGGCGCTGGCCGATGCGCAAGGTTTTCGCAACAGCGGCCCGCGCGAGCAGGCGCTGGCGCACGAAATCGCGGCCGCCGAACGCACGCTGTCCGGCGCGCTCGACACGCTCGGCCAGTGGCGCATGCCGGTCGATGCGCTGCGTGCGCTCGACGTGCCGTCGGCGGCGCGGCTCGGCGCGTTGCTCAAGGAAGACAGCGAGCGGGCCAGTGCGGCCGCCGCCGCGCGCGAGGCGCGCGACGGTGCGCTCGAAGAGCTCGAACGCCTCGAACTGCAAGAAAAGCATTTCGCGGAGAACCACAAGGTCGTCACGACCGCCGACGTGCTGGCGGCGCGTGCGCGTCGCGATGGCGCGTGGGGCGATATCCGCAACGGCGCCGTCGATCTCGCCACGGGCGCACCGGCGCTCGACGACGCGATTCGCCTCGCCGACGAACTCGTCGATGCGCAACTCGGCGCGACCCAGGCCGCCGCGACGCTGCAATCCTTGCGTCAACAGGTCGAATCCGCGCGTGCGGGCGTGACGCGCCGGCAGGCTGCGCTGGACGAACGCGAGCGCGAGCTCGCCGCACATCGCGACGCCTGGGCCGCGCTCGCGACGGCGGCCGCGGTGCCCGGCATGCCGCTGGCGGCGATGGGCGACTGGCTCGCGAAGCGCGACACGGTGTTCGCCGCCCAGACCGATCTCGATCGTCAGCGTCGCGAACTCGATGCAATGCGCGCTGCCCGCGCCGGCGCCGAGGCCGCGCTGCGTGCGGCGCTGCTGACGGTATCGCGGGGCGGCGAATCGGACGGGCTGGCCGCGCTTCTCGCCGTTGCAGAGACGTTCGTGCAGTCGGCCGAGAAGGCGGCTGCACAGAAGGACAGCCTCGACGATCGCGCGCGGGAAGCCGAACGCGGATGCGCGATCGCACAGTCGCGGGCCGGCCATGCGCAAACGGCTTACGATGCGTGGCAAGTGCAATGGCGCGACGCGCTGGCCGACGCGAAACTGTCCGCGAGCGCGACGACGCTGGCCGCGGCGGAAAGTGCGCTCGGGCTCGCGAATACGGTGACGGCCGAACTGGCCGATGCCGACGCGCCGCGCAACCGGATCGCCGCGATCCGCGCGGAGCTGGCCGCGCTCGAGGCCGGCGCGCGGCGGCTCGCCGAAGCGCTCGCGCCGGAGTGGCTGGCGAGCGGCGACTGGCCGGACGTGGCGCGCCGGCTGACGATGCGCCTCGCGGCCGCCCGGGAAATCGCGCGTGCGATCGAGCGGGCCGACGAGGCCGTGCGGCAGGCCGACGGCAAGGTTGCGGACGCGGCTGCCGCGGTGGCCGGCGCCGATGCGCGCATCCAGCCGCTGTTGCAACTGGCCGGCGTCGCGTCGATCGACGCGGCGCTGCCGCTGGCCGAGCGCTCGGATCGTCAGCGCCAGCTTCGACAGGCGGTCGATGCCGCGCACGAGGCGCTGGTGCGAGACGGAGACGGGCTTTCCCGGTCCGCCGTCGAGGCCGAGGTGGCGGAACAGGACATTGCCGACGTGCCGGCGCATCTCGAAGCGGTGAAGCAGTCGCTCGGCGATATCGGCAGGCGGCTGAACGAGCTGGCGCAGCAGCAGGTCGTGGCCGACCAGGCGTTCGGCGCGATCGACGGCCAGGCGAACGCGGCCCTTGCCGAGTCGAAACGGCAAGAGGCGCTGGCGGCGATGGGCGACGCGGCCGAACAGTATCTGGAGGCAGCCACGGCCAGCCGCTTGCTGAAGTGGGCGACGGATCGCTACCGCGACCAGAAGCAGGGGCCGATGCTGCGGCGCGCGGGCGAGATTTTCGCCGGACTCACGCTGGGCGAATTCGCGAAGCTGACCGTCGATACCGAACGGACGCCGCCCGCGCTGTATGCACGGCGCACCAGGGGAACGTCGGTCGAGGTCGCCGGGCTGAGCGAAGGGACGCGCGATCAGTTGTTCCTCGCGCTGCGGATCGCGGCGCTGGAGTTGCAACTCGGCAGCCGCACGGCGCTGCCGTTCGTCGCCGACGACCTGTTCATCAATTTCGACGACGCGCGCGCGAAGGCGGGGCTCGATGCGCTGCGCGATCTGTCGACGCGCACCCAGGTGCTGTTTCTGACGCACCACGACCACCTGCTGCCGCTCGTGAAGGACGTCTTCGGCGCGCGGGTCAACGTGGTCGAGTTGCAGCGCGCGCCGGCCGGCGCGTGATGCGGCGCGTGACGCGACGGGGTACGCCGGGGTGCCGGCGCACGGGAACGGTCATCGCGTACAGGTAGTATGAGCGGTTCCGAAACGCACGCGGCCGGTTCGGCGGTCGCGGGTCTGGCCACACGAGGGGGGAATATGAAGAAGCTGGTAGCCGCGATTGCGTTCGCGGCGGACAAGCATCGCAATCAACGGCGCAAGGACGAAGAGGCGTCGCCGTACATCAATCATCCGATCGCGCTCGCCGACGTGCTGGCCAACGAGGCCGGCGTCGAGGACGAACGCGTGATCGTCGCGGCCGTGTTGCACGACACGATCGAGGATACGGAGACGACCGAGCAGGAGTTGCTGCGGCTGTTCGGCAAGGACGTGGCGGACATCGTGATGGAAGTCACCGACGACAAGTCGCTGCCGAAAGACGAGCGCAAGCGTCTGCAAGTCGAGCACGCGGCCACCATCAGCCGGCGCGCGAAGCTCGTGAAGCTGGCCGACAAGATCTGCAACCTGCGCGACATCGCCCGGCATCCGCCTGCGGACTGGCCGCTCGAACGCAAGCAGGCGTATTTCGACTGGGCGAAGTCGGTCGTCGACCCGATGCGCGGCGTCCATCCCGGTCTCGAGGCGATCTTCGACACCGCGTACGCCGCACGGCCGGCTGACTGAGGCACGCACATGCGATCGGCCCGATCCGCCGCGCGAGAACCGGTTGCCGTGGCGGGTGTCGATGTCGGCGGCGACAGGAAACTGTGCGATCTCGTGATCCTGCGTGGCTCGACGATCGTCTGCCGGGAAGCGCGGATCGCGCCCGAGTCGCTGCCTTCACTATGTCTCGCCCATGACGTCGTGGCCATTGGCGTCGACGCCCCGAGCCTGTGGTGGGCGGGGAGCGGTCGCCGCGCGGCCGAACAGGCGCTCGCGCGTGAACGGATCTCGTGTTTCCCGACGCCGTCGCGGGAGCAGGCCATCGCGAGCACGTCGGGCTTCTTCGACTGGATGTTCATGGGAGAGCGCGTCTACCGGGCGCTCGCGGACGCTTATCCGTTGCTGACCGACGCGCGTTACGCGGGCGGGCGCGTGAGCTTCGAAACCTATCCGTATGCGATTACCTGCGCGATGCTGGGCAAGGCCGTGGCGTCGGCGAAGCAGAAGCGCAATCAGCGTCGGCAATTGCTGGAGCGGCTGGGCATCGACGTATCGATGCTGCGCTCCGTCGATGCGCGAGACGCGACCCTGTGCGCGTTGACGGCGCAGTACGTGATCGACGGGAACGCGCATGCGTATGGCGATGCGGCGGGCGGATACATCCGCGTGCCGATGATGAGCGAGACGATTGCGCTGGATTCGCCGTAGGGCGACGTCCGGCTCTGCGCGCGGTGGCGGTTGCAGGGCCGCTTCGGGGTGGGGAGGATGCGGCCGGCGCGGGGACGCAGATTGTCAGCTAGCGGTTGTTGGCGGGCACGACGGGGCCGGTGCACCGCGCGATTCCGGTGAGCCTGTTCAATCCTCGAGGATGGATTTCGGCACGCTGGACAGGTCGCAGGCCTGTGCATGCTCGAAGTAGCTGTCCGCATCGTCGATCATCACGACCGCGACGTCGATCAGCTCGTCCAGGCGTTGCAGCAGCGATTCCCGCCACTCGATGTCTTCATCGCGCTCGGGCGCCTTGTCTAGCTCCTCGATGATCGAGTCGGCCGTCTGCAGGAATGGAATCGCCTGCTGATAATTTTCGATCGAGACCAGCGCCGCATTGCGCGCGCCGACGAGCCGCTCGCGATGCGCGTCCGCCAGTTCGGATTCGCCGCTGATGCGCGGCAGCATGTCCGAGATGCGTTGCAGAAGCGGCGGGACCTGTTCTTCCAGTCGCATCGCGCGTTCGCGCAGGGCGGCATATTCGTCGCGAAGGTCGGCGTCGCCGGGTTGAGTCGTGCTGTCCATCATCGATATGAGTGCGTGGTTCGGTCGCGGCATGATACTCGACCGCGCCAGTTTCCTTGCGCGGTCCCCGTCCGCCTGTATACAGGGGGAAGACGTGTTCGTCATATCTTTGGAGGGTGGCACGCGTTGCGATTTACGGCTCGTCGAACCCAAAGCCTCCGTGCGCGGTAGCGCACGGAGGCTTTTTCAATCTTTCTTCACAAAGGGCTTGCGCGGACGGGGGCGGATGCATAGAATCACGCCTCTTTCGCGCCAACGGAAACGCGGCGCGGAAGGAAGGGAAGCGGTGCTGTTGAGGTTCGGAAGTAGCGAGCCCGACGGCGCAGAAAGATGGCCCCGCAGTCGCAACGATGTAGTGCAGAAAGTTGTTGACGAGCTGCGAAACACGGTTCATAATCTCGCTTCTCTGCTGCTGAAAACGCAG